>JBBQKQ010000026.1:0-1530 GCA_038326985.1 Minisyncoccia bacterium | reverse complement strand
ACTTTTTGTTTAAAAAATTTTTCCCATTCGTTATTTGTTGATTTCATATTTATTTTTTTATTACTAGTTTATCACAAAACTCCATAATGCTTTCTGCCCTCTTAGGCCAAGTGTAACTCTTAACAACTTCTTTTGCATTTTTAGCTTTTTCATTTTTCAATTCCACTTTTTCTTCAAAAACTTTTTTTACTGTCTCTCCCAAGTTTTTAGCGTTGTCCGCTTCAAAAAACCAAACTTCTTTTTTACTTACCACTTCTCTTATTGCAGGAATATAAGAAGAAACAATTGGAACTCCTGATGCAAGATAAGCGAAAAGCTTCATAGGAGAAGTGTATTTTGAATGAACCAAATCTTTTCCTGTATTTGGTATAACCAATACATCAGACGCTTTCAAAAGTCTATGGAGTGCCGAATATGGTGTTTCTGGTAAATACACTATATTTTGTAAATGGTGTTTTTCAGGTCCAGCTCCTACAGCTACAAATTGAATATCCTGAGCTACAAATTTACTTGCCATAGCGAAAGTATCTGCCCCTTTTGCTTTATCTAGTTTACCTACGTACATAACTATTTTTTTTTCTAAGTCTAATCCAAATTCTTTTCTTGCATCAGCTTTACTGGTCTCAAGAAAAAACTCTTCTACGTTCACAGCATCATGTGCAACTAGTATTGGCATTGTTCCTCTCCTTAACAAGAAGAGGCTAGGTGAGTTCTTATAAAAATCTTTTAATCCTCCTGATATACAAACAAGTCCAGTTATAAATTTTAAAATAATTTTTGCGAATATATTATTATGACCTTCGTGAGTTTCCCAAAATATATATTTTACTTTTCCTAACAGTGAAAAAATTACAAACTCATCTCTAGAGTAGATAATAAATTTTTTATAATAAAAAAGTCCATAATTAAAAATAAAATGTAACTGGAGTTTAAAAACGAATTGCAAATTTTGTAAGATATTTCCAAAGTAGTATGGCTTCCAAATACCAATAGTTTTAATTTTAGTAATTTTAAAATTATCTATTCCCGGTAAATTATAGTACTCGAAAATATCTTGTTTTATAATTTGTTCTCTGTCTGCAACTATAAGCTCTATTTCTCTACCCAGTTGTGCAATAGCATGGCAAGTGTTCATTATTTGTACTCCGTGTGCTTTCTCAGTTGGTAAGCGAATATTTGCAATGTAAACTATTTTTTTATTTTGCATGTATGGAATTATTTTCCTATCATTGTCATAACTAGTTTTACAATATTTTCTTTATGTACTGGGTTACTTTCAGCTATTAAAATTGTTAATGCTGTAAGAGCTTCTGGAGAAATTCTGCCCATGTCTAGACATTTATTTTTTTCTAGAAACCAGACGAATGAAAATGCCCCACTTCTTTTGTTACCATCAGCAAATGGATGATTTTTAATTATAAAATATAGTAAGTGTGCGGCTTTTTCTTCTACACTTTCGTAAACATGTTTTCCACCAAAAGACTGCATAATGTTTCCAACTATTCCTTCTAGGCTTTCTTTATTTCTGTC
>JBBQKQ010000025.1:0-1822 GCA_038326985.1 Minisyncoccia bacterium | reverse complement strand
TTTGGTATTTTTTCAACTTCACTATTATGAATAATACCTGAACAATAAACTACCCAATCAATATTTTGATCAAAATTATCCATAAAATCATTAGTTTCTTGTAAATCGGACAAATCACAATCTTTTCTCACAACTGAGATTATCTCATTATCTGTGTTATTTAAAAATTCAAAGACTTCTTTACCTATTCCTCCACTGGCACCAAATAGCAATATTTTTTTCATACATTCATTTTATCACAAAGTCAATATTATAAACAATCATATTTCTGATATACTTATTCTTAATTATGAAAAAAGCATTAATTACAGGAATAACGGGTCAAGATGGTTCTTATTTAGCTGAGTTATTATTGTCAAAAAATTATGAAGTTCATGGAATTGTCAGACGCTCATCGAATTACTTTATTAATTCTGATTTTGGAAATTTAAGTGAAGAAAAGATAAGTAAAGTACATTTACACTATGGTGATCTTTCAGATTATAGTTCAATAGACAGGGTAATTAAAGATGTCCAGCCTGACGAAATTTATAACATGGGAGCCATGAGCGATGTACGAGTAAGTTTTGATATTCCAGAATACACAGCAGATGTTTCAGGAGTTGGAGCACTAAGAGTGATAGAGTCTGTAAGAAACAATGGTTTGAAAAATTGCAAAATTTATCAAGCTTCAACTTCAGAACTCTACGGTAAAGTTGTAGAGATTCCACAATCCGAAACCACGCCTTTTTACCCACGCTCTCCTTACGCAGTTGCAAAACAATATGCCTTTTGGCAATGTAAAAATTATCGTGAAAGTTATGATATGTTTATATGTAATGGAATTCTGTTTAACCACGAATCTCCTAGGCGCGGACCGAATTTTGTTACCAGAAAAATTACTATGGGAATTGCAGCAATTGTAAACGGAAAGCAGAGTAAAATTTATTTGGGTAATATTGATTCAAAAAGAGACTGGGGATATGCACCTGAGTACGTAGAGGCAATGTGGTTAATGTTACAACAGGAAAAAGCTGATGATTTTGTTTTGGCTACCGGAGAAACTCATACTGTGAGAGAGTTTTTAGAAGTTGCTTTCAGTCATGTAAATTTAAAATGGGAAGATTACGTAGAAATCAAACCTGAACTTTATAGACCTGCAGAGGTTGATATTTTAATTGGTAACCCCACTAAAGCAAAAGAAATATTAGGTTGGGAACCAAAGACAAAATTTAATGAACTAGTAAAAATTTTAGTCGAGCATGATCTTAAAAGTTTTAAAAATTAAAATATGAAAAAAGAAGAAATAGCGTATAAAAATGTTCATAAAAAAATGTGTCATATGTGTAAAGGTCTTAAAATTTCTCTAGTTTTAGATCTTGGACACCAGCCTCACTCAGATGACTTTGTAGAAAAAAATAGACTTAATTCTGCTCAGCAAGTATATCCATTGCGACTAGTGCAATGTGAAGATTGCGGACTTCAACAAATTGATTATTTTGTAGACCCAAAAATACTCTATCAAACAAACTATGTTTACGATACTAGTGCTACAAAAGCTGGTATAGATCACTACCATAATATGGCTAATGAAGTTAGTAAAAAATTTAAATTTCCAAAAAATAGTTTGGCAATGGATATTGGAAGTAATGTTGGAGTTCTTCTTCACGGCTTTAAAAAAAATGGGTTTAAAGTTTTAGGCGTTGACCCAGCTAAAGAAATTTCACAAATTGCTAATAAGAATGGTATTAAAACTATTAATGAATTTTTTCGAGAAAAAGTCGCCAAAGATATTTCCAAAAAGTATGGAAAGTTTAAAGTTATTTGTGCAACAAATTGTTTT
>JBBQKQ010000024.1:0-2134 GCA_038326985.1 Minisyncoccia bacterium | reverse complement strand
AAAATGCAAAAGAAGTTGTTAAGAGTTACACTTGGCCTAAGAGGGCAGAAAGCATTATGGAGTTTTGTGATAAACTAGTAATAAAAAAATAAATATGAAATCAACAAATAACGAATGGGAAAAATTTTTTAAACAAAAAGTTAGACATATATTTGAAACTGAAACAAATATTTTAGACATTGAATGTTTATGAGTAAGATTTTAATGTATCATTCTGTAGATAGCAATAAAAGTTTTTTTACCACTACGATGGAGAATTTTGAGTGGCAAATGAGATATTTGAAAGAGAATGATTTTAAAGTTTTAACTTTAGAAGAAGTGTTAGATAAAAAAAATGGGGTTGCTTTAACTTTTGACGATGGATACCTTGATAATCTTGAAAAGGTTTTACCTGTAATTCAAAAATATAAGTTTCCGATTTCTATTTTTATCCCCACTGGTTTAATTGGACAAAGATATAAAAACTCAGGAGGTGAAAGTTTACAAATAATGAGTCAAGAAAATTTGAAAGAAGTTTTAAAATTAGACCTGGTGACAATTTACCCTCACGGCCATTTACATAAAGTAAGCACTGAAATGACTTTACAAGAATTTGAAGAAGACATACAAAAAAATATTGAAATTATAAAAAGTTTGGGTGGGAAGACAAATATATTCTGCTATCCAAAAGGGAAAATTGCGAATGGTACTAAAGAAGTTTTAAAAAAATTAAATTTTAATTATGCACTTTCAGTAAATAATGGAGATGTGGAAACCAGTAAAGATATTTTTGAAATTAATAGAGTTCCCATTGACTCAAAAGTAGGAAAAATTAAATTTAAAATATATTTGTCAAACTATTTAGAATTATTTTTAAAAATTAAGAGAATGGTAAAAAGGTGGTATAATAAACATTAATAAAAATATGTATTTCTTAACAAAAAAAATAACTCGCGGATCTGGTAATTTTCTTGATAAAGCTATTCAGAGCTTTGCTACTTTGGAGAAAACTTTAGACCTAGGTTCAGCAGTTTCACCATACCAAAAATGGTTTCCAAATAGAGTATCAGTGGATATTGATCCAAAAAGTGGGGCGGATATTATCTGTGATGCACACGAGTTGCCAGTTGAATCTGAAAGTTTTTCAATGATACTTTGCACAGAAATGCTGGAACATATGTACAATCCAAAAAAAGCAGTTGATGAAATGTATAGAGTTTTAAAACCAGGAGGAACCCTTTTGTTAACTACGCGCTTTGTATATGGTTTACATGATATTCCACATGACTACTTTAGGTTTACAAAATATGGATTGCGAGAGTTATTCAAAGAATTTGAAATTCAAGCAGTTTACGAAGAAACATCAAATTTTGAAACTATAGCAGCACTTTTGCAAAGATTAGTTTTTCAATCACGATTTAAAGGCGGTTATATTTTAGATAAACTTTTAAAAGTGATAGTTTTAATTCTAGCAAAAATTCTCGCTACTCTTAATTTTCTTATCAAAAAACAATATGGAAATATACAAAAGTCAATAAGTGAAGTAAATATTTTGGCTAGTGGATATATAATAATTTGTAAAAAAAATTAATATCTACCTAAATTTTCTAAACTAAGACTACTATTTTTGGCTACTATAAAATCACCATTTATATATTCATTATTAATGATAATATTCTTAATAATATTTGCAATAAATTTTGGACTTTGGTACTCATCTGCATCACCAAAAATATTTTGTCTCATTGGAGTGTTTGTTGGGCCAGGCGCTATGACGATTACTTTTTTTTGCAAGTTTTTTTCATTTTCAAATTTTTCTGAAATAGTTTTTAAAAAACTTTCTGTAGCACGCTTTGAAGATGAGTAAAGTGGGAACTCAGAATTTGGTTTAAAAACTGCTGTACTAGAAATGTAAATTATTCCGCCATTTTTATTAATTTTATCTTGAATGCTTGAAAAAATTATAATTGGTGAAAGTGTGTTGACATTGTAAGACTCGGAAAGAGTTTTTACTTTTGGTATTTTTTCAACTTCACTATTATGAATAATACCTGAACAATAAACTACCCAATCAATATTTTGATCAAAATTATCCATAAAATCATTAGTTTCTTGTAAATCGGACAAATCACAATCTTTTCTCACAACTGAGATT
>JBBQKQ010000023.1:0-2264 GCA_038326985.1 Minisyncoccia bacterium | reverse complement strand
AAATTGGTGTTAAGAGTAGTGGCCGTGGTGAATAAGCAGCTACCATATGTGGATAACCCTAAAATAGCAGCCTAAAAATAACCAAAAATTTATTTGTTTTTTCCATAGCAATCCAGCCCTGCTTTTGCAAATACTTTTGTTAGCGGCAGTATTATGCCTTGTGGACGTCATGAGAAATCATTTTAACGGTGTCCTCAAGTTGCTTAAAAAGTTTGCAATGCTCTTTATAAAATGGTAAATCTATTTTTTCAAAATGACTATTCATTAAATCACCGCCTGTAACAAATTTCCAATAAGTCATGTAATTGTCTTTTGAAGCTCTTAAAATTTTTTCTGTGTCCAAATTAAGAGACTTTGAGAGATGTGTATTTAGTGAAGTAAATTGTAAATCACAGTCATTAAAAAGTTGGTTTATTTCATCTTTATCTGTACTTGCAATTTTTCCACTTGAATAACAATTGTTTATTTTTATTTTGATACAATTAATTCCTGTAACTGTTGATTTTATTTCTTCTGAAATGATATTTTTTATTGCTCTATTGTCATCTATCCATTTTTTTATAAGGAATGGAATGAATAAGCCTATACCAAAAGTTATACATAAATTTAAAACTTCGTAAACTTTTAATTCAGGGTTAAACTTAATTAGTGGTACGTCTTTCCATATGAAGCCAATAAATAAACCAATAAAGCAAGTAAAAATTGGGAAAATTATCTTTTTTATTAAACTCATTTTCGTTGTGGTTTTTTAATTTCATTAATTATTTTCTCAATTCTTAGAGGGTTGTCAACAGAAATAAATTCCATATTTTCTAATAATAAATTTGAAGTCTTTTCGATAGAGAGTAGTCCAAATGAACCCGAAACAAAAGAAGAAGGTAAACCCCACAAATAACTACAGTCAATTATTAGTTTTTGCTTTTCCTGAATAGCTAGTTCAAACTTTGGCTTTAGTATATTTTCTAAAAACTCTTGCCCCGAGTAGTCACCGTCTGTTCTATATCTTGCACCTGGGGTGTCAGTGAAATCTTGTACAATATTGATTAAATGATTTTGTGTCATATGTTTAAACTTTTGGTGGATGAAGTTCCCAATAATATAAAGTACCGCTAAATGATTTATTTAGTTTTCGTTTATAGTTAGTTGAAAAGTCTGCTAAAACGTCGTTTGAAATTAATTTAAAATTTTTAATCGAAGGAAATTGAGCGTTAATAAATATTTGAGGCAAACCTCTTCCTCTTTCAGGCTGGTCTGTTCTCGATTTAATTTTACCTGATGTAAGGTCGTCAACTAAGTTTATGTTTGAAAGTATCTTGGTGTTAAGCAAAACCTTCTTGTAAAACAAAACTGGTAAACTCTCAAAAATCCCAACTCCTAAATCTAAGAAAGTATAGGATGTTACTTTTGTGTATGGTTCTCTGTAAACAAAAAGCCACCAATCATATATACCTTTTGAGTTTAAGTCAGCATGATTGTTTGTATTTGACATGCATTCAATTAAAATTTCATAAAGTGGTTCGCAAATCATTTGATTTTCGAACGTATGATTTATTCCAATTAGACAAGCCTCTTTTGCAATATCAGGTTCGACTTTATTGAATGTTTTTTTATGTAATAAATAACTATTTGCAACATTTTTTGGTATGTCTGACTTGACATGGTCATAAAATCCTGATTGAACAAAAAGTTTTCTTAAGTCTGCATCATAAGGTGCATTTCCTTTAATTATCGTTCTATTATGAAACTCTTTACTTTTTACATTTGCGACTAATAATGTAATTGCGTCAGGCGTAAGTGTTTTTATTTGGGATAAGTCAAGTAAAGTCTTAGTTTTCTCGTGTAACTGTTTTTCTGCTTTTTTAAAAAATCGTAATGATTCGTCTGGGTTATTTATAATCGAAAAGTCAAAAGGTGCTTTAACAGGTAAAAAAGTTGAACTTGGTGTGTAAGTCGAAAAATTTGCAAACTGCCCTCTTTCTTTTTTTCTTTTCTTCTTGTATTCAATCCATGATTTGGTGTGGCGTTTATTTTCATAAGTAGACCTTCGTAATAGATGTCGTTTCCATTTTGCTGTCGAGAAGTTTTTTTTCATTACGTGGGTTGTCTAAATATTGCCGCTAACGAGAGTTTGTGAAAAAACCTTTCGCACTCAAATATACACAAGATGTGAATAGCTAATATGGCGCATCATTTTTGAGTAATATTGGTATGCAATTCATCCAAGGTACTAACCGTAATCAAACCTATTTCACGTCACTTGAAGA
>JBBQKQ010000022.1:0-2492 GCA_038326985.1 Minisyncoccia bacterium | reverse complement strand
TTTTTAACTGGATGATTGAGAAAACCAAGATTCAAACAGCCTCAAAAGTGAGGGCTACCGCCGGTTTAATGACGCATATTTTCGGCTCAATCGTCACAGCGCTGCTTTTTTGGCTGTTTTAACCCATTATTCGCATAAATTATGCTTTATCGAAGTATTTTTTTATTTCATGGGCAATTTTCTTTTTCACCCTGGCCCAGGTCATTTTATCAAAGCTATAAGGTTCTTCGTCATTTTCTGCATCTTCAAAATACGTAATTGCGCGGAATACCACCCCTAAATCACTTTTAAAATATTTACTCTTATAAAAATCAAACATAGCCTCAAAGGAGTAGTAATGGATTGCATTAAAATACCTTAATAATTCCAAAGTTCTCGGGTCAATTGTTTCCTTTCATAGCATTTAAAGTCTGTAGGGCGAAGATTAAAGATGGCGCAACACAATGAAATAGTACGATTGGATAAATCGCTGACGGTTATTATTTCTTTTTTCACTCTGTTTTTACTATAGTATTTTAAAACAGAGAAAATATCAGACGCCAAACCGTAGTTAAAAACCTTTCCTATCACATAGGCGCTTTTTTTATCAAAATCTATTTTATCAAAATCAACATCCCAAAAAGCGGTTCGGGAAATATCCGGTTTCTTGTCTTGCATATTCATATTCATTGATAAATGACCAATACTTTAAACTAGGACTTCTATGATTAAAGGTAAACTTTTCACTTAAACTACCTGTCCGAATGAGAGGAAGCATTATAAATAGATGTTTGTCAAGCCCTAAATAAATGCTGATTAAAAAACTTTTGATCAAAATAACAACAAAAAGATAAATAGAAAATGTCCAGCCCCGAACCAAAGCACAACAGAATTACAAATGCACTTATTAACTTCCGTCCGCCCGTATTTTGCCAAACCTTTTGTTGGCAGCGGGCATTTAACTTTCACCAAAAAAGAAACTTGCCATTCTGCTTTTCGTATATATATTTCTCATTCTTGAAACCCATGGTTTTTCGATATTGTTTGTCAAATATATCTCCCAACTCAGGTACCGTCATTACCACACCTATTTTGTTAATTTGTTTCTGTTTTAATTTCCCAATTAAGAATCCTCCGCAAATTTCTAACTCATCTGAACAGATTAATTTCTCATGAAGAGTTTCTCTCATTAATAAAAAATTTACAAAATCGATAGGCTTTTTATTTTGAGCAATTAAAGTCAAAAGAAATATTTCAAGGTCGTCTAGTTTAACTGCCCAAGGATAAACATCATCCTCATTTTCCAGTTTGATAAGAGTTGAAAGGTCGCACTGAATTTGACCGAAGGATTTAATATTTACAACGATTGAAAAATCCTCTTCATATTTTGTTGTGTCAATTTCTTCTATGAGCTTACCGTCTTTATCGGTAATTCTTAATGGAACACCGTCAATAAATTTTTTTTCAATTCTTCGTGTTTGGGTATAGCCGTATCCAATACAGGCATCAAAATCATCCTTAGTTCTAATAAATGCTTTTTCAGGATTTCTTAAAGGTTCACGAAGTGAATAACCTTTAGCTTCTATTATAAATGCATATTTTTCCCAAAGTATTAAAATATCCTGTTCAAAACCGTCAACATAATAACTACGAAATACTTTATAATTACTTTTGAAGAAACTTGAAAAGAGTTCAACTATATGTTCTTCTAGCAATTTGCCTTTTTTTAAAATATATTTATTTCTGTTTTCCTGTGTAGTAGTGCAAGTTTGCTCAAGCAGATTTTCGATAGCATGTAACACTTGTTTAACTTCAAACACTTGATACATCCCTTCGTCAATATCTAAAATTGGCTTTTCGAAAAGAGGATTACCTGGTCTAGTTGCAGTATAGTATAGAAAATCAGTTTTTTCTTTCTTTATTACAAGGTGTTGTAAAATTATTTTTACTTTTTCAATTGGAAGCTTTTCTGAAATTAATTCTTCTGGATAAAATCTATCTGTAATTCCTTTATCAGACATAAAAGTATAAAGGTGTCTATCCTTCTCGCCAATTTCTTTAATAAAATCAGGAGCTTCATCTACAAGACCCATTTTTATTTTAGTATATTTATCCCAATTGGGTCGTAATAATTCTTTTGTTATTGTATGTGCTTGAAAGTTTTTATGACTTAGTTGGTCAAGATTTTCATAAAACTTTATGAGATCTTCTGTTTTTATACCTATTGAATTTTCAATAATAGTGTTTAATGGAGTGAACAAGTCACTTATCCAGTTAGTGACTTGTTCTTCATAATTTAACGGTCCTTGATTGAAATATGAAAGGAAAGAAGGCATTGCAACTTTTCTTACACGTTTCCATTCAAGTGTTACTTTATAATACTCCCCAAAAATAGGACAGCGAGTTAAGGTGAAAAATGTATAATTTTATCATCTAAAATCTGTCTAAAATGGAAAAGAAAACGCGTCGTAAACACACTGCGGCTTTTAAAGCAAAAGTTGCCCTGGAAGCGC
>JBBQKQ010000021.1:0-3154 GCA_038326985.1 Minisyncoccia bacterium | reverse complement strand
TCTACCAAACCATCTGGCAGTACAACAACACCAGAATACATTCAGCATTGAAAATGTCACCGGTTCAATTTGCGCAAAAAATCGCTAAAAGCTACAATATCTGATACAAGATTGGTGTTCTACAAAAGGGGTGCAGTACATTACCCCTTATTTTCATCACCTGAAGACTGTCTTGGTAAAAATACTTATTTGAATAAGAAATAATTTCTTTATATCCACGAAAATGTTTTAGTAGTTGAGTGTTGTAATTTGTTATAAACTCAAAAAATTCTAGTATCGAGGTCTTGATGTCAAACTTTCCTAACTTCACTATTTTAGAATCTTCTTCCGATACTTGATCACGAAATACTTGAGCCAATGAATTTAAATACTCTCGATTTGTTTCAGATCGAGCTTGTGCTGCCTTAATGTTACTGAATTGTTTTCTGTCACCAAGAATAAGCACTTTTTTTGCTCGAATCAAAGCGGGAAAAGCCTGTGCAATACTGACTTGTGATGCTTCATCAATAATAACCAGGTCAAAAAGTCCTGCGTGCAAAGGAATATATTCTGCGTAATCCCTGATTCCAGCAAGTATGCAAGGGAATGCGTCTTTCAGTTTAAGAAATTGCTCTTTCGGAAACTTCATTTTATTTTTAATAACTTCTCTTAGTGTTTCCGCATCTGCTTTGTTGTTATTATAAAAATCAATAAGACGAGTATCTAAAACATGAGTAACTTGTGTAGTTACCAAAGTCTCCAACTCTTTCTTTTGTCCCATATAGCTCAATGCTGGGATAGACCCAAATTTAGAAACTATTGATCCTTTAAGTAACGCGTAGCGTGTTGCTTTTTCAAAGTCCAAACTCGTCATTTTAACAAGTTTGCTATCTAACATTCCTGAAAAATATTTTTTTAAGATTTTTAACTTTTTTATTGAGTGAGGGTAAGAATCAAATTCTTGCAAAAGCACCAAAAAGTCCCTTTCAATACAAAGCACCTTCTCTTTGTTTTCAGTAAAATTACTCTCTGCTGATATTAGTTTGGATAAAATTTCAGTATGATCAATCTCTAAATGCGAAATTGTTTTTGCCTGCTCTTTTAAAGCATGGTAATAATCATAAATCTCTATAGCTTTTTTAAGGTTTTTAATATTTTCATTAAGATTTTGAAAATCTGACAACGGGAATAGTTCTCTAAATGAGTTATTCAATGCCTGAACCTTAGAACTGCTGAATAGGTAGCCAAAAATAGGCATTTTAATTTCTTCATAAGATCGAGTCCACTTTTTTAGTTCGCTTAAATCTTTGTGCGAAAAAATTTTGAAGCGAGACAATATTTGAATATCTTGACTAAATTTCAAAGAGACATCTTCCGCAATTTGGTAATAAGCGGTAAGAATGCGTAGCGTATTTAAAAACACCTCACTACTTTTTAATGTTTCTAGTTCTACATTCAATATTTTTGACAAGGAATCATTTTTTATGATACCAGATAAAGATAGTAGTAGAGACCTCAAATCATCAAAAAATACAACAGCATTTTCATTTTCAGCTAATTCATCAAGGTCAAAATCATACTCCCTAGAAGAATAAAATTCCTCTAGTCCGCAAAATTCAGTTATTTCTTGAAGATCGATATCGGAATATGCTAATGTCTCTACTTCAATGTCTTCTTTCAAAGAGTTCGACAACTTGGAAATATTTTCCTCAATCAAGGAATAATTGTTTTGTACTGCTCTATGGTGTGTTTTTATTTTTTCTATGGAAGATTTTGCGAGAATTTGACCATAGGTGTTTCCTGTTTTACCGAGCCTTAATATTGGATTCTGGAAACTTTCGTTGTCATCTAATCGCCTAACCTTATTCATTGTCTCTGTGATTTTATCTTCAACAACATCAAGCGCTTCTTTTTTATCAGAAAGAACGAGTACTGATTGATGTCTAAGAATTGCATCAAAAATAATTGCAGTGATCGTATGACTTTTACCAGTACCCGGAGGACCCTCAACTGTTATGTACTTGCACCCATCTTTTCTTATGGCTGACAGTATCTGTATTTGTTCACTGTTAAGAGGAATTGGGCTTGCTGAAACAAGTTTGTCGGGAACCGATGTATCATCCCACTCTCTTTCAACTTCAGGATTTATTGGATTAGGGTTTTTGTGAATAAAATCATCAACCAATATGTTAAATATTTCTGCAAGCTCTCCCTCTCCACTGCTAAGCTGTTGCAGTATTTCTTCATAGTCATTCACAAGAGCTTCATCTGACTTATCAAATAGCGAAAGATAAACCGAATTAGAGGTTCTAACGCTTAGACTTTTTGCTTGCTGGTGGTCTTTTGAATCAAGATCAATATTTTTATTTAATCCAAAAAGGTTTGTTATTTCATTAAGAATTTTTTCAAGCGTATCATTAACACGCTCTGTTTCTTGAGATAAATAAATTATGCGCTCGGTAATACTTTTGAGATTGCCTTTTGCTCCACTTTCTTTATTGTACTCCTGCACAATAAACTCAAGAGCTTTTTTGTTTATGTATATTTGAAAATCAAATTCAATGTGAAATATATCATTGTCCCTTTTTAGAGAAAATGGTGTATAAAAGATTGGATATTTTACTTTATTAAAACTGATATCGCAGAAATAAAGATAAAATTCTTGTTTATCTAAAATTGCTCTATTTTTATCAATTTCAAAAAGCTCGCTGAACAAGTCTCCAACTTGAAACGACTCAAAAAAGTTTGTGATAGTATTTTTTGTATCATTTAAGTCAATAACTGATTTAAGCTCTTTTTGAATATTAACTTTCTGCTTAGAAATTAAAACTTTCAGGAGCTCAGAAACTTTATTCTCGGTGATATTTATAAATACTTCTGTTAGCTCCTCCTCCATTAAAAATATATCGTTCTCGTCGCCAATACCAAGACTTTCTATCGATTTTTCAATACTACTAACGAATGGAAGGACTAAGAATATTTTGATGTGTAATGAAACTGCTTCAAGAATTGTAGTCAAAGCTTTTTCATATTCTTTTGAATAAAGAGTTGCTGATTTTTCAAGATCATCAGTTATGGCATTAATCAACTCGTTGATTTGAGAGTTTTGAATTTTAGCTACTTGCAAAATTATTAGATCCAAAAGATTTTTTGGAAGATTGCTACGATATACTCC
>JBBQKQ010000020.1:0-3274 GCA_038326985.1 Minisyncoccia bacterium | reverse complement strand
TCGGTGCTTGTTGCGGCTGTTTGTATGGTAATGTGATTATAAGGCTTAAATGGGCTTATTTGAGGCCCGTTTACCGTTCATCAAGTTATATTGCCGTTGATCACAATTTGCCTGTATGGGATTTAGGGTTGGGGTAACTTGCATCAAAACTAATTAAAATGGATAAAAATTACATCATTTCTCCAGTAAGTTTCTACTGCGAAGACGAAGAATTATGGTACACAAAAGTAGGTATTGACAGCGGAAATATGCCTTTACTTTACACGGTTTGGGGCCAGACCGAGGCTGAATCCCGGACAAGAAGTGAAAAATTATTGGAACTTTTGAAAAAATAAATTTGGTTATATAGTTTCGCACCGTATCTTAGCGTTTCCTAAAGTAGCGAATTTTAAAACAATCGTAACAATGATTAAAAAAAGAGAAACCTGTCTTTACTGTGGCGAGAAAATGGAAAGTATTACAGCTAAGAAAAAATTCTGCTCTACACTTCACAGGGTATATTATTTCAGAGAAAAAAACATGGTTACTGCCCAAGAACAACCAGCTTTTTTTGATAGCCCTAAAGCAGGTAATTCAGACGAGCCGCCAAAATTACAAACATCAAACCCCGGAGATCCAAAGGAAGGCTCTGTGGCTTTCTTTTTAAAATACGAATCCTTGACTTATGCAGAACTTGCACAGAAACTACTTTTAGAAAAAGAAAATAAATAAGGCTGCTTTATGTCAAAAAATACTTTTTATTTTAGCCACGACCACAATGCCCGTAATGACAGGAAAATTGCTGCGTTGGTCAAAGATTATAAATCATCTGGCTATGGAATATTTTGGGCTGTTTGTGAAATGATGCACGAAGAAGATGGTAGCTTGGAATTTGATGAAATGACACTTTCTGCTATTTCAAAAGACCTAAATGAAGAAGTTGAGTATGTTACAGAGGTTGTAAAAGCCTGTATTAATAAATTCAAACTGTTTATTCTCAACAATGAAACCCTAAATTCTAACAGAGTTATTAGGAATTTAGACCAGAAAAATGAAAAAAATAAGAAAAAAGTTGATGCAGGCAGGCTTGGTGGACTAAAAAGTGGGGTTTCAAGAAGCAGAAATGAAGCATTGCTTGAAGCATTGCTTGAAGCAAACGAAGCAGACATTTCTTCTGCTTCAAGCATCGAACCAAAAGAAATAAAAGAAATAAAGGAAATAAAAGAAATAAAAGAAACCAAAGGGGGTGCTTCGGAAGAAATTTCTGAAATACAGGAAAATACAATTATTGGTAATATGAGGAAGTCTTGGCTGAAAATAAATCCAAAGTACCAGTTCGATGAAAATAGAGATTTACCGGCACTTCTGAATATCGCTTACAAAATAGCAAAAGTAAAAGGTTGGAATCCTAAAAATGTAATTAATGGGAAGTTGGATGAAACCGTAGAAAGTTGGGATAAAATAGTTTCGTTTATTAAAAATGATTTCCATTACTGTAAGCTAAGTATTTTTAGAATTGAAGAAAACTGGTCAGGTTTATACCAAACAATGACTGCGACAAAAGAAAGTAGGAGTAAAACAGAGGAGCCTAAAAAAGTTAAAATCATAAGAGATTAATGGAATTTACCAACGATAAAAAATTAAGAAGGAAGCCTGTTATAGATAGCATGGTTTATGGAAAAATACCTCCACAAGCAAAAGAACTTGAAGATGCAGTTCTTGGTGCGCTAATGTTGGACCACGATTGTTTAGCTACTGGTATCATACGTTTATTTCCTGAAATGTTTTATGTTACAGCTAATCAATTTATTTTTAAATCTATCCAAAATCTTTATGACAGTTCTTTGCCTATTGATTTATTAACAGTTATTGAACAGCTAAAAAGAAATGAGGAATTAGAGTTAGTAGGAGGAATGTTTTACGTTACCAAACTTACAAATTCAGTTATTAGCGGTGCGAATATTGAAGCGCATATTTCAATCATTGCCGAAATGTATTTGAAGCGTGAAATGATACAGATAAGCGGAGAAGCTATTACAGATGCCTACGAAGATAATACCGATGCCTTTGATTTGATTGGTAAAACGGATGAAAAAATACAAAAAATTCAAGAGCGTGTTTTAACTGGGATGAGTAGGGATATGAGTTATTTTGGATTACGGGTTATGGAACAACACGCCAACGTAAAAGAAACTGGTGTACTTGGATTTAGCACCGGCTTAACAGAACTTGATAAATCAATATGCGGCCTTGTGCCACCAGATTTAATTATTCTTGCAGCAAGACCCGGACAAGGAAAGACTGCCGCAGCATTATCAATTACCTATGATACTTCTGTTGTAAATAATATTCCTTGTGCATGGTTTAGTTTAGAAATGGATGGTACGCAGTTGGTAAGAAGATTGGCAAGTATTGATAGCGGTATTTCACATGAAAATATTCGTACTGGTAAAACTACACCAGAAGAAGATAAAATACTTTCAAACAGCGTTAGTAAAATTTCAAAAAGTAAAATATTTATTGAAGATAAAACATCAATGAATATTAGGGATATACGAACCAAAGCATCTTTACTAAAAAAGAAACATGGCATCAAATACATGGTTGTTGATTATATCCAACTAATGTCAGGCATAGAAGCAAAAGGAAAAAACCGTGAGCAAGTTGTTTCAGAAATAAGTAGAGGTTTAAAAGTTATTGCAAAAGAATTAGAGATACCTGTTATTGCTTTAAGCCAGTTAAGTAGGGAGGTAGAGAAGCGACCTGATAAGATGCCGCAATTAAGCGACCTTAGAGAAAGTGGAGCAATAGAACAAGATGCTGATACCGTTATATTTTTAATGCGCCCAGAGTATTACAAAATGACAGAAGATGTACAGATAGGTGGCACTAATTATTCTGTAAGTAATTTATGTATAGCTTCCATTGAAAAAAATAGACACGGTAAACCACGAACCATTGCTTTACACTTTATTGGGCCACAAATGTTTTTTACAGATATTCCAGATGATAATTTTTTTACACCAAAAACAAAAATAGAAGGTTGGAAGAAAATTGAAGTTACAGCATCAACACCTGATACAGATACACCATTTTAAAAAATGAATTATGGATAAAGATTTAATCGTAGTAGAGTTTTCAGTATTACAAAGTTGAAACTAAGTTATGAAAAGTAAAATGTACTTAGCCACTGCTAAAAAAATTGCAGATACAGTTGTGGAACTTTTAAAGCCACACTGTATTCGTATAGAGATAGCAGGTAGTATAAGAAGGGAGAAAGAAATTTGTGGAGATG
>JBBQKQ010000019.1:0-7500 GCA_038326985.1 Minisyncoccia bacterium | reverse complement strand
AAATCGTTCGACGATTTCTTCGATTGAAACATGAGAACTTTCTGGCAATAATGTAATATTTTCTGCTTGCTTGGTAGCCTCTTTTCTTTCAGTTGGAATTTGATTTTGAATATTTTCTGGAGTCATAAAAAAGAGGGTCGAACGGCTTTCACCATGTGACCCCCAATACTGCTAGTCAGGAACATGCGAACTGTGCGCCGCAACAGCAGTATCCACGACTGACTTGGCAATCTGTACAAACTATTATGTATTGAATCTCTCTGGCAGATTCCTCAGTTTTCTGGATTCGTAAATTAAGATGTTTTTCAGAACCCATAGCTTTGATAGACAAAAGGTTGCCCGTGCTCTCTACATAAGTTCCCGTTGATTCTTGCTTGGAGCGATTATATGCCTCATTAAGTTCAGCAATTTTTCTATTGAAATACCACTCTGTACCAAAAAATAAGGCCGTGTATGCGACAAGGAAAATAAAAAATATCGGACTTAAGAAAATAAATACTGTTAAGACACCAATAAAGGAGACTGTAACTGGAAATACCGTATTATTATTAAAACTAGACCATTCGCTAAGAGCTTGGCTACCTGTAAATACACGCTCAATCTTGTTCCCAGTATTTTCTTGGGCGTGCCATTGAAGAGGAAGGTTGATTAGCTTTTCAAAACCCGATACTCGTGCACGGCTTCTGGCGGAGATGCTTATTTTATTGAGCTTATTCTTAGTCCCTAATCTAATAAGAGAAATAACCGCGTGAGCGACCCCCAGGAAGATTACATAGATGTAAAAAGTTCGGAGAGAATCGCCTGCTTGATATTTAGTAAAGAAATCAATTATTTTACCTACTACAAATGCTGGAACCAGTTCATAAAATAAAATTACAAATAATAAAACATTAAGGAATGCCCATCTCGGTTTGTCTTTATCTAAAAAATACCAGATTGACTTTGGGATATCTAGCCAAGCAAATTTCTTAGTAGTCTGTTCCATAAGAGAAATAGTAGCAGGAATTTGGTTTTTTCGGAACTCATTGAAAAAAACTCAAAAGTAGTAGATTAAGGTTAATAATAAACGCCAACAACTCCAAAAAAGATTTTGAAAGGTTCTAACGTCTCATATGAATAACAAAAAATATCAATCAAAATAAGGCCATTTTTTCGTTGCGGGCTACCACGGAGGCTGTTAGAACGTGGTATCAGGAGCAGGATAGTGTTTATTATATACCAGTATTACTTAATTCTTCCTACATAAATAAAAAAAGGTTAGTTACGCTTTCGCATAACTAACCTCGATTGTTAGACAAACTGAAGATCCAAGCTTCCGTCTGTCTGCCGAATACCATCATTGCAGGACAGGAAGGTGAGTCCTTCAATGCCTGCTTCGAATCCGTGTGGTAAGTTTTTCCGAAAGAGTACACACTCCCCAGGACCAACCTGTCGACCGTTGTATTCATCATTGGAAAGAACCTTTGCTCTTCCAGCGACAATGTACATCCTCGCGTCCACCTTGTGAGTGTGCAGAGGAATTTTCCCATGTGGTTCTAGTGTGACCAAGACCTTTTCAGTTGAAGGACCGTTTTCAAGGTACTGCAACCCCACGCCTGGTAGAGTTTCTGGTCTTACGATTGGCAATGAAATGATCATGTTTTCTCCTTTTTAGAGTGAACAACTTCTAGCTAGAATATTAAGTATTTAGATAAATAGTGTCAAATTGTTGACACTATTTGACAACTTTGATAGACTTAATTCTATGGAACTCATTACTGCAAAAGAGCAGCGAGTACTTGGGGCATTATATAAGCTTGGTGACTCTCCTATTAGCAAGATAGCCAAAGAGACTCTGTTAAATAGAACTGCCCTCTATCACACAATTGAAGAATTACTTTCCAAAGGCCTTGTTAGTAAAATAACTAAAGAAAGTGGGGCGTATTTTCAGCCGATTAGTATTGTTGATTATAAATCCTGGGCAAAAAGACAAATTGATTTGGTGTCAAACCAAACACAACAATTAGAAGGTTGGCTCCAATCTCAAAAAAAAGAACTTCCTACACTTTATTCTGATATTAAATATTTCGAAGGAATAGAAGGTATTAAAAATTTATACGCAGATAGTTGGAGAGATAATAAAGATAAGGTAATATATGCAATTACTGATTACGACAAAGCATACAAAACACTGAATAATTTTTTTGAAAAAGAATACTTTCCAGATCGAGTGGCGCACGGAGTCTCTGTAAAAAGCTTGCTACCAAAGAGTATATCTGGTAAACGTGATGTATCGAGAGCAAAAGAATTACTTCGCGACATGCGATTTCTAAATATCTTTAAGGATTTGGGTATAGAAATAAATATTTATGGATCAAAAGTTTCTATTGTTACTTTTGATGAAAAGAAACCTTCTGGAGTAATTATAAAAAATGAAATAATCACCAAAGCATTTAAGGATATTTTTCAATATCTTTGGAATACTACGATTAAATAAGTTCGAATCTCACTTACGGTAACAAAAAATGACTCAACATTTGAGCCATTTTTTCGTTGCGGAGAAGGTGAGAGTTTCTCCCTCGACTCAAACACTCGCCGTCGCTCATGTTTGGTCTGGGCACCACCTCGTCTATTTTTTCTACTAAAAAAAATATGACTGCGGTGTTCGAATCTCACAAGCAGACCAAAGCAGTTTGGCCTGCTTTCCTCCGCAGTTTTTCACTGCGTTCAAAACTTTGCGGTATACTCTGGACAAAATTCGAACTTTTTTTGAAAACAATCCTGACGAGGAAATCTGAAACAATGCGGACGAAGTTTTGCGGAAACAATTTTCTGGGGAAAGGATTCCGCAAAACTTCGGCTGATTCTTTTTTTCTGAATTGGGATGTCGCAAGCGGAGGAGTAGGGGTCTGGGGAGGAATCCTCCGCTTGCTCCTCTTTTTGTTTTGGGGGAATTCGGGCGGGCGGACTAGGGATTAGTAATCAATTTTATTTTATCAACTAAGGGTTGATAGTTAGCGAATAAACTATTGTCTGAAAGTAATAAAATACTGTTTAGAAAATCTTTTTTTCTATTCAAATCAAAAGTCTTAGTTCCTCTACCCGACGAATCAGTTTTTGATTCTATATAATCAGTGAATAAACTTTCAGAATAAATATTTTCTATACCTTTTTTAGCTAATAAATTAGTCTCATTTTTAGTGAAAGAATATATATAGGTATTATCTGTTTCAGATTTACCACCAATTGTTGCGTCACAATCAAGTACAAAAATAACTTTGTTTGTATGTGGGGCAAGTTTAAAGAATTCAAATAAAGTTTTAAGTTGTGATGTGCCACTACCTCCCTCAACTCCTTTTACAAAGTCTATTTTTGAAAGTAATCCTGAATCTAGTAATGAAATAGCTTTTTCAATATGAGCTATATTGTCACCTTCCGTAATTATAGAAAATGGTTTACTTGAAATTTGATCAAACAAAATAAGTCCCTTTTCAAGATTCATCATTCCTTCACTTAAAATTTCAACAGCTTTTGTTTGAGAGATTTTTTCAATTTTATCTAGTTCGGTACCTTTTTTAATCTCAAAAATTTCTTCTTCTGCTACTAAAGCAGCGGTTGTTGGTGAGTGTGTAGCTAATATCACTTTGCAATTATTTTTCAAAAAAACATCCCTAATAACTAATAGTAAATTTTTAACCATTGATGGGTGCAAAGAGGCGTCAATCTCATCGAGTAAAAGTAATTCTGGGAAATTTGTATCAACTTGATCCTGAAAAACGGTAATTGCTAAAGCACATAATATCCTTTCACCTGACGACAAGTCATCAAAACCAATCTCTATTTCATTATAAACAGGCTTTGCTTGGTATTCTATATTTCCACTCCCGATAATATCTCCTGCATTAAATTTTGGAGCATTAACTTTGTGCGGCAAACCAAATGTTTGAAACATTTGGTTTATAAAATGCCATGGAGATTTTTTCTCTATTTCAATTAACTGTTCTTTATCCACTCCTTTTCCACCATGTTCAACAGGTAACCCTGAAATAATATATTTTTTATGATAATCAAAACAAATCTCACTTAAACTATTTAATAACTCATAATCATCTGGTGTATATTCTGAATACTGTAGAAATGTGTTTTTATCTAATTCTGACAAATTAACCTTTGATAAAAAAATACCTGTTTCGATTAGACACTGTTGCTTAGGATTGCCTTTTGTATGATTTATTATATGTTGGCGAATATTTGCTTCATTATCTCCTAAATTTTGAGTTTTAAATTGAGAAACTAAATTCCAAGCATTTTCTTTTTCATCTTCTAAATTTCTTGCTGTAATGGACTTTTGATTACTTATAAGAAAATTTTGAAAGTTAAAATAAGTTACTTTATCTTTGTCTATTTCAGCTGCTTTTACATGACCAGATTCAATCGCTTTTAATAAGTGTGTTTTTCCTGCTCCATTCCTCCCAACAAAAACTGAAAAATCGGCAATTTCAATTTCATTGAAATTTTGTATAGATTTATATTGATTGGCAAATGTAATTTTCATAATTTATTTTGAAAAATCTTTCATAATATTTTTTGCAATATGATATGCAAAATTTACGGGTACTGCATTACCAATCATTTTGTAGCCGTCGGCTATATCTCTATACTTAAAAATAAAGTCGTCTGGGAAAGTCTGTATTCTTGCACACTCACGCACAGATAATCTACGATATAAATCCTCTTTACCTGGTACAAAAATTCTTTCATTTTGGCTAATAAATTTCATTTTTGGGGCTTGAGGATGTATCGGTGCATGTCTTCCTCCAGCTTGAATCGTAAAAGAAGGTTCATCCCAAGAACGAACTCTATTTCTAGACATATACATTGAAGAAAACCCACCAATCATGTATTCATGGTTTGGTATTTTTAGTGAATCTCCATTTGTTTTATTTTTTTCTAAAGCTGGTTTTGCTAGACGAAGATTATAGATTGCATCCTTCAAAACTGGTTTATGTTTTTGTGGTTCAGGGAATTCAAATTTCTTTTTTAAGTCTTTTCTATATCCAACAATAATGACACGGAGTCGATCTTCTGGAACATCAAAATCGTTTGCATTTAAAAGTTTATATGAAATTACATAGCCAGCGTTTTCAAACTCTTTAAGGATTCCATTAAATGCTTCTGCATGTTTTGGGTGCAAAATTCCAGAAACATTTTCAGCAAGAAAAAATTTAGGTTGCTTTTCTTTTAAAATTCTAATGTAATCGTAAAATAATTTTCCTCTCTGATCGTTTATGCCTCTTCCAGCACCTGCTTCACTCCAACTCTGACATGGTGGTCCGCCAACAATACCGTCAATATCTGGGACATCTTTACTATCGACATCAGTAATACTTCTAGTGTCTAGTTTAGTCTCGGGAAAATTTAATTTAAAAGTATCCCATATTGATGAGTCATACTCATTTGCCCAAACAACATGAAAACCAGCTTTTTCAAAGCCTTTATCTAATCCACCTGCACCTGAAAAAAAAGAAGCTATTTTCATATTTATTCGTGAATAATGTTAAGAGTATTTTTAAATAATTTCTTAGGAGACTTTAAAAGATTTATATCGAACTTCAAAGAAGATTCAACTCTTGAACTGGCATTGTGAATTCTAAAAGATAAAGTCCAATCATTGTCCATTGTAACTATTACGGTCGTATTACTATCTTTTTTAAAATCTATGTCTAAAATTTCTGTAGGTAATGGAACCCTCGGAGTTTTATATTTTGGCTCTATATCTTTAAAAGCAAGATTCAAAGTCCCATTTATGTTATAGGCTTGTATTTCTACAACATTTTTACTTTTGATAACTTTATAAAAATCTTTATTACCGACAAGATAGGAGACAAGGTTTGAAGCTACTTTTTTAGGATTTTCTTTATCTAGTTTCTTTAATTCTTTCATAAAAGCATTTAAAATTGGTAGATAAACAGAAGAATGATGATCTCCCAACTCACTCCATTTTTTCTTTGCACTACTTTCCTTCCTTATACTTTCTAACTTATCAAAAATAGGAGTTATTGTATCAAAATAATTTTTCGATGATTTCACACCTAACCATTTTTCACCAAAATCAATGCTAGAAGACAATCGAGAATGTTTTACAGCATGATGATTGTTTTTTGCAGAAACTCCAATTTCCCATTTTTGCAAAAGTCTTATCGCTAAAACATCTCGAACATCACCAGACTTTCCACGGTCATCCGATAAAATTTCAAGTTGTAAAATATCATTTTTATCAATATCGTGCGAAAGTCGTGGTTCTATATCCATCAAAAAATTAACTGCAAAACTTGCAGAAAGCAAATATTCACTTTGCTCAGACGCCGTTACATTCTCAAAACAACCTTTTGCAATTTCAAAAGAAGAATTTCTGACTACTTCAATCTTTGTCTTATTTTTTAGTTTTTCTTCAAATTGAACAAGTAAGGAATATTCAAAAGATTTACCCGTTGTCATTTGTTTTGAGTTTATAGTGGTCATATATTGTTTACTTTATCAAATCATCTACTGACACATTCAGTCCTTTTGCAATTTTTGAAAGTGTATCAATAGTAGGGTTAGGATTTTGTCCTGATTCGACATTCACGACAGTATTTAAAGAAAGATCAGCAAGTTTTGAAAGCCTATCTTGAGATATGCCAAAGGCTTGTCTTGTCTTTTTAATATTTGCACCAATATTTGGTGATTTTTTACTTGCTTTGTTATTCATAGTTTGGTACCATTATAATGTATAGGTTAAAATATATGGTATATATCTCAACTAATGTAATTGTAGCAAAAACTATGAAAAATATCAAAGATATTTTTGTATTTTGTATCTCCGCCCGCCCGAATTCCCCCAAAACAAAAAGAGGAGCAAGCGGAGGATTCCTCCCCAGACCCCTCCTCCTCCGCTTGCGACATCCGAATTCAAAAAAGGAATCAGCCGAAGTTTTGTTTCAAATTTCTTCGTCAGGATTCATTTCAAAAAAGGTTCGAATTTTGTCCAGAGAATACCTTTGTATCAATACAGCCCTAGCTGGTGCACCATCTATACTAGTGAAGTTTAAAGGTGGGCAAAAAAGCTCGTACTCTCCTTCTACTACCCCCGTAAGCTTGAGACCTTCTATTATGGGAATATTTTTTGAGAGTAATGATAGATGTGGCCTGTGATCACTGCTTCCCCTCTTCTTAATAGAGAGTGCATCGATGCCGACAAGTATCACTTCTAAAGAAGCCAAGTAGTCTGCCCCATCGCCAGAAAGATAAACATAGTCATCATAAAATTCCTTGAAACCCCTGATAGAGTTTCTTGTTTTCAAAAGAATTCTTAATTTTTTATTTTCTTTGTCTATTTCTTCTTTTACAATTCTTTTTTTAATAAGCATCTCTTTCGTAACTGCTTCATTTGAACTATCAGAAAAATCTAAAACAATGCAACTACCTATGAAATTCTCTAGATCTATCTGGTCTAAAGATTTCGATCCTACTATCGCATGA
>JBBQKQ010000018.1:0-11170 GCA_038326985.1 Minisyncoccia bacterium | reverse complement strand
AAGTCTGCACCATTTACAATACTTTTTAGGCTTTAATTTTTCTGGAACTCTTTTTTTATTGCGCACTGTAACATGTGTAGTATTTTTACACTTTATACATTGTAAACCGATTAAATTATCTTGTGACATAAACTTGATTTTGATGCTGCAATTATAACACGTATTAGGGTCTTTTGCAATTTTATTTTCTAAGGTCTTTTAATTGTGCTTGAACTGTTGAACTTGCCAATAACAATTTAACTTGCTCGAACTCTGCAACCAGCTGAGCATGACCCGCAATATTGGTAGGAGTAATAGCTATTGCCCTTTCGTAAAGTTTTGAAGCAGCATCAACGTCACCTTTTAGCAAGTATGCTTTTGCGAGATATATAATAGAGATTTGTTTGTTAGGAGCAAGAGCATTGGCCTCTGTAAGAACTTTTATGGCCTCGTCGTAATTTTTAATATTTAATAAATATAGTCCTTGCATGAATTTTGCTCGGTGGTCATAAGGTGCATTTGCTGTTTGAATTTGGAATTGACTGTACGCCGATTGTGCAAAAGCAAGTATTGCTTGTTTGGTGTTTTCGTCTTTTACTTGTGGAAGTAAACCAATGTATTCTAAGCTTTTTTGCAAGAAGAACTCACGAATTTCGTAATTCCCAAAAGTGTTTAGCGCTATCGCTTGCTCATATCCCTCTTTGGTTTTATTTATTATTTCTGCAGGGTTTGTTCCAGCGGGGAATCTTTGTTGCATTGTCATGGAATTTATAACAGATAAGTTGGCATATGAAGGAAGGTAAATAGTTTTATAGATTATAAAAACAGATACTAGTGTTAAAGCAATATAAAGTGTCCTTTTATTATTGGAAGAGATGGTAGGAACTTTCACAGATCCGTATGATACATTTCTTGAGAAGTAAATTGCCATGAAGGTAATTAAAACCGTGGAAGTAAGATTATCAAATACAAAGAAAATATGTACAAGATAAGTTGTGAGAGCCGCAAAAACAATGGGAACTACAAGCGGATCTTTTTCACGCTCTTTAAAATATTCTTTTGTAACTCCAAAAAATATTGTGTACAACATAAGTAGAAATGCTAAGAAACCGAGTATTCCACCAAAAACAAGCCAGCCAATATAAGTATTGTGCGGGTGATCAAAATAAGTTTCCTGACCATACATAGCCGGGTCATAATCTTTGTTAAATGCGTGAATAAAATTTTCTTGGCCCCATCCAAAAAGAGGTTTTTCAGTCCAAGAGTGAATTGCCATTTTCCAAATTGTCCATCTTGCAAAGAGTGTGTTCACAGATGAGAGTCTTTGCACTAGCTCAACATTTTGTCCTATGTTGTTTGCTTTTGCATACATAACACCACCAAAAAGTAGTCCCAAAACCAAGATCCCAGCCAATACTGTACCAACTACAGCTTTATAATTTTTTTTCTCATAAAGCCAAGTTATAACCGCAACTCCAAAACCTAAAACCATTCCAAGCCATACTCCACGAGTACCTGAAAAATAAACTGCCAATAAATTTAAAAAAGCTAAAGCAGGTAAAAGATATCCTCCAATTTTTCTGGAATAGTAAACGTAAACTATTAGCCAGAAAGTTAGAGCTGCGTAAATTCCTAAATAAATCGAATTTCCCAAAGTTGAGTCTACTCGACAAGCTGAACCTTGAGAAATACAAAGTCCAATGATAGGTAAATTCCCAACATTTAAACCTATTACTTGCACAAGTTTTTGTAAAACTCCCATACCTGAAACAAATGTTGACACATATACATGAACCATAAATACCCTTTTCCACTCTATTTCTTTCAGACGTGCTGAGGTGATCGCAACAATAACTGCAAAGACTGAGAAAAGCTCTATGTAGCCCTCCATTCTTTCGTAATTAGACCAAAAACTTCGAACTGAGTCCATAGAAAATAAAACTGAAACTAACATGGCAAGGGTAAAAACTCCAAAACCAAAAACGTATGGTGACACTCTAGGTTTGTACTCCGTGTTTGTAAGAGCGAGATATACAAAAGATGAGAACCCAACTATTGCCAAAAACCTAAATACAAAAGCCTTGCCTACGATGTATGGGTATAAAAATGATGGGGAGAAAATCATTGCTAAAAGTGGAAGCGAGAATGTTACAGCTAAAAGCATTCTGCGGGCAACTATTTCATCTTTTCCATTTTCCTCATTTTTATAAACTCCTAATGTTAGGAACCAACCTATAGAAAGAACTAGTAGTGAAGTAATTATCATCGAGTAGGAGTCTAAAGAAGAAAGAGTACCAGGTGAAAATGTTGTTACTAATGTTACTAATAAAGTAATAGGTAACAGTGCTTTAAATATATTATTTGTCATATCAGACAATTATACTATTAATAGAAATATAAACACTATTTACAGTTTTATTTTTTTATGTTAATTTTACAGTCCAAAAAATTTAAAAAAGCTAGAGAAACTACTCTCTTGGTTTTTAATTATAAAATTGTTTACATTTGTGGGAGTAATTGTAGGAGTGGGAGTTGTACTCACCTCTCTTTGAATGTAGGGTTGGGGGTAATTTTGTTTTTTAAGAAATCCTCCTCTAACTCCTCCTTTGAAAGGAGGAGAATACTGCACGGGAGTACCAGTTGCCAAACTTGTAGTTGAAAGAATAGAGGAATCTGTTGAACTTGCATTTTCATAAAACTCAACAATTTTTTTACCATTTTCAAAATTAAGGTTTACCCCTTTAGTTGTAGTTGCAAATTTTAAAGTCTCAAATGCAATGTCGACCCCTCTTTTACCTAAAATTGAAAAGTTTTTGGGGAGGGAGTATTTTGTAGTTGATGAATTCAGCACGAGATTTCCAAGATTTATTTCAAAATTTGAATTATTAAATACATTTACTGCTCGTAAATCTTTTTTTGTAACAATAGCGAGCTTAACATCCGGCTCAATAACTTTAATATACACCCTGTCAGTTTCTTTGTTTCCATTTGAGTACACCTCTACCACTACCACATATTCGCCGATGAATTTAAAATCGTGTTTTGCACTTTTGCCCTCTGCACTCGTTGCGTCACCAAATGACCAGAAAAAAGTTGGACTTGTTAGTTCTTTATTTTCCCCAGTTTTAGCACTAGCAGAAAAGTTCACTTCTTGCCCTACTAAGACTTGCATATTTTTCCCAGCATTTACCAAAATCTTTTCACTTTCTGGAAAATATGACCGCCCAAAATAAGTCGGTTGGAAAGTCTCACCTGCACTTGTGCTAGTTGCTGTTTGAGTTGTCGTAGTTGCGGTTGTTGAGGTAGAAGTAGTTCCACTATTTACAGCACTTCCATTTTTAAAATTTATAGTCGTGCCATTACCAGTATTTGTTAAAAAATTTGTATAGTCCACGGTAAAAATACTATTCAAGCTTTTATCTTTTAAAGCCAAACTTTCACCACTGTTAGAAAGCGAAAAAGAAGAGGTAAAAATTTTTAGAGCGTTGTTTGGATTGTCAATTTTATACTTTGCGACGTCTTGCACCAGTACAGCATACTCACCAGGTGAAATATTCTCCTCGGTAGTTTTACTGATTGTGTGGTTAGTATTGGCTTCGAAAAATTTATAGTCCGTAAGTTTTATTGTAGTTGATGAGTCATTATAAATTTCTAACCACTCCCTATCAGTGTCGGCACCTGCGGGGTCATACTGAATCTCAGATACTTGTAACGCAAACGCACTTTGTACTATTAAAAAACTAAAAAAGAAGTGCAGATATATTTTTACTCTCATATATTTTTATATGTATAAATCATAGCACGAAAATTAGTCACTTAAAAGTGCCCGTAAAATGTCTTCAGGTATTTCATCTAAATCTTCTTTTACTCTTTTAATATTTTTTGTTTCGAGTTTCTTGTCAGTTGAAATATTAATAGCATGTATTTTTTTCATACTACTTCTTACATTTTTCCGATCATCTTTTTTCTTATCTTCTACTTTTCTTTCCTCTTCTTTTCTGTCATCAGTGTTTTGGATATTTTCTTTTTTGTCTACATTTAGTTGAGGAGTAATTACCTTTGTATTATATTCTCTTTTCTCTCTCCTATCATCTACCCCAAACTCCCCCCTGTTATCATTTCTATTTTCATTTCTAACGTCTCTTCTTGGTTCAATTCTTTGGTCACTCCTTTGGTCATACCTCTTTCTATCAGTTGGAGGTCTTGGTCTTGAGTCATCCCTCCTTGTCTCATCTCTTTTTACCTCGTCTCTTCTAAACTCTGGAATACTTTTTGTTTCGCTAGTGGGCGGTCTTGGAGCTTGAGCAGGTATTTCTGATCGTCTTTGAAAATCTTTCTCAGCTACTTTTTGGTTATCCGTTTGAGAAGAATTTTCCATTCGTGGTTTATCCTTTTGATTATCAATTGCAAAATCTTTATTCGTCCATGTTTTAATATTTTCTTCAATTTCTTCTCTTTTACCTGCATAATGCTCACGAGAAAACGCCACCGATTCGATTGCGTTTATTTTATCTGGCTTGTTGATCGGCGGTAAACCTGTAGCGGAAAATGCTTTCGAGCCTACTCCATCAATCATTAACTTTAAATACATCTGGTAAATACCGAGATTAACAAGGTCTTCAGCTAAAAATTGTGGCGCAAACTCTTTTTCTAAAACGTCTGCATCCCCTGAGCCAATTCTAAATGTTATAAATGTCCCGACATTTCCAATAACAGCATCACGAACTTCTTCGGTCATTTGCTCTATATATTGATTCGCAATTGTTAAGCACAGTTTATATTTTCTGGACTCAGATAAAATATCAGCAAAAGACTCATTGGCAAAATTTTGGAACTCGTCTACGTACAAATACGTATTTGGCATTCTTTCGAGCGTGGAGTTGGGTAGGTTCGCACGACTCATGGCTGCAAGCTGAATTTTTGTAATTAGCATTCCTCCTAAAAGTCTCATATTTTCTGGACCAATTATTCCCTTAGAAATATTTATTATCACAATTTTCTTTTCATCCATGCATTTGCGAAAATCCATCGTAGAAACATCCTGCCCAATAATATTTCTTATCATAGGTGATGCAATAAATTGTCCCACTTTATTTTGAATTGGCGCTACAGCTTCGGTTGCGTAAGTTGTAGAGTAACGCTCAAATTCTCCCAACCAAAAATTCTTTACTAAACTATCTTCCACTCTGTCTACAATGTATTTTCTATATTGCTTGTCAGAAAGAAGTCGGTTTACTCCAAGAAGTGTAGTACCTGGAACGTCTAAAAGTGCCAGAAGTGCATAGTTAAACAAATACTCCATACGAGAAGAAAATGAGTCCACCCAGATTTTCTTGAAGGCATTTAAAAGTCCACCAGCTACTGCATTTCTTTTTTCTCTGGGCACTTGCTCCATTACGTTAAATGCCAGCGGGAAGTCGGTATCATGAGGTGCAAAATACACTACATCTTCTATTCTGTCTTTTGGTACATAGTCTAAAAGTTTTACAGCAGCACTTCCGTGCGGGTCAATAAAAATAATACCTTCTCCATTTTGAATATCCTGTATGGCCATATTTTCCAAAAGTGTAGATTTCCCCATTCCTGTTTTTCCAATTACGTAAACATGCTTACTTCTGTCTTTGGCTTTAATTCCAAATTTAGTTTTTTTATTTCGAAAATCTGTTTCTGCAAAATAGGTAATTTTATTTTCGTCGTACATAAAATGATTATGAGAATAGTATAGTATGAAAAAATATTTATGCAAAGAAAAATCGGCCAGTGTCTTTACAACAAGTTTTCACTTGCAGACACTTTACGGTCTGACCGATTAAAGGACCGAGCGATTCTGATTCTTCCGAAGTAGGCCGAACTGGAGAGAGAGAGAAAGATTCAGATACTTTTTAAGTAATTGTCGCCACAAATACTAGGAAGCATCCCTCCAGTACTACCTAATTATACCTTTTGTACAAGTGAAGTGCAAACATGAAAAATACAAACAAAACAAAAGCCATCCATGGGAAAGTTATATGACCATACTCAAAGACAAGTATTTTTGCACAGTCGCCACTTGATGCAGGACATGGCAAGTGTGAACCACTGCCAGCGGTGATTTGTAAAAAGTGGTGGTAAAGTGAAACAAGAGCTCCTAAAATAGAAAAGATGAAAATGTTTTTAAGCTGGAAATTTTCCAAATGCGGCCTCACCCCCAGCCCCTCTCCGTTAGAGAGGGGAGCAAGTGCAATACCTGAAAGGATAACTATCCCATACATAAAAATTCTTCCAAACCAACAAAGTGCGCAAGGAATTTGTCCAAAATATTCTGAATATATAAGGGTTAAAATTGAAGAGGCAAAAGAAAATAAAAATATTAAAATTAATAAATTTTTAGAAGTAAATTCTACTTTAAAATATTTTGGCAAATCAACTTTAATAAGTTTTTCTAAAAAACTTTTATTAAAAATATATAACAAAATTATAGATGCCAAAAATATTTCTAGTAATAGTGTCCCCGTTCCTAAAACAGAGTTTAAGGTAAACATTTGATTTGTAAGATTTTCTGAAATATTGTCTGACATAAATATAGTATATAACAGATAAATTTTTTAACAAATAAAAACCGGTCGGCCACGCGCTATGCGTAGTCCGACCGGTCTGGCGATTGGGTCTAAACCCTCTCGCAAACTTTTTCGTGAAACACTATGTATTCCCCTTTAATTTGGGCTTCCCAATAATCCGCAGCAGTGTCCCTTCCAGCTTGTCTTAAGGCATAAACTGCTTTCGACAGAAGGACGATAAATTGCCCGACATTTTGTTTGCGAAGAGCCATAACTGAAACCGGATTGGAGCTGAGTTCTTCCTCTGTTGCAAGAGGCAAAACTATCCCTACCCAGTCTCTACGTATATGTCTCGGCGCAAAACTTGCCGGTGTAATCAAAATCTTAATCCTCGTCACTTATTCCCCCTAATTTTTGCGGAAAATATATTATAACAACATGTTTAAAAAAATACTAATGAAAAATTAAACATCTAGTCTCGCGTATTTCGCATTATTTTGTATAAAAGATTTTCTTGCAGGCACATCGGTACCCATGAGCATATCGAAAACTTTATCAGCTGCTTCGGCATCATGAATATTTACTTGTTTTAAAACTCGGTTTTGTGGGTCCATAGTTGTCTCCCAAAGTTGTTCAGCATTCATTTCTCCCAAACCTTTAAAACGGTTCGTAACTTTCCACTCTTTTACTGATATTTTTTTAGTATCTTCTTCTCCCTCTCCATCGGAGAGGGCTGGGGTGAGGCCTAAATTTTCTGAGTTGTTTTCTTCGACCACTTCTAGCATATCAACCTCCTTACCCATTACTTGAAATTTTTCTTCATCACTATAAACAAACTTTATTTCTTTTCCTTTTGTAAGTTTATAAAGTGGTGGTTGAGCAATATAAACAAATCCACCATCTACCACTGGTCTAAAATATCTGTATAAAACTGTCAAAAGAAGGGTTCGAATGTGAGCACCGTCGACGTCGGCATCGGTAGCTAAAATCACTTTGTGATATCGAAGTTTTGTAACGTCAAATGACTCACCTATTCCAGTTCCGAGTGCCACAATCAGATTTCTTACTTGTTCACTTCCTAGTACTTTATCAAGTCGCGCCCTTTCAATGTTTAATATTTTTCCACGAAGAGGGAGAATTGCTTGAGACTTTCTATCACGTCCCATTTTTGCTGTTCCACCCGCCGAGTCACCCTCTACGATAAATATTTCAGAAGATTCTGCGTCTTTATTTTGACAATCTGCAAGCTTTCCGGGAAGAGAAAAACCTTCCAAAACACCTTTACGCAATACTGAGTCTTTTGCGGCTTTAGCTGCTTTTCGAGCTCGAAGAGCGAGCATACTTTTTTCAATAATTGATTTGGCAGCATCTGGGTCTTCTTCTAAAAAGTATGTGAAAGCTTCACCAAAAACACTCGCGGTTGCACCCTGGGCTTCCATACTTCCAAGCTTAGCTTTGGTCTGTCCTTCAAATTGAATTTCCCCAAGCTTTACTGATATTACAGCAGATAGCCCTTCCAAAACATCGTCACCAGTAAACGAGTCGTCCTTTTCTTTTATAATATTATTTTTCTTGACGTAAGTATTAATAAGGCGAGTGAGTGCAGTTTTAAAACCTGTGAGGTGCGTACCACCTTCAGCTGTGTTTATATTGTTTGCAAAAGTTGTGATGCGTGTGTTGATATCGTCGACGTACTGTAGTGCAATTTCTACAGTTACATTTTCGTGTTGCTTTTCTACGTAAAAAATATTTTTATGAATTGGTTTTTGAGATTGGTTGTAGTGTGCGACCATACTTTTAAGTCCACCTTCAAAAAAGAATGAATAGTTTGTACTTTCAATGAGTGAGTCTTTCAGCCAATAATTGTCCTCAAGTAAATCTTTAATTTTTTTCGGCTCGATATTTCTAGCGTCGATTACGTGTATTAAAAGTCCTTTAACAAGGTAAGCTTGGTTGCGTAAATGATTAACTATTTTTTGAAATTCAAAAGTTGTACCTTCTTTAAAAATACTTGCATCGGGGTGAAACAAAACAATTGTGCCATGTTCTTTACTTTTACCAATTTGTTTTACACGAGCAAGTGGAATACCAATTTCGTATTCTTGCACGTGAAGTCCGCCATCTTGGTGGACTAAAACTTTTGTGTGTGTGGAAAGTGCATTTACTACTGATGCCCCCACACCGTGGAGACCTCCTGAAACCTTGTAGGCGTTGTTGTCAAACTTTCCTCCAGCGTGTAAAACCGTCATAACAGTTTCAAGAGCCGACACTTTAGTTTTCGGGTGTATTCCAACAGGAATACCATTTCCGTCATCAGCTACACGTACATAGTCCCCAGGTAGAAGTGTTACTTCAATACGGCTACACCGTCCAGCCATGGCCTCATCTCGTGAGTTGTCAAATATTTCCCAGACTAAATGGTGCAAACCTTCAGGACCAGTAGACCCGATGTACATTCCAGGTCTTCTTCTTACTGGCTCCAATCCCTCCAATACTGAAATATTCTCTGCGCTATACTCACTTTTTTTTATCTTTTCCTCTTTTTCTTTTGCCATATTAATTCTTTTTTTGTTAGCTATTAGTATAGCACATTTAGCAAAATTATTCTGCTTTTTTAGAAACCACAGCTCTTTTATAAGCATCAACATGACCAAGAATTGAGCCCATCCCATAAGCAACGGAAAGTTTTGGGTCATCAACTATTTCTGTTTTTACTTTTAGCTCCCGCTCTAACAGAATATCCAAATTTTGCAATTGGGATGTTCCACCAGTTAAAAGAATACCGTTGTCTATAATATCACTTGAAAGCTCTGGTGGAGTATTTGCAAAAACTTCTCTGGAAACTTTTAATATTTCAACCAAGACTCCGTGCAAACATTCTGCGACTTCATTACTTGAAACGGTTATCTCTTTTGGAAGACCCGAAGTCAAATCCCTCCCTTTTACTTTTACCGCTTTGTCTTCTTTTACTTCTACAGCGGATCCAATACTATTTTTAATAATTTCTGCTGTTCTTGCCCCAATTGCAACATTGTGTTTTTCAGAAACCATTTTTATTATTTCTTCGTCCATTTTGTTTCCACCAATGCGGATAGATTTTGAAAAAACCACACCTCCAAGGGAAATTATTGCAACGTCAGTAGTACCAGCACCGATATTTATCACCATTCGACCGTTGGCCTCCGCAATTGCTACCCCACTCCCTACCGCAGCCAGAATTGGTTCTTTTACTACAAAAACTTCTTTGGCTCCAGCCTCTAGAACTGCTTCCATTACGGCACGGCGCTCAGTACCAGAAATACTAGATGCAATATTTATCATCACTTCAGGTTTGAAAAAGTTATATTTTCCTACAGCTTTATTAATAAAATAAGAAATAAGGTTTACTGCTAATTTATAGTCAGTAACTACACCACTTTTAATTGGACTTTCAAGGTATATTTCGCTTGGGTTTTTCCCAATCATAACTTTAGCATCGTGCCCAATTGCAAGTACTTTGTTTGTTGTTTTATCTACAGCAATTATAGTTGGTTCACGAAGAACTATTCCTTTTTTTGATAAGTAGATTACAGTTTCATTTGTTCCTAAATCAATTCCGATTCTATTATTAAAAATTGACATATTTTTGTATTATAGCATGGTTCCTCCCCTTAATTAAGGGGAGGAAAGGTTGGGTTTTTACTTTTTAAACGTAAAGTCATGGATGGAGTTTCCTACCCAAACCTCCCCTATCTGTCTTCCAAACTCACAAAGTTCCAATATTTCCTCACGTCGCCACCTACGATGATGATAGGTATGAGGAATAATCCAATAATAAATTATCTTTCTTGCTTTTTTCTTTTCGACACTTTTTGCTATTTTACTTTTAAGTTTAAAGTTTTCGGAAAATTTATCCACAATCTTTTTATTTTTATAGTCAAAAATTATTGATACCACTTTCCCAAAGGGTGGCAAGTCACCTAGTTTTCTTATTTTAAGTTCTTCTTCAATAAATTTCTTTTTGTCTTTATAATTCTCCAAGCTTATCTCGTCGGCTTCTCTTTTGTTAATATATATTTCATCGGTAATATTTTCTATCTGAGATATTAAGCTTAAAAGTTTTTCATTATCATCAAAGTTTTCACCCTTAACAATCGGTCCAGTTGAAACCACAATTGCCAGATCAAATTTTATAGTAATTGTTTTTAAGGTTCGAATACTTCCAAGCAATATTCCTTTTTCAAATTTCTCCATTTCACTTATTAGTTTTTTATCACTCATCTTTTTTTGTGACTCATCTGTAAAAACTGCCTCAGAAAAAATTTCTTTTACTTTTTGTAAACCTATTCCATAAGGAAACATTTTCCAACTCCCACAGTGTTTACAAATTAGGTATTGATCATCTAAAAGAATTTTCTTATTCTTGCAGTTTTTACAAAATAAAAATCGACCTTCCTCTTCATTTATAATTGAGTAGCCCGATTTACATATGTCACATTCGTAAACTTTTTTACAATCTCCACAAAATATCCTATCTGCAAATCCGTGAGACATGACAAATATGAAAACTTTTTTGTTTCCTAAAACTGACTCGTTTATTTTTTCCAACACTTCTTTATTAATTATTTCCTCATTATTAACTTTTGCAAAGTATTTTTTAATTGGCTGAACAGAAG
>JBBQKQ010000017.1:0-11446 GCA_038326985.1 Minisyncoccia bacterium | reverse complement strand
TGACTGGGACATGAAAGCGTCACGTGACTTACCCAAAATGATCGACAAACTAAAAGATTATAAAGACAAAAAAGTTTTAACTGTTTGTACTTTTGGTGTTCGCTGTGAAAAAATGTCAGCCTACCTTTTAGACCAAGGTTTTAAAGACGTAAGTCAGCTTCACCACGGGATAGGGAAATATATGGCAAAATACCCAGGAGAGGATTTTAAAGGAACACTCTATACTTTTGACAACAGAATGACCATAGACTTTGGTGCTAAAGACGGTACTGAGAGGGAGGTAGTGGGAAAATGTTTTTCCTGCTCTCTAAAAACTGAAAAATATGGACACTGTGCATTTTCAATGTGTCACCAACATTTACTTTTATGTGAAAAACATTTAAAACAAAATATATTTTGTACAGAAAAGTGTGAACAAGATCAAAAAACTATCCAGTCTCGTGTATCGAATTATATGCAAAATACATTTGCCACAGAGCAATAGGTTATGAAATATTTTATATTTTCTTTTGTAATAACAATCAGAGAGTAAAATATATCAGTTCGTAGCATAAACGAAAATGCGCCAGTTTCCGAAACTGGAGATATTGGCTCACAACCAATCGTGACTGACAAGATTTATAATTTTCACTTGCTTAGTTTATGTGTATTTGGTATCATATAATTGTTACAAAAAAAGGGGGTATACGAAATGCGTCTCAAAAGATTATCTGGTGAGCGGCTCATCGTTCCAGTTTCTTTTGTTGACCAGGAGGGTGATGCATGTACGTGCATACAATGCTTTCGGGAGCTGAGTAGAGAGGAGAAAAGAGACAAGCGACCTACCTCTGGTCCAATTCTCAAACCACCTCTCATACATCAGACTTCCCAGCATCTATAAATCAAAATTGGGGGCGACGATTCATACTCGCCGCCCCTTTCCTTTTTATATATTTTACTTATTAATTATAAGATGGGGATAAATTACTATCTTTTTTTATTTCTTGTGTGTATAATTAAATTTGCTGAAAGCATGAAGGGAAGGGATATCATGGGTTCGGACATCTGCTGCACTGACTATTATTTTGAAGAGGAGGCTATTAAGCTGGAGCAGGGTAAACCTGACTCTGATAAATTGCCACCTCAAAATGAACCAGTGGTTCTGGACAGAATCCTGGATCACTAATCGGACGGCTGCACTTGTATAAACTGCCGCCGATAGTTGTCTAGACCAGGGATTGACAACGCCTGGTCTTTATTGTATTTAACTGTAATGGTTTTGTAAAGAAGTAAGGATAAATTGTACGATGTAGAATCAACCAGCCGCCTTAACAGGGTCGGAATAACTTTTATTAATAGTGTGTCGCACAATATATCTTTTGCGACACTCTCACCTAGAGAGATGTGGTGAGCTTATAGTCGATATGTTGAAATGAAATTAGCCACTAGTAATCTCACCTAAGTAAGCAAATGGTAAACCACCTATATAATTATCTACTTTTTCTCTATTTACAGCCAGTATTTTTCTTCTTTTTGTAGACTCACAACTAGCTAAAACTTGAATAGCAGTAAACCCAAATTTATGACGAATACTATCTATAACGCTGGTTATTTTTTCTTCTTCAATACTTGCAGTTTCTTGCTCATTAAATAAGTCTTGTGGAAGATCATCTCTCATTTCCAAATTGTGCATATATATACCACTAGCTTTGTATATACCTGGTAGCACACTTTCAAATTTATCGAACATTTGTTCGATATTTTTTAAGATAGAAAGTGAGAACTGTGTAAAATATTTTAGCTCAAGATCATAACAAAGAGTTTTGGTATACACATCTGCACGTTTTACATATATTGTGCAGCAGTTTGAATAAAGACCTTTCTCACGAAGCTCCCTGCAAGCCACCTCTATATTTCTCGCAAGCTCACTTATTATCTCTATTTTTTTGTTTGTTTTTTTTATAAAAGAGCGACTTGACTGTAAAGATTTTTGATGGGCATTTGATTTTCCAACTTCGAAAACTTTTATTTTTTGTAATTCCATTTGCGTAGCTTCAATAGTTTTTATAAAATCTTTTTTTAGTATTTTCCGCAAGTCACATGTTGCAAAATCATAAGCAGTGTTAACTTTATAGACTTTTAGTTTTTTTTGGGTTTGCAAACCAATACCCCAAATGTTTTCTACGTCTGTAGTTTTTAAAACTTCATCTATTTCCCTATCCTCCATTAAAAAACAGATCCCGTTAGGTTTATTTTTTTTACTAGCAACTTTTGCTAAAGTTTTATTTATAGAAAGCCCGAAAGAATAAGTAATACCTAGCTTTTGTTGTACAAAAGTTTTTATTTCCATAACTTGTTTCTTTACTTCTTCTTGTGTACCGTGCAAAGTCGCAAAACATTCGTCTATACTATAAGCTTCAAAACTTTCTACTTTGTCTTGTAAAAGATTTGCTAAGTTGCGTGCGTAATGACCATATAGCTCAAAATGTGAAGATAAAATTGGCACACCTGGAAATTCATATTTGATTTTAAAAACTGGGTCTCCACGCTTGATTCCTATTTTTTTAGCAGCATAGGTTAAAGCTATGGCTATTCCCCTTTCTTGCCCCACTACTACTGCTTGTCCCCAAAGTTCTGGTTTACGAATTACTTCACAAGATGCAAAAAATGCATCACCATCAATGTGCAGCACCCACTCATTATTGTTTTTCATATGCTTTTAAAATTTGTAAATATGTTTGATCGCAGGGGTCAGGCACTTGTTCATCTACCCGTAGAGCAAATATATTTTCAAATTTTCTACTTGTATTTTCTAATAGTTGAAACTACAACAGCGGGTATTTCCAAACTTTCTCTTGGACGAATAATTTTAAAACTATTATTTGCTGGCTCTAAAAATATTCCTAATTTGTCACGTCTAAAATATTTTAAAGTCCAAGCCTTGTCTACCTCAGCTAAAACCACATCTCCCACTTTCGGCTCCTTCCCTCTTTCCACTACTACGTAGTCACCATCTAGTATTCCAGCATCAATCATACTATCCCCTTTTACTTTCAAAATAAAAGTCGCAGATCTGTCCCCTAGAAGCCAATCGTCTAAAGTAATAGTATCGAGCTCTCCTGCTTCTACAAAACTTGGAAATCCCGCTTCTACGCTTCCAAGCATTCGCACTATACCTGTGGCCTTAGTTTTAAAAATTTTCTTTAAAGCTTTATCATCAGCTGGGATCAGCTTCCCTGTTTTATCACTACCAACGTACTCTAAATTTATAAGATCTTTTACTATTCTATACACTGTGTCTTTTGAGTTTACTTGAAAAATATTTTTCATCTCCTCAAATGTTGGCATTTTGGATTGTAAATTATAAAACTCATAAAGTTTCTTACTTAAATTTTTATAGTCACGTTGTATTATTTTTCTCATGATCAAAAGTATAGCGAACATTTGTTCGATTGTATAGTATAGACAAGCTATAAATAATGTGATATAATACAGCCTTATGTTAGAAAGTTTCAAGAAAAATATACACATTTATTTTTTAGCCTTTGTGCTTTTGTACTCTCTCGTACTAAGGTTTATTGACCCAAGAATAGTTGCTGTTTTTTTAATAGTTGGTGGATTATACTTATTTGCTTATGATTTTTATCATTTCTTCTTAGTAAAGTTTCAACAATTTAAAGTTCATACTAAAAATAAAGAACAATTGGAATATTCTTGGGGATATGTAAATAAGCAAAAGAGCTTTTTCACAGAAATAATCTTCATGTTAAGATTTATATTTGAACTGGATTTTGTTGACTATAAAAATTATTTAAAAAGTAAAAGCTTGGCGCTAATATTTATAATATTTGTTGGAGGAGATTTGATTTTTGCATTTAAAAATTTGGATTTATATAGTTTTGGAGTTTACATCAGTATGTCAGTTTTTTGTAAGTTAGTTTTCATTGGTTATTATTATTTCCAGCAAAAACTTAAAAATGTTGATCTGGAAAATAAAGACATGATTTTTGAAATATTTAATAGTTTTTTAAATTTATTTTTGACTTGTTCAACAATTATTTTTGTATTACTATTTTTTGCTTCAAAAATATTTAATGATCTTTTCCTTGGACCAACATATATACCTTTCAACACTACCCTGCCCTTTATATTCTTAGCAAATATAGCTCTGGCTGTTGCTTTTATAATATATAAAACTTCCGTGCTAATTAACAAAAAAAGTACCCACAAAATTTTGAAAGTATACGCTGTATTTTTCACTGTGGCCTTTATCTTTTCAAATAATAATTCTCTGGACTCTGTCACCTATTTTGTGGTAGGAACCTCTTGTGTACTTTCTATATTTCTTTATAACCTCATAATCAAACAACCTCTTTACATTAAGAACACCTATAATCACCTATTTTAAGCTATTGCTATTTTATAAAGTGTGGTATAATACCCTTAAGCGAAAAAGTGCGTTTGAGAATTGTAAGATTTTTGATAACTTTGTAGCGGTTAATAAAAATAATTTAGAACTAAATGAAATCAAATAAAATTTTCATTGCTGGAATCGCATATCGCGATATGGAAGGCAATGCATTAATAGGTAAGTATGGTGATGAGAAACTCGCAGAGTTCTTCTCAAAAGCTGGAACAATCAAACCAAAAACAATTAAAAGAAAAGACGGAACTGAAGCCGAAGTTGTTGGAGCGAACATCGCTACACAAATGGACGAAAGAACTGGAAACAAAATGTCTCGAGGATTTGGATTCGTAGAATTCAACACTGAAGAAGAGGCAGAAAATGCTATTAATATGTTCAACGGAGTAGAATTCGAAGGACGTGTAATAACAGTTCGTTTCTCAGAGCCTCGTCCTGAAGGTGACAGACAAGGTGGAGGTAATGGTGGAGGCGGAGATTTCCGACCTCGCCGTCAATACGATAACTAATAAGTTATTAGTAAATAAAAAACTCAACAGAAATGTTGAGTTTTTTATTTTAAATACCCTACCCCTTTCTCTAGGTGGTACAGTGCTAATTAATTTAACTTGTAGTTTTTCCAAAAGTTCGCTCTTTCCATTTCACTTTCAAATGTAGCGTAGTCAAAATTTGAATTATCTTCTTTCATAGCATTTTTTCCCTGTTGAATACTTTTTTGTAGTTCTTCTAAGTCTACTTTTTCATTATCAAGTTTTTGATCAGCTAAAATATAAACTTCTCCAGTATGCTTTACATCAATAACCCCTCCTTGTACTAAAAACTTTTGAACTTGGGATTCTATTCCTCCCCTTTCTAAGGGGAGGCTAGGTGGGGTCTGAACTTTTATTTCCCCAATAGAAAGTAGCGAGATTATCGGCTCGTGTTTTTTAAGTAGTGTAATAACGCCTGATTGTGTTGGCAAAGTTACTGAAACTACTTCTCCCTCAAAAAGTTTTTCATCAGGAGTTAAAATTTTTAATTTAAAACTATTTTGCATCTTCTATTAATATTTCTTCAATTCCGCCGCACATATAAAACTTCTGCTCGGCAACTGCGTCGTGTTTTCCGTCCAAAATTTCTCGAAACCCTCTTACAGTATCTGCAAGCTTAACATATTTTCCACTTCTTCCTGTAAACTGCTCCGCCACGAAAAATGGTTGAGACATAAACCTTTGAATTTTTCTTGCGCGCGCCACAACCAACTTGTCTTCATCTGAAAGCTCATCCATTCCTAAAATGGCGATTATATCTTGCAAATCTTTATAACGTTGCAATACCTTTTGCACGTCACGAGCAGTATTATAATGCTCAACTCCAACGATATCTGGAGTTAGAATAGTTGAGGCAGAATCTAGTGGGTCTACTGCAGGATAAATTCCTAATTCTGAAAGTGGTCGAGAAAGAGAAACTGTAGAGTCTAAATGGGCAAAAGTAGTCGCGGGAGCTGGGTCTGTCATGTCATCAGCTGGCACGTAAACAGCTTGGATAGAAGTGATAGAGCCTTTTTTGGTACTAGTAATTCTTTCTTGAAGACGACCCATTTCTGAAGCAAGTGTTGGCTGATACCCTACCGCTGAAGGCATACGACCTAAAAGTGAAGAAAGTTCTGACCCTGCTTGGGTAAAACGGAAAATATTGTCTACAAAAAGCAGCAAATCTTTCCCCTCTTCGTCTCTAAAATACTCAGCTGTAGAAAGTGCTGACAAAGCTACTCTTGCACGAGCACCAGGTGGTTCACTCATTTGGCCAAAAAACAGCACAGTTTTGTCTAAAACTCCACTCTCCTCCATTTCCCTGTACAAGTCATTTCCCTCACGTGTACGCTCTCCTACGCCCGCAAATACCGAGTATCCTCCGTGCTCTTGAGCAATGTTTCTAATAAGCTCTTGGATGATAACTGTCTTACCCACTCCTGCACCTCCAAAAAGTCCAATTTTCCCACCTTTTAGAAATGGAGAAATCAAATCTATAACTTTGATACCAGTTTCCAGAATTTCGGCTTTTGTACTTTGCTCTGCAAAACTTGGTGCAGGCCTGTGAATTCCGTATTTTTTAGTGTGAACTATATCACCTTTGTCATCAATTGAGTTCCCCGTTACATCCATCATTCTTCCTAAAGTTCCAGCTCCTACTGGCACCGAAATCATCTCTCCAGTATCAATTACTTCTTGGTCTCGAAAAAGTCCATCAGTCGAAGACATCGCAAAACAACGAACCTCATTTAGTCCCAAATGTGCTGCGACTTCTAAAACTACCTCACCAGTATCATCTTTATCTGTTTTAATGTATTCATTATTTCCACCTTCATTTTTAGAATTTGAGTTTTGTTTTTTAATTATCAATGCATTATTTATAGCAGGTACACTGTTTTCAAAATACACATCAACCACCGGCCCCATCACCTGCAATATTTTCCCACTCTTCAACCCGTTTTTATTTTCTGTTTTCATAAATTTTCGTTTGTTATTATAGCATTTTTGTTTGAATTTTTCGACCTCAATAATTTAAGCATTTGCACCTGCGGAAATTTCTGCTATTTCTTGGGTTATACCATCTTGGCGGACTTTGTTATATTTTATTTTTAATGTCTTTAAAATTTCGCCTGCACTTTCATTTGCTCTTTTCATCGCAAAACTTCTGGCCGAGTTTTCGCTTGCCCTACTTTCAATAATATATGAAAATAAAATCATCAAAACTATTTTAGGAACTATTTTTTCAATTAACATTTCTATACTTGGCTCAAACAAGTAAATAGAATTAACATTTTTTTCTTTGATTAGATTTGAGTCAGAAATAATTTTGTTTACTTCAACTGGGTATAAAGTTTGACTTGTAGCATCATATGCTCCCATTTTTACAAAGTTTGTGTAAACTGCGTGCACTTTATTCCACTTCTCGTTTAGATACCCATCACGAACAAATTTTTCAATATAAGAAATTTGTGATGGTTTTAAAAGTTTTTCTATTTCAAGATATGAAAGTTTTATTTCTAGCCCTAGTTTTCTGGCAGTTTTTTCTGCCATTTTACCAAAACAGATTGCATATTTTATATTTGGGTTTTCAGAAACTAAAGATTTAGTTTTTTTGTAAACGTTTGAATTAAATGATCCGGCTAAACCTTTATTAGAAGCTATAATAATTACCAATTCATCTTGTATTTTAATTTTCCTATTATCAAATAAGACATGATTTTCTTTACTCTCAGACTTTATATTTTCGATTACAAATTTTATTTCTTTTATATATTCAAAAATCCTACTAGCCTCACCTACCGACTTTTTCATTTTAGAAATCGAAACCATCTCCATGGTTTTGGTAATTTTCTTAATGCTAGTAATAGCCTTTATTTTACTTTTTATTATTTTTGTATTTGCCATAGAATTTTTCCACAAAAAGTGAACTAAAAATCAATATTATTTAGTGCGGCGAAATCTTTTAAGACTTGTTTTAATTTTGCAATTTCCTCATCTTTCCATTTGCCACTATCAATATCTTTCATAAGATCTTTGGCATTCATAGTCATATATTTGTGTAAATCATTTTCAACATTTTTTACATTTTCTAATTTTACATTTTTAAAGAAACCTTCGTTTAATGCATAGAAAGTAGCAACTTGAAAAGATACATCCAGTGGCTCGCCATTATTTTGCTTCATTAGTTCTACTCCACGCTTTCCGTGTTCAATAGTTTTTTTAGTTTCAGGATCAAGGTCCGAGTCAAACTGTGAGAAGCTCTCAAGCTCTCGGTATTGAGCAAGAGAAAGTTTTATTTTCCCAGCAGTCTTTTTCATAGGACTAATTTGTGCAGAACCTCCAACTCTGGAAACTGAAAGTCCCACGTCAATTGCTGGCTTTATTCCTTTGTTGAATAGTGAGGAATCTAAGAAAATTTGCCCATCGGTGATTGAGATAACATTGGTAGGAATATACGCCGACACGTCACCTGCTTGGGTTTCGATTATAGGAAGTGCAGTAATAGACCCGCCTCCTGCTTCGGCGTTACGTCGGCAAGATCTTTCTAAAAGTCTTGAATGAATATAGAAAACATCTCCCGGGTAAGCTTCTCTACCTGGTGGTCGTTTTAATAAAAGTGAAAGTTCACGATAAGCTACAGCCTGTTTAGAAAGGTCATCGTAAACAATTAGCACGTCTTGTCCTTTATCCATAAAATACTCGGCAATTGCAACTCCAGCATAAGGTGCTAAATATGAAAATGCTGGTCCTTGAGACACTCCAGATAGAACTACAGTTGTGTATTCCATTGCCCCCTTCTCACGTAAAGTTTCTACTACTTGGGCAATCTTAGACTCTTTTTGAGCTATAGCTACATAAACGCAAATAACATTTTTACCTTTTTGGTTAATTATAGTATCTAAGGCAATTGTAGTTTTACCAGTTTGGCGGTCACCGATAATCAATTCTCTCTGACCTTTTCCAACCGGGATCATTCCGTCAATTGCTTTTATACCAGTTTGAAGTGGCTGGTTTACAGGTTCACGTCTCATTACTCCAGGTGCAAGACGCTCTACTTGCATCATTTTCTCACCTTCAAATTCTCCCAATCCATCTACTGCTTTTCCTAGTGGGTTTACTACACGACCAAGTATTTTTTCAGAAACTGAAATTGAAAGAAGTTCAAATGTACGAAAAACTTCGTCTCCTTCTTCTACGTTTTTAAAACCATCAAACACCACTACTCCAGCAAAATCTTCTTCTAAGTTTAAAACCAAACCTTCAATTTTATCACGTCCTATCAAAACTTTTTCTGAAGACATTACTCCTTTCATTCCGGAAACTTTTAAAATTCCATCTTGGATGGATTCAACTATTCCTCTCTCAGACATTTCTGGAGACATTTTTGCTATAGAAATATTTTGTTCCAGATTTTCTATTATTCTTTGTATTGACATATTTATGTATTTTTGTTCTGTTCCTCTCCTTTATAAGGAGAGGTTAGGTGAGGTATCTAATAATTTTTTAAACATTGTTTCAAAAGTTGCGTCGAGCGATATATCTTTGTAAGTTGCTTTAAATCCTGCTGTTATATTTTTATTAATATTTATTTGAATTGTTTTATCTTTAAGATTTAGTTTATTTTTTAAATTTTCCAAATTTTCATTACTCAATTCTGTAGATGACTCGATTTTAACTTTTTCGTATTCTTCTTGATTTTTATATTTTAATTTAAGAATTTTTAAAATATTTGGCAATAAATTTTTAAGTTCCTTTGACTCTAAAATTTTCTCAAAATGTTCTGGATTTTTGAATATTTGATAAGCTAAATTTTTTGATGTGAATTTCTTATTCTTCATACTAATTTTTTTGCAAAATATTGGCAATAAACTCATTGTTTATTTCAGGAGTAATTTTCCCTGCAAATGCTGAAGTAGAAATAGCTGTTAAAAATGAGGGTAGTTTTTTTAAGAAAATATCTCCACCTTCTGCGTAGCCCTTTTCTTCGGAAGATTTACGAATTTTATTTGCGTCCTCTAAAACACTTTGTGCTTTTGCTCCAAATTCTGCCATCATACTTTTGCCTTCTACTTCTGTTTTTTCCAAAATTCTTTTTCTCTCCATATTAGCATCGTGAATAATATTTTTGGAATCAGTCTTAGCAGAATCTAAGATAGAAGTGGCATTTTCACGCATTCGTAAACCTTCCTTTATTTTCTCTGTTCGCTTTGAAATAGTTTTTTTGACGGCCGGAAGTGCAAACTTAACAATCAAAAAGAAAATCAAAAGGAAATTGATCAAATGTGTGATGGCCAAATGCCACTCAAAACCTATTTTAGAAAGTATTTCTGCTAACATTTTTTAATGTCTACATTATAAAGTATCCTACGAATGCCAAGATCGCAATTGACTCAATAAGTGCTGTTGCAATAAGCATTCGAGTAAAAATTTCACCTCCAGTTTCGGGGTTACGAGCCATTCCCTCGAAAGCTTTTGCCATCATAATTCCTTGGCCAATTCCAACCCCCAAAAGTGGTAATAATGCTATTCCTTTTGCTATTAATCTTGCTGCTTCTGTGTCCATATATTTAATTTTATTTATTCTTAATTATTAATTTTTACCTGAGGATTATATCATATTGAAGAAATTAATGCGACACTTCTCCATCTTCTTTTACCACCAATGTGTAGTAAACAGCTATTAGACAGCCAAATACTAAGGTCTGTATAACTGCAACTAATAAATCAAAGCCAATCCAAACTGCCGGTAATGCTATGGCAAATATTCCCATTAGTATTGCTAGAAGTATTTCTCCTGCAAACATGTTCCCAAAAAGACGAAGGGAAAGCGAGATAACTTTTATAAACTCTGACAATAGCTCAAGTAATCCTACAAAAAGTTCGACAATGGCTAGCATAAATTCTGAAACACTAGTTTTTGCACCATGAACAAGTTTATCTAATGGTATAAATCTTTTAAAATATCCAAAAAAGCCCCAATTTTTAACTCCGAAAGCTTGCATAGAAAGTACAACTACAAAAGCTAGTGGTAAAGTAACATTTATATCGCTCGTTGCTTTTCTAAAGAGTGGAATTAAATGACCATTTTCTGACCAAGTAAACTCTCCTAAAATTGGGAAGGATCCAATAATATTTACAGCCCCAATTATTAAAAATATTGCAAATATTGGGAATAGCAGCTCTTTAACTCTATGGTTTTTACCACTAGTCAAAGAGTGCAAAAGATTTTCTACTCCGTCAATAAATAGCTCAAACATACTTTGAAAAAAGCCAGGTACTTCTTTAAAACTTCTCATCCAAAAAGCTAATCCTAAAAAAAGTACGGTCATAAAGATCATAAATGTCACAGTGTTGGAAATTGGCCAGTTTAAAACTGTTCCCAACACATCGGCTTTTACACCAGGAATATGGGGATGTGGGAAGAAAAAATCTTTCATATCTTTAAATTATTTTTCTATTATATCAGATTTTAATGTTCTTTGGAATCACCAAAATTTACAATTTCTTTAATTACAAATTCATAAAGTTCTGC
>JBBQKQ010000016.1:0-13795 GCA_038326985.1 Minisyncoccia bacterium | reverse complement strand
CTGGGAGGAAGGAGAGGATGACGCCAGATCAGCATGTCCCTTTGACACCCTGGGCTACACACATAATACAATCGCGTTGACAACGGGTCGCGACGGGGTAACCCTGAGCCAATCCTTCAAACAACGCGCCAGTTCAGATTGAGGTCTGAAACTCGACCTCATGAAGCCGGAATTGCTAGTAATCGCGGGTCAGCTATACCGCGGTGAATACGTTCTCAGGTCTTGTACTCACCGCCCGTCAATTCAGGGAAGTAAATAATACCCGAAGCCTGCGTCTAACGCGGTCTAAGGTAAGATTTATAACAAGGAATAAGTCGTAACAAGGCACGGGTAGCGGAAGCTGTTCGTGAATTTATTCAATTTGAAATAAATTATCTTAACGATAATGATTGGTTGAGAAGTAGTTAAATCTACAACAAGAAAGATTTTACAATTTTATCTAATACCTTAAAATTGCGTGTGTACAATTCGAGAATGTACAAAAAGTCTCCGCGAGGGAGCTAAACAAAGGGCAAAATAAACGTCTCTGTTTAATTTTCCATTTTGACACTTTAATTCTTTTATTTTTTTGTGTATTTTGTAGAAGTTTCAGGGTGATAGCTTAGTCTGGTAGAGCAACGAAGACTTGCTTCGCGTGTCGTAGGTTCGAATCCTGCCACCCTGACCGTACTTCATCTTACTTCACCTTAATTTTTATTTTAAGGCTTCTACAAAGTACATAATTCTGTGAACAATAATTAGTCTCAATAATAGTATACTAAGTTAAGTCTTGGTTTTTTATTTTCTCAAAAAAAAGAAAAATAAAATATGTTATAATTGATAGATGCAGATTTTTAAAAAATTCTTCCTAATTCCCACAATTATAACTTTATTTTCTTTAATTTTCATCTATTTTTATAATGGTTATTTAGCATTAGTTTCGGTTGCTATTTTGATGGTTTTAGAAATTACATTGTCTTTTGACAATGCTGTAGTAAACGCAAAAGTACTTGAAAAAATGGATGAAGTTTGGAGAAAACGGTTCATAAACTGGGGTATATGGGTTGCGGTTTTTGGTACAAGAATAGTTTTACCAATTTTTATAGTTGCTCTTGTTTCGGGTCTATCTTTTCTAACTATAATTAATTTGGCAATTTACGACCCTTCTACTTATGGGTTAAAACTTGGTGAAGCTCATTACTCTATTGGAGCTTTTGGGGGAATATTTTTATTACTTGTAGCTTTAAAATATTTTATAGACGACACAAAAGAAATCCATTGGATAAAAATTATAGAAACTCGCCTAAAAAAGTTTTCCAGTATTGAGTCAATAGAAATTGTATTTGCACTTTTAGTTTTACTAGGGATAACTTTTTTAGTTCCAATTCACGCCTCTGAAATATTTGTTGCAGGTATAATAGGTATAATTTTATTTGTACTTATGCAGGGAATAACAAATAGTATGGGAAGCAATATTACAAAAGTCGGAACGTCAGGTTTTTCTTTATTTATATACTTAAACATCTTAGACTCAGCATTTTCGTTAGATGGTGTGATAGGTGCATTTGCAATTTCAAGCAATTTATTAGTTATTGGCATTGGTCTTGGGGTGGGGGCTTACTTTGTTAGAAGTTTTACTTTGATGGTGGTAGAACATAAAACTTTAAATGAGTTACGTTATCTCGAGCACGGCGCGCACTTTGCAGTAGGGGGCTTAGGAATTTGTATGTTATTTGGTTTAATTTTTCATATACCTGAAGTAGTGATAGGTTTAGTTGGTCTTTTTTTTGTGGGTGCTTCGTATGTTTCTTCAAAAAAAAGTAACAATTAAAACTATGAAAATACTAATTTCTACACCTCTATACCCACCCGAAACAGCTAGAGTTTCTATTTTTGCTAAGCAACTCGCAATGAATTTGCAAATGATATATGTTGAAAAACACCTCATAACACTTTTAGCATATTCTGATTTTCCTGAAAATATAAACAATGTTAAAATTATTTCGGTGAGCAAAAAACAGAATTTGTTAAAAAGAATTATCCTATTTACAAAAATATTACTTAGGGAGGTTAAAAATAATGGCATAATATTACTTAATCAAGCAGGAATTTCTTCATTGCTAACATTGTTAGTGGCAAAACTCTTTAACAAAAAAACAATCTCTTTTATCATGGAAAATGAAGTAGAAGAAAGATCGGTGCAATTTAATATGAATAAAAAAAGTCTAAAAGTTTGGCAAATTAATTTTATTCAATATTTAGTTTCCAAATGGTCCAGTGTTGTGATTTTTGATAATTTAAAACTAAAAGATACTTTTAAAAAAAAATACAATTTAAATGAAAATAATTTGATAGTTCAAAAATTTCCAATTAAAAATTTCTTTTCGCCATTTTCAAATGTTGAAAGCAAAGAAAAAGAAAAACTGGAAGTTATAAAAGAATGGAAATTTTTCGTAGAGTTTTTAACTAAAACAATTTCATGACTAAGATTTTAAATTGGGAGCAATATGTAAATAGTGAAATGGACAATTTTAAATCAAAAATTTTAGAATTAGGATTTATTTTGGATGAAAATCAAGTGCATGTTAAAGGTGAGAGATCAATTTTGCTATCTAAGAAGTTAATTCTTACCGCAATAAGAACAGTCGATAATTTAAAAGTCATAATTAAAATTTCAAGTCAAAAAGAGGGTATAGATGAAATCATATATGAAAGAATGTGCAGAGTTGCACTTCAGAAAATGAACTTTAATTACAAAAAATTTAATCACCCAAAAGAAATTCATTTTGAAAATAAAAACGACAATCTTATTGTTATTACTGAGTTTATAGGAGAAGAACAAAATTTTTTACAAAGAAATACAGAAGAGCAGTTTAAAATTATTCTTAAAGGTTTAGAAATTTTAGAAGGAGTGCACGTTACAGTTAACAAATTAGCAGACTTTGTAACTAAGTTTTTTGAAATTAAAGATTTTAAAATATATGAAAAAAAATTATTAGAATATGAAAAAATTATTTTAGAAAATTGGAGTGGAGACAATTTTAAAAATATATTAGAAAAAGGAAAAAGAATGTTTATGGGATCTGAGTATCGTGTTAATCAATATTGTGGTTTTTTAACTCATTTTGACTTTGTTCCGCACAACTTTCGGGTAAGACGTGAAAACAATGAAGATAAAATATATTTACTTGATTATACATCACTAAGTATTGGAAATAAGCATGAAAGTTGGGCAAGGATAATAAATTTTATGTCTTTGTATAATTCAGATTTAGAACGTGCGATTTTAAAGTATTTTGAACTAAATAGAAGCGAAGAAGAATTAAAAAGTCTCAAACTATTGAGAATTTTTAGATTATTCGATCACATACACTACTATACTAAAGTATATAAAAATTTAGAAAACGGAAACAGCTTAAAAGAATTAACCAAATTAAGAATATTTTTTTGGCTAGAATTACTTAAAAATGTTCTTGACGATAAATTTTTAGACCCAAAAGTAATTGAAGATTATAAAAATAAAAGAGATAGTTTACGTTCTAAAGAAGAGCTGGAAAGGCAAAAGGTATTATATTAAATAATTAACAGTTCTATAATTAATTTTTCGTACTCTGCAACCATTGGGTGACTAAACGTTTCTTGAAACATTTTTAGACATTCTTTTTCAAACCAAATTTTTGTGTCTTTGTTTTGTTTAAAGCTTGACCAAGCTAAGTCACCTTTGACTTCCAGGTTAAAAAGCAAAGATTGTATATTGTGGATTTTATCTGCAAGTGAGATAGCTTTGACAAACTCATTAGCATTTCTTACGTCTTCAATATATTTCATTTTTTGATCTTTCCAGGAAAGATTTTTGTCGTAAGTGAGAAGTAATATAATACTTAAAATTTCTTGTCCAAAATTTTCTAAAATTTCTTCTTCACTAGTTTCTGTATCTTCGAGGGTGTCGTGTAAGAGTCCAGCTGCAATCACAGTGTCTTCAAAGTCATATTTTTTTAAAATTAATGCCACGCTCACCAAGTGAGATATGTATAAAATTTTTCCTTCTTTTCTATATTGGTCTTTATGTTTATGGGCTGCAAAACTTGTTGCTCGCTCAACTAAATTATTTCTCATAATATTGATTTAATTAAAAATTTCTTCTTTCATTTTAATGGCTATTTTATCCCAGTCATATTCTTCTTCCACCATATGCCTTGCATAATCAGAAATTTCTTTAACTTTTAAAGGATTGTTAATTATTTCTAAAACCTTATCTGCGATAGCTTTTGGGCTTTCTAAAGGGACTATCCAAGCTGTTTTGTTGTCAAATGCATAGTCTCCAATTCCCCCAACTCCAGTTGTAATTAGTGGCAGCCTAGATGCTAGCGCTGAAATGAAAGCATTTCCAAGGCCTTCAGTTCTACTGGGCGCTACAAATATATCAGATGCCTTTCTATAAAGAGTTACAACACTTCTATCTACTCTACCTGTAGATATAACCCGATCACTGACCCCCAAACTTTCAGCTAATTTTTTATATTCGTCTATTTTGTCTCCTTCTCCAACAATTAAATATTTTATATTATCAGGTAAAAATTTTAAAGATTCAATTGTAGTATCTATTCCTTTTTGATGAACAACCCGTGAAGTATTTACAAGAAAAATATCGCCCATCTTTTTACCAAGTTTTATTTTAATATTTTCTATTTCAACTTCTGTAAATTTTTCTTTAAGGTCGTTTGGGTTAGCGCCATTTTTAATTAGCACAGGTGTAATTTTTGGGTTGAGTTTTTTAGCCCAATCTGCTAAGTAGTGAGAAATTGTTTGTACTTTGTCTGCTAAAGTAAACCCACGTTTAAATAATATCCAAGAGATAAAGGGAATTTTGTGAGCAATTTTTTCAATATGTTCTATGGGGTCACCTTCTTGTAAAGATAAAAAATATTTTACATTTGGAAATATTGTTTTAAATATTCCGGCTGGAATTCCACAAGAGTGAGCCATCATTGCCCAAATTCCATAGTAATTATACTTTAGGTGAAGCTGTAGAGCTTTGATTGGAGCAACAATTTGAAAATAATATTTATTTAAGTTAAGTTTATAATTGGATTTAAAATCCTCAAATTTGGGCTCAGGTACTCCAAACCCAATTCGGTGAATTAAGATATTTTCATATTTTTCTACTCTTGGTAAATTTGAATCCCATAAACAAGTGATCATGTGAAATTCTATTTCCTCTGGTGATATTCTATTAGTTATTTCTTTTATGGCAGGCTCAGCTCCACCATTTGGGAGAGGGAAGTAAACAAGAGAGAGTATTAAAAATTTTTTTTTACTTTGCATAAAGTTTTCCTTTATCATAATTAATTATTTTTAATTTCCTCAATATAAACTTTAAGTTTTCTTTTTTGAATCCAGCCTAGATCAGAAATTTTAGAAGTATCTCCATTTGTAGATGATCTAGACATTTTTGTCTGCGGCATCATTTCCATTTCTCCACCAAACATTTCTGCAATTTCTAAAATCGAAAAAACTTCCGATGAAGAAATATTATACCCATCGCCCTCCCCGTGTTCTCCTACCAAAATTATAGCATCAACAGTATCTTGAACATGTGTGAAAGCTCTGGTTTGTGTTCCTGGTGAATTTACTTTGTGTGGGTGTTTATTTAAAAAATTTTCTTTAAAAGTTGCAATTACTGTTCCATAATTTCCCCAAGCTCTTTCACCTTCTCCGTAAACATTATAGAAATAGACAATAGCATAATCCAATCCAAACCATTTTCCATAATTATTTATTAGGTCAGAGTTTGTTGCTTTAGCCCAAGTATACGGGGTGAGGTCTTTTCCCATTGTTCCATCATTTGCTTCTGAAATAGAAAGCTTGGTTGATGATGCCGCATATACCAATTTACAGTTTTGTTTTCTACAGAATTCTAAAACTTCAATTGTCCCTAAAATATTCATATCCCAAACAATCTCTGGCTCTTCCATACTGGCGTGCACTCTTGAGTATTCTCCCAAATGATAAATGATATTAATTTTTTCCATTATTAAAAAATTAATATTTTTTGTATGACCCTCTACATATCTTACTCCTTCTATATGATTCTCTTTTTTGCCCACAAAATAATTATCAAGAGAAATAACATTATTGCCCATGTTTCTTAAAGTTTTACATAACTGTGTACCTACAAATCCTGCTCCGCCAGTTACTAAAATAGTCTTTTTCATATTTCTTATATTATATCATATTTGCTATAATGTATTTATAAATGATAGATTTAAAAATTTTAATAGCAACCCCAATGATGCCACCAATTCCAGGTGGACCATCCACTCATGCCAAAAAACTAAAAGTATATTTTGGAAGTAGGGCAGAACTTTTCAACTATGAAAATTATAAACATTATCCAAGTGGCATCCGCCATCTACTAATGCTTTTTACGTTTATATTTTCACCAACATTTTCATTTTTAAAATATGATATCATATTTGCTCTCGATGGTTTTACCGTAGCATTGCCTGCGGTATTAGCAGGAATAATTTTGCGTAAAAAGGTAATACTCCGAGTCGGAGGAGACTTTATATATGAAAATTTTTTGTATACCAAAGAAACGGACTACGAAAGTTTTTACAACAATTTTAAAGATAGCAAAAAACTATTTTCTAAAAGTCTATACATAAAATATTTAATACAAAAATTTGTAACCCAAAATGCTTTTGGAATAATTTTTAATACTGAATGGCAAAAAGATATTTTTCTTAAGCACTACTTTCCCTCTCCTTTGGAGAGGGTTAGGGTGAGGCTATTTGTAATTACTAATCCAATTGAAAAGTTAGAAAATAAAAAAACATTTAATAATAACTTTAACTTTACCTCCATTACTCGAGATATTCCATACAAAAACTTGAGTAGAGTAAGAGCTTCAGTAGAAGAGGCTAGAACTGCTAAAATGGCAGATTTTAGCTTAGAGCTAGATACCAAACAAGGTACATTTGAGAGCTGTCAGGAGCGAATAGGGGCTTCTAGAGGCTATATTTGTGCCTCAATCTCCGACATTGCTCCCAACCAGGTATATGAGGCTTTATCGCTTGGAATTCCGGTTATACTTACAAAGTATTCAGGCCTTACAAAAATTTTAGAAAATACGGGTGCTGTAAAACTTATAGATCCATTTGATGTAGAAGACATCAAGCGGGCGATTTTAGAATTTTGTGATGAGGCGATATATAGAAAATATAAGTCGGCTGCAGAAAATATATTCTTAAATTTTAAAATTGAAAAGTCTTGGGAAGAAATGTTTTTAGAGTATGAAAGAATAGTTGAAAAAGTGTGTAATAGTGTACATGTGGAGAAACAACAAAGATAAATTGCGGATATTAAAATGAAAATAATTAGCATTGGTACAGATGAAAAACTTTTAAACAAGGAGAGTAGTGTATTTAAAAGGATACAAGAATATTCGCAAATTGCGGAAAAGTATTACTGTTTCGTAATTACAAAAAATTCGAATTTAAAAATTATTGAATTCGGTAATTTTAAGGTCATTCCTGTTTTATACAAATATAAAGCATTAGTTTTATTTGGTCTGAGCAAGAAAATAAAACAAGAAAACATTGAAAATAAAAATGATATAGTAGTATCATCACAAGACCCATTTGAAGTTGGGTTTTTTAGTTGGATAATATCTAAAACTTACAGATATAATTTTTCTGTCCAAATCCATACTGATATTAGCTCAAGATATTTTAGATATGAAAGTATGAGAAATTTTCTGCAATATCTTATTTTTAGATTTGTAATTAAAAAAGCTAAAAGTATAAGGGTAGTATCAGGTAGAATAAAAAATTATTTAGTTGATAAATTGAATATTGATAATAATAAAATTTTTCTAGCACCAATATTTGTTAATCTTGAAAGCACTAAACCCCTCTCCACCGGAGAGGGGAAAGGGGTGAGGCCAAATATTTAACTAATAATGTGCAGGTTAGAAAAAGTAAAAAATATTGATCTGGGAATATTGAGTTTTTTAGAATTAACAAAAGATAAAAAATATGCCGATTACAAACTAAAAATTGTAGGATCCGGAAGTCAAGAAAAAAGACTAAAAAGTAAGTATGGAAATTATGAAAACATTACTTGGGAAGGATGGACCGAAAACCCAAATGCAGAATATCAAAAAACAAAACTTTTTTTAATAACAAGTAAATATGAAGGCTGGGGAATGACAGCAATAGAGAGTGTGGCAAATGGTACGCCAGTAGTTATGACAAATGTTGGCTGTGCAAATGAGTTCGTATTTAATAATTTGAATGGTGAAATATCTGAGACATTTAAAGTTAAAGACTTTACAAATACTATTAAAACAGCGCTAAAAAATCTAGTAGAGGAGCATTTATTTACTACTGAGAAACTGGTTAGTTCTTTAAAAATGTTACAAAATAAAGCCGAATACTTGGAGAAGCTAAAAAAAGTTGCCGAATATGCTTTAGATAATTCGTAATATTTGTAGTATAATGTTTGTAATAAAAACAAATGCAGAAAGACGTCAAAGTGGGGTTTATCGGTCAAGGATATGTAGGAAAAAACTATGCTGACAATTTGGAGTCTCGGGGTTTTTCAGTTATTCGCTATTCAAATGATGTCGGATTTAAGGAAAATAAAAAAAATGATGAGATAAAAAAATACTTTCCAGCACACATTGAATTAGGTTCTGGCCCATCGCTAGAGTTAGGTATTCCACCATTACATGATTTGCACAAATTTTTTTCTGTAAGTGATCCTAATACAAAAAAAATGATTTTTGGAGGTAAAGATGATAATCTTATCGTTGATTTTATTTCTGATCCTAACAAATTCGTAAAAAATATCTCTAAGCCAATATTATATTCTGTCACTTCAAAAGAGAAACTCTTCCACAAAATTTTAACTGTTTTTTTTAATAAAAAATTACTATTGGGTAAAATTTTTACTAACAATTTTGATGGTATACATTTGAGAAATAATTTAAAGGAAAAATATATTAGAAGATTTGAAGAAAAAAATATAATACCAAAAGTAAAATTTTCATCAAAAACCAAGTCACTAATCGTTGTTGGATCACATGCAGACCGTCGATATATACAACAGTCGGCTAGAAAACAAGGGTTAAAGATAATATATGTTGATCCTGAAGGATTTGTTCAAAAAGGAGATTTCATTGAGTACTTACTCGAATCACCACAAAATGAAGATATAATTATTAAAATGACAGCAGAAGAGTTTGCGAAACAAATAAAAAAAATAAAACTATGAAAAACGTATTAATGATTTCTACTGATAGAGGAATGTTAAACCATGACACTCACGTTGCAAAAAGACATGCTGGTTATACTGGCTTTGCCGACACTCTCCACATTGTAGTTTTTTCTTTTAAAAAAATTCATTCTAAAGAAAGAATAAAACTAGCGGAGAATGTTTTTGTATATCCTACCGCTTCATATTTTAAATTTCTTTTTTTATTTGATTCTCTATATTTAGGTTTGAAAATTGCTTTTAAAGAAAAGATAAATTTTGTAGTTGCTCAAAATGCATTTGAAACAGGGGTTATTGGATATATAATTTCCAGAGCCTTAAAATCAAAATTACAAATTCAAATGCACACTGACCCATTTTCAGAAAATTTTGTAAAGGGTAATCCTGGTCTATTGGGAAAATTAAGGCAAATGTCTACAAGGTTTTTGTTGCCTCGTGCAAGCTCTATTCGTGTTGTGTCACAAAGAATTAAAGATGGCTTAGAAAAATTTCTTAAAAATTCCTCTTCCGACAAAATTTTGCCACCCATAATTATTTTACCAATCTTTGCAAATGTAAAAAAAATAATGGAAACAAATCCAATTATAAACCTCAAAGAAAAGTATTCTCAATTTGAAAATGTTTTATTGACAGTTTCAAGACTCGAGCCAGAAAAAAATATTTATATGGCAATAGATGCCACAAAAATTGTTTTAGAAAAAATTCCTAATACTTGTCTTTTAATTGGAGGTTCTGGCTCAATAAAAAATGATTTGCAAAATTATATCACAAAAAATAATTTAGGAAAAAATGTTTTTTTAATAGGGTTTGTGGAAGATACTCCTTCAGCTATGAAAACTTCAGACATATTTTTATTAACTTCTGATTTTGAAGGATTTGCACTAACTTTAATTGAAGCTGCAGCCAGCAGCACCTCTATAGTTTCAACAGATGTTGGCCTAATTGGGGGAGTGCTTTTTCCTGAAGAAGATGTTTTGGTTGCACAAGTTAGGGATATACAAACTTTTTCAACTCAGATAATAAGAATTTTAAGCGATCAAAACTTGAAAGAAAGATTAATTAGAAATGCCTTAAATGCGGTACAAACAAGAGTCCTTCAAAATGAACGGGATTATTTAGAAGCCTATAAAAATAGCTGGAATTAAATTGTGCTATAATTGTATAAAATATTATGCAAGAAAATAAAAAAATGAAAATTGGTTTTATAGGGCAAGGGTTTGTAGGTAAAAATTACGCAGATTATTTTGAGAAAAGTGGGTTTGAAATTGTCAGATATTCTATTGATCCCGAATATATAAATAATAAAGATTTATTAAAAGATTGTGACTTTGTTTCAATAAGTGTTCCCACTCCGACAAAGGTCGGGGGGTTTGATGATTCAATATTACGATCTGTAGTTAAATTTATAGGAGCTGGTAAAATTGCTTTAATTAGGTCAACAATTTTACCAGGTACCACAGAATCAATTCAAGCTGAAAACCCAGATATTTTAGTGATGCATGCTCCAGAATTTTTAACTGCTAGATTAGCAGCTGAAGAAACAGCTCATCCAAAAAAGACAGTTATAGGAATTCCTTTTGAAAATGAGAAATACAGAAAAATGGCCGAAGAAATATTAAAAATAATGCCTCCATCAGCACATAAATCAGTAGTATCTTCAAAAGAAGCAGAGATGATAAAATACGCACAAAATAACTTTTTCTATGTAAAAAATATTTACATGAGTATTATTTATAAAATGGCTGAAAAAATAGGTCTCAATTCTGAGAATCTACATCAAGCATTTTTATCAGAACCAATGATGGGAACATATCATCATATGGCACCGGTTCGTGACGGGGGTTATGGTGCAGGCGGTGAGTGTTTGTTAAAAGATTTCGAAGCATTTTTACAATACTATAAAGGACTAGATTTGGAAGAAAGTGGTTTGAAAATGCTGGAGTCTATAAGAGATAGAAATTTGGAAATGTTAAAAAGCAGTGGGAAGGATTTGAAACTTATTCAAAAAATTTATGGATAGGAAGCCGAAATTACTAATAATTACTCAAATTATTAGTAATAATGGAAGAGAAAATGCTGCTCTACTCTTTTTCATGAATTGGCTGTGTGAGTTTGCACATCAGTGTGAACAAGTAACAGTAATTTGTCTTTACAAAGGAAAGTATGAATTACCACCCAATGTTAAAGTTCTAAGTCTTGGAAAAGAAAGGGGTGTTTCGCAACTTAAATATATCTTTAGATTTTATAAGTATATTTGGACTGAAAGAAAAAATTATGATTCTGTTTTTGTACACATGAATCAGATATATGTAATTTTAGGTGGTCTGTTTTGGAGATCACGTGGTAATAAAATTGGACTTTGGTATGTTCACAAACAGGTTACAACTCAATTAAAAATTGCTGAAAAAATAGTTAATGTAATAATTACTGCTGCAAAAGAAAGTTTCAATGTGCCAGGTAAAAAAGTACATATTTTAGGTCATGGGATTGACACTAATGCATTTATTAAAAACGATAGAATACTCCCTTTTTTAAATTTTCCAGAAAATATTTTAAAATTAGTTAGCGTAGGTCGGGTGTCACCAATTAAAGATTTATTAACAATGACAAAAGCTTTAGGAATTTTAAAAAAGAAAAATATAGTTTTAACCTCGAAATTTATTGGTCCCGTGATTGGCGAAAATGATGAAAAATATAAATCTGAAGTTACTAAAATAGCAAGCGAGTTAAATGTTTTAGAGAATATTGAATTCACTGGATCGTTACCAGAAAATCAAAAATTAGAAGCTATGTGGAATGCAGATATTTCTGTAAACCTTTGCCCCACTGGTGGCTTAGATAAAGCAGTTATTGAATCGATTTGTGCTGGTGCACATACTTTCATTGCAAATGAGGCTTATAGGAGTTATTATAAAGATTATTCAAACACCTATTTATTCAAACACGGTGACACTGAAGATCTTGCAAATAAAATTGAAACTTTGATGAAAGAATCACAGGAAAACAGGGAAAAAAGAAGAAAAGAAATACAAGATCATTTTATCAATTCTTTTGATGTAAAAACTTTGATTTCTAACCTGTTGAAATTATTACAAAAATAAAAGCACGCCCAGTCCACTTTCGTGGACATGAGCGTTACTCATCGTACTGTTCGCCTGACTCGGCATCTGCGAGCCAGGTTATCGTATCGTCTAATTTTGGCGGCTTCCTCTTCGAGGTCTTTAGCTTCTGCTAATAGATCTTCTGCCCTCTGGCGATTAATACAGGCTTGCCTTTCTTTGTGTTCGGCCCGCTGTATTCCAATAAGTGGCGGTCCTGAGATCGTGAACATCAACGTTTTCCTTCTAAGGGTGGAATTTAATTCTAACAATATAAATATTAAAAGTCAATGGTGAGATATATATTATATTTGATAAAATAAAGTATATGACTCAAGTAAATAAAGACCACTACAACTTTCCAAAATACTGTGACCTGAAAAGGTGGTCTTCATATTGGTACCAACTTGAAGTAGTAATAAATTTAAAACCAGAAAGTGTTTTAGAAATTGGTCCTGGAGATTATGTATTTGCAAATTATTTGAAACAAAATACCGACATAAAATACACAAGTGTCGATTTTGCTGAAGATTTAAAACCAGATATTGTAGCTGACCTTCGCAAACTTCCTCTGCCAGAAAATTCTTATGATGTTGTATGTGCTTTCGAAGTACTTGAGCATTTGCCATTTATAGAATTTGAAAATAATTTGAAAGAACTTTTAAGAGTTGCAAAAAAAAATGTTGTAATTTCACTTCCACACTGGGGAAGAAGCTTTGCGTTTTCAATGCAAATCCCGCTTCTTGGAATTAAAAAATTCAATTTTAAACTTCCTTATAAACATTTTAAAATTCCTCATGTTTGGGATGGTGAACATTATTTTGAAATAGGAAAAGAAAATTTTCCGGTTGAAGTTGTACGGGAAAAAATATGGAATGCAGGTGGAAAAATTATAAAAGATTTTGTAACAACAGAAAATACTTATCATCACTTTTTTGTAATTGAAAAATAATTTGAACTTGTGTATTATTTGCACAAGTTGAGATTTAGGTATATACTAAATATATGCAAACTAAATTAGTTATTTATCAAGGAAAAACAGGCTCGATAGAATTTAAGGGTGATGCTGAAAAAAAAACCATTTGGGCTACTCAAGCTCAGTTGAGTGAGCTTTTTGAGGTTGATGTTAGGACCACAAATGAGCATATTAAAAATATTTACGCTACCGGGGAATTGATAGAAAATTCAACTATCCGGAATTTCCGGATAGTTCAAAAAGAAGGGAAAAGGGATGTTTCAAGGGATATAAAAGCATACAATTTAGATATAATCATATCAGTTGGCTATAGAGTAAATAGTAAAAATGCAACAAAATTTCGCCAATGGGCAACAGATAAATTAAGTACATTAATTACTGAAGGTTTTGTAATTGATCGGAAAAAAGTACAAACAAACTATGAGAAATTTTTGAATGCAGTTGAGATGACAAAAAAACTTTT
>JBBQKQ010000015.1:0-19258 GCA_038326985.1 Minisyncoccia bacterium | reverse complement strand
AGAATAGTTTCTGGTATAAAAGTGAAACAACCTTTATCAAGTGCTACATTTACTGAACCAGGATTAGAGGAAAATAAGGGCAGGATTTTAAGTACAAAGTATTTGCAAGAAATTAAAGATGAAACAAATATAAAAGAAATAAAATTTGACGGAAGCAGTAAAAAAGTAATACTTGATTTGGAGATAACTGAAGAGCTCAAAAAAGAAGGAACTCTTAGAGAGATAATCAGAATGCTCCAAGATGAAAGAAAACAAATGGGACTAAAAGTGACTGATGTGGTCGATGTACAATTTGACGAAAAAATGGACGAGTTCTCCAAAGGAGTAATAAAAGAAAAATTTATGGAATTACAGAAAATTTGTGGAATTAAAAATTTCTCATTTGGTGATCAATTTAAAATAGTGCTTTAGCGTTTATGGGACATGAAATACATTCGCAAGTTGGGATTCTTTTAGACACGAAAGAATATTCAGAATCGGGAAAGATATTATATTTTCTCACTCGTGAGTTTGGAATAATAGTCTGCATTGCTACAGGTGTACGAGAAATAAAATCAAAAATGCGAGGGAGTATTGTACCACTTTGTATAGTTAGTTTTGACTATGTTGAAGGTAGAGAAGTGAATCGACTAACTGGGATACAAATACAAGAAATTTTAATTCAAGATTTAAATATTGAAAAAAGAAAAGCTGTATCTAATATTATTAATTTTATTTTAAGAACTGTAGTTGGCCAAACTCCAAACGAGAGTTTGTATGAAAATACAATATTGGGTTTTTTAGAATTGAGCCGAACTAAAAGTGCAGCCCAAATAGAAATTTTAGAGATAATATGGTTGTTGAAAATTTTAGTAAGTTTAGGATATTGGGAAATGGGTAAGTACGACAGTTTTACTAAAGAGAATTTTGAAACTGTAGAAGAGATTAAAAAAGAATTGGTTGAAGAAATAAATAAAGCTATAAAGAGTACACAACTTTAAAATTTGGAGTATACTGTCGCAAATATGGACGAAATCAAAAAAAATCAAAAAGTTTTGCGCTATGGCGCAGACATGCAAAATAGTCTACAAGATTCACAGAAAAAAGAGATTAACTTTGATATTGGGGAGGAAGCACTTAATAAAGCTGAAAATAGTGTTTACCAAAGAGGGCGTAAACCATTTAATGAAGTCCGTAAAAAAGTTAATCCTGCGGAGACACTTAAATATGTATGGAATACAAAATGGCATGACAATAAAACCAAAGAAATGGAGCTGAGTGCTGGTCCGGTAAGAAGAGTTTTTTCTGTTTTAGCAATAGGAATGTTTTCACTTTCTCTTGTTCTTTTACTTGGTGCTTTAGCTTATGCTTATTTTTCATTTATTAGTGGGGGTTATGCGGTGAGGCAAGATAAAATAGAAATGACTTTGGAAATTCCAAATTTTACATCCTCTGGAAAAGATTTATCTGGACAAATTTTTATTTCAAATACCAACAGAACTCTTTTTGAAAATGCCTATGTATCTTTACAAGCAATTGAAGATCCAAACAAGCCTCCTAGAAATATTGCACAAATCGATATAGGAAATGTTGAGTCGGGAGATAAAATTTATAAAAATATCAACTTAAGCCTTTCAGGCTTGGAGGGTGAAAGTAAACAAGTGGTGGCAACACTTTTTTATAAAGTTCCTCAGTCCGAATCAGTTTTTCAAAAAGTAATCACCCAATCTGTAATAATTACTAAGTCACCAGTGACCATGACAATCACAGGTCCAAAAAGTTTGTCGATTGCTCAGGATGGCGAATATAGTATATCGGTAAGAGGAATTTCAAAAGTCGTTCCAGCACTTATTATGAATTTGGATATTCCAAAGCAAATGAAGTTATTAAAAACTAATTTCCCCGAAATTGGAAAAGGAGTATTTTCTCTCGGGCCATTAAACGAAGGTGAACAGAAAGTTTTCACCTTCACGGCTAGTTTTCAAAATCAACCTGAAATCGGTTCACAATTTACCATAAATGCTAAAGCCGGAAGTGGTGATGGTAGCCCTGAAGATACAAAATATTTTACACAAAGCACCTACGGAATAGCACTTTCTCAAAGCCCAATCAAAATATTTGTGGTAGCAGATGGGGCAAAAGGCGATAGCGGAGAAAAAATAACTTTTTCTTCCAAACAACCAAAATTGAAAATAGTTGTTGAAAACCAAGGTACTGTAAAGGTGGTGGATGCTAATATTGCCTTAGTATTTTCTGGGGGACTATTAAAATCAAAAGAAGTCTCGGTAGATGGAGCTGAATATGATGCTAATAAAAATACAGCTTTCGCAGATAGTTCGACCAATGTTGCTTTAAAGGAAATAGCGCCGGGAGAGAGGGTAGAATTTGCAATTCAATTTAATGAACTCAGTGATATCAAAACTGCTTCGGGTAGAAATCTATATATAAATACTACTTTTACTTCCAATACTGAGGACTCAAAAGGTAAATCATCAATTCAAAGAATTACCACCACTTTAACCCCAGAAGAGTTTTCAAGCGTTGCACTTTCAACAAATTATTTTTCGGGACCATTTAAAAATACTGGTCCAATGCCAGCAAAAGTAGGCCAGAAAACCACTTATACCATTTTGATGGACGTCGATACTAATAGTGGATTTTCAAATGGTAAACTTATTATTCCACTTCCTAGTTATGTAGAATTTATAAAAGGTCTTGATAATACTATTACTTTTAACAAGTTAGATAGAACTGTAACTTGGAATATAGGCAATCTTTCAAAAGCTACTTCAACCCTACTTGGAATTAATAGAAAAGACTCGGCTATACAAGTCTCAATATTACCTAGTCCTGACCAAGTCAACACGGTTCCTCAGCTTACTAAAAGTGCGCATTTTGATAGTATTTTAAATGATAAAACTAACACCTCTATTCCGGCTCCAGATGCAACAATAAATATTTCTTCTGATCCAAAATATGTTCAGGGTAAGGGGTATGAAAGTGTGGGGGAGTAAATTTTGAGATAACTTTTGTATGTGGTAAGATAATATCACTATATGGAAGTAAATAAAAAACCGTCAATGGAAGATATTGTTAGTTTATGTAAAAGGAGAGGCTTTGTTTTTCAAGGTTCTGAAATATATGGTGGACTTGGTGGAACATGGGATTATGGACCACTTGGTGTACAACTGCGATATAACATTCAGCAAAAATGGTGGAAAATGTTTGTAAGTGAGAGAGAGGATATTTTTCCAGTATCTACTGCAATTCTAATGAACCCAAATGTTTGGAAAGCAACAGGTCATGTCGGTGGATTCAATGATCCTATGGTTGAAGACTTGAAAACAAAAAAGCGCTATCGTGCTGACCATCTTCTAGAAGAGAATAATATTGACCCTAAAGGTATGAATGTTTCTGATATGGATAAAATCATAAAAGAAAGAAAACTTTTAAGTCAAGATAAAAATGCTTTAGGTGATGTTCGACAATTCAATATGATGTTCCAAACACAAACTGGTGCTGCTAGTGATGATTCATCTACTGTTTATTTGAGACCAGAAACAGCTCAGGGAATGTTTGTGAACTTTAAAAACGTTTTGGACACATTTCATCCAAAACTACCTTTTGGTATTGCACAAATTGGAAAAGCTTTTAGAAATGAAATTGCACCAGGCAATTTTATTTTTAGACTTCGTGAATTGGAGCAAATGGAAATGGAGTATTTTGTACATCCAGATAAATGGGAAGAATCATTTAATGAAATGCTTGAATTGCAAAAAAAGTTTTTATTGTCTCTAGGACTTAGTGAAGAAAAAATCCACTTTGTCGAAATTGGTGAGACAGATAGAGCGCACTATTCAAAACGAAGCGTAGACACTGAGTTTGATTTTCCAATTGGCCAAAAAGAACTTGGTGGACTTGCATACAGAACAGACCATGACTTGAGTTCTCATTCAAAAAGTTCCGGAGTAGACTTAGTCTATTTTGACGAAGAAACAAAAACTAAAGTGGTACCGCATTGTGTGGAACCAACTTTTGGGGTAGAGAGAATGGTACTAGCTGTACTTTCAGATGCTTATAAAGAAGATGTTGATGAAAAAGGTGAGACAAGAATTTTTTTGAAATTAAATAAAGATTTAGCACCTAACAAATTTGCAGTATTTCCACTTTTAAAAAATAAACCTGAGCTAACAAAAAAAGCCCGAGAAGTATTCTTAACTTTAAAAAAAGAAATAGGAAATGTTGTTTATGATGACAATGCAAACATTGGTAAAAGGTACCGAAGGCAAGATGAAATCGGGACACCATATTGTGTGACAATAGACTTCGAAACTTTAGAAAACGATACAGTTACAATCCGCGACCGAGACACGGGAGAGCAGAAAAGAATCAAAATTGATGAAATAAAAGACTATCTCATAGTATAATAAAAATATGTTAAACACGATAAATTATAAAATTACTACCGACTCATTTGTACGTTTTTTTCTAGTAACGTTAGGAATAGTTTTAGCTTGGACGCTTCGCGATATTTTAATTTCTATATTAGTTGCGGTTATGTTAGCATCTATCATATCTCCATTGGCTACAGCTTTTAGGAAAATATATATCCCTAGAAGTGTTACTGTTCTTTTGGTGCTAGTTGCAATGATCGGAATACTGGTAAGTGTTTTTGTTTTCTTGGTGCCTCTAGTTTATTCTGAGTTTTCTACTTTTGCAAAAAGTTTTTACACCTTTCAAAGAGACGCAATTAATTTTATTTCAAATTATACAGGAAATAAAGCTCTTGTCAGTAATGTTGTGAAAGATTGGCAGTTAGAAGATATTCAAAATTTTGCTACCAACCTAATCACTACCAACTCAAGTGCTGTGGGATCGACATTTTCAACAGTAACCTTTTTTGGTTTTCAATTGCTAATATCGTTTGTTATAACTTTCTATCTAGCTGTTCAAGAAAAAGGTGTTGAAAGATTCTTGCGTATTATCACTCCACCCAAAAGTGAAAACTATATTATTAATCTGTGGGAAAGGTCACAGGCAAAAATTGTTGCATGGGCAAAAGGGCAGATTATTTTAGCTCTTATGATGGGGCTTTCGATTTTTATTGGGCTAAAAATATTTGGCTTAGAAAATGCATTTTCTTTTGCACTGCTCGCCGCTGTGGGAGAAGTTGTTCCAATGGTTGGGCTACTTGTTGCAGGTATTGCTACTGTGCTTTTTGCCTTGGTTTCAAACGGCATTTCAACAGCAATGTGGGTGGGAATATTTTTCATAGTTATGGTTCAAATAGAAAGCCATGTACTTTCACCGCTTATTGTAAACAAAGTAGTAGGTATACCGAGCGTGATAGTTATTATTGCCCTTGTGGCAGGAGGTGCGATAGCTGGCTTTTGGGGAGTACTTCTGGCAGTACCTGTGGCTGCGACAATTATGGAGTTTGTTTCTGACTTTGAAGACTCAAAAAGAAAGGAGCTTGAAGAAATTGCTTCATAATGTTAAGATAGTTTAATGAATAAAAAATCGACCATTTTTACTGCAATAGCCTACGCAAATGCAGGTCCTCATATTGGCCATGCATATGAATATGTGCTTGCAGATTGTCTGAATAGATATAAAAAACTTATTGGCGAGGAAACTTTCTTTGTAACAGGCATGGATGAGCATGGGCAAAAAATTTTTCAAAAAGCACAAAGTGAAGGAAAAAACACCCAAGAATTTGTGGATTCAAATGGAGAAATTTTTAAAAATTTGGATAAAACTTTAGAAGTAAAATTTGATAGGTTTATTAAAACCACCGACACAGATCATAAAAAAGTTGTACAAGAATTATGGATGAAAATGTTTGATGCTGGTGATATTTATGAAAAAGAGTATTCAGGAAACTACTGCATAGGATGTGAAAGTTATAAAACTAAAGATGAGTTAAACGAAAAAGAAGAATGCTTGATTCACTTAACCAAAGCTGAAATTTTAAAAGGCATGAATTGGTTTTTCAGACTTTCAAAATACCAAGAGGTTTTAAAACAGAAAATTTATACCGATGAAATAAATATCCTACCTAGAAATTTTAAAACCGAGATATTAAGTTTTATTGAACAAGGATTAGACGACATTTCCTTTTCCCGACCTAAGGAAGTACTTAATTGGGGAATAGAAATACCAAATGATTCGTCGCACGTTATGTATGTTTGGTGCGATGCGCTTACAAACTATTTAACAGCGACAAAAAGTGAAAAAGAAAAAAGTGGCAAAGAATTTTGGCGAGAAGAAGATTCCACGATGCTAAACATTATAGGTAAAGATATTTTACGTTTTCATGCTTTATACTGGCCAGCAATGTTAATTTCTGCTGCGGAAAAACTCCCGCAAAATATTTTAGTACATGGGATGATTTTAAGTAACGGACATAAAATGTCTAAGAGTCTCGGAAATACGGTAGATCCATTCGAACTTGTAAATTTATACAATAATGACTTAAATGATAAAAGTATTTTGGGAAATATGTTGGGAGCAGAATTTTTCCGTTATTTTTTCTTAAAAAATATTTCACCATTTTTAGATGGAGATTTTTCTTTTGAAAGAGCTAAAGAGTTATACAACGCAGACCTTGCAAATGGAATTGGAAACCTAGTTAATAGAGTAATGAAACTTTCTAATAAATATTTAGAAGTAGGAGCAACACATTTAGTACAAAAATTTCCAAAAGGCTATACAAAAAGTTTTGAGGAGTTTGATGTAAAAAGTGCTTTTGAAGAAGTCTTTAAATTGGTAACTGAAGCAGATTTGTATATGCAAACGCAGGAGCCATTTAAAGTTATAAAAATTGATGAGGCTAAAGGAAAAGAAATGTTGGCTGTATTGCGTGAAAAAGTTTATGAAATAGGGCAACTTTTAGAACCATTTATGCCAGAAACTTCTAAAATTATTACTAATCTTGTTTTGGAAAATAAAATGCCTGAAAAGCCATTGTTTCCCAGATATGAATAGTGTATGAAGTTAGAAGAATTAAAATACATTGACTGTCATTCTCATCCACACGATGAAAAATATTTAAAAGAAAATATAAATATCGATGAGGTGCTTTTAGACCTGCAAAATGACGGTGGAGCAACTATAGCAATCGGAACTGACTATGAAAATTCCAAATATGCGATTGAGCTTTCTTTGAAACATGAAAATGTTTGGGCTATAATTGGAATTCACCCAGCCGATAACCACAAAGAAATATTTGATAAAAATAAATTTGAAGAATTATTGAAACTTGGGGGCAAGAAAGTAGTAGGAATAGGCGAGTGTGGGCTAGACTACTATTATTTTGATAAAATTAAAACAGAAAACCTAAATTTTAATGAAGAAAAAGAAATTGAAAGACAAAAAGATTTATTTATTAAACAAATTGAATTTGCACTTGAATATGAATTGCCACTAGTGTTGCATGGTAGACCAAGTAAAAATACTATGGATGCTTATATGGATATGTTAGATATTTTAGAATCTTATAAGACCCCACCTAGCCCCCCCTTGATTAAGGGGAGGAAACAAGTGCAAGGCCATGCACATTTTTTTGTAGGGAATTTGGAAATAGCAAAAAGATTTTTGGATTTGGGTTTTTTAGTTTCATATGACGGACCGATTACATTTTCAGAAGAGTATGACGAAGTTATAAAATTTTACCCGATTGAAAAAATAATGATAGAAACTGATAGCCCTTACGCTTCTCCAAAAAGTCACCGTGGAGAAATAAATTACCCAATTTATGTAAAAGAAGTAGCAGAAAAAATAGCAATGCTTAAAAACTTAAGTGTTGAAGAGGTTCTGGAAATTACCAAAAATAACGCAATCGAACTTTTTCTAAAAAAGTTTTATTAGGTTTTAGCCACAATAAAAGTTTTTCATTTTTGAAATTATCGAAGTGGAAATTTTCAGCAAAATGTTTTAACGTTTTCTTATCAAACAAAACCCTTTGAGGGTTTTTTTGACCTCTTGAATCATGGTTTACAGTTTCTAAAAAATTTAGATCTATCAGATCAGTCGTTTCTAAAATTAAAAAATAATCTGCATTGGAAAGTATACAAGCATTAATAAAACTTTTCTTTTTAGAAACAAATTTCTTTTTTACATAAACCAAATCTTTATTTAAAGTTTGTAACTCTCTGGCAATTTTTAAAATCTCATCATTTGGGGTGGTGTCGTAAACAATATACTCAATTCCTGAGTCTCGTAAAATTTCGGCGTTGTTAATGGTAATGTCCTTAACATTTTGGGTATTTCCTTGAAATGCTTGTACAAACGCTAGTTTCATATATACTTAATTATAGCTTATATTTATTAATTAGCTAAAATAAAAAACTTATGATATTTGAATTTTTATTACCCATAATTGGTTGGCTCGTATTGTTCTTAATTTTCTTTCTCATATATACAAAATTCTTTCCTAGTGAAAATAAAACTAAGGTAGAAGGGCAAATGTTGTATACAACGGGGGCTGCATTTTTCTGGATATTGGTTTACCTGACACTCTCTTCAATTTGGTCTATTGCATACTCACTTATTGATCTGGCATATCCAGATATTATTGGAGCTGCTACAAACTATGGATCAGGACTTGGAAATGTTGGGGTTGTTTTTGACGCATTTGCCTTTCCTTTAGCTACAGTACTAGTGTCTTCAATTTTGGCATTCATTTTGGCAATATTTTTAAACAAGAAATTTAATGAAAATGAAAATCTTAAGCCTGAAAATTTGTATAAGTTTTTACGTGCATTAGTTTTTATAGGAGGAGCAATATTTGCCTTTTCAGGGTTTGTCTATATTGTTTATTCTTGGCTTTACGGTAACCTGCCTATTGCTGTTTTTATGAAAGGTGGAGTAGCCTTTGTTATCATAGCTTTAGTTGCTCTTTACTTTTATTTAGACAAATACGCAAATATTTTTGCTGGACTACTTTTACTAGGAACTATAGCTACTTTAGTAGTTTCATTTAAAGTTATCGGTACACCTGCGGAAGCTCGACTTTATAGGCTCGACAATATCACTCTTCAAAATTTGCAAACAGTAAAATATGAGATTGATAATCAGTCACAAAGTTTTGGAAAGAAGATTTTAACACTTGATGAACTTACGGATTATAATCTTAAAAATATATTATCGAAAACCAAAATTAAATATTCTTATAATCTTAAAGAAAACACCAAAGAAATAGAAAGTTATAATTTATGTGCTGACTTTAATTTTGACATGCCTAAATCAATAAATAATGGTTATGAAAATCATGAGTGGGATTATAAAAAAGGGGAAAGCTGTTTTACATATGATTTTAAACTACCCTACGTTAACATACCTATAAAACCACAAGTGCTCAAATAGGTCTTTTTTCTAGGAGATACAAGTTGATGAAGTGTGAAAATTGTGGTAGAATAGATACCTATGCAAGAAAATGAATCGCATATCGTGGGGGCAGAAAGAGTTTACGAACTCTCTGTTCTCTTAGTGCCAGAGTTGCAAGACTCTGCACTTAGCCAGGCTGTAGCGGACTTAAAAACCAAACTATCAGATCTTGGAGTAAACATTATAAAAGAAGGTGGTCCAACACATATCAAGTTGGCTTACCAAGTAGAGAAACACATAAACAATAAAATCAAGAAAGTAAACTTTGCCAATTTCTATTGGATAAAATTTGAAATCGATTCGTTTAAAATTCAAGACGTAAAAAAATTCGTTGACATGAAAATGAATGAACTTGTGATGCGTCATCTAATTATTAAAACTATTGCAACTGATACTTTTCTTACCGACGTTGCAGAAGCAAGACTTGAGGACATTAAAAACGAAGAATTAATTGAAGAAGTTTTGAATTCTGATTTAAGTGCGGAAATCGCCCTTGAAAAAGCAGACGAAGAAAATACTATTACTGACTTAGGTGAAAAACCACTTGAGTCTGCAAACGTAGCCAAAGAATAATTGTGATATACTAATGTATATTATTAATTTAACACAAAATTATTTATGTATATTAACAAAGCAATTTTAGTTGGAAATATTACCAAAGACCCAGAATTAAAATCACTCCCAAGTGGTCAAAAAGTTACTTCATTTTCTTTGGCAACTAATCGTACTTGGAAAGATGCCAATGGAGCAAAACAAGAAGCTGTAGACTATCACAACATTGCATGTTTCGGCCGACAAGCAGAAACAGTTGCGCAGTGGATGAAAAAAGGTTCACAGATATACGTTGAAGGAAGAATGACAACAAGATCTTGGGATGATAAGGATACTGGAAAAAAAATGTATCGTACGGAAGTGATAGCTGAAAACGTACAATTTGGACCAAAGAAAGATGCATCAAACTTCAATGCTGACTCTAAAGCTCCATCGCAAGATGGACCTCAAGAAAAAGCAAGTTTTGATGACAATCTTGGAACTATTGACTACGGCGACAGTCTAAACCCTGAAGATATTCCTTTTTAAAAAAATAAAAATATGAGTTCAAGACAATGTTATTTCCTAGCAAACAATATTAAACATATTGACTATAAAGATGTAAAAATAATGTCTAAGTTTGTTAACCCAAACGGTAGAATTATGTCGGCATCACGTACTGGAGTAAGTGCAAAAATGCAAAGACAGCTTGCTTTGGCAATCAAAAATGCACGATTTATGGCGCTTATGCCTTATATTGCATAGGGGTAAAACAAAAGAGCGGCTACCGAAGGTAGCCGCTCTTTTGTTTGGCATTTTTTTTGTTTTACCTTACACGTTCAACGTATTCACCAGTCTCAGTATTTACGCGTATTATCTCACCATTTTCTACAAAAAGTGGCACGGAAATAGAAGCACCCGTTTCTATTATCACATTTTTGTTGCCACCAGTCGCAGTGTCACCACGAACATTTGGTGGAGCTTCTATTATTTTAAATTCCATTTTTACAGGTAGTGCAACTCCAATTATTTTTTCCTCATCATCTCCCTTACTATTTTCAAATGTAAAAACTTTAGCTTTTACTATTGTGTTGGCAACTAAAAATTTAGTTTGTTCACCTATAACATCTTCTTCAAGAGTAAATCTTTCAGCAGGTTTTTCAGGGTTGGAAAACCAGTATTCACCTTTTGGTGTTTTATACATAAACTTCACATCTTTTTTAGATACATCGGCTTCATCTACGGTGTCGGCAGCATGAAAAGCGATCTCAATAGTTTTACCAGATATTACTCCTCGCATTTTTACTTGATTACTTGGTTTACCCATAGATTTTCTAGCTGAGTGGTTTGCAAGCACCTCAAAAGGTTGTCCATCATGTAGAATTATCTTTCCTGGTTTTATTTCGTTGTAGTCTAGTCTTGCCATATATTTTGTTTAATTTATTTTTTTGATTATAACAAAAAACAGGCTAAAAATCCAGTTGAAATCTAGCTAAAATATATTGCAATTTTTTATTATCTTATCTATTCCTCCGGTTCTTCGCCATCATCTGATTTTCCTGCTGGTACAGGTGCTTCTTTCATCTTTGCGTGGATTTCTTTCATGATTGTATTTGTAAGTTTCTTATTCTCACGCAAATAAGTGCGAGTGGCATCATAACCACGACCAAGCTTTTCTTCACCATAAGAATAACTATTTCCAGCTTTGGCAATAATTCCAAATCTTTCACCCAGTGCAATTATTTCTCCTTCGCGCGATATTCCTTCATTGTAGATAATGTCAAACTCAGTTTGTTTAAAAGGTGCAGCCACTTTATTTTTCACAACTTTTACTTTAGTGCGACTACCAACTACCTCGTCACCTTTTTTAATCTGTGCAGTTTTACGAATATCTAAACGCACTGAAGAGTAAAATTTCAAGGCTTTTCCACCGGGAGTAGTTTCAGGGTTTCCAAACATAATACCAATTTGCATACGAACTTGGTTAATAAATATGATCACAGTTTTACTTTTCGCAGCAATTGCTGTTAATTTTCTAAGAGCTTGGGACATTAGTCTGGCTTGTTTTCCGACATGGTGAGCTCCCATTTCACCTTCAATTTCGTCTTTTGGAGTAAGAGATGCAACAGAGTCGATAACCACTACATCTATTTTTCCACTTCTTACTAGGCTTTCTACGATGTCTAGTGCCTGCTCACCGTTCTCAGGCTGAGAAATTAGCAACTCATTAATTTTAACCCCTAGTTTAGCGGCGTATTCTGGGTCCATTGCATGTTCTGCGTCCACGAAGGCACATATTCCTCCTGTTTTTTGAGCTTCAGCAACTACGTGGAGTGTTAGGGTGGTTTTACCAGAAGACTCCGGACCAAAAATTTCAATTACTCGACCTCTTGGGAGCCCGCCAATTCCTAAGGCCTCATCCAGGCCTATAGACCCAGTAGAAATAACACCGATGTCAATTTTCGGGGCCTCACCGAGGCGCATTATTGCACCCTCTCCAAATTTACCCTGAATTTCTTTAAGGGTTTGGTCGATACTTTTTTTGTTACCACTTTGACCGTCGTCAGTTTTTTCAACTTTTGCTGATTTCTTTTCCGCTACTTCTTTTACTAAGTCTCGAGCCTCTACTTTTTCTTTCAATTCCTTTTTTACTTTTTTTGTGTATGCCATATATTCGGTTTGTATTTATTTAATTATTTATTAATACAAAAAAGAGTGTAAACGAGCATGTGTTTTTTTGCAAACAATTTACCTCATACCCGACGTGAGATAAATAAAAGATTGCAAATAATAGATTCTATGCTTTACTTGAATTTATGAGATTAGAAAAATTTGCAGAAGGTGAATATTATCATGTCTACAATAGGGGGAATTCTAAACAACCGATATTTTTAGACAATAAGGATAAAGAAAGATTTTTAAAAATTCTTTACATTACCAACGGTACAAGAAAATTTCGTTTTAAAGACGACATTTTAGGTGGGAAAATTAACTCGTTCTCATTTGAGAAGGGAGTAAATTTAGTTGATATCTGCGCCTACGCATTAATGCTAAACCACTTTCATTTATATATTTACGTTTCCTCATACCCGACGTGTGGAAAGATAAATAATCTCTCATATTTTATGAAAAGGCTAACAACTTCATATTCAAAATACTTTAATGGTAAATATAACAGAACTGGCGGATTATTTGAAGGGCGATTTAAAGCCGAACACATTCACAAAGACGAATATTTTAAATATTTATTTTCTTATATTCATCTTAATCCCATAAAACTGATTCAAAAAGATTGGCAGAAAGATGGAATTATGAATTTTGAAAAAGCGCGAGAATTTTTACATGGCTATAAATATTCATCTTTTATAGATTATTTTGTTGATCCAAATAGAGAGCAGGGTAAAATCTTGAATAAAGAAAGTTTTCTAAAAAGAATTGACCCGGAAATAGATTTGCAAGCTTCTATTTTAGACTGGATGAAACTGAAAGATTTTCAATCCTAGTTATTTTCCTACCAAATTTGTCAATAATATCTATTTGTAGAATTGTGTTAGGCGGAGAAATGGCAAATCTTGTTTCAAAAAACCCAGTATCTGAAAAGGCTGTCGGGATACCATTTATAAAAAGCTGGCTAACCCGGTAAACATTCCCTCGAATAGCTGTGGTTGTCCCAGTAAGAGAGCTGTTATGATCTGGGAAAGAAAGGCTTAATTTTGGTCCAAGAATCAGGTTTTGTGCCTTGTATGCGCCGTAAATAAAAATAGCGAGTATAAATACACATATTAAAACTGTGGTAAGAATTTTCCTGAGGTACATATTTTTACTATATTAGCATACAAATGCTAATTTAGAACCTAAAGAAACCTGCACTTTTTTCTTCACGTTCTTCTTTTTTTGTTTCTTCAACCATATCGTGGGCACCAGCATTGTCTAGCATTTTGTTTGCTTGTTCTTCTAATATAGAGTCGCTATCACCACCATCATTACCTACCAAAATCTTGCGCTGCCTCTGGCCTTGAGTCTGGGCCGAGATCACGCCTTTACCTTCTAAAATATCAATAAGTTTTGCAGCACGAGAATAGCCTACACCCATTCTTCTTTGTAAATACGAAGTAGAGGCTTGTTTGCCTTGGATCACTATTTCTCGAGCCTCTTCATACCGGTCGTCTTCTTCTCCAGAATAATTACTTCCTGCACTGGTTGAAGTTCCAGTAGGTGCACCAATTATTTGTCCATCGGAGGTTTTAAGCTCTTCTGTCAATATGTCGTCATATTCTTCTCGTAAAAATGCCACTACGTCTTTGATTTCTTCTTCGGTTACATTTGGAGATTGTATTCTTTTCATCTCCCCACCTTCGGCGCTCACAAAAAGCATGTCACCGTAACCAAGAAGCTTTTCAGCTCCACCTTGGTCTATAATTACCCTTGAGTCAACTTGAGAAGCTACACGTAGTGCAACTCGCGATGGCACGTTACCTTTTATAACGCCGGTTATAACATTTGTCGATGGTCTTTGAGTCGCTAAGATGAGGTGAATTCCTACAGCACGGGACATTTGTGCGAGTTTAACTATTCCACTTTCCATTTCTTTAGGATACTTCATCATAAAGTCTGCAAGCTCGTCAATTACTAGGACTATGTAAGGCATCTTTTCGGGTAATTTTTCATTAACAGGGTTACGAGAATTTTCTGCTTTTTTATATTTCTCTAAAACATGGATATGGTAGGATGCAATATTTTGCTTGCCGCAACTTTCAAGTACTTCATAACGCCTATCCATTTCTTGTACTAGCCAATTAAGTGTCTGGACTGCTTTTTTAGGATCTTTTATAACAGGAGTATATAAGTGGGGAAGATTATTATAAAGTGCGAATTCCACCTTTTTAGGGTCAACCAAGATGAATTTCAAATCATAAGGTGAGTTTTTGAAAATAAGGGAATTAATAATGCCGTGCAAAAGTACGGACTTTCCAGACCCGGTAGTTCCTGCTACAAGTAAATGGGGCATTTTTGCCATATCTGCAAACACAGGCTCTCCATAAAGATCTTTTCCTAATGTCATAGTGAGTTTGTCTTTTCTTTCTAAAAATTGTGAATTAGAAAATAGAGCTGCGAGGCCAAGCTTGGCTTTAGTTTTATTTGGTACTTCAATTCCAATCAAAGATTTTTCATGAACTCGAATAATTGAAACAGAGGGTACACCAAGCTCAAGCGCAATATTATTAGCCAAGTTCATAATCTTCTCAATCTTCACTCCTTGGGCGGGCTTGAGAGCGTATCTGGTAACTGTTGGACCAACCGTCACCTCGTCCATCTCTACAGAGATTCCAAAATCATTCAGGGTTCGTTTTATAATTCTAGCATTTTCTTTATTGTCACCAGCAGATGGCTTTCCAGAGTCTTCGGTATAAAGTGAAAGTGGTGGACGTCGATAAGAGTCGTGGAGTTGTCTAAGTTTTTCCTCAGTATCTTTTTTGTTATTTCTTACATCATCTGAGGATTCTGGTCTTTCTTTTCTAACTCGTATTTTTTGTTTTTCATCTTTGGTTAAATTAACTTTCAAATCCCTGAACATACTCTCACGCATGTCCTCTTCACCTTCTGGTGCATTTACATATTCGTACTCATTTTCTGGAAGCTCACCATCAAATTCTTCATCTCTATATTGGTCTTCAGAATTTTCCTTTGATGTCTTATTTCCAAATATGTTGAAAATATTTAGCTTAGACAAAAAAGATTGTTTGGGAACAGTCGGAATGAAAGTTGGTTCTTCAAATTCTTCAGGTTTTTCTTGGTCATAATTGGTGTCTGATTTAGAATTGAAAAAACTCATAAAAATAGGAGTGAGGTCCGCGTCAAATATTTTAACTAGTGCTAGCCCAATTGAAAGTACGAAAATAAAAAGAGTAGGTACTATACCGATAGAATTGGCAAAACTTACAGCCAGAGTTGTACCAAGTTTTCCACTCAATTGCAGAAATCCTAAAGTAATAAAAAAGAGTATTGCAACTACTAAAGAAAGCAAAAAATTTAAAGTGAAAATCCAACCTTCTTTTTTAAATATAAAAATGAAAGATAACAAAAATGCTAATATTGGTGCGATGAATGCATATACTCCAAAATAAGATGTTAGAAAATTAAACAAGTCATCACCCAGTCTTCCGCCGGCTCCAAACAAAGAAGAAACAAAGAAAATTGCTAGAAAAAGAAAAAGTATTCCTACAGAAAAAAACAACTTGTTTTTATCAAATTTACTACTAATGTTTCCGGCATTTTCGAATATGCTTTCCTGGTCTTGGTACTGCTTCTTTTTTGTCATTTTTACTTAAATATCTTGTAAGTAAGTTTATCATGAAAATACCTTTTAAAACTGGGAATGATTGTTGAAAACAATAACTCTGTAATGTATCTTTAAAACCCAGATTGTAGTGCAAATGTCTTTTATGATATAATAAGTTAGGTTTAGAAATTAGTGACTAGGGTTTAAATGTCTTTTATAAAAAAGTAATCTGTGCCTAGGAGTAGGAATAGATAGTAAAAAATTTAATATAAAATACATTAAACCTAAAATAGTTCTTTAAAATTAAGGTTAATTTAAAGATAAAACTTTATAAACCTATAAATATTATATGAGAGAGTACATAAAAAAAATAGTATTAGCTGTTAGGTTTATAGAAAAAATAGTGAGTAAAAACGACTCGGCTTTTGGGTTTGTTTTAAACGAAATGAGTTTAGAACTTTTTAGATTGTCAGAGAATCTAAACCTACTTGAGATTAGAAGTAAAATTCAATATATAATAGAGCTAATAGATTTAGCAAATATGGAAGGACTCATAACAAATATGAATGCTTCAATTTTTATTAATTCTTGCACAACATTTTTAAAACATTTGGATATTGAAATTAAAGAAGAGGAATCAAAAAAAGAAAATGAAAATTCAACTCTTAAAAATTTAGAAATGTACTCAGAAATTTTTGACAGAAAAAAAGCCAAAGAGGAAGTACAAAATAAATTTTTAGAAACTGGCCTCACCCTCAGTCCCTCTCCGAAGGAGAGGGAAGTAGTGCAAAGAGTGCAGGAAAATATAGATACTAATGAAGGTGAGAAAGATTCGGACAAGAAAAATATAAACAGAGTTGGAGCGATGAATTTTAGACATAAGAGAATTTTAGAAATACTTTCTATTGGGGGTCTTGGACTAAAAGAATTATTGGAAGCAATGCCGGATGCAAATTTAAAAACTATTCAAAGAGATTTACTACTTTTAATTCGAGGTAGAAAATTAATTATGATTGGTAAAAAGCGTTGGTCAAAATACTATTTGAAATAGTCTGTTTATGGTATAATACCAGCTATCCCTGTGTCACATGCTATTACGTTTATCGTATTAGTAGGTGGTGCGGGGAGACTTTTCAGTCAATTAATTAATTGATTGAGTGGCACATTACTTTTGTAAGCGTTAAAAGAAAGTGGTATTAGGGGTCGTGTCCTTAATAAACTTGGCTTACGCCATTGATATTAAATTTGTGAAAACAAATTGATATCACGATCTTTGCATTTCGATCGTACGAGAAATGCGGACCGTCTCTCACAGAGCCGGTTGACAAATCAAATACTAATTGCCTTCAATCTAAACTGGTGCATACTTTCAGTGGCATAGTTCTAAAATAAAATTAGGACTATCACATTTAAGTCCCAGTCTAAATAACGGTCTTGAAAAAAGTTTAAAACCTTTTCAAATCGAAATTAAAAGCCGCAAGGTTCTAAACCTTGCGCATTAATAAATCATAAATTATGTCATTATCAAAATCTGTGTTCGCATCAGTTGCAGCAGCATCACTAACAGTGGTAGCAGCTTTCGCATCTGTTCCTGCACAAACAAATACTTGTAACTATCAGTTTGCAAATAACCTAAGAATAGGATTTGTAAGTGAGGCTACAATGAACTTGCAAAAGCTTCTAAACTTTGATACTTCAACTCGCGTTGCTGTATCTGGTGCAGGAAGTGCTGGATTTGAAACTCTACGTTTCGGTCCTGCAACTCGTGCAGCTGTAGTTAAATTCCAAAAAGCAAACGGTATTTCTCCTGCTTCAGGATATGCTGGACCTCTTACACGAGCTGTGTTAAACACTATCTGTACAGGTAACGGAACTACTCCTACTGGAACTACTACTCCTGTAACTACTAATACTGGAACAGGTGTTGTTTCTAACAACATCCCAGTTTCAGTATTAGTACAAGGACAAGCTGGAGCTAAATTAGGTGAATTCGTTATAACTGGAAACGGAATGGTAAGTAATCTTACTTTCCAAAGAACTGGATTGTCAAACAATACAACTCTTCAAAACGTTTACTTGTATGACGGATCAACACGAATAACAGATTCTTCATCAGTAAGAACTGACGGATCTGTATCATTTAACGCTTCATCAGGATTATTTGCTGTAAATGGTTCTAAAACCATTACTGTAAGAGCTGATATTGCTTCAAGTAATACATCAGGTCAAACTGTAGGTGTTGCTTTGACAGGAGTTACTATGATGGGTGCCACTTCTTCTACCCCAGTAACTGGAGTTCAAGGGCCACTATTTAGTATTTCTTCAGCAAACACTGCAACTGCATTCTTCCCAAATGCAACTCCAAACCCAACAAATCCATCTATAAATGCTGGATCTATGAATCAAACATTGTGGTCTAACTCAATTAGTATTGGTACAAACCCATCTAACTTGAAAGGATTTACAATAAAAATGATTGGATCTGCACCTTCTAACTCACTTGCGAACGTACAATTGTATGTTGATGGTGTTTCAAAAGGAACTGCAAACATCAATTCAATGATGCAATATGTATTTGACTTGTCTGGAACTCCAGCAATGTTAACTACAGGTTCACACTTGATAGAAGTTCGTGGTGATGTTGTAGCTGGATCAAATCGTTCATTCTATATGTCTCTTGAAAGAGGAACAGATGTAGTGATCGAAGATTCAACTCTTCCTGGAATAAATGTCTGTGTTTCTGCTACAGCTCAATGTTCGTCTACAGTTTCATCTTTGACTAACATGGGTAGTTCAGCTTTTAACACAATAACTATCAAAAGTGGAGCACTTACAATTACTCAAGACCCAACATTCAATAACACTACTAATTTAGTTGGTGGAGCATCAAATGTTACTCTTGCGTCATTTAAAGTTTCTGCTTATGGTGAAGACGTGAAATTCATTACTCTTCCTGTAACAATTACAGGAACAGGTATGGTTGGTGGAGCATCTACATCTACACTATCAAATGTAGGTTTATATGTTAACGGAGCTCAAGTTGGTTCAAACGTTAACCCATACACACTTGGATCTGTAAAC
>JBBQKQ010000014.1:0-19314 GCA_038326985.1 Minisyncoccia bacterium | reverse complement strand
TGGGGAGAACTAGTCTGTGCTATAATTTATAAATGCATCTTAAAGACCTCAATTTCCTAACTTTTAAAGAAAAAGAAAATTTACAAAGTTTAAAAATAAAAACTTTAGAAGAGCTTCTTTATTATTTCCCTTTTCGTTTTTTAGAAGCTCCTAAAAATAAACAAATATCAGATTTGGTTGTTGGAGAACATGTAACAATATCAGGAATTGTTGTAGATATTGATTCTAAAAAAACATATACCAAAAACGTCGCCTTTACCAAAGCCACAATAAAAGACGACTCCGAAACTATAGACGCTTTTTGGTGGAACATGCCCTTCATTGCCAAGTCCTTAAAAGTTGACCAAAAACTTACTCTTACTGGAGTAGTAGCAGAGAGAAATGGAGAGACTTTTTTATCTAACCCAAAAATAGAAAAAGTTAAAAATTTAAGTATTGAAATTGACGGTTCACTTTTCGAAAAAGAGTCTGGTGAACCAATGACGGGTATTTACTATGAAAATAAAAACATTAAAAGTTTAGCACTTAGAAAAATAATTCAAAAATGTTTAAAATCTTCTGAGTTCAAAAAAATTGAAAACTTAGTACCTTCTGATATCTCCAAAAAACTCAATCTTCCCGATAGACAAAATGCAATTGTAAGACGACAGTTCCCAAAAAATATTGACGATATAGTGGCTACCAATAAATACTTTGCCTTTGAAGAAATATTTGTCATGCAGCTGTACCGTGAACACGAAAAGGCTCTCAGAAAAGATGAGCATGCCTATAAAATATTAGAAGATAAGCCAAAGCAAGAAGAATATTTTGAACTTTTGAAGAATATAATGCCTTTCAAGTTTACAAATGGTCAAGAGAGAATTCTAGATACTATACTTGCCGATATGGCGCAAGACAGACCAATGTCACGGCTTGTTGAAGGTGACGTAGGGAGTGGAAAAACAGCTCTAGCTTTTGCGGCGGCAGTTGCTACTATATTTACCAAGAGTAAAACCACCAGAAAAGCACTTCAAGTGGCTTGCATTGCACCTACTGAAATATTGGCCAATCAGCACTTTGAGTTTTTTACTAAAACGCTTTCCAGCGAAAACTATTTTGGAATTGCCCTTTTGACTTCAAAAGGTGCCAAAATCTGGCCGAGTAAAAGTGATCGTGAAAAGTGGGTAGATGTCCCAAAAAGTAGAGTAAAAAAACTTTTAGATAATGGGCAAATCCATATTGTTATTGGCACTCATGCCCTGTTTAATAAAAATGTAAAGTTTGAGAACTTAGGACTTATTATTTTAGATGAGCAACACCGATTTGGTGTAAAACAAAGAATGGCACTAATTGAAAATAACAAACAAAATAAAATTGTAAAAGCTAAAAATGATTTGCGAGAAATTCAACTAGAAAAACCAATTCCTCACTTGTTGTCTATGTCGGCAACTCCCATACCCAGAACTCTGGCGCTTACTATTTACGGGGATCTGGATTTGTCTATTTTAGATGAGCTTCCACCAGGCCGCAAGCGTGCAACTACAAAAATAATTTCTAAATTTGATAGAGAGATTATGTATAAAAAACTATACGAAAAAGTAAAACAAGGAAAACAAGCCTATATCATCGCACCAAGAATTGCCCATGACGAGGAAACATCAAACAAATCTTCAGTAGAGTTTGAAGAAAAGCGAATCAAAGAAAAGTTCCCCAACTTTAAAATTGGAATTTTAAGTGGTAAAGACAAAAATAAAAATGAAACTATAAGAAAGTATTACAATAAAGAAATAGATATTTTGATTTCCACCACGGTAGTGGAAGTTGGAGTGAGTGTTGCCAACGCTACGCTGATAATAATTGAAAATGCTGAGACTTTCGGTTTAGCTCAGCTTCACCAACTTCGCGGACGTGTAGAGAGATCCAGTGAAGAAAGTTTTTGTTACCTGGCTTGTGACTCGGAAAATGAAAATTCTTTAAAGCGTCTCCAAGCTTTGGAAAAGTCGAATAACGGTTTTGAACTTGCAGAAGTAGACTTGGCTGACCGTGGTGCTGGAAGTTTGATTGGTAACCGCCAATCAGGTCTGACTGACATTGGAATGGAAGCAATTAAAAACAGAAAACTTGTTGAAACTGCAAAATCTGAAGCTCAAAAACTTTTACAATCCGACCCCTCGCTTTCAAATTATCCAAATTTAAAAGCTAAAATAGAAAGTTTCGCTTTTCACGAAGAATAGTAACCCCAGGTTCACAGTCACCCCAAATGTCTGGTTTAGTTATTTTTACTTCTACTTTTTTTACAATTTGAAATTTTAATATTTGTGATGCGATTTCTTCACAAAGTGTTTCTAAAAGTTTTTTATGTTCACCTTTTATTACATTATCTATAATTTTTCTAATTTCTTCATAATTAAAAGTGGCTTTCAAATCATCTTTGGCAGCACTATCATTTTCTTTTACTTCACAGCTCACGCTCACAATGAACCTTTGTGGTTTAAAATGTTCTTCTCTATAATATCCGTGTTTAGATACCAAAGTATAATTCTCTATAAATATTTTGTTCATATTTTTTTGGCTTTTAATACATTTTCAAATAAACATGCCACCACTATTGGCCCCATACCACCTGGTACTGGAGTATAGGAACTGGCTTTTTCGTAACACTCCTTTTGAAAATCCCCCACCAAAACTCCACCAATTTTGTCCCATCCATAGTCAATAAGCATAGACCCATCTTTTATGAACTCCGCTCCTATTACATTTGCTTTTCCAACTCCAGAAATTACTATATCGCAATCTTTTATCTTTTCGTATTCACCTTTTAAAACTTCTACAAAATTAAGATTTTCTTTTTTTAAATAGTCTCGAATTGGTAAACCTACCAATCTACCTAGCCCAACAATCGCTATTTTTTTATCTTCTAATTTTGCTACTTTTAATAAAGAGGTTACAATTGGTGAAGTGTAAATACTTTTTTTTGTTAAAACATCCACATCTTTATCTTCTAAAATACTTTCCAAAATTTCTTCAGTATCATTTTTTAATTTTTTTGGGAGCGGTAGCTGAAGCATTACTCCGTCATTTTCAGTTTGCATTAGTTCAAGTTTTTCTATAATATTGTCTTTGCTAGAATTCTCATTTAAATAATTCAAATTAACTATAAAACCATATTTTTCTCCAAATTCTTTTTTCATTTTCAAATATGAAATACTTGCAGGGTCTTCCCCAACACACAATATCCCCAAATGTGGTTGAGTTTTTAGCTCATGAATTTTATTTTGTAGCTCAAGGCCGATTTGTTCATTTATTTTCTTTCCGTCGATAATCATTTGCCCATTATATCATTTATTTATGAAGTCTACTTTTATCTCAATATTTAGTGTTTTCACAACTTTACCTATTACCTCATCAACAATATTCAAATAAAGTTCCTGTTTATAAATCCTATTTTCCAAATCGATCAGTCTTTTTTGGGACAAATACTTATCTATACCAAAAGACATTTTATTGACGTCGTACCTTATAAGCATTAATTCTGCCCTACTTCTAAAAATATGGTTGTGGAAAATACGCACCTGTTTTTTAAAACCCATTATTTTATCTTCCTCGTTTATTACTACTAGATTATTCATATTCTTATTTATTTTATCACGCTTCGAGCCTTTTTTTAATAGCATTTTTAACCTCTACTCTATCATCCCAGGGTTCTACGTGGTCTTTAAATACTATAGATTGCTCCGCACCTTTACTTGCAAATAGTATTACGTCTCCCTCCTTTGCTAGTTCTACTGCTTTTTCTATTGCCTCTCGCCTATCGATGTAATCAAATATATTTTTATTAACACCTGTACTTTGCCACCCAAATTTTTCCAGCCATTTTACTATATCTGCATTTATTTCTTCTGGGTCCACATCAAATGGGTCGGACAAAGTAACAATTGCAATATCTGCAAGTTCGGTTACGGCTTTGCTCATGGTTTCTCTTTTGGACATTTCTCTTCCTCCACCTTCTGCACCGTATACTGCGATGAGTTTATTTTTATTTGGTCCGTCTTTTATTTTTAACGCTCCTCGTGCTGCCTCAAGCGCTAACCTCATGCTCACTCCTTCGTGAGCATAGTCTACAATTGCTGTAAAATTTTGACCTGCAACAATAATTTCCATTCGCCCAGGAATTATCTCACAATTTTTTAAACCTTCCTGTATTTGTTCTTCACTCATTCCCAAATGTTTTGCAAGTATGACAGCAGGTAGTGCATTGTAAATGTTAAATCTCCCGAGCAAACTTATTTTATATTTTTTTTCAAATTCTTCCACTTCTCTTTCACCAAATTCATATTTTTTATCTGCTGGGAAACTTAAAAAATATTTTCCTTCAATATCCTCACTATTTACTATCATTATCTTTTGCACTTCGTCACTATTCCCTCCTTTCAAAGGAGGGTTAGGGAGGATTTTCTTTGGGAGTTTAATCAAGTTTGAAAAAAGTATACCTTTAGTATTTCTGTATTCCTCAAAACTATTTCCATGTGATTTTAAATGTTCTGGAAATATATTTGTAAAAACTGCTACATCATAATAAAGTCCAACGTGGCGAGCCATTTTAATGCCCTCACTCGTAGCTTCTACTAGCACAATGTCGCACCCTGCGTCAGACATCTCCCTCAGCAGTTTTTGTAAAAGAAATCTTCCAGGCATTGTCATGTGGTACCAATTCATTTTTTCTTCTGTGCCAATTTTAATATTGGCCGTAGAAATCAGTCCAACTTTGTGTCCACCTGCAGTTAGCACGTGCCACATGAAGTTTAGAGTGGAAGTTTTACCCTTAGTGCCCGTAACAGCCACCACATACATTTTTTTACTAGGGTTTCCGTAAATATTTGAAGCTAATATTGCTAAACAATAATGATACTTAATAAAAATATTTTCTCCAAAAATATTTTTGATATATTTCCTGACGTAAAATTTTACTCTTTTTAACATGTTAAAATTATAGCATTTTTTTTATGATATACAAACAATATCTCAGCTTTTTAATTGGCATGTCTAAAAAGTTCCCGTGAAATTTTGCATATCCCCCAAATTTATTTTTAAAATTTGTCACACCTTGAAGGCCTTTTTTTCCGTAACCGTTTTCAAATATGCCTCCAAAATTATAAATTTCGCACTCTCTATTTTTCGCCTCTAAAATTGCAGACCACTGCATAAGATGGTTAAAGCCAAGCTCTCTTTTTTCAGATACGCTACCGGCAAAGGCAAGATTGGCAATATGGTCTTTTATTAATATTAATGCGACTGATAAATATTCACCATTAAGCTTTGTAAAAACTAAAAACTTTTTTAAATCGTGTTCATGAGTCTCACCTGCTGTTTTAAAAATTTCTTGGTAATATTCTTTTTGGTGTAGTGTAAATAGGTCACGAAGTGAAGTGGTTTCCATCAGTTTCCAAAACTCAGAGAAGTGATTATGTAGATCATGCGAAATTATTTCCACCTCTATTCCCTCTTTTTGTGCACGACGAATAGAATATTTATGGTCTTTGTGCACTCTGTTTAAAAGGTCATCACTACTTTCTTTTAAGTCTAGCCACCATTCCATACGTGGTTGAAATATCCCCTCACTTGAAAACGTTTTTTTAAAAGGATTAAATAAATATTTAGTATTTTTTAAATATCCATTTTCATCTTCAAGCCTAACAAATACACAATCCTCATTTACAGCGAGCTCGTGAATTTCTTTTATGATTTTATTTTTTTCTACTTTTTTAAGAGATACAAAAAATACTGGTCCATAAGGGCAATACAAAACTTTCCCTATTTTAAGTTCTATAACTAAAAAACTGGCAGTAGCGATTAGCACTTTACCATTTTCAGTTTGTGTATAAAACTCTTTATAGTAAGTTTTTTCACCTATTTGTGCATGCCAACTTAGATATTCTTTAGTTTGGGTAAAAGGTGTATGCATTTAAAACAATTATAGCACGTCTGTTTTAATAGGAATATTAAACTCTTTCAATATTTTTTCAAATTCTTCCCTCTCAATATTTTCCACTTCAATAAGCTTTTTAGTAATTGCAACTAATACATTTCTGTACTCTTTCACTACTTTTCTGGCAGTCTCTAAACCATCACGAACTATTCTCTCTATTTCACTATCTACTAGTGCTTGCAAGGCATCGGAATGCTCAGTCTCAACATCATCATATTTTTTCTTCCTTGACGACGTAAGCTCAAGCGCTCTTGGGCCAACTTTCTCACTCATTCCATATCGCACTACCATGTCTCTGGCTTTAAGTGTTGCCTGTTGTAGATCACCTGATGGCCCAGTTGTAATATCACCATAGACTAGCTCTTCCGCAGCATAGCCACCCAGAGTCATTGCTATTTCGTCTATGAAAGATTTTCTACTGTGAAGCTTCCTCTCTTCAGTGGGTAAGGAAAGTGTGTACCCTCCCGCATTCCCCCTGGAAATAATTGACACTTTATGTACTGGGTCAGAGTTTGGGAGAATACTTCCAACAAGTGCATGACCTGCTTCGTGGTAAGCAGTAAGCTCTTTTTCTTTTACACTCATCAAATGAGATTTTCTTTCAGGGCCTAGTAAAACTTTTTCTATAGAGTCTATAATATCTGTCTGGTTAACTTTTTTTCTGTCTACTCTGGCTGCACTTATTGCTGCTTCATTCATTAAACTATAAAGATCTGCACCAGAAAACCCGGGAGTACGCTGTGCTATGGCATGCAAATCCACCGTCTCGTCAAATGGTTTTGTTTTAGATTGCACTTTTAAAATTTCTTCTCTGTCTTTTTTATCCGGCAAATCTAGTGTGACACGACGGTCAAATCTTCCTGGTCGAACTAGCGCCGGGTCTAGCACGTCTGGTCTGTTTGTTGCTGCCATCACAATCACTTTTTCGTTTTGCGAAAATCCATCCATCTCTGTCAAAATCTGATTTAAGGTTTGCTCACGTTCGTCATTTCCGCCACCCAAACCTGTTCCTCGCATTCTTCCAATTGCATCTATTTCGTCAATAAAAATAATTGCAGGTGAGGCGTTTTTCGCCATTGTGAAAAGATCTCTCACACGTGAGGCTCCCACTCCCACAAACATTTCTATAAATTCACTTCCCGATAAAAAGAAAAATGGTACTCCTGCCTCACCTGCAACAGCTCGAGCTAGGAGAGTTTTTCCAGTTCCTGGTGCTCCCATAAGTAAAACTCCCTTGGGAATTTGTGCTCCGATGTCCAGAAACTTTTGTGGGTTTTTAAGAAAATCTACTATTTCCATGAGCTCCTGTTTGGCCTCCTTTGCACCCGCAACATCGGCAAAGGTTTTCTTTTGTGACGCATCATCAGGGTCAATCATTTTTGCTTTTGATTGTCCAAATGTTAAAGCGCTTATTCCTGCTCCCTTTACTTGTTTCATAAGCATAAAAATAAAAAGCCCAATTAGAATAAGAGGAAACAGTATCGGTAGAAAGGCAAATATATAACCAAAAATAGAATTATCTTCTTTAATTTTTATCTCAACATTTCTAAGTTGTTCGGCGCCAACTCCATATTTTGAAAAAACAGTTTCTAGGGTTTCAGAAAGATCTTTTTTTGATTTTTCTTTAACCGAGTCATTTCTTAAAATTTCTATATTTTCACCCGTGATATTTATTGTTTTTACTTCTCCTCGCAACACTTGTTGGGCAACTTCTGATATCGCAATTTCTTTTACCTCTTGATTAAAAAGTTTTGAGTTGCCGCTGAGATATTCAAAGCCAAATATCAAAACTATAAATATTACAATTGTAATGGAAAATTGTTTGAAAAAATAAAGCCCGCCAAGCTCACCTTTAATCTTGCCTTTATTACTTTTTTTATTTTTATTAAACATATATAGCAGAATTATATCATAAAAACCATGAAACAAAATATCACAAAATAGCGTATAATATCCCGTGTGTCAGATGAAGAATTAGTATCGGCGTCCCTAAAAGACCAGAAATATTTTGGAGAGCTAGTAAAAAGATATGAAGATAAATTCGGACGTTTTGTACGTAGAAAAGCAGCTTTGTCCAAAGAAGATACTGAGGACCTTTTGCAAGATATTTTTATAAAAATATATTTAAACTTAAACGCTTTTGATAGAAACTTAAAATTCTCATCTTGGGGATATAGAATAGCTCACAATGAAACAATTTCTTGGTACCGAAAGAAATCAATTCGTCCGCAAATTAACTTTGAAGATTACGAAGAAGAAAATTTTATAAATAATATTAAAAATGATTCTTTAGAAGATGATTTTATTGAGAAGTTCGCTAAAGTTGAACTTAAAGAAAAAGTGAAACTGGCTCTCGACAAACTAGATGAAAAGTATAAAAATATCCTAATTTTAAAATATTTAGAAGAAAAAGAATATACAGAAATTGGGGATATTCTCGAAATACCTATAGGCACTGTTTCCACACTCATCTATAGAGCAAAAAAAGAACTTAAAAAGTATTTAACAAACATATGAACCAGATAAATTTAGAAAGTAAAATTCTACAAAAAATTCACGACGATAAAATAAAACCAAAGTCTTTTTGGTATTTCTTTATAAAAGATTTTTCCCTGTGGGGGGCCGTTGTTTTGTCGATTATTTTTACTTCCCTTTCTTTAGCTCCTATTATTTTCATATTTGAGAACTTGGAAATTGGTTTTGTTAAACATCTCGATCAAAGTCCTACAAATTTTTATATACACATTATTCCTTATCCATTTATTTTATTTGCAATCTTTTTTATCTTGATCGCCAGATTTTCCTGGGCAAAAACTAAAAATGGCTATAAGTTTGAAGGGAAAAAGGTTTTTGCCGTTTCAGCAATCATCAGTTTAATTTTCGCTATTCTTTTAAATAATTTTGCTGTGGGTAAACTGTTAGATGATAATTTTCATGACCCTGTATTTGACTCTTATAAAAGTCTTCATGACAGAAGAATGGAAAACTGGAACCGACCAGATTTAGGCAGATATATTGGTATCGTTAACAATATTAGCACTTCATCATTTACCCTTTCTCAAAAAGACATTGAATATGTTATTGATTTTGATAATGAAACCCCAGGAATGGAGCTTATAGAGGTTGGGGAGAGCGTGAGGGTTGTAGCAACAATAGATGAGGAACAAACCATTGACGCCTGCATAATACTACCCTATGATCAACCATCAATCCACCAAAAAGTAAGGAAAATCGATTCTTTAAAATATGTAAGTAGAATGAAAAAACAAATGAAAGATGAGTGTAAACAAGTTATAGAAATGGGACGGGCTAACTTTTTGAAACAAAAGAATATTTAGTGCGTATAAATATATGTAGCCGGATTACAAATTAATAAACAAAAAACTATGAATAAAAAAATACTAGCTATTACTACTATTACAACGCTCGCAACTGTCGGTTCAGCATTTGCCCAAAATCCCACCTCGACTTCAACTGAAAACAACATGGGTCAAAAAATGATGCAAATGATGAAAGGTAAAATGGGACATGGGAAAATGCACGATGGAAAAGATAAGCATGGCGATAGAAAAGCAATTGAAGATGCAATAGTGGCGGGGGATTTTACTCTTTTCCAAAGTTTAGCGTCGACTTCCCCACTTAAAGCTATAAACCAAACTGTTTTCAACTCTTTAACAACACAGTTTGTAGCTAAGCGTGCTGCCGAGGACAATATTAAAACTATTCTAAAAGCTGCCGGTATTCCAGCACCAACTAACCTAGAATCAAAAAATTAATTAAGATTAATCCAAAATTGAAGAACTTATATATATTATAGAAAACACCAAAGACTCTCACTCTGGTGTTTTCTATTTGTGCTAAAATATATACATGTTAGTCAGGTTTCTAAATTTTCTTTTTCCACAAACATGTTTGTTTTGTCATACAAAAAATACATCTATTTGTGAGAATTGTTTTACTTCCATTTCACAGTTTCCTCTTTACAAAAATAACATTTACTCTTATTACTCTTTCAGAGACCAAAGAGTTAGCAGACTAATCAAAGATCTTAAATATTACCATAATGGTGAAGTGGCAAAAAAATTTGGGAAAGTTATTGCAAAAAATATTATTCAACTTCTTAAATCACCCCCTGGCCCCCTCTTCGAAAAAGAGGGAGAAATAGTGCTAATCCCTATTCCCTTAAATAAAAATGATTTACGACTACATAACCACGCAGAGCTTATTGCCAATGCTGTAAGTGAGAATTTAGAAAACTCTCGGGTGCTAAATATTTTAGGAAAAAATTCTAAAAAGCAACAAAATAAAACTAGTTCAAAACAAGAAAGATTACAAAATATTAAAGGTACTTTTAGTGTTAAAAATTCCCGGCACTTCGTGCCGGTCCAAAACACAACTTATATTTTAATAGACGATGTTTCAACAAGTGGTGCAACAATAAATGAAGCTAGGATAGTTTTAAAAAGTGAGCTTTTTATAAATGCTTTGGCTTTTACAATAGCTTATTAGTAATTTTATTTCTTGAAATTTTGTGCCTCTTGCTTTTTAGATTCTGCTTTCCAGCCGAGAAGATTTGAATAAACTTGCAAAAACGAAGCGACTGACGAAGAGGCTAATATATAATAAAAAATTTTGAAATCAGGGGCGAAAAAATAAATAAAAGTTAATATAGAGGCAGACCATACTCCAAAACACCAAGGGCAAAGAAGGAGTTTATAAATAGTTGCCTTAAATGAGTTCTTTGACTCAAAAAACTCATATTTATCATTTTCTATTTTTAAGTCTAAGAAAAATTCTCTTAAAAATAAAGTTATATTGTCGTACACAAAAAGTCGAACAGATCTCCAAACACTCAAAGAAATAATTACAAAATCAAATAAACTTATATTTATAATACTTATTTGTGATTTTTTTAAAATCAAGAAGAAGAAAAAGTTTAGAAATAAAAAGAAAATAGTGAATATAACATTCCAAAACTTTATCCCCTGGTGTAGTTTGTATTCTTGTAGATTCATATGCCTACTATTATATCATAATTATAAATCTCAAATAAAAAAAGTGCTATAATATATTTATGCAAAAATCAGAGACAAATAGTGAGTGCGTTTTTTGTAAAATAGCTGCCGGTCAAATACCGTGTTACAAAGTTTACGAAGACGAAAACTTTTTAGGATTTTTAAATATAAAGCCTCACACAAAAGGTCATACCCTTTTAATTCCTAAAATTCATGTAGAGGAAATATTAGTTTCTAGTGATGAAACCTCAGACGAGCTATTTAGAGTAGGTAAAAATCTTGCTAAGAAAATTAAAAATATTTTCAATCCTGATAAAGTTGCTTTTGTTTTGGCAGGTCAAGGTGTGCCACACCTCCATTTACACTTGTTTCCAATGAATGAGGAAGATGATTTGAACCCTATAAATGCCTATGATGCAAGTAAAGAAGAGCTAGTAGAAGCACAAAAACTTTTTATTTAAACAATGTCCAAACTTTAGGATCTTCGTCGCCAAGTACCCACATGGAAATGGAGTTGATATTGTTATCCTGAATTTGTTTCAGCTTAGTTTGAAAACTATTTTTATCTTCGTACCAAATTGTATAATTTTTGCCAAACTTGTTATATGACACCCAGGAAATATTTCCAAATATTTTTGAAACTCCCGCTCCGGTAGTCATATTGCCCCCATCTCGCTTGTTAAAGTTTGTTAAAATACTGTAAGTAAATGGGTAGCTAGCCATTGTAAACCTTTTTGTTTCTTTCCCTCTGTAAGCAGCGCCATAAGTTGGAATACCAAATGATATTTTCTCACTTGGGATATTTTGCAAAGAATAGTCCATTACTTTTTTACTCCATGGGAGTGTTGCTACCGGACCTCCAGAGTTCTGCTCATCATAGGCCATTATTGAAACAAAGTCAGTATTTTCACCTAGAGTTTTGTAGTCAAAAACTCCGGCCCAGTTTTGCCAATACCATTTTTCATAATCAGAATTCTTATCAGAAGTTTTAGCCACGACAGCAATTGAAAGTTTCAAATTATCTTTTCCAAATTCACTTTTTAAGTATTTTACAAAACTATTTAGATTGTCCATCTGCGTTACTGGAATATTTTCAAGGTCAAGTTGCCACCCATAATAGTTTTTATTATAAGCCTCTTCACGAAGATATTTTGAAACCTTTTCCCAGTTTTCTGTTTTAGTTAATAAATCCAAAATAGTTTTTTGGTTAAAGATTTTTCCATTTGTGTTTGCCAAAAGTGGCATAACTTTAACTTTATTTTCCAGTGCAGTTGATAAAATATTTTGGTCCATATTCCCCTTCACAGATCCATTTAGTTGTAGCTCATAAACCTGCGGAGCTAAGATATCTATCTTTTTATAATTTTTCAAAAAACTTTTTTTACTTCGCTCGTCATTTGTCATATACCAAATCTTTTGCACATTTGTTACTTGTGCAAAAGAAAAATTTACAAAGATAAGATTAAAAACAAAAATTAAAATAAATAAACTCTTTTTCATACTTCATAGTTTATCATATTAAAAATAAAAATTTAATCAAACTTTGGCAGATATTCTTTTACATATCGTGCTTCACACTCTTTAATTATTTTCACTGCTTCATCGGCATCGAAAAATCCTAAGTTTTTTGTGGTTCCTGGTTTTTTCAAATGTTTATAGTATTCAAAATAGTGCTCTACCTCTTTTAACCAATGTGGTCCAAGGTCTTTTACACTTGTTATATGCTCTTGGCGTTTGTCGTCGTTTATAACAGTTATTACTTTGTCGTCACGCTCACCTCCATCTTCAAACTTCATAATTCCAATAACGCGAAGCTCGGCTAAAGTCCCAGGAATCAGGTTTTCACTCACATTAGCCACAACTACGTCAAGCAAATCTGAGTCTTCGTCCCAAGTACAAGGAATAAGTCCATAAGTTATCGGGTAAGCTAAAGAAGAATACCCAACTCTGTCGAGCTTCAATGTTCCACTTTCGGTTATGAACTCGTATTTGTTAATGGTGTTTGGGGTAATTTCAATAAGTCCATTTACTATTTTTTTATCTTCGTCAGCAAATGCCGGAAGAACGTGTTGTAAGTTTAGGACGTATTTTGAAGGTTTGTGGTTTATATTTGCCATATTTTTGTTTTTATTTGTATAGTAATTCGTAGATAGCTATAATTTTTGCGGGTTTTTAATAAGTTCAGCAAATTTTTTTTCATCATATATAAAGTTTTCAAGATCTTTTTTGGGCCATTTTACATGTCTTTTTTTTTCTTTTATAGAATGTTCACTTAGAATAGAATTCATAGTTGTTAGACAAGTTAGATATCTAATCCTAAGGCCTGATTTTCTTTTTTCAATTACCTGTTTACGTTGCTTCAGTTGCTCTTCAATCTCTTTTATTTTTCCTGCCGTTTCTTCTGACCTATGAAAGTTCTCATTATCTTCTCTTAATTTTTCTGGCCAAGGTTTTTTAATAATAGTTTTTATTGGTTTGCCCTCTCCTTGATTTAACATAATTTTTATAGTAATTTATGTAATGCTATTATATCAGACTTAATTAAGCTTACAAAATAGTACCTGGTCTATAATTTAAAATAAAAAGTTCCAAGTTTTTATTTGCATCTTCCAGCTGCATTAGCAGTGTTTCTTTTGTTATTCCATTATTTAAATATAGTGGATCATTTGGATTTTCTTTTAAATAATTAATTTTTTGTTCAATACTTTCTATGGTACTCTTTAACCATTTTACATGAAAATTAAAATATGATTCCCTATTTAAGGGGACATTGCTTTCATAAAATGGTAACCCACAAATTCCCCCTGAGTCACATGGTGCCAAATTAACCCCTATAACATCTAATGGTTCAGATATTTCTTCTTTAAAATCGAAGAATTTTTTTAAATACGTTGCATACATTTGAACAACTCCAATTTTCTTTCTTTCCTCATTAATCTCTTTTAATTTATCAGGGAAAATAAGTAACGCACGGGGAGTGTTTGGATATCCACCCGTAAATGGAACGGTACTACTTTTTAATCCATGCTCTTCTGGAGTAAGAAAAAGTTGATCTCCAATAATTTTAGGATCAAAAGTTGGATATTGTGTTTTATATATTTCTAATTGTTTTTTGTCAGACTCAGTCAGCTTTCCTTCATCGACTTCGAACTTTCTCTCTCTTTTGGGACCTTGTTCTTGAATAGGCATAGATTAAACATATATATATAAATATTATATCACTCTAGTACACTCTACACAAACCCCTAGACAAATTTTGTAAATAAGCTACACTTATATTTGTATTAATTAAAATACAATCAAATTAAAAACTTATGGCAGCAGCAAAAACAGGAGCAGTTAAAAAAGTGAATAGTGCTTTAATGAAACCAATGAAGCTTTCTGCTGAGTTGGAAGCAGTTATTGGAAAAGGCCCTATGTCTCGTGGGGAGGTTGTTAAAGCAATTTGGGTGTATATTAAAAAACTTGATTTGCAGAATCCTAAAAATAAAAGAAATATTTTAGCAGACGACAAATTGAAACCGTTATTTGGAGGAAAGAAAGAAGTAACAATGTTCGAGATGACAAAGTTGGTTTCTGCTCATCTTTCTTAAGGATTTGTAGAATAGAAATAAAAAATAGCTAAACACGACTTAGCTATTTTTTTATTTGTTTTTTCCTACCCGAAATTCGGGGAGGCTAGGTGGGGTCTTATAAAAATATTGAAAATACAGCTGCGATACTGGTCATAGCCATAAGGAAAATTGTTAGCCAGCCGAAAAATTTTGTAATAGTAGAATTAGTAAAAGCTCCCATAACTTTTGAGGATGATGAAATTGAAACTATAAAATATAAAATAAAAGGTGCGATAATACCATTTAAAACAGCGGAGTAAATCAACATATTTATGGGGTTAAAACTAAACAAGTTCAAAATCACGCCCAGAAATACAATTGTAACTATAATTCCATAAAATATTTTTGCTTCCCACCATTTCTTGTTTAAACCAAACCCAATATCCAAACTTTCACAAACTGCATAAGCAATAGAGCCAGAAAGAATTGGGACTGCGAGCAAACCAGTCCCAATAACACCTAGGGCAAAAAGAAGATAGGCAAAATTACCCGCAAAAGGTCGAAGTGCTTCGGCAGTATCTTTAACAGTTTCAATGTTAGTGACTCCATTTTTATAAAGTGTCGCGCCACAAATTAGAATGATAAAAAACATTATTAAATTTGAAAAAAACATTCCCGACCAAATGTCACTTCTCATATTTTTAATAATTTGTTTACTCACTTGTCTTTTCTCTTCCACTTCAGTATCACTTTGCCAAAAAAATAAATACGGTGAGATGGTAGTACCCAGAATTGCACATACTAAAAATATCTCTGATTTTGAAAAGTGAAGTGTTGGTAGAAAAGTAAAATATAAAACTTCGCTCCAGTTAAAGTTTACAAAAATAGCGCAGACAATATATGATAAAAGTGAAAATGCTAAATATTTTAGATATTTTGAATATTGTTGGTAATTGAGAAAAATCTGTAAAAGTAAGCTTATAAAGGCAAAGATTATCAAATAATTTACAAAACTTATAGAAGGTAAAAGAAGTTGGGAAACGGAAGCCATGGCACCCAAGTCGGCAGCCAAATTAAAAGTATTCGCTATAATAAAAAGTAATACTATAAAATAAAGAACTGGTCTTGAAAAGTTTTCTTTTATATTTTTTGTTAGTCCTTTTCCAGATACAAGCCCTATTCTTGCACACATTTCTTGAACTATTGCCATTAGTGGAAAAGTAAAAATTGAAAGCCAGAGGAACTGAAAACCAAACTTTGCCCCCGCTTGTGAATATGTGGCAATGCCTGACGGGTCATCATCAGATGCACCAGTGACTAAGCCTGGTCCAAGATTTTTCCAAATTTTGCTAAATGATATGCTAGAAAGATTTTTGTTCATAATGCGTAGTATACTATGAACAATAAAAAATATGCAATATATCAAATACATAGGAGGGGTAATTGCTGTTGCCGTGATGGGATTTTTTGGCTATTATTATTATAAATATCAAAATGTAGACATTGCAAATGCTGAAATCAAAAAACAAGCTGTAGATGTTGCAGCGGAGCAGACCGGGTCTTCTTATAAAGATGGAGCTTATTCATCTGAAGGTTCGTATCAATCTCCTAGTGGGCAAGAAAAACTTTCCATTGATATTATTTTAGCTAATAATATTATTACTTCAGTAAAATTTACAGGTTTAGCAACAGACAGAACTAGTAAAATGTGGCAAGATAAGTTTGCCAGTGGACTAAATACAGCAATAGTAGGTAAAAAAATATCTGATGTTAATCTTGATAATGTAAACGGTTCTTCACTTACTCCAATTGGTTTTAATGTCGCACTAGCTAAAATAAAATCCCAGGCAAAAAGTTAGAAGAAAATTGTTTATTATTATTTACGACCAAATATTCAAATTCATATTCTTTTAAAAGTGTTTCCGGTTTTACAAAAAATAATGCTGAGCTAAGCGCGTCAGCAGTGGTTGTGTCTTTTGTTACAACAAAAGTAGAAATTATTTCATCTACACTTTTAAGCTTGTCTGGGTCGATATAGTGGTTTAGATTTTCATTGTTTTCCATACTCCAGTTTCTTCTATTTGTGCTTGAGCTACAAAGTGCAGAATTATGTATTTCTACAATCCCCAAAACTTCTTCAAAGTTGAAAGGGTTTTCTAGTCCACACCTATATTTTTCATCATCTAAAACATTATGAAAATAAATATCCCCACTTGCGTCGACTAAAAACTTTTTAATGTTGTTTTCTTTCAAGAATTTGACCACCATATCTACAAAATACCCTTTCCCTATAGCACCAAAGTCAAAGAGACAAAAAGTTTTAAGTAAAATCCCCCCTACCCCCCCTTTCTCAAGGGGGGAATTGGTGCTTAAAATCTCAACTACATCTTCAAATTTTGGAGTTAGTCGAATAATTTCTTTTTTAACTAAACTATAGTTTGCGTCATAGCCAAAATCTGAAATAGTATTTCCTATACATGGGTTTATTTTACCATTTGTTAAATTGTTAATTTTAAAATATATTTTTAGTATTTCTAAAAAATCTTCATCAATTTCTACAACGCCAGTTATTTTTGAAATTTGTGTAACAAAAGAATCTGGTTTAAATCTAGAATATTTATTATCAAAATCGTTACTCATTTTAATAATCTCACTCATTAAATTTTCAAACTCCAAATCCCCTATTTCATCCCACACTTCTACTTTCCAATGGGTGCCCATACTTTCCCACTTCTTCACTTTTGTCATAAATTTTTAATTATACCCAGGAAAATAGTCTGTCATAATTTTTGATGTTTTTATACCCATATTAACAAGTATTGCTTCATAATTTTCTACCATCTTTGGTGGGCCAGAAATATAAAACCTATAATTATCTATTTTTTCCTTACTTAAATCAAGGTGTGCTGATAATATTTCTTGGGTTAGAAAACTCCCTAAAATATTAATAATTTTTACCCCATCAAACTCCAACATTTTCAGCTCTTCTCTGTAGGAAATATCCACTTCAGTTTTATTAAAATTAAACAAGGTTAGCCTATTGGAGAGGTTTTTATCGGATTTTAGAAAAGCTATAAATGGAGTTACCCCAATACCACCAGCAATGCAAACAATATTATCATTTTTATTCTGGCTTAATACAAAATCACCACTTATAGAACTCATTAACACTGACTCGTTTTCTTTTAAGTTTAAAAGTGCCTTTTTAAAACTACTTCCATCTTTTGGAGATATGCGAATCCCAAATTTAATATATTTATCAATTGGAGCCGATGCAATTGTGAAGTAACGGCGTATTCCCCGAGTGTCAGCATTTTTATGTTGCAATGTCAGTTCTGCGTATTGCCCTGCAACAAAATTTACTTTTTGATCAGGATTAAAAATAAACTCATAAGTATTTTCAGCAATTTTTCTATTCTCAACAAATCTTAATATTATTCTTTTTCTAAAAGATGTAAAATATGAAAATATGTTTGCAATAAAAAGTGCAATTTCTGGTGAGGTGCTTAGTGCGGGGAAAAAGCTTAGGCTAAAAGGAGTGTTAGCAACAATGGATACAAAAAAAGCATAAATGTATCTTTTGTATTTTCTGTCTGGGAGTGTTGTAGGCTCAGTCAACATTACACTTGCAAAAAAAATTATTGGTGAAGAGAGAAAAAAGCTTTTCAAAAATGATATGGTTAGGACATTTTCTAAATTAAATAATCCTGATATTATAAGTGAAAAAAATAAATAAGTAAAAAATAAATAGAAAAGTTTTTGTTTGCGCAATATTAAATATGCAAATACACAAACTGGAACAAACATATATATTGAGCCAACTTGCCAAATATTAAACCCATTTAAAAAAAATGAATTTATTATTATTGCGAATACTGCGGGATTCCAAATATGAGTCTTATTTAACTGCAAAAGATATTTTGAAGCAACAACACAAAAGGATAGTATGATAGGCAATAAATACCCTTGTGGGCTTAGAATATCGAAAGCATTTTCTACAGGTGCTACAATTAAAAAGACAATCAGAATTGAGATAATGGTTGAGTCAATGTTTGAGGGAGCATTCCATAATTTAGAAAATATATGCTGAAAAAATAGTCCCGAAATTATAAGGACAAAGAGAGTAAATATTGAGTTTAATATTGGTAAGCCATTGAGTTTTAAAATACTCAAAACCAAAGAATAGCAAGATAACGCAGATAGTCCCCATACAAGCAATTTATACATTGATACAGTATCTAAATAGTCATCAATAATCTTCATAACACAATTATAACACCTGAAATATTATTTTGCAGTTTTTGGTAGAGCCTGGCAAGCAACACCATTTTTATCACCATCCAACCTATTGGTATCTCCGCTCACGCCCCCCGCTTTATCATAAAATATTTGTGCCTCAGCTTGAGTTTGAAAATCATCACAGTTGTACTCGTCTGTTCCCTTTCCCACCACCTTTCCAGATGCAACATCTTCCGCACTAACAACATTTCCAGACTTATCCCGCAACACTTTTTTCAGAGTTTTTAAATCAAAGTCATTTTTAGTTGCCTCAAGTCCCAAAGCTGCACTAAGAATTGCAAAGATTCCAAGATAAAACTTTTTCTCTGTGGTGTCGGGTTTATAATTTGCTTGAAGTTCTCCCTTGGCTCCGTCTACACTTGTTAATTGACCTGTATCTACATTTCTAAAGTATAGCACTGCAACGATTATCATAAGCTCAAGGATCACACCAAGTCTAAGCATGTGGTTGTTTCTCAAACTGTTTATTTTGTTTTGCATA
>JBBQKQ010000013.1:0-21358 GCA_038326985.1 Minisyncoccia bacterium | reverse complement strand
ATGATTCATTTTAGCCAGAATCATATGGCATCACGTTTTTTAGGCGTGTAAATCATTATATAAAAACAACGATGTATTAGTACTTGTTGGACCACTTACGACCAGTATTCTTTAATGATAAAGACCTTTTCCGTAAGTAGCGTATGATAAATAAAAAGAACTATATATATTATACCATGTAAATATAAATAGATACAAATGATGTAGGTTTTATTATAAAAAAGTGACAGTTAATTACAATTTTAAAAGGTCAAATTGTGTCACTTTTGTCACTTTTTATAGTCGCTCGAGAAGGGTCGTTGTGACATACTAAAAAAGTATTAAAAAGCCTTACAGGATAATGAATCATTTGGTTCTATCTCGAGAAGGCTCACCAAGTAGAAAAAACGCAAACTACTTTGCGTTTTTTCTACTTGGGGATGACGCGGCGATGTTTTTCATGTCCTTTGAAAAAACCGACAAGTCCGGACACCCAGACCAAACACCAGACTGCTTTGGTGTTTTGTGCTTTTGGGATGACGAGGCGAATCTACTTCATCGCTACAATATCCTTCAAAGCTTTCGCTACTCGAAACTTTACAACTCTAGTTGCAGCTACTGAAACTGGTTCACCGGTTTTAGGGTTTCGTGCCATTCGTGCTTTTCTTGTCTTTGTTGAAAACGCTCCAAGACCAGCAATTGTCACATCCTCACCTTTTTTCAAAGACTTTGTAATAGCTTCAAGCATTGCTTCCATAATTTCTTCACTTTGAGTTTTTGTGCCGTTTGTTACACCTTGCATTACTTCCACTAGTGCTGCTTTATTCATAAAATTTGTATTTTTGATTCTCTTAAACTCGAATCTGAGAATAAGTAAAGCAAAATAAGGGGATTTTGTAAAGTACTTGACAAGATGAGATTATAGTTTATAATAATAAATACGGTGGAAACACCAACAACAACTTCGGGGGAAGTAAGATGATTAATTGGATCGGGGATCTGGTCTTCTCACTGGTTGTGGGAATTACTTTGTGCGCGTTATTTTTCGTGTCAGTATACTGGGCCATTGACCTCTCTATAATAAGGTGTGAGTTCATCTGGGAGTCATGTGTACTAGGTATTGCGTTTGGAGTCTTCATATTCACCTCGTCGCGCAAAGAGCTTGGAGAATATGATCGGAATCAGCGTCCGAAAAATCCTGAACAACTATAGGGCAAAGCCTGGGGGACTCTGACAAAGTCCCTTTTTCTTTCGGAATTTTTATTACTTGACAAGTTTGTATTTTACTGTAAAATTATATTACGACAACCAAAACAAAAGGGAAACGTCATGGGTCTCAACATTAAAGAGATGGGTTGGTTTCTTGCCGAGCCCATCTTCAACTGTATCGGCTTCCTCCTTCGTCTTAAAGACAAATGGAACGGAGAACCGATTTACGACTATTATGACACTTAGGTTTTGACCTTTGGGTCGTCAAAAGAGTCGCGTACCCCCAAGTGCGCGCTCTTTCTTTTTTATAATAAATATGATATATTTTATTTGTTAGTAAATGTGTGAGACTGAAAAAGAACTACAGACCCGAAACGAAAGTTTCGGAATTTTAATTCAAAATTAATACCCCACCTAACCTCTCCTTATCAAGGAGAGGAATAGGACAAATAATATATGATAGATATAAAAGCATTAAAACAAGCCTTAGAATTCATTGAAACAGAAAAAAGAATTTCTAAAGACAAAATAATAGACGCAGTAGAAGCCTCACTTGCGGCTGCGTATAAAAAAGAATATGCCGACAAAGACCAAGTAGTAAAGTGTGTTTTAAATATGGATACTGGAGTAATGGACTTTGTGCAAACTAAACTAATCGTTGACGAAACTAATTGCTGGTTTCCTGAAAATGAGGAACAAGAAAAAGATGATGAAGATGATAGACCAAAATTCAACGATGAAAAACACATAAAACTTAGTGATGCTAAACTCATAAAGCGTGATAGTGAAGTGGGCAATGAAATTGTTTTTCCTCTTGAAACTCAAGACGACTTTGGCCGAATCGCGGCTCAAACAGCTAAACAAGTAATTATGCAAAAGCTTCGTGAGGCAGAAAAAGCAAGTCTTACAGAAGAGTTTGCAGAAAAAGAAGGAAGCATTTTAACCGGTACCGTTCAGCGCGCAGAAAGGGGTAATGTGTTTATTGACCTTGGCCGAGCAACAGCAATACTCTCTCAAGACGAGCAAATTCAAGGGGAGAATTTTAAATCAGGCGAGAGAATTCGAGCTTACCTTTTCAAATCAGACGACTCCATAAAAGGACTTTCTTTAAAGCTTTCACGTACTCATCCAAAATTTTTAGTTGAACTTTTTAAAGAGGAAGCTCCAGAAGTTGCAAGTGGTGCAGTAGAAATAAAGTTTGTAGCACGTGAACCAGGAAGACGTGCAAAAATAGCGGTAGTTGCTCATGACCAAAACATTGATCCAGTAGGAGCATGTGTTGGAGGCCGAGGAACACGTGTAAATCAGATTACTAAAGAGCTTCACGGAGAAAGAATTGACATCATCGAGTGGAGTGAAGACACAAAAGAGTTTATAAAAGCAGCACTTTCCCCAGCTGAAGTAGTTTCGCTTTCAATAGATGAAGAAAATAAACAAGCAAGTGTTTTGGTAAACACAGACCAATTTTCTCTAGCCATTGGGCGTGGTGGACAAAATGTACGTCTCGCAGCTCGTCTAACTGGTTGGAAAATTGATGTTAAAGAGAATATTGCTGAAGAGAAAGAAGAGATAGTAGAGCAAGTAAGAGAAGAGAAGAAATCAGAAAACCTATCAGATGAAAAAGTAGAAATTCCTGAAGAGAAGATAGGTAGAGAAGAAATATTTTCAGAAGAGGCATAAAAATATGTCACAAAACAAAGTTTTTATTTTTCTTTATACAATATCTGCAATAGTAGCAATTCTCATTTTTTTAATGATGCTAACTTATGACTTAAAACAAAAAGAAATAAAACAAAAGAACTACGCTGAGAAAAATAAAGTAGAGGTTACAAATTATCCGAAGGTGGAGATTGAGGTGAGGAAATAGAAGATATTGTCTTTGTTTGTCTAATTTGGATTACAGATAATAATAGTCAATAAAATAGGTAAATTATGCCTAATTCTGTTAATAAACAGAAATAGTCTTGACTTTTTCTGTTTATGAACTATAATAGTCGTATATCACAAATATGATAAGAGAACAGAAAAAACAAATTCTTGAAGATTTAAAGAAAAAAATGGTTTTTGTAGTTGGACCAAGACAAGTAGGAAAAACTTGGCTGACTAAGGATATTATGAAGGAATACAAAAATCCTTTATATTTGAATTATGACAACATTACCGACAGAACACTGATTAAAAAAATGGATTGGTTATCCGGTGTGGATTTGATAGTTTTAGATGAGCTACACAAAATGCCGAAATGGAAAAATTATTTGAAAGGAATATTTGATACAAGAAACCCAAATATGCACATGTTAGTTACGTGTAGTGCCAAACTAGAAACTTATAGGCAAGCGGGTGACTCAATGGCGGGAAGATTTTTTGTTCATCATTTGTTACCGATTTCTTTGAAAGAAATGTCACTAACGGACTACAAAGGAGACCTTGAAAGACTTATTGAAAGAGGGGGGTTTCCTGAGCCATTTTTAATGGAAAGTAAAGTGGATGCGGACCGATGGAGAGAAAACTATATTGATAGATTAATAAAAGAAGATGTTTTAGATTTCAAAGATATTAATAAATTTAAAGCTATGCGTGAAGTATTTGGAATTTTACAAACAAAAATTGGCTCTCCTATTTCATATTCAAATATTGCCGGAGATGTTGAAATTGCTGATACAACAGTAAAAAAATACATTGATATCTTTGAAGCCCTTTATATTATTTTTATAATAAAACCTTATTCAAAGAAAATTAATAGATCAATTTTAAAAGCCCCAAAAGTTTATTTTTACGACTCTGGACTTGTTAAAGGTGATGAAGGTGCTGTTTTTGAAAACCTGGTAGCAAATGCTTTACAAAAACATATTTCAGGGAGTTTGGATCTGTATGGTGATAAAAAAAAATTAATGTTTTTAAGGGATAAAGATGGTAGAGAGGTTGATTTTGTTATTGTTGATAAGAATGATGAGCTGGAGCAACTTATAGAAGTTAAATTATCAGACAGAGATTTGGCAAAAAACCTACAAACTTTCTCCGAAAAAACAAATATACCCGCTGTGCAGGTTGTTAAAAATTTAAGAAATGGAACTCAAGTAAATAAATTAAATCAAATTCTACCAGCCCAACAATTTTTAGAAAGTTTAATTTTATAAATTTTTAAATAAAAGTTATCCACAAGTAATATATATATATATATTATGAATTCCACTGAACACTGTTAAATTATAAACAAAAAAAATAAAGATGAAAAAAATAATTTACCTCTTACCAATATTTTTAATTACAAATTTGGTTTCTGCACAAAGTTTTGGGGAAATAGGAACAGAGTCAATAAATTCTTTTTATCAAAGAATGTTACAAACTACTGATACTAGTTGGAGAACCACGCAAGTAAACAAGGTTATTACAGAATTACAAAAGTTATTACCTAACAATATTACGCAAAGTACAACTGATGGTAGTACAAACACTTGTCGAAAACTTACTCAAACTCTTTGGTAAAGTAAAACCGACGCCGATACAAATGGAGATGTGACAAGATTATTTAATTTTTTAAAAAAGATAAATCCAGATTTTGTTTATGATGGTATGAGTGATTATACTGGTGGTAATTACAGAGATCATGTAACACTTTTAGTTAAAAAATTCCAAATACAAAATGGTATTAATCCAACAGGGGCAGTGGGACCAAAAACTTTGGCGAAGATTAATTCTATGATTTGTGGAGAAGATAAAAATAATTTAAAAACTTACACAAATAATAAGTTTTTGTTTACATTTGAATATCCAAATGGGTACACTATAACTAATGACAAGCAATTTAAAACAGATGAGATTGATGAGGTAAATGTTACATTGGAAAATAAAACTCAAGGAAGTTATTTAACAATTGATGTAAATCCTTATGAAATAATTAGCACTCCAAGATATTATTATGATGCCACTATAAAAAATAATTTTATTTCAATTTCAGAACTTAAAACTCCTAAAGAAGAACCTGCGGCAGGATTTAATGATGAAAAAGGATATTTTATGTCATATATATTAATTAAAAATGGAAACAATAATTTCTATATTCGAACAAAAGTTAAAAACCTCTCAAAGGATAATCAGCAAGTTATATTAGAAAAAATAATAAAAAGTATTAAATTTATTTAATAAGGTTGTCAAATTTTAAAAACACCTCATATATCGAGGTGTTTTTTGATTGAAAAAATAAGGGTTTTGTGGTATAGTGCGCAAATAAAAATTAATTTAAAATTAAACAAAAAAGAACTAATAAAAAAAGAATAAATATAAACATATGACAACAAACACAAAATCGAATTTGAGCTACAAAGTAAAAGTTGAAAAGCTTCCGAATTCGCAAGTGAAAGTGCTTGTAACAGTACCGAGTGCGGACTTTGAAACTTGCGTAGAAGACGCAAAAAAGAAGGTTTTGGGAGATGCAAAGCTAAACGGGTTTCGTGATGGAAAAGTACCATATGAGGCGTTTGTGAAGAACTATGGAGAGTTCCCAATTCGCCAAGAAATGGGCTATGTTGCAGTAGACAAGAATTATGTGCAAGTTATAGTGAGTGAAAAAATAGAGGCCATTGGGAAGCCTGAAATACAAATTTTAAAAGTTACGCCAGGTGAAGACTTTGAATACCAAATATTGACCGATGTTTTACCTGAGGTTGATCTTCCAGATTATAAAAAACTACACAAAGAAATAGTGGAAGATAAAATAGAAGACCCTTCAGAAGATGAAGTAAGTGATGCTTTGGAAGAACTGAGAAGAATGAGGATAACTAAAGTTAAAAAAGATGATGGAACAGAAGTGGAAGAAATGCCAGAAATAGACGAAAAATTCTTGAAAAGTGTTGGAGACTTTAAAACAGTAGAGGATTTGAAAATTAGAATTAAGGAAAATATAATGAGTGAAAAGAAATGGAAAGCTGAGGAGAAAAGAAAAGGGGAAATATTTGAAAAATTAATCGCTGAAACTAAGACCGAGATTCCAAATAGTCTTGTAGAAAATGAGCTGTCAAAAATGCAAAGTAAAATAACGGCTGATCTCTCGCAAATGGGAGTAAGCTTTGAAGACTACTTAAAACACATGAAAAAGACATTGGGTGAGTGGAAAGAAAGTGAAATTCCAAATGCAAAAAAGTCTGTGATATTGCAATTAGCACTTCATGCAATTTCAAAGAAAGAAGATATAAAAGTATCTGAAGAAACTTTAAAAGGAGAAGTTTCACACCTAATGACTCAGTATAAAGATGTAGACGAAGAAAGAGCAAGAGCCTACTCGGAAGAGAGAATGACAAATACGCTCGTTGGTGAGTTTGTGACAACGGGAAAAGTACCAGATGAAAAAGAGATATTTGGCAGTCACGAAGGGCACAATCATTAATAAAAAACAAAAAGAAAACACGTTTCTACAGGTAGATGAACAAGTGCCTTACCCTTTCGAAATCGTGTTTTCTTTTTGTTTTATAAAAGCAGAAGTGAAGAAATTGCAATACAAGCAGTTTCAGCACGCAAAACATTTTTGCCAAGAGAAATGATATTCAAATTATATTTCTTAAATAATTGTCGCTCAGATTCCGAAAACCCACCTTCTGGACCTACTAAAATAATTATTTCACCTAACCTACCAGAAAAAAGGAGAGGAATAGTTTCCAAAGCAGCACCAGCAAAATCTAAAACATAAATATTTTGACTAGTATTTTCTTTTAGATATTTCTCTAGTTTCACAGGTTCATTTACAAGTTCTGGTACTTCACCCCAACCACTTTGCTCAGTCGCCTCAACTATTATTTTCTGCATTCGCTCATTATTCCAACCAGTTTTAACTGTTCTTTCTGTTAAAAGAGGAATAAACTTAAAAACCCCAATCTCGGTACATTTCTGTAGTACTAGTTCCATATTTTCTTTTTTAATCATTGAAAATGCTAGAGTTACATTTCCGTCACGTTTTAAAACCTCTTTTTCTTCCAAAACTTTACATGTAATTTCTTTTTTACTTTTACCGGCTATCTCTACAAAATACTCTTTATTTTCTCCTTCATCTTTACCAAAAATATTAAATTTACTTCCAACATCCATTCTAAAAACATTCAAAATTTGGTTTAACAAATCCTTGTCTTCTAAAATGATTTGCTCATTACTGACTTCTATTTTTTCTATGTAAAATCTATGTATTTTCATATCTGTCCTATCCCTCCCCTTAATTAAGGGGAGGTTAGGTGGGGTCCTTGACATTATACTATAAAAAATATATATTGCTCACATACAAATAAATATATGTTAATACCTACAGTTTTAGAAAAAACGGCCAATGGCGAGCGAGCTTATGATATTTATTCACGACTTTTAAAAGAAAGAATTATTTTTCTAAATGAAGACGTTAATGACCATACAGCTAGTTTAATTGTGGCTCAAATGCTTTTCTTGGAAGCAGATGACTCAACAAAAGACATTAAGTTCTACATTAACTCACCAGGAGGAAGTGTATATTCTGGACTTGCAATTTACGACACAATGCAATTTTTAAAATGTGATGTAGCAACATACGGAATGGGTGTACAAGCCTCTATGGGTGCATTTTTGCTTTCTAGTGGGACAAAAGGTAAAAGGTTTTTACTTCCAAATGCTACCGTGATGATTCATCAGCCGAGTTCCGGAGCTGAAGGTAAAATATCTGATATTGAAATTAATTTAAAAGAAAGTTTAAGAATAAAGAAAAAACTAACAGAAATATTAGCCAAAAATTGTGGTAAAACATATGCCGAGCTTGAAAAAGATCAAGACAGGGACTACTGGCTTTCTGCGGAAGAAGCAAAAAAATATGGGCTCGTAGATAGTATTTTAAGTAAAAGGAAATAAATAAAAAAAATAGAAAACAAAAACCGGAGTCTAATCCGGCTTTTGTTTTATTCAATTGTATGTAGGTTTAAGAACGGCTACACCGTTTCTTATCCTTCAAAATCTGAACTTGCGTAATGCCCGTATCAGTAAAAAACGATTTAGCTACAATTTGTTGCATGGTTTTTTTGGATGTAGAGTTTTTTATTTAACTTTCTCTACATATATATTATGCGTTTCAAATTAGAAAAAATTACAAACAACATCTACTATTTTATTCACAAATTACTCAACAATTATAAGCTTATTTGCATACACTCTAGAATTTATCCTTTCGCCATAAGCATTTACATGCGTACCAACTAAAAACTCGTTATAATTCAGGTAAGAATCAGAAGTCACTTCTAAAGTTTCGTTCTCTACAGTCTCAATAATTATTGAAGTTGTAGTTGTTGCTACTACGTAGCCATTAAAAAGGGTACCAGTTTGAGAATTTCGAAATTCTAAAAGTTTTTCGGGTGCAAGTTGTAAATGGTCTTTATAAGCCTCGTCTTTGAGCATTTTCATGAGTCCAACTTTTACAAATATAATGTGAGAGAGAAGAATAATGATAATAATGGAAAAAAAGAAGTTTAGAAATGGTTTTTTGTATATTTTATAAAAAGTTTTAGAAGTTCTTGAAAATAAAAACACCGACAAACACCCCAAAAACACCAGAGTCCAAGGAACTTCGATAATAAACTTGACCAAGTTTGTAAAACTATTAATTGGTATATAAATTAACCCCGAGTCCACAAACAAAAAAACTACATAAGCAAAAATATAAACTGCTAGCATTCCAAAAAATATTGTAAATAACAAATTGGTTATCCATTTTAAGGTATAGTAGTTTTTAGAAGTCATTTTTACGTTGTTTCTATTTATTTTTTCTAAAATATTGTCTTTCATATAATTATTTGGTTTCGATTATTTTTTTCAGTTTGTCTTTACCTCTTTTTATTCTTACTCCTACAGTATTACTTGGAATTTGTAAAATGTCACTTATTTCGTCATAGCTCATGTCTTCGTAGTAGAACATGATAATTGGGGTCCGGTATTTATCGTCTATTTGCGATAGATACTTTTCCATTATCTCTTTTTCGTTTTTCTCTACTGCATCACGCATTACATTTTCCGGTGCCGATATTCCAAGTGGAATGAGCTCATCGGAGTCTATAGGGACAAATTTCCGGATAGATTTCCAAGCAATTTTATTTACATACTCATTGTGGGCAATACGATAAATCCAAGAATTAAACTTTTGGTTTGGGTCAAAACTTTGCAAATTTACATAAACTTTTATAAAAACATCTTGAACTAGGTCGGTTATCTCTTCTTTTTCCCTAAAAAATCGGTGAGCATAGCGCTTCATTTTTGCTTCATACCGCTCTATAAGGACGCCATAAGCATTTTTGTCTCCTTTTTGTACTAAAAGCGCTATTTGTTCGTCCGTTAAGTCGTTGTGGTTCATAGCTCTATACTAACTTATTACAGGGCAGTTTGCAAATACTTACTTGCAGTAAAAACGATTACATGTAAGACTAAAATGATCAAACACAAGTTGGATAAAACTAAGAATAAAGTGTGTTCGATAATAAAATACAAAAACATGAAATTTACTAAAATAGTTGGATTAGGTGCGACAACGTCTTTAATTTTTGTTTCAGCATTTGCTCAAAATTCTCAAGTACAAGGAGGTGGGAATTTTAATGGAGATATGGGAAATGAGGGAAGACAAATTCCGCCACCACCAAGACGTGAACCAGGGATATTTGACAGATGGTTTGGGGGTGATGAAAGACGAGATGACTCACAAGGTAACAGACAAGAGGATAGGCGAGGCGCTCGACAAAGTCGAGGTAGTGATAATGAAGATAGGGGTGGTAATAATGAAGACAGGGGTGCAAAAATTGATAGTAACCATGAAAGAGAAGGGAGCGATAGACCTAACCGTAATGCCTCCTCAACTGCATCTGGAACAATGCCAATGATGCGCGGCGATATGAAAGAAAGAATGAAGGGAATGATGGCGAGCGGTACAAGTAGTACAACAATGAAAATGATGCGTAATGAAATGCGTGACAGGATGCGAGGTATGATGGCTACTCGAACAATGGCAACAGGAAGCATGGCAAGTATGACTCGACCAATTTTTAGGTACGAAGATGACATGCCAAGACCTCCTCAAGCCGAGATGCAGTCAGAAGAAAATGTACAAGTAAGTATTCCTAAAAGTATATTTTTAAAATTTAAAAGTTTTTTCAATTTTTAAACTCATAGATAAATAAAAAAATTCAGATTAAAATCTGATTTTTTTTGTTATACTTAAAAATATGAAATTAATAGTTGCCAACTGGAAAGAGAACCCTGAAAATATTGAAAGTGCAAATAAGCTAGTGCAGACCTCACCTAACCTCTCCTTAGTAAGGAGAGGAACAGGACAAGAGAACAAAGTGTTATTTGCTGTGCCAAACGTTTTTGCAAGTGAGCTTGTAAAAGAGTTTGAAAATGAGAAATTTATTCTCCAAGATATTTCCAAATTTGAAAATGGTTCACATACAGGTGAAGTGTCATATAAAATGGCAAAAAATATTGGAGTTGCAGGAAGTATTGTTGGTCACTCAGAAAGAAGAGGTAATAGAACAAATATTCAAGGTGATAGAGACGAAGACATAAATCAAAAATTAAAAAATTTACTTAATAATGATTTGCTCGCTATTTTGTGTACTGGAGAAGCTAATAGAGAAGAGTGGAAAAAAATGCTTGAACTACAAATTAAAGAGGATCTTAAAAATATTGAGTTTACAAAATTAGAAAAATTAATAGTCGCTTATGAACCGATTTGGGCGATAGGCAACACAGCTCTCCGCGCCGCCTCAAAACAGGAAATTGAGGAGACTTTAAAATTCATAAAAACTATTTTACCTGGTGGTAAAAATATTAAAGTTTTATATGGTGGGTCAGTGGATGAGAAAAATATTAAAGAGATTTTAGAAATAGAAGATTGTGATGGTGTTTTAATAGGAAGAGCAAGTAGTGACTTAGAGAAGTGGAAAAATTTGCTTGATAATCTGGTATAATATTTTTATGAATACTATAAATGACTTAGAAATTAAGGAAAATACCAGAGTGCTTTTGCGAGTAGACTTCAATGTGCCAACAAATGAAAATGGTGATATTTTAAATGATTTTCGAATTCAAGATGCTTTACCTACTATTTTAGATTTACAAAGTCTAGGTGCTAGAGTGGTTATATTAGCACATAAAGAGTCAGGGAGTTTGGAAAAAGTTGCCGAGTACTTGTCAGATAAAATAGAAAATTTTTATTTTACCAAAGACACAAATCCCAAACATCTAAACATGATAAAAGGGGATGTTTACTTGCTTGAGAATTTGCGACTAAACCCAGGCGAGAAAAAGAATGATTTGGATTTTGCAAAAAACTTGGCAAATCTCGGTGAGTTTTATGTAAATGAAGCATTCTCAGCTAGCCACCGTAAACACGCAAGTATAGTCGGAATACCAAGTATCTTAGGAAGAGACAAATGTGCACTTGGTCCAAAGTTTCAAATTGAAATAGAAAAATTATCTCTTGCACTCACTCCTAAAAAGCCAATGTTTTTACTTGTAGGAGGTGCAAAATTTGATACCAAACTTCCAATGCTTGAAAAATTTTTAAATTTAACAGATAAAATATTTGTTGGTGGTGCTCTTGCTCACTCCTTTTGGAGAAAAGAAGGTTTCAATTTGCAAAAAAGTTTGGTAGACGAAGAGGTAGTTTTGAGTGATAAAGTTTTAGAGGCTAAAAAAACTGGTAAAATATTTTTACCCTCTGACATTGAAACAGGAGAAAAAGAAATAAGAGAACCGCATCGATTACGTGAAGGAGAAAAAATTATCGATTTTGGGCCAGAGACTCTAAAAGAAATTTTACAGATTGCCAAGATTTCAGAAACTATAGTTTGGAATGGTCCGGTAGGATATTATGAAGAAGGGTTTGATTTTGGTACAAAAGAACTTGTGAAAAATTTGGGTAATATGCCAGATAAAATAGTGATTGTAGGGGGCGGAGATACCGTAACAGAGATCGATAAATTCAAATCTGAAGGAGGAGAGGTGAATTTTACACATATTTCTACTGGCGGAGGGGCAATGATAGAATTTTTGTCCAATGGCACCCTACCTGGAATATTGGCAGTCACAGAATAGTTTTGTAAGCGTATAAATAATCATGAGTGCAACATTATTAACATATTAAAAATTATGAAAAAAATATTAACAGGATTATTATTAGCAGGTCCAGTTTTAGCTTTTGCTCAAACTTCGACAGGTACTACAACTGGAGTTACTACTGCAACTTCAACTCAGGTTGATTGCGTCAATGCAAGTCTGGACAAAAGAGAAAACGCACTTATTGTTGGTCATGATGCATTCGGAGCATCTATTAAAGTGGCTTTACAAAAGAGATTAGCAAGTTTAAAAGATGCCTGGTCACAGACAGATAAAAAAGTTCGTCAAACAAAAAGATTGGAGGCCTGGAAAGCTTATAAAGTTGACGCTCAAACTGCAAATACATCACTTCGAATAACTAGAAACTCTGCTTGGAAAACTTTTGACGTAGACATGAAAGCTTGTGGGGTAAAAGGCCATGGCGAGTCTCCATCGTTCGTTTCTTCGCCAAATACTGCTCTTTAAATTCTTACAAATCAATCTCTAAAAATACTGGGCAATGATCAGATCCAAACTGGTCACCCAGTATTTTTATTTGCTTTACTTTATTTTGTAAACTTTTAGATATAAAAATATAGTCAATTCTCCAGCCAATATTTCTTGCACGTGCTCCACTTTTCATGTCCCACCAAGTATATTCAGAAACTCCCGGGTTTTCTTGCCTCCACACATCTACAAATGATTCGGAAAATTTTCTTACTTCTTCTCGTTCGGGCAAAGTAAAACCCACACTATTAGCATTTTCTTTAGGTCGAGCAAGGTCTATTTCTTCTTGTGCACAATTTACATCCCCCATAAATATTACTGGTTTTGACTTTTCAAGCTTATTTACTAGTTCTAAGAAGTGTTTATAATAATCAAGTTTGTATGCAAAGTGTTCGGGAGATTTACCACCGTTTGGGAAATAGCAATTTACGATATAAAACTTAGAATACTCAGCAACAATTGTTCTACCTTCATCGTCTCTAAAACTTTTGACCCCAAGGGTGCCTGTCACTTTTATTGGTTGGTTTTTACTATAAATACTTACCCCAGAGTAACCTTTGCGTATAGTTGAAGATTCAAAAAAAGTGTAGTAGCCCTCGTGGTTTTTAGTATCATCTTCAAGTTGTTCTACATTTGCTTTTGTTTCCTGCAAACATAAAATATCTGGCTTTTCTTTTTTTATTAGGGCCTGGAGATCCTCTTTTTTCCATATAGCCCTAATTCCATTTACATTCCAAGTAATTATTTTCATATTAAAGAAATTTATGAGATAATTATAGCATGTCAATAGAATCTCCAAAAAGTATTGAAAGTTCTAAATTTACTTTTCAAGAGTTTAAAAGTGACGAGAAATACAGAATTATTAGAAACATTCTTATTCAAAAGTTAAAATATTTTCCTAATCTTGAAGTGGGAAATTTAGACTTTTTTCTTAATAATTATTTTTTTAGATACAGTAAAGATATAAGACTAATTAAGATATCGGGGAAAAATATCTTTTTTATTTGGAAAAACATATCTAATACTATTTACGAAATATTAAAGTCTGTAAAAGTGGAGATGAACAACAAGAATTATGAATCTGATGAAGAAACTAATTTTGTGTAGGAATAACCAGTCTTTCTTTACAAGTTGAGCCAGTGAAAGATTTCCAAAGAGTAGGGCAGGAAAGATTAAGAACTTTTCCAGTAGTGGAATCGTCCCCTTTTTGAATTCTAATATCACAAGAAATATAGGTATCAGAATTTGTGTCCTCACCTTGGCAGTTTTTTCCAATTACTTTGTACTCAGAATACAGGTTGGCAACATACTTTTCTGACATGGTTACCGCTCTTGCGCTCTCGATATTTTTTCGAATTAGAATTTGCCCAAAATAACCTCCTACGAGTATCACTATAACTAATATTAATCCTACAATATATATTATTTTTTTCATAGATAATATTATAACACTTTTTTTAAATTCCCATATTACAAATTCTTTCTTGCGGTTTGTAATAACTATAAAACTTTTTTAAAGTTTCATTTCCATCTTTGTCAGTTATTCCATAAGTAAATACAGCTTTTGCACCTTTAAATGGTCCATTACAAAATGTTTTCCCAGGAGTAAGTTTTGAGCTTGTTAGATTTGTTGTGCTCGCAGTAGTAGATGCTACTGATAATTCCTCTAATATTTTTGGTTCGTAAATCATTCCTTTTCTACCATCTTTAGTACCTATAAGATCAATATTCAGGTGCCCAGCTTTATCAACTCTTATATGTATTTTTATATAGTCTTGTGTGTTATTTAAAAATTTAAAATCTGTATCTTTTCCACCATTGGTATCATATATTGTAGCATCTGTACCAGGAGTATGTGAGCGTTGGTCATCATACCAGTGCAGCCAAAGCGAATGATTTGTACGTTCCACAATTTCTAAACCAGAATTCATGGCTGCACGAAAAAGTGTAGTTGAAATCTGGCACATACCTCCGCCAATTTCCGGTAAAATTTCGTTACCTTGTATAACCAAACCCTTTACGTAGCCATTTTGCTTTGTGAAAGGTGACAGGTGTTCAAGTAACGAAAAAGTTTCACCAGGCGCAATTCGCAAGCCGTCAATTTTTGTAAGGGCTGCACGAATATTAAAATTACGAGCAAAATCACTCACAGAAAAATCGGAATAGCCAGTTCCAAGATTTTCTATTATTCCTAGCTCTACATCAGTTTTAGGTCTGGCAGCTTCAATTCTTTGTCTTTCTAATTCTTTAGCAAGTTCTTTTTCATAAAGAACTCTTTTTGCATAAATTAGCTGTTCTTGTGCAATTATCTGTCTAACTCGATATTTATAATATGCAAACAAAATAAAACTAAAAAGTAAAAGAAATATTATTATTAATTTTATCTTATTTTTAATTATATTTTTTAATATATTATTTTTTGTTTGCATATTATTTCTTGTGAAATTTCTTGTGAATATCTTTGAGTTCTTTATCTGTTACGTGAGTATAAATTTGAGTAGTAGAAATATTTGCATGTCCAAGCATTCTTTGCACTGCGCGAATGTCTGCACCATTTCCAAGTAAATTGGTGGCAAAAGAGTGCCGCAAAACATGGGGCGTAACTTTTCTAGATATTCCACAAAATATAGCATACTCTCGAATAATTCTTTCTACACTTCTGCTAGTAAGCGGCGTATCTTCTTGTCCTGTTCCTTTCCTTGATAAGGAGAGGCTAGGTGAGGTCTGTCCTATTTTAGAATGGGAGATAAACAAAAAATTATTTGTGTCTTTTCTCTCAGAAAGATATTTTTTAATAGCACTTTTTGCATCTTCAGTAAAAAATACTACTCGTACTTTTTCGCCTTTCCCTCGTACACTTGTTTGGTCAGTTGCAAGATCCAGAAAACGGGATAAAGAAATAAGTTCAGAAACACGCAAGCCTGTTGAAAAAAGTGTCTCGATAATAGCTCGATCGCGAAGTGCTTTAATATAATTTAGACTAAGAGTTTTTTGATTAGATTTGTTTTTAGTTGTACTTTCTAAGTTCCTAAACTTTTTTTCAGGAGCTGCTAATAAATCAACGAGTTCCTTTTTAGTCATGAGGTCAAGCTCTCGCTCTCCAACTTTTGCAAGCTCTATTTGGTCCGGAGCAATACTCGCGACTTTATTTTTAGCTAAGAATTTTAGGTATGAGCGAAGTGCAATCATATAATAATTTTGGGTTTTCTTTTTTAAAGTTTCGCCGTATCCTTTTTGACCACGAGAAAGTTTTGGCAAGGCAAGCTCTCTATTTAAAAATAGTCTATATTCGCGGAGTATTTTTTCATCAATTTCATTTGTTTTGGTTGCTTTAAATTTTGTTTCAGCAAATTCCAAAAACCTATTTAAATATCTATCATAATTTTCCACAGTCAAGTGCGCTCGCCCTTTTTCAATTTCTATATATTCTAAAAACTTTGTTTTCAGCTCTTTTAAATCATTTCCCATTTGGGTTTGAGTGTAACATAAAAAATACCCAACTTATCGTTGGATATTTTTTATAATATAAAAATATTATTTTATCTGAGAAATATATTCACCGTAGCCTTGCGCTTCCATGTCAGCTAGTGGAATGAATTTTAATGACGCTGAGTTCATACAGTAGCGTTTACCACCACGATCTGCAGGTCCATCATCAAATACATGACCCAAGTGTGAACTGGCTATTTTACTATGCACTTCTGTTCTCGTGAAAATTAAATAACTACTATCAGATTTTGTAGCTACAGAATTATCAATTGGCTTTACAAACGAGGGCCAGCCAGTTCCTGAGTCAAATTTATCACTAGATAGATAAAGTGGTTCACCCGAAACTATGTCAACATAGATTCCTTTTTCGTAATTCTTATCGTACAAATTGGAAACTGGGGGCTCAGTACCTTCATGCTGAGTCACTTTTATTTGTAAATCAGTAAGCTCTTTAAGTCTTGCTGCTTTCATTTCAGGAGTAAAGTGTTTCCAAGAATGTGAGGCCGAAGAAATTTCAGACGAAGGGGGTAAGGCACTAGGTTCATCTGACCCGGAGGCTGATATTTCAGAGGCTGAACTTATAAATTTATCAAACGTCTTATCATTTGCCCAGTTATTTTTGATGAAGTCTGTTCGACCACTACCATTTTTGTAGTATTCGTAGCGAACAGGGTTTTTAATTTCATAGTCTTGGTGATATTCTTCTGCAGGGTAGAAAGTAAATGGGCGACCGTCAATTATTTGAACTGCTATTTTTTTATCACCAAACTTTTTAGAGTCTTCCAGAATCTTTTTACTCTCTTCGGCTAACATTTTTTGTTCATCAGTAAAATAATAAATAGCAGTAGTATAACTATGGCCTAAGTCATGAAATTGGCCATCTGTTTGAGTAGGGTCTATGTCATGACAATATTTAACTAGTATTTTTTTTAAGCTCGTTGAGGCAGTGTTAAAGTACACTATAGTGGCTTCTCTGTGGTCACTATGGTTTTCGTAAGTCGGACTAGGAGATGTTCCTCCAAAATATCCTGACACAGCACTTTGTACTCCATACTCTGGGTGAAAAGCAGCTGAGGTACACCAGAAACACCCACCAGAGAAAACTATTTTTTGTAAAGTTCCTGTTGCAACTTCAGTTTCTAAATTTTTGTCTAACATAACGTTTTTTGAGGTTAATTTTTGATAAATAATTGATCCGAAATATATTGCGAGCAATATTGCTAGCCCAACTATAATGTATTTTACTAAAGTGTTCATAAATTTATTAATAATTTGTTGTGAGTATTTTTACTCATGTTTTTAGTATAGTCTACTTGATTTTAAATGTCAAGTATACTTTACATACAAAATTATCCTAACTAGTTTAATTTACTTATAAATTGACCATAGCCTTCAGCTTCCATTTTGGATATTGGAACAAAACGTAATGCTGCCGAGTTCATACAATATCGCTTTCCTCCTCGCTCAACTGGACCATCATCAAACATGTGTCCCAAGTGCGAGCCGGCAATTTTACTTAAAACTTCAGTTCTTTTAACAACCAAATAATTGTCAGTCTTTAAGGTAACAGCATTTGAAGAAATAGGTTTTACAAATGATGGCCAGCCAGTACCTGAGTCAAACTTATCAGTAGATAGATAAAGTGGTTCACCTGAAACTATGTCAACATAGATTCCTTTTTCGAAATTTTGGTCGTAAAGGTTTGTGTGAGGATTTTCGGTTGCACCTTCCTGAGTCACTTTGTATTGTGTAGAAGTAAGAGTTTTTAATTTCATCTCTTTCATTTCAGAAGTAAAACTTAGCCATGGACTAGTAATTTTTGCAACTTCTTTTACAGGCATTTTTTCTTGAACAACACTTTTATCAGACATTGTTGTAGAAGCAACAGCCATTTCTTCATTCTTTACATGGTTATTAGCGACAACTTTTGAATCTTCTTGTACATAATTATTCTGTTTATTTTTTAAAATAAATCCGCCAACTGAGGCCAAAAGTACTATTGCACCAACAGCAATTATAATTGTTTTTGTTTTCATATTTTTTTATTGGAGTTTAATTTACTTCTACTCCAGAAGTTTGGCTATTAAGGTGAATTTTTTTAAGAGTATTTATATAACCATACAAATCTGTGATCGGATTATCATTTAACATCAATTTCATTTTATTTTTTAATATAGGTTCGATTTTCTCAACGTTCTTTCTACCAATTTCAGTTAGAAATACTTTTTTATACCGTGCATCGCTTTCTGTTTTTAAAAGTAAATACTTTTTAAGTTCTAAGTTTTTAAGGACTTTAGAAATAAAAGCTTGAGAAACTCCAATTTCTTCTGCTAAATTTATAGAATTTTCCCCGTCCTTACTCTCGTAAAGTATTCCTAAAATTGCCCAATCAAAACTTATAAGATTATAATCTTTTAAAATTTCATTTGTTTGTTTTTTTAAGGTTCTATAAACTTGGTCCTGAAGTAGTCCTACATTGTAGGTTTTCATATCAAACCGTTCTTTTAATTTTTGTTTTAAATAATTTAACATGTAATTTTTTTATATATTTGTATATATTACACACAAATATATTTTTATAAATATATTTGTGAAAATATCAAAAAAGAACAATTACATTGCAGGTGGTAACAATACTCCTTTGATCACGAATGTAACTCCGTTAGAAGAAATAACATTTTGAGTTTCAACAGCTATACCATTAACCATTAATGTACCATTTACCCTTGTAAAAATAAGATTTTTTCCTTCAACAGTTTTTAGAGTCATACCGTTTTTTAAGTCTGCTGAAGTGTATCTTCCTGGTACAACATGGTAAGTTAGAATATCTACTAATTTAGCTTTATTTTCAGCTTTAAGTAAAGTCTCAACTGTTCCAGCCGGTAATGCTGCAAAAGCATCATTGTTTGGAGCGAAAACAGTGAATGGTCCAGCAGATTTCAAAGTATCCACTAGCCCAGCGGCTTTAACTGCTGCTACTACTGTAGTAACATTACTAGCATTTACCGCGTTATCAACAATATCTTTAGTTTGTACCATCAAAGATCCTCCAACCTCCACGCCATTATCCATATAAGTAGATTGTGTAGGAAGTAATACAGAGTCAATAACGTGTGTCACACCATTTTTAGATATTACATCTGCAGTCTCAACCATAGCTGATCCGTTAATAGTAATTCTACCAGATGAATCTTTTTTAAATTTCAAAGTTTTACCTTCTACTGTTTTTAGAACCAAGCCGTCAGTTAAATCAGAAGATGTATATCTCCCAGCTACAACGTGGTAAGTTAAAATATCCACTAAACTAGCTTTTGCCTCAGCTTTCAAAAGACCTTCTACTGTGCCAGCAGGAAGTTTTGCAAAAGCATTGTTATTCGGTGCAAATACTGTAAACGGGCCCGCAGATTTCAAAGTATCCACTAGTCCAGCTGCTTTAACAGCTGCTACTACTGTAGTTACGTTATTGGCAAGTACTGCATTGTCTACAATATCTCGGCTTGGAAGCATAGCTGCTCCACCTACCATTACACCATTCTCAGTAGACATTTCATGATCCATTTCCATATTGCCATGGTTTTTTAAAATGCAATCTAGTTTTTGGTCCAAAATATCCAGTAGCTAAAATACCATTTTCACGCTGATATTTAATTAGTGCACCACGAGTAAGACGTCCAAAAAATCCTGTTGGAGTAAGAGCAAGAATTTTTTGTAATGACGAGACATCATCTCCTCGAGAGCCAACTGATAAGTTGGAGTTAAATTCTGTTTTCATTGAAGTTGTCATCATATCATCTGCGAAAGCAGAAACAAAAGTCGAACCTACAACTGAAAGCACAAGTGCTCCTTTTATTAATTTTTTGTTCATAATTTTAATATTTTAATACTTAATTAAGTTAAGTATCTTATAACTACGACGTACAAAGTGGAAAAATATTACAAATGACAAGAAAAAATGTGTTTTTGATATAAAGTTTACAGATTTTTTAAGAAATTTTCTTGTAAAGGGTCTAAATGCATGACTGGTCTTTTTTCTTTCACCAATCTCAAAGCCTCTTCAAATTTCATTCCAGAAGATATAAGATAGGCAATAACTATCGTCGGGGCTCTACCGTGACCATTTTGGCAATGAACAAAGATTTTTTTCCCAATTTCAATATTTGTTTTTATGAAACTATTTGTAAGTTTAACCGACTCAGTAGTTGGAGCAGTATCATTGATTACTGGTACCCATAAATAAGCTTTGGCCCCAAGTGGCGTATCAACTATATTTTCTTCTAGCGACAAGTCTGCGTAAATTCCTTCTTTTAAAAGAAGTTCATCAAGCATTATTCTACAACATTGATTATTTCCAATATAAATATGTTCAGTTATTTGGCTATAGTTAAATTCGTCACTCCCATGTGGATGACCAGGGTTAATTGTTCTTTGGAAATAGTGAATAGTAGATTTTAGTAATGACATATTTAGTTTATTTATTTATTATATTGGCAACTATGTTTTCTATTTGATCATAAGCACCTTCACCCGCATGGTCAAATATTATTTCACCGGTTGGTAGTATAATATATTTTCTTGGCCAATAGTTATTTTTATATGTATTCCAAGTTGAATAATTATTATCTAACAAAACTGGAAACTTTATTCCAAGTTTTTTAACGGCCTCTCTTACGTTTTCTGGCTTGAACTCATATGAAAGCTCAGGTGTATGAATACCTATAACTTCTAGACCCTTATCGTGATATTTTTCATACAAAGAGTTTAGTGAAGGTAGACTGCGTTGGCAATTTATACAACCAAACGTCCAAAAATATACAATCACAACTTTATTTTTGGAAAGTGCACTAGAAAGACTTATATTTTGAGCGCTTGTAAATTGCCCATCAATATTTCCAACTGTTCCAGTAAACTCAGGCGCAAATTTTTTGTCACTAGTTTCACTTAGCTCTGTTTTTAAAATTGGCTTTGGATTGGTTATTATAATTTTCTTTTGTTCTTTTATTTTTTGAACTATCTCCCTCTCCACCGGAGAGGGTTGGGGTGAGGCCTGTTCTAATAATCTCCCTTCAATTTTTTCTAATGGCTTTGGACT
>JBBQKQ010000012.1:0-24181 GCA_038326985.1 Minisyncoccia bacterium | reverse complement strand
CGAACCCCAATTAAAGGCTTCAAAGGCCTCTGTCCTACCATTAGACGATCGGGTAATGTAGTGGACGCATTATATCACAAAAAATTGTTTTATTGTATACTTTTGCTCATGAAAATTAAAAATATAAAAACACTTCTCGGCTGCATTTTAATCTGTGAACTCGCAGGATTTGTAGGGGCTCTTTTTTCTATTTCAGCTATCCCCACTTGGTATGTGACCCTCGCAAAGCCAATACTCAACCCGCCATCTTGGGTATTTGGCCCTGTATGGACAATACTTTACGCTTTAATGGGAATTTCCCTTTACTTAGTTTTACAACAAGGACATGAAAAAGAAAATGTAAAAACAGTGATATCATCCAAAGTGGCGGTAAAAATATTTTTTGTCCAACTCCTTTTGAATGCTATTTGGTCCATTATTTTCTTTGGCTTAAAAAATACTGGGCTTGCACTTTTTGACATTCTAGCGATGTGGCTTGCGATAGTTACAACAATATTTACGTTTTATAAAATCTCAAAACCAGCGAGCTACCTTTTATTACCATATCTTGCATGGGTAAGCTTTGCAACTTATTTGAACTATTCTATTTGGATACTGAACTAAGAAAGACTACTTCATCCCAATATATCTTTTTCCTGGAAAGCGGTAAAATAATAATGGAATAAGAACAAGCGTAAGGACCATCGCAAATGCAAGACCAAACATAATTGATATTGCGAGCGGCCCCCAAAGTGCAGATACACCTGCAAGAGGAATCATCCCCACCACTGTAGTAAGAGTAGTTAACACAATCGGGCGGAGGCGAATAGCTGAAGACTCGATGATGACATCAAACAAAACATTCTTATTTCCTAGGCTTTTTTCATGATCAAGCCGATGAATAATAGAGTCGAGCATAATAATGGAGTGGTTAATAATAACCCCAGCGAGAGCGATGAGACCAAGCATGGCTGAAAAAGAAAGGGATTTACCGGTAATAGTTAGACCACCTAAAACTCCAATCAGAGAAAGCGGTATAGCGAGTAATAAATAGAAAGAATACCTAAATGAGTTGAAGGTCAAAACTAAAATCGCCAACATGAGAGTCATGCCACCAAGAAGTGCTAAAAGCATGTCACGGAAAGTATTGTCTACGTCTGCAGTTTCGCCACCGTAGTCAACTGTTACCTCTTTGGGCAAATTAAGCTCTTTTGCACGCTTTTTAAAAGCCGTAACAACTTCTGTAGCAGTAGTCCCCGTTTTCAAATTACTCCCCACTGAAACAATTCTTTTTTGTTTTTCGTGCGAAATTGTTGGTCGGTTTTCTTTGGTACTAAAATTAATTATTGACCCTAAAAGAATACTTCCCTTTTGAGTGGCAATTGGTAAATTTTTAATACTTTCAATAGTTGTTTTTGTAGTGTCTTCTGGTAAGACAAAGTTTTCATTTAAGTCAACTTTCACTAAAATCTCGATGTCAGCATCTTGTTTTTTAATTGTGGTTGCAGCTAAACCTGCTACTGAGGTTCGCAAAATCTGGGCTACTTGAGCTGTGGTTAAGCCATTTTCAGTTGCTTTGTCACGGTCAATCGAGATTTCTATTTCGGTACCATTACTTCTTTCCGAAGTTTCTACGTCTTGGGTTCCTTTTATTTCGTTGAGTATTTTTTCTGATTTGTCAGCAGCTGCACCTAACACATTCAAGTCGTCCCCAATGAATTTTATAACAACTGGTTTTCCACTCGACGGCCCATTATTTCCTTGTCCTACTTTTATATTTCCTGTGTTTAGCGGGCTTAGGTCTTTACGCAACCGGTCAACAATTTGAGTAGAAGTAATTTTTCTTGAAGTTTTGTCTCCGATAATTACTGTAATGTTTGCAGTTTTGGTATTTGCACCTGTTGCCCCTAATAGCGACGATGGCTCACCAACTGTAGTTACAAATGATGTTACGAATTTTTCACTATACAAAACTTCTTCAATTTGTCGAACTAGCAAATCAGTTTGCGCAAGCGGTGTACCCTCTCTTTGCTCTACACTTACCACCACAAATGTTTGGTCATCTTGTGGGAAAATTTCTACTTTCAAAAGTCCAAAAACTATTAGACAAATTGATAATACAAACCCAGCACCTAAAGATACAAAAAACCAATTTTGGGACTTTTTGTTTGCTAGAATTGCACCCAGAAACTTTTGGTACCAATTTTTGGCTTTCAAAAAATACTCTTCTTGTTTGTTTGTAAACCAGTTTTCTTCGTGTTTGTCCGATGAAAGTATTGTTGCCAAAATTGGAACCATTCCAAGAGCTACAAAAATAGAGGCAATAAGAACGAAGATAATTGTAAAAGGAATTGATTTTACAAATTGTCCTACAATACCCGATAAGAAAAATAATGGGAAAAATACTGCAACCGTCGTCATTGTTCCAGCAATAAGTGGCCAAGCGTATTCTTTTATAGAAGCAAGTGCAGACTCTTCTACCGTGCCAAAAGTTTTAAGCCTCGTGTGAATAGCCTCGGCAACCACAATCCCCGAATCGACGAGAATTCCAATTGCGAGAATTAGCGAAAACAAAGAAAGAAAATTAATAGTGTTTCCCGATAAATAAATACCGATAAAAGCAATCACAAACGATAAAGGAATAGATAGTCCAGCAACTACAGACTCTCTCCAGCCGATGGTTAAAAGAAGTATTAACATCACGAGTATTACCGTTTCAAGACCAGTTCTAGAAAGCTCTCGCAAGTCTCGCTGAACGTCTTTACCTTTGTCTACCGACACTACAACATTTGCGCCATTTAAAATTCCTAATTTTAATTCTTCAATTTTATTTCTTACGGCTGTGGTAATAGTTGTAATATCTCCACCAGATTTTTTGTGAATGTATAAAGTGATAGAGTTTTCTGAAGGTTGTCCGTTTACAGAAATTCTAGAATACGTTTTTGGAGCAGCGAGCCCGTCAGAAATAAATGCCACGTCTCGCAAATATACTAGTGTGCCAGTGTTTGTTTGTAAAGAAATATCTGGAACTTGCGCCGCTTCGTCAATTGATCCTGAAAATTTAATCGGATAGTCAACGTCAGCTACAGTTATTTTCCCAACTGGAGCAGAGGCATTTGCAGATTGTATGGCTGCTACAACTTGTGATAATGATAGGCCATATTTGGCGATTTTATCTTTTTGAATTATTACTTCTATTTCACGTTTGCGAACACCAGAAATATCTATCGATGAAACTCCGGCAACTTTTTTTATTTCTCTTTCCAGATCGTTGGACAAATTAGTTATTTCTTTTCCAGCAAGATCTTGTGAAACTGACACAATTAAAATTGGCTGGTCTGCAAAGTTTACTTTAGATACTGTGGGAGTATCTACTTCACTTGGTAAATCTTTTTTTGCTTTGTCCACAGCATCTTTTAAATCTTGTATTGATTTCTCAACATTGGCCTTGGCTAAAAACTGTGCCGAAATGACAGACACTCCGTCGATAGAGTTCGAGGTTACTTTGTCAATATTGTCCACGTTAGCAATGCTTTGCTCAAGCTTGTTAGTGACGAGTTTTTCCATGTCTTCGGCCGAGGCACCACGAAGCGTAGTAGTTACAATCCCAATTGGGATGATTACTTCTGGGGCAGACTCTTTTGGTATGGCTACAATGGTTCCAATTCCAACCAAAACAAGAGCCCAAATAAGCATTATGGTAAAAGCACGACGAGTTAAGAAAAAATTCCAGAGACTATGCATATAAATTAATTATTGTTTTAGTTCGACTAAAGCCCCGTCTTTAAGCCCGCGAGCGTCTTTTACTATTTGCATGTCTGCAGTTATACCGGACTCAATTTGTATTTCTTCTCCCATTAGCGCTCCTGGAACCACTGCAACTGCTTGCAAATTATTTGTTGCAGATAATGTAAACACAAATGCTCCGTTGGGGGTTATCTTTATTGCGGACAATGGAATTTTTATTTTCTGTTGCACTTTTTGCACTGTTCCTCTCCTTGAGGAGGAGAGGTTAGGTGAGGTATTTCCTTTTTGTATTAGTAGTCGCACCGACTCACCGTTTATTAGGTTAGTTTTTTCGCTGATTATGCCTACTCTAACTTCAATTTTTTTAGTTATTGGATCTAGAGCACCTGCAAGTCTAGTCACTATCCCTTTTTGGTTATTATCTTGGCTGCCATTTATTGCAACATTATCACCTACAGCAATTCTTCGGGAGTCATCTTCGGAAACATAGGCTTTTACTTCTAGTGCACCATTATTTGAAACTACTGCAATCTGAGAAGTCATTGGCACAAAGTCTCCAGTTTGAACTGAAAGCGAGTTCAATGTTCCTGTTATTGGACTTCGTACTACAGTTTTTTCCAGTCTTGCAAGCGCTCCATAATATGCACCTTGAGCTGTTTTTATGTTTGCGTCTGCAGAAGCAATGCTTGAAGTTTTTTCCACAACTACCCTCCCAGCTACTTCTTGAGCAGCAAGACTATTTGTTAGGTTTAAACGGGCTTGCGTGAGGCCAGCGATAGTTGTAAGTATTGCACTTCTGCTTACACTCACATTTGTCTGGCCTGTAGAAATTACGCTCTGTGAATTTGCGTCGGTTGAAATTGCTCGGTTATACAAAAATGCAAGATTATCTAAATAATTTTGTAATGCTTGCAAGTCCGTTTTTAAACTGAGAAGCTCCGAACTTAAATCACTATTTACTGATAACGATGAATTTTGAAATTTTCTATTTTGTAAAAGTCTTTCTATATCTTGTCTTTGGTTTATTATTTTACCTTCCGATATTTGGTCGGTAGTTTGAATTTTTAATTGTAAATTTGTGGACCTAGGATCTATAAAAAGTCCGTCAACTTTGTTATGAACAATATCTTCCATTGAGGTATAAGCAGAATTAATAGTATTTATCACACTTGTTTTAGTATCTCCAATGGTATTGTTTGAAGTTGCACTGTTTATAAGTTGAATATCTTTATTTAACAGTTGAGACTCTTTTGCAGCCCTTGCTCCTTCATAAACTCCCTGAGCTTGAAGAACGGACGCTCTCTCGCCAGCATTTTCAAACTCTGCAATCACTTGTCCAGCTACAACTCTATCCCCCAATCTTCTATAAACTCGAGTTAGTTTACCAGAGCTTTCGGCTTGTATTTTTGCCTCACTCACTGAAGTCACTATTCCTACTAGAGGTATAGTTGAAGTTCCATTTGCCTGGTCTCCAACATTAATTAGCTCTACTGATCTCTGTGGAGTTTCTAGAGCAATTGGCGAAGATACTGGGAAAAAATATTTATAACCAAAAAATAATACCGAACCTAAAAGGAGTATAATAACGGCTTTCCAAAATATATTCAGCTCCATAAACCATTGTTTAATTTGGTTTAAAATTGCTTTACTCAGAAAATATATTTTCTTAAAATGTGTGTTTACTTGCATATCTATATAATAACACAGTTTGATATTTTTTTCAAGGGAGTAACCTCTACTGCTTTTCTACGTCTTTTTCTTTTTTATACTCTTTTAAAGTGTGCCAAAAAGTAGCGACAATCTCCTTTTCTTTACTTGCAGTAGCTAGGAAAAAATCTCTAGACTTTTCATACATATAATCAGTAAAAACTGACAGCCATTTTAAAAATATAACAAAGAAGTGTAACAACCAGTGCAAAAAATTATTTAAATGCTTCAAAAAAATAATTTTCAAACCATCAAGAAAATCAAAAACTAAATTTTTCGCTTCTTGAAAGTTATCTTGTTCATCTATTTGAGTTACTGTTGTTCTCCTTAACAAGGAGAAGCTGGGTGAGGTAATCAAGTATTTTACTCCGACATAAAACACACTTGTTATAAGTGGGATTATGAAAAAATAAAAACTACTGAGCATGTATATTTGTTCTATTCCTCCCCTTGATAAGGGGAGGTTAGGTGGGGTCTTAAGCGTAGCGAACGAACTTTACCACCTGAGTATTTTCCCCAAACTTTTGCATTGCATCGTTTATCAAGTCAGAGATTTTTTTAGAGTCGTCTTTTAAAAACGTTTGGTTCATAAGGCAGGCCCCTGAAATGAACTCATTCCACTTTCCTTCTGCTATTTTTGTTTGGATATCTTGTGGCTTTCCACTTTTAGAAGCTTCATCCAAAAACGCCGACATATATTTAGCTTTAATTTCTTCCGGTACGTCGTCTTCTTTTATGAACTCTGGTGACATACCTGCGATATGAACTGCAAGGTCTTCTGCTAATTTCACAAACTCGGGGTTTTGAGAAACGAAGTCTGTCTCACAGGCAAGTTGAACAAGTGATCCGACCTTTCCACCTTGGTGTATGTACGATGCCGAGCAAACTGCCCCAAAAGCTCTATCTCCTTTTTTAGCGGCATCTGCCGATGCTTTTTTTCGAAGTGCAATTTGGGCTTTTTCAATATCACCATTCGCTTCTTCCAACGCACGTTTGCATTGCATAATTGATACACCTGTTAGGTCACGTAATTTTTTAACTTCGTCCATTGTTATAGTCATAATTTTTATTTAGATATTAATAATTATTTGTTTACCGCTTCTTCTGCTACACCATTTTCAATAATGGTAGCCATGTAGTCTAGTACAATTTGTATTGCTTCTGCAGAAGAATCATTCATTACTATTGGATAATTCACTTCTTTTATATTACAGTCAGTATTTGATATTGTGACAATTGGTAGTCGCATATACTTTGCCTCAGCTTGAGATATTGCTTCGTGTTTATTGTCAATTAGGAAAACCGCACTTGGTAAATTTCCTACAACAGAAAGTCCGCCGAAGTTTTTTGTCATTCTTTCTATGTCTCGGTCAATAAGAACTTGCTCTTTTTTAGTAAATACTGAGAACTCTCCTTTTTCTTTTTTACCGATTATCTCATGCATTTTCTCTACTCGTTTTTTTATTTCCCCGAAGTTTGTTAGAGTTCCACCAATGAAACGGTCCGCAGAATATGGAAGTGCAAGCTTCAAACCAAATTTTGTTGTCTCAGCTCTAGCTTCCGGCTTAGTACCAATTGTTAAAAATTGTTTTTTCTCTCCCACAATTTTTGCTAGAAAGTTTGCAGCTTTTTCAATTTGCTCTACAGTTTTATTAATATCAATAATGTCTTTCCCAGATTTTATACCATAAAGTAATGGTTTTACACTTGGGTGTCGTCTTGCTTTTGCGTAACCAAAGTGCCCTCCCGCAGCCACTAATTTTTCTGCCAATTCTTGTTTAGTCATATATTTTAATTTTAAATTACTTATTTTGTTTTTAATTAATTACAGCCCCGAAAATTAGTACCATCTTCAATTTCTTGTTCAGGATTTTCTTCCCTATTTTCCACCAGCCTCTCTGCTAAATTTTCAATTTCTCGTTCGGGATTTTCATATTCATCTTCAACAAAATTTTCACCAGCGAAGATTTTATTCCACTGGTTTTCAGTAAAATTCCCCTTACCAATAAGTGTTTGTTGACTACCGTTTATAAAACTTCTTTTAACTGACATATTAACTTATATTCAAAAACTTTATTACAACACCTAATCTCTTACTATAGTTTGTCACGTAAGTATTGGCTCGGGTGAGCAAACTCCCCGATGCTGTAACTGCTTTAAGAACTCAAACATTGTATCACACTCTGTACATATTTCCAATATATGCTAAAATATAAATATTAAATTAAAACCACAAATTTTAAAAATATTTCAAATATAAATGCCAGTACCCTACAAACCTTTTAACAATTCTTCTACCTACCAAAAACAACCGTACGATAAATTTAAAAATTCTCGTGTTCAGATGAATGAGAATATTCGATCAAACGAGCTCCGTGTTCTTGATGCGACAAACCACAATTTAGGAGTGCTTTCAAAAATGGATGCTCTTGAACTAGCAAAAAAAGCAGGTCTTGACTTGATAGTTACTGCTGAAGCAGCCAATCCACCAGTAGCTAAAATAATTGACTATGGAAAGTGGATGTACGCGGAATCTAAAAAAGAGTCCTTAAAAAAAGCCAATGACCAAAGTACGGAAACCAAAATTCTGCGTGTGTCTATTGGAATTGGCGAAGGAGACTTAACCAATAAAGCCAAACAAGGAAGTGAGTGGCTTGCAGAAGGACACCGTGTAAAAATAGAGCTCAAACTTCAAAGAAGAGAAAACTATATAGATGCAAATTTCTTAAAAGAAAGGATTCAGAGAATTTTGATATTGTTTACAGAAAATTACAAAATAGCTGAACAAATTAAAAAAATTCCAAATGGCATGACTATGGTAGTTGAAAAAGCAAAAGGTAAAATAGGAGACTCAGAAGCAGATTTGAAACTATAGTTTTTATTGCAATTTTGTCAATAGTCTGGTATAATCTCCTGAAATTCTTAAAAGACAAATTAAATATAGTTTTATGAAAACAAAAAAGTCATTATTAAAAAGATTGAAAATTACTAAAAACGGTAAAGTACTTGGTCGTGGAAAAGGAATAGGACACTTTAATGCAAGAGCAAGGCGTGTGGACCAATTAGCAAAAAGAAAAGATGTCCCATTTTCAATGTCTAATAAAGAAAAAAGAAGATTTCTCCCAGGACTAGTAGGTGTTGCAAAAAAAGGCACTGGATCTACTAAGAAAAAAACTGCCTACTTAAGTAAAACAACTAGTGAAACAACTAAGACTGTAAAATAGTTTTTAGAAAATTTAAATAATAAATATATGACAAGAGTAAAAAGAGGAAAAATTTCCCTAAAAAGACGAAATAATGTACTGAAAGCTGCAAAAGGCTACAGACTACAAAGAAGTACAAAAGAGCGCGAAGCTAAAGTTGCCCTTCGTAAAGCAGGTGTGCACGCTTTTTCCCACAGAAAAGACAAGAAAAACGACATGCGAAAATTGTGGAATGTAAAAATAAATGCATCACTTCGTGAAATGGGAACTACTTACAGTAAATTCATAAACTTACTTAAAGTTAAGAACATTCTTCTAGACAGAAAAGTTATGAGTGAAATGGCGGAAAAACACCCAATGGCATTTGCAAATCTAGTTGAACAAGTTAAATAATTTTTATAAACAAAAAACTCACTATAAACTGTGAGTTTTTTGTTATTTATGATAGAATGTTTTTTAATACTCTTAAGTATGTTTACCCATACTCCAGAGTATAAGTGTTTCCTTATGCGCTCATAGCTCAGTCGGTAGAGCAGCTCCCTCTTAAGGAGACGGTCCAAGGTTCGATCCCTTGTGAGCGCACATTATCGTATTTGAATTGGTCTCACCACCTGCCCAATTCCCTGTGTAGCTTTTCCACCAGTACCTCCTTGAAAAACTTCGTTGCCAGTATTACCAATAAAGTAGGTAATACCTATCGCAGAAAGCATAATTGTCAGGCCAATTATTGGCCAGAGTAAACTGTCGACATATTTTTTACCAGAATTTTTATCAAATAGAGATTTTGCTACAATGAACAAAAACAGCCCAATAGCTATAGCTACAAAAAGAATAATTAAAGGGTTTAAAATTCGGGAAAATATTTTTCCTCCTAATTGGTATATTGCCGCCTCCACAGCTGTTTGTGCTTCGGGCATATAATATTTTTAAAACTTATTTTAATTACCGCCGTTATAGTAGCCACCACCACGAATACCTCCAACTTCAGGTAGTGATGGAGCAGTGATTGTCTTTGATCTGTTTGTATCAACACCTATAAGTGCACCTAGAAGTTGAATAAGGCCGTAAACTGTAAATAGTATCGCAAGACCAACTAATGCAGGTAGTATCGACCCTTTCATATCTTCTGCTTTTAGCCCCCCTATACTTAAACCAAATCTACCAGCAATATAAACAACAATTAGAAGGAAGAAAAGGATTACGGCAAGCGCAGGAAGTGCATAATTAAGGAAACGAATAAATATTTCCAAGTCACCTAAAAGATCTTTTACTGGTTTTAAAAATGGTGAGGCAGCGAATGCAAATGCTGGTGCTGTAAAAGTTAATAAGAATGCTAATTTTGTGAAAAAACTTTTCATAATTTTGTTTTATATTTATAATTTATTTGATATAAATATGAGTATAACACTATTTTATATTTTGCAAGCACTTTTCCACATAGGAAAAAATATGATATAATAGCGGTATATGAACATACTCAAACTAATAGAAGTGGCGACTGTAGTATTCTCTATTCTGACAATAGCGCTTATAATAATGAACCAACCACAAAGCGGTGATAACTTTGGTTCTAGTGACTCTTTCACTACAACCAGACGTGGAATGGAAAAAAATGTTCACAACTTTACAGTTATTTCTTCTGTGGTTTTACTACTTTTGGTTTTGACGTCACAAATACTTAAATAAGACCCCTCCTAACCTCCCCTTGTAAAGGGGAGGAACAGTGCCTATGAAAACCTTTTTAAATAATCTTTTATCTCCCAAAGAAATATTATTTATTTCTTTACTTTTTGTTTTGTCTTTTTTTGGTTTAATATTTATGGTTTATAACCTATCAAATTTGTTAAAAACAGAGCGTATTGTTTATACTGGAACAATAACTGAAGGAATAGTTGGAAACCCAAAAGAAGCCAATCCTATAAACGCGCATAACCAAGTTGATAAAGATTTAAATAAATTAATCTATTCCTCACTTATTCAAAATGTTAACAGCAATAAATACGACTTAGTTTTAGCGTCTAGCATAACTAAAAGCCAAGACTCTTTAACTTATAGAATAAAACTAAAAGACAATATTTTTTTTCAAGACGGAAAAGAAATAACTAGCGAGGACGTAATTTTTTCACTAGAGAATAATTTTATTGATAGAGATTTTAATTTGGAAAAAATAGACACCAAGAATTTTAATTTGAAAATCAAAAAAAATATTAATGACAATATTTTTGAGAATTTAACAGTGGGAATTGTTCCTAAGAATACTAAGCAGGAGTTAGACTTTTCAACTAGCTTAGTAGGCTCTGGATTTTTCAAAATTAAAAAAGTTACAAAAGATACAAGTGGCAACATTACAAATATAACTTTGGAAAGACATAATAATGGTGTAGAAAAATTACCCTATGTTAAAAATTATATTGTAAATTTTTATAAAAACGACTCCTCAGCTTTTCTTGCATTACAAAATAAAAATTTAGATGTATTGGGTGGTACATCAGGGATAAATATAGCTAAAATAAAAGATGATAAGTCATTAGATATTCAAACTAGTAACCTTCCCAACAACATTGCTTTATTTATGAATGTTTCTAATAACAAATTTTTGCAAGACCAAAATCTACGACAGATTTTAAATAGCTCTATTGACCGTGCAAGCCTAGTAAACCAAGTTTTAGGTGGATTTGGAAAACCAGAGGCAAATATATTGGGAGAAAATAATCCCCAAAAGGTGGCTTTAGGGGCTGGATTTATTTTGGAAAATGGTGTATTATATGATGGTACAAAAAAGACTGACCAAGAAAAAGATAAAAGCACGGGGTCAAAAGTCTTAAAATCTCCTGTTTCCATTAAAATCACAACTATAGATAATAAGGAATTAATAGAAACTGCCAATTTCGTAAAGTCTGCATATGAAAAAATTGGAGTTAAAACTAATATCGAAATTATCGATAGAAAAAATGTTGCGAGTGTGGTTAAAGACAGAAATTTTGAGATATTACTCTTCGGTTTTAGTATAAAAAATAATCAAGATTATTATTCTTTCTTTCACTCAAAAGAAAGAACATACCCCAAACTAAATATTGCTAATTTTGCAAATGTTAAAGTAGATAAAATTTTAGAAAATCCAGATTCATCTGACTTTTTAAAAAACCTATCGAACGAATTGGAAATCAATTTACCAATAATAATTTTGTACAAACCACAATACATCTTTACCAGTCATCTTTTAAAACAACCATTAATAAATCCTTCAATCCAAAATGAAGAAGATAGATATCTAAATATTAGTCATTGGTATAAAGAAAAAGAATATATTCTAAGTTTCTGGAATAAATTCGAAAGTCTTAAAACACTAATTAATAAATTTGATATGACTATAAACTAATTTGTAAATCAAATTTATGAACGATAATAATAATCAGCAAAATAATAATTACCAAAGTAATAATCAAAACGCAAGCTATAGACCATTTAATAACAACCGAGACGCAGGTGGTAATAGACCTGGTTTTGTTAAAAAACCATACTCCCCGTCTTCTCGCCCACCTTATGGTCATGTTGTAGAAAAGGTATCAGGACCTACAGATATCTTGCCTGGAGTTGTGCGCGTTATACCACTTGGTGGTGTAGAAGAAGTGGGTAGAAACATGACAATGTTTGAAATAGGCGAAGACATCATTGTAGTAGACATGGGCTTTGCTTTCAAAGACGAAGCGACACCAGGTGTAGATTATATTTTACCAAACACTCAGTATCTAGAAGAAAGAAAGCATAAAATTCGAGCAATTCTAATTACTCACGGACACTTGGACCACATTGGAGCTATTCCCTACTTAACTGAGCGACTTGGTAACCCACCTATTTACGGACGACTTTTTACAAACTTAATGATTAAAAAAAGACAAGAAGAGTTTCCTCATCTTAAACCTTTAAATATTATAAACGTAGAAGAAGGTACAACTTTGAAACTTGGAAAACTGGACGTGTCTTTCTTTGCGGTTACTCACTCTATTCCTGACTCAATGGGAATTCTTATTGATACTCCTCATGGTAAAATAGTTCACACTGGTGACCTTCGTTTGGACCATGTTGACAACATTCCAAGTCAACTAGAAGAAGAGATTTATGCAAAGTTCAAACAAGAAAAAGTCCTTCTGCTTTTAGCAGACTCGACAAACTCAGAAAATGCAGGCTTCTCTATTTCTGACAAAGTAGTAATGGAAAATATAGAAAAAATTATTAAAGAAGTTCCAGGCCGTCTTATTGCATCTATGTTTTCGTCTCAAGTTGAAAGACTACTCCGACTACTTGAAATTGCAGAAAAATACGGCAAAAAAGTAGTGATCGAAGGACGTAGTATGAAAACAAATATTGAAGTTATTAAAGCTGCAAACTTATTGACTGTTTCAGAATCTACTCTTATTGATATTGCAGATATGTACAAATACCCTGACAATAAAATAATTGCTATGGTTACAGGGTCACAAGGTGAGGAGTTTGGAGCACTTATGAGAATTTCTACCAAGACTCACAAGTACTTAGCCATCAACCCTAACGACACAATTCTTATGAGTTCTTCTATTATTCCTGGAAATGAGCGAGGAGTACAGAAGCTAAAAGATAATTTGTCTCGTCAAGGCAGTAGAATTATTCACTACAAAACTTCTGACGTGCACTCGAGTGGTCACGCAAACCGCGAAGAGCTTGCATGGATAATTTCTAAAATCAATCCAAAATTTTACATGCCAATCCACGGTTACCACTACATGTGTCGTGTTAACGGGACAATTGCAGAAAGTGTAGGCGTGAAAAAAGACAATATTATAATTACTGACAATGGTAGTATTGTAGAAATTCAGCCCGATGGTGAAAGTATTATAAAAATACAACCAAAAGCACCAAGTGGAATGATTTTCGTAGATGGATTTTCTGTTGGAAACATGCAAGAAGTTGTTTTACGTGACAGACAAGCTCTTTCACAAGACGGAGTGTTCGTAACAGCGGTAGTCGTAGACTCTAAAAATGGGCTTTTAAAGAAGTCCCCCGATATCGTGTCTCGTGGTTTCGTATACTTAAAAGAGTCGCAAGAACTTCTAAAACAAGTTCGACTTCTAATTCGTAAAAAAATTGAGGATAATCCAAAAGCACTTCAACAAGAAATAGAAGATACTCGTAATGACTTGAACGACACGATCTCAAAATTCTTCTTAAAGAAAACTGGAAAATCACCGATTGTGATGAGTGTGGTAATAATAATTTAATAAAAAATTATTATGATAAACTAAATCTTAATGCAAAATTCGCATAAGATTTTTTTTATTAATATTTTTGCCTTTGTTGTTTCTTTGCAGTATGCTCTTATAATTTATTCAGAATCTACTTATCTTTCAAAGTATTTGGGTTCAGAAAATATTTGGATTGTTTACTCGGCGGCATCATTGTTTAGTATTTTACTTTCACTTTCCACTCCTGTTCTTTTGAAGAACTTCAAGACGACTTCTGTCACAAAGTTTGCTTTATTGCTGGCATTTTTAAATTTACTTTTTTTACCATATTACACACATGGTGCATTCATCATCCCAGCAGCAATTTTATTTACGGTTTTAGCAGAGTTTTTATTACTGATTCCCTCAATTATGCTCGAGCATTTTTCCAAAAGCTCTACAACTGGCGGACTAAGAGGTATTTTTATTGCCGCCCAAAGTGGGGCCTATGTTTTAGCTCCATTTTTAACATCGGTCATTATCCGAAACTTTGGAATAGAGAATATGTTTTCTTTTGGAGCTATTATTATTTTAATAGCGAGTTTATTTTTCTATTACACTATTTACGACCTACCAAAAATTAATTTAGGAAATAAAGATCTTTATGGTTCATTTGAGAAAATATTTAAAAATCATGACATTCGAAATATTCTAATTGCCCAGATTGGATTATCAACTTTTTACTGCACACTCTTAATTTACGCTCCCTTTAAAATGGCTGAGGTTGGGATAGATATAACAAAATACCTTGGAATAATTTTACCGCTTGCACTTTTAAACTTCATATTTATCCCTCCCCTTTTAGGACACACTGAAGACAAATTTAAAAATGAAAAGCCAGTGTTGATTTTTGGATTTATTGGATTAATAAGTATTTTAATTCTTATATCATTTACAAACTCGCCCTATCTTTTAAACTGGGCGATAATTATTTTTCTTTCTCGTACTTTTGCAAGTGTTACTGATACTTCAATTAGCTCATATTTGTTTAAACATATTGATGAAAGTGACACTGGCATAGTAGCAATACAAGTTGCTTCACAGAGTGTTCCCTATTTACTGGCAACACCAATATTTGGACTTATAATTATGAAATATTTTGGTTTGAAAATACTTTTCCTAACAGTTTCCCTTTTCTTGTGTTTCGTGTTAGTATTTGTGAGTAATATCAAACAAAACCATGCCTACGAGTATAAAAAAAGAGAGGGACTTATCCAAAATAAAGCCAAAAACAAAGCAATCAAGGCCTAAAATAGGTGAAAAGGAAGTCGATAAAATAAAAAGAGAGGAGGAATTTTCAAAAGTAAGACTCAATAAAATGATGAAAGATTTGGGCCTGACTGGTCGCCGTGAAGCTGATCAACTTATTGAAAACAAAAAAGTTTTTGTAAATGGTAAAGTTGCTACCATAGGCATGAAAGTTACAGGGAAAGACAAGATTGAAATAAAAGAAAATTCTCAAAACTATCTTTACTATACTTTTTATAAACCAAAAGATGTCGTGAGCCATTCTCCGTATTTTGAAGAAGCTGAGGTAAGTGAATTCTTTCCCAATTGGAAAACCGATAACCTGACAATAGTTGGCAGACTTGATAAGCACTCAGAAGGTCTAATGTTTGTGACTAACGACAAAAAACTAGTAGAAAAGATTCTCGACCCAAGATTTTCTCACGAGAAAACCTACGAAGTAGAAGTACAAGAAAAAATATCAAGCAATATTGTCCGACTATTTGCCAAAGGTTTTGAAGTCCGAGACAGGTTTTTCGCCCGACCTGCAAAAGTTGACTTAGTAAACAACTTTAACATGAAGATAACTTTAACTGAAGGTAAAAAACACCAAATTCGCCTCATGTTAAATGAGCTGCACTACACAGTTTCCAAACTAAAACGAGTTTCAATTATGAACCTAGGTATAAAAGGTCTGGAGGCTGGCAAATACAAAATAATCCCCAAAGAGGAGATTATTAAGCTTTATAAACTTTGTGGATTATAATTTTTTATTAATTTACAGTTTCATCAGCTTCATTCACTTCGTCTACTATAGCTTTTTTAACTTTTTTGGCTTTAGCAACAACTTTTTTAACAACCTTAGATGTTTTTGTTTGAACTTTAGATTTTAAAGGCATTTTTTTCATTACAGCTCCCATTTTAGAACTTTCATTTTTAATTACCTCATCTTTTTTGGCAATCTCCATATTCACCTCTTTTTTCATTTTGTTCCAAGTAGAGTGAAGCTCTGCGACAACTTTTTCTAGTTGTCCTTTATCAACTTTTTTATATTTTTCAGAAACTTTTTGTACAATTTCTTTGTATGTCGGCTCACTCACTACTTTAAGTTTTTCAATTCCCTCTAAAACATCTCCCTTCATTTTTATTGCCCAGGCAGCCATTTCTTTTCTAGCAGCAACACCTTCTCTTGAGCCGTACAAATAATAAGCTCCCGCAATAGCACTTGCTATTGCACCGATCGTCATATTTTTATAATTTTTTTGCATATTTTACTTTCTTTAAATTTTTTAATTTTATTAAGGACAATAATAAGTATACATAATTTTAAACTATTTACAATTATTTGCTAAAGTTTTTCCTGCACGTTTTGCATCATCTTCAGAACTAAAATAAACTTTATTTTTTTCTTTCAAATTTTCCACACCTTTACACCAAATAAAATAATATTTTTTCCCACCTTTTGATGCAACAATATTTTTGTTTGAAATTGGCACTCCTCCCTCCTTGAGAAAAAAGGGCTGGGGAGGATTTTGGATTTGTGGGTCGATCGCAAGATCTTGAAAACTAAACTCAGGCCTTTCGTCAAATATTTTTGATAACCTACCAAGCGAAAAACTCGCTAGAGCTACAAATATAAGCAAAACTCCAATGAATATTTTGTCTACAGCTACAAATGATGAAGACATATTGTAAAACCTATTAATTTGTGCTATAATGCCTCCCATAATTAATCAATAGTATACCAAATATATGTCAACCAAAAAAGCAGCTGGAACGGCCAAAAACCTCCGAGATAGTAAACCAAAATACCTCGGTATCAAGAAAAACCATGGGCAGCCTGTTATTGCAGGCAATATTATCATCCGCCAACGTGGTACAAACTTCGTAGGAGGTGACAACGTTGGGATGGGGAAAGACCATACACTTTTTGCTTTAAAACCAGGTAAAGTTGTTTTCTCTACAAAAAGAAAAATGACTTTCGACCACACTGTAAAAGTTAAAAAAATTGTTACTGTAAAATAATATTTTACCAAAATAAAAAACACTTTCTATGAAAGTGTTTTTTATTTTTGTTTGTATATAAATTATTTCGTATACCCTCTTTCTGCTCTAGCTTTATCTCCTTCAGTTAAATATATTTTACGAAGTCGAACTGAAAGCGGTGTTACTTCCAAATACTCGTCATCTCGCATTATTTCTAACCCTCTTTCAATCGAAAGAGTGAAAGGTGGAATAAGTACCATGGCGTCGTCATTTCCGGCACTACGTACGTTTGTAAGCTGTTTACCTTTGTTTGGGTTTACGACTAGGTCGTTACCTTTTGAAACATTTCCAATAACCATACCCTGGTAAACTTCAACTGCAGGCCCGATATAAAGAATTCCACGATCTTGCAGGTTGAATAACGAGAACCCTGAAGACTTTCCAGTTTCGTTACAAACCATACTTCCAACTTCGTGTTTAGTAATTTCCCCAGCGTACTCACGAAATCCTACCATTCGGCTAGAAAGTATTCCGTTACCTTTTGTGTCAATCATGAAAACTCCACGGAAACCGAGTAGTCCACGAGTAGGGATTTCGAAAATCATTCTTGTTTGTCCGTCTTTGTCACGCATGTCTTTCATTATTCCCTTTCTTATTCCAAGTTTTGAAATAACTGTTCCTGAGAACTCTGACGGTACGTCAATAACAGCCTCCTCGTACGGCTCAGTTTTATTACCTTTTTCGTCTTTTTTAATAATAACTTCTGGAACAGAAACTTGCACTTCGTACCCTTCACGGCGCATATTTTCAAGTAATACTGAGATGTGCATTTCACCACGTCCATAAACTCTAAACAAATCTTCGTTGAAATCTACTTTTAAACCTACGTTTATCTCAAGCTCTCTCTCTAGTCTTTCTCGTATCTGCCTTCCAGTAACCATTTTCCCTTCACGCCCTGCAAACGGACTATTATTAACTAGAAAGTTTAGTGAGATTGTAGGCTCGTCGATGTGAATAAGAGGCATTGGCTCAATGTTCATATCGTTGGATGCAGTATCACCAATGAAAATATTCGGGAATCCGGCGATCATCACAATATCTCCCGCCATAACTTCAGTTACTTCTTTTCTGTTTACTCCGTCGAAAGAAAACATCTTAGTGATTCTACCCTTAGCTGGTGCAGAGTTTCCTGAAAGCCACATTTCACTTCCGTCTTTTATTTTTCCGTCATAAACACGACAAATTGCCAGACGTCCTAAGAATTTGTCATAGGCAAGGTTGAAAACTTGAGCTTTGAAAGTTGGTGAGTCAAGCTGTGCTGGACTGTTTGCAGCATGAACTTGTTCAAGTATTACATCCAAAAGTGGGTTAAGAGTTTTTTCGTTATTGTCAATATTTTTAATATCCTCGACAGTTTTTACAGCTACACCTTGGCGACCAATAGCGTACACAGTTGTAAAGTTGAGCTGTTCGTCATTTGCTCCAAGCTCTAAAAATAGCTCAAACACTTCGTCGTGCGCTCGCACTACGTCGGCTGCAGGCTTGTCTATTTTATTAAGTACTAAAATTGGTTTTATCCCGAGTTCCAAAGACTTCTTAAGTACAAAACGAGTTTGAGGCATAGGTCCTTCTTGTGCATCTACTACTAGTAGTACCGAGTCGATTGACCGAAGCACTCGCTCAACTTCTGACCCAAAGTCGGCGTGGCCTGGCGTGTCCACAATGTTTACTTTTGTGCCTTTGTACATTAGAGAGGTATTTTTAGCATAAATAGTGATTCCTCTTTCTTTTTCAATAGAGTTACTGTCCATAGAGAAGTCACCATCAGCAGCTCCGTTTTGTTTTAAAAGGGCGTCTGTTAAAGTTGTTTTTCCGTGGTCCACGTGGGCGATAATCGCAATGTTTCTTATTTCCATATATTTAAAATGATTTGACAATTTTACCATAAATACGTGTTTTATGCAATTGAAAAGTATAAATTGTTAATAAATGATAAGTGGATACATAATAAATATTACTTGACAAATAGGTTAAATATGATGTCTGATACATATCAGACGGGATTCCCCTGTCGTGTAGGAAGGTGTAATCGCTATGATCCCTCGTTTTCCCCAGATGTTCGTGGCAGCTGGCCTGCTTGTCGGTGCCATGCTCGGCCTGAGTGCGTGCGTGACCGGAGGCTCCAGCGAACCGTTCGCCCACGCTGGGCAGACGATCAACTGGAACAGTTCACGTGGACCCGTGAACATCACCTTCAACAACGATGGCACCTTCTCCACTACCGGTGCAAACGTCACGCGCGGCACGTGGACGCACATCGGGCGCAATGGTGCCTGCCTCACCTACACCTTCCCCTATCGTGGTCAGGGTGGTTGTCAGACCTTCGGGTGACGAGAACTGACCTCGAGTCAGATTCAAAAAGGTGCAGAGGACCAACAAGGTCCCCTGCATTTTTTCATTAATTATTTTCTAAAATTTTTTTTATATTTTGATCCTTCCCTGATAAATATTCAATTCTACTTTTAAATGGCTCGACTTTTTAAAACTATTAAACAACGTTTGAAAGCTTGCTAATTTTTTTTTATAAAAGAAGCATTTATTGTAGTTGTGACTTCGTTTAATATTTTATCAATTTAAAAGTTATTTAAATAAATATATTCGAAATTATTTTGAACTATAAATTTTGAGTATTTTTTCGTTTATAGTCTCGTCTTTATCCATTAAAAATTTTAATCTTTTATACTGGATGCCATTTTGTGGTGTATTTTTAATATAGTTTATAAGTGCAGGTGAATTTGTAGTTAAAATATAGTTCATTGTAACTATCGCTTTTTTAACTATTCCATCATTTTCATCTTTAGGTAAGACCTTTTCCATAGCCACTTGCGCTAATAATAATGACGCTATAAATTGCGACCTAGTGAGGTCAATGTTTCTATAATTCATTGAATCCTTAATAGCTTTATCAGAGTAACTAGCGATTTCTCTCAAAATATCTTGTTTTTCTATTTGTATCTCGGGTGTTTTGTCATATTTTGTTGGTAAATATTTTAAAGCGTACAAATAGCTATAGGCAATAGTAGTGTCGAGCTGCAAAGTGTTGGTGTGTAAGTCTGTATAAAGTGTTCCGTTTTCTTTAAATATTTGCAGTTTATGTCCCAAATCCATAACATATTCTTTAGGGTATTTCTTTGCAAAAAAGTCGGCTTTATTTTTGTATAACTTACTCAAATCATAATTATCATACAAGATAGAGTCTGCTAATATATTGAAATGGTTGGCAGAAAAAAGTGAGTAAGCATTTGGGTATAATTGATATGCTCTAAGCAGTATGCTTGATAATGTCTTTTGAGTAGTATAGTAATTTTTCAAATAATTATCATAGCTCCCAACTTCTTTAGTGAAAACCATACTAGTAGTTGCACTTTTCAGTATTTTATACTCAGAAATTTCTCTATAATAAGAATCATAATCTTTCTAAATCTCGGGCTTATCCTTAATTGCTTTCAAGAAATAATCCGAGCTATAGTTCTGCAAATATATGAGGTTCAAAATGTTTGCAGCATATACTCTTTCTTTTGGTTTTAAAGTTGTGTCGTTAAAAACATCTAAGGCCTGTTTATATAAATCAACATAATCTTGTTGATTTGGATTTTTGTTTACAAAAAAAAATCTTTTTTTGCAACAAGCAAAGAAAATTTTTCACTTTGGTTTTCAATGAGACAAAGATTTTCGGTAAGGTATAGCTGGTAAAGCTTTGGTATAATTACTCTCACTACACTGTAGCCCAATTTTTGTAAAATTTTGTTTTTAAAAACATACCTATAAATTTCCGGAATTCCTTTTTCAACTAATTTGTTCACTACAGATTGAAACTCCTCTTGTTTACTTTTAAATTGATATTGAGTGGAATCCGAAACAAAATCAACATTCTTGCCTGAAATAAAAAACTGATAATTTTCAAAATACTTACCATTTTTCGCCAAGTCTAGCCTTTCTTCTCTACTTAGGTCTTTTGTAATAAATGGAATATATTTTTCATCTAAGTCAAAAAAATTATCAGAGTTAAAAAACTTTATACAGGACATAGACTCTTTTAAAGATTTTATAACAGCTTTTTCTAAAGAAAAATCTGCACCTCCAGAAACACAAATGCCATTTGTGTTTAAGTTTTTGACAATACAAATACAGCTATTTATTTCTAAATTTGTAGTTGTGTTTAGTATATATATTTGATAGTTTATTTCTTCTAAAATTTTTTTATATTCGTCATACAAACTAATTTGTCCAGGCAAAATTGTTAATTTATCAGGGCTTGTTTTTGTAAGCCAATGACAAAAAAAGGAGTCCCTTTCTATGGCTTCATAAATTCCGCTAAGACTGGCCTCTTCCATACCAAAACCACCACCACAGCCACTAGTTGTAATGTTGGCTATATTTTTTTCTTTTTTGTCTCTTAACCTCCAGAATATTTGTCTAAGTGGGTAAAGCACTTTTTTATTATTTAACAAATCTTCAACTTTTATAACAGAAAAAATATCCTCATCTTTAATTACAATATTTGGATTACTTTCATATTGTGAAGTACTAAAATCATGATAATCTCTCACTGTTTTTACCTGTTCACTTAAAACTTTATAAGAAATTTTTGTGACTTCATTTTGTAAAAAAACTTCAGAAACATAAGCAGATGAGTGTCTTTCTAAAAATTCCCCTATTGCTTTTGATATTGTTGTGTCTTCACTATTTTTATCATTTCCATGTCCACTTATGGCAACATAGTCTTCTTTTTCATTTTTATTACTAACAGTTGCTGTGAATTGAAGAAGTCTATTTTCCATAACCGACTTATTAATTCGAAAGTTAATATCTAATTCTTTTTTTAGATAATTAATTATTATTTCCCAGTAGTACTTTTTATAATTTTCATTAGAAATAAATATTTTCTGCGAAAGTGGAGAATTTTCTAAAAACTTTGTGAAAAACATATATTTTATATTTTCAAAAAATGACAGCGGCAAAGTATACCTATTTTTTTCGATATCATTTTTTAAATATTCTTTTATACTTATCATAAAAATTTAGCCAAATATTATTGTATTTACCAAAGACTCAGTTTGCCCATCAATTCCCAATAAATTTTCAATTTCTGCATCACGTGTACCAGCAATAGCCCGAACAGGAATACCTACACTTATTGAAGTGAGATAAATATTTTGACCCACATGTCCTGCTTCGAGCAAAATATGCCTGTACCCTCTCTCACCATATTTTCTAAAATTCCTTTCAAACAAAGAAGTCATAAACATAACCACACCTGCATTTCGTACCCATTCGTATCCTGAAACTTTAGGAACATTTTTCAGGATTTATAGCTTCTAAAAGTTCTAGACTATTTTCTAATAAATTATAGTGGTAAAAACCTGGTTTTAAATCTGAGCAATTTTGCACAAGAAAATAAAACTCTAGTGAATATCTAGCACCTCCAGAGGGGTACATTCTTCTATTTTCATTTACTTTAATTAGGCCAACACTATTATTTATAATAAAGCTTAATTGACTAAAAGAAATAGGTTCTATACTTTTATCTTTGTTTTCAAAATCACCAGATTTTCTTTTTTCTAAAACATCTGTAAGGGAAATAATTTTTACAGCTGCTTTTGATTCGTCTTTTCCTAATAATTTTATTTTTGTAGAATTTGCATAGGTTTTATATTCTATTTTTCTCCAACTTTTGGGCCAAAGCGTAGAATCTGCGGGTATTTTTACTCTGCCACCTTGAGAAATATCTTTTGATAACTCATGAAAATATTGTCCCATGTTTTCATCTGGTCTATTCATAACTCAATTTTTAGTTTTAATAATTATAGCACATTTTGTTTTTAGCTTTCCATGCTAAACTTTTTTATAATTCATGAAACTTCAGTCCATACTTAAAAAACACAAAAAAGAATTTTTAGTAGTTTACCTAATAATTTTAGGATTAGGACTATATTACTTATATCTTCCAAAAACTAGTAACGATTTTTTAAATCTTGGAATAAAAGAATTTTTAATTAAACACGACAATGAATCAGCAAAAAGTAATTTATTAAAATCAGTACAACTCGACTCGAAAAATGCTAAAGCATGGTTTTACTTAGGGCGACTCAACTTTGTTACAAATGATTTGCCTGACTCAGAAACCAACTATTTAAAATCTTTAGAACTTGACGTGTGGAACGAGCAGGCATTTTACGGGCTTGGTCTTACCTATGGATATTTAGAAGACTACGCAAAAGCTGAAGACAGTTTTAAAAAGTATATTGAAATTGGGGAAATTAAGAAAAAAGAAGGTGGCCAGGTCCCTGGACTTTGGGCAGGATATAACGACCTGGCTTGGGTGTACTTTTTACAAGGCAAATGGAGTGAGTGCGAGAATACTGCAAGGTATGCCTTGGACAATGTTGGTACAAACCCTTGGCTTTTGAACATGCTAGGGTCTGCACTCCTCGAGCAAGACAGAAAAGTAGAAGCTAGAAAATATTTTATAGAAGCAAAGAAATATGCTGAAAAAATATCGCCACAACAATTTGGTGAAGCCTACAGTGGTGACAATAAAAAATGGTACCCACAGGGGTTAGAGAATATGAAAAAGACAATTCAGGAAAACATTGAAAAGACAAATTAAAATGTTGATAACTACTTGCAAATAATTTTAATCTGAGTGTATACTTTAAAGTATATGAAAATAAAATTATTTCAAAAAAAGTTTCTGTTTACTTTTCTTACTATAGCTACAATAGTGTTTGTCGGCAACGCATTTTACATCCATAAAAATACTTCTATCTCACAAGAATTATCCATTCACTCTACTTCAGTCTATGGAAAAAATAGTGCCAAAACCATAGCGGCATCATGTGGCTACGGATCTGACACGTCTCACGGAGAAACTTACGGAATAAATTGTGGGGGTACTTGCCCTCCAGGTCAAGTTTTTAATGGCTCATCTTGTGTTCCTGAACAAGTCCCCCCTCCTCCAATTGGAGTCTCCTCATCCTGTTCCAACCACACTCTAACAGTAAATTGGAACAA
>JBBQKQ010000011.1:0-25025 GCA_038326985.1 Minisyncoccia bacterium | reverse complement strand
TCTGATTTTGCAAAGCCTCTGCCTGTTGACCCCATGATGATGGATTTTGAAATTGGAAAAGGGACCCTTTAGCTTCTAAAATACTCCTTAGTTTCTCTTCCCCCGCAATAATAATATCTGAATAAGTATGTATTCCAGCTTCATTTAAAACTTTTTCAATGGCAGGACCAATTCCTTCTATAACCTTTAAATCGTCTTTTGTGCTGTTTGATACTAATTTTTGTGATTGTGTTTTACTTGGTTGATTTTTATGGGTGCAAGTTTTTAACCTTGATAATAAATTGCCAAATATAAATGCTCCTGCAAGAAACATAAAAACTTCTAGAAGCGATGGAGTATTTACAATGTTAGTTGCATACCTTTTTATAGCAAATAAAAACCAAACAAAAGTAATTAAAAATAGTAGCCCAAAATTCATATTGCAAGTTCTGCATGTTTTCATATTTTATTTTAAAATTTTAGTTAGGCTCAACTCTCGGTACAGAACAAGTATACAACTATTTGAAATCAAAAAACAAGTCCTTTACAAAAGATTGGTTTTAATGTTTGATTTATCTCAAATATGCTATACTTTTTTTGTTGCAAGAGAAATAATAAACTGCAACCAAAAAAATATGTATAAATTTAAAATTATAAAAAACAAAAAGGGTGAATTTAGAGCTCAGTTTTGTTTCCGAAAAGAAGTAATATTTTGGACAGAAAATTATACTAGAAAGCCAAGTGCAAAAAAAGCTATTGAGTCTTTAATTAAAAATGCTGCAACTGCAACTATGGAAGAAGTAGATGAAAATATGCCTGCTATGGATAAAAAAACAGCAGCTCCAAAAGCTAAATCTACTAAGAAGAAAACATCAACTACCAAGTAGTTGTCATAAAATTAAAAAAGCTACTCATTAAATACATGAATAGCTTTTTTAATTATTAATTTTTATAATTACTATCTACTAAAACTCTTTTAGGATACGGTATCTCTACTCCATTTTCTCTAAAGAGTCTTAAAATATCAAAACGTATTTCTGAAAGAATAATTTCTGAGTTGAAAAGCTCTTTCATCCAAAATCTCACCTCTAGCATTACCCCATTTTCCATAAAGTCTTTTATAATTATTGTTACATCTTGAGTCTTATCGGTTTTTTCATTATTTAAAATAGTTTCAATTAAAAGTTTTTTTGCAATGTCCATATCTGTATCGTAGGCAACTTGAATATGAACTCGAAATCGTGATGACCCTTTTGAACGCATAAGTGAGCGAATACTACTCGATAAAAGTTTCGAATTTGGGACAATGATTATTTCATTATCGATTGTCTCAAACTGCGTTGCTCGTAAACCAATTTGCACTAGTTTTCCGTGCATTTTTTCATTTACCCCAGGAATATCCACTCTAATAATGTCTCCATAATTAATATTTTTATCTATTAAAAGAATTACGCCAGATATGAGATCCATAAAAAGCTGCTGAAGCCCGAAACCTAAACCAACCAAAAGTGCAGTAGATCCTAGAAGTAAATAAGTAAACGAGTATCCCACCGCAGAAAATGATGACATTATTGCTATAAAAGTAATAATGTATGAGGCTAGCTGGGAAAGTGTTTTACTTTGAGCTTTACGCATTTTATTTTTCTTAACTTGCAGCGACATAAGAAACTTAAATATCAAAAAAATACAATAAGCAATAAGAAATATAATCCCAACTAAAAATAAATCAGAAAGTGAGAGGGTTAAATTTGGAAGTTGTAAAACTGGTTTTTCGAAAACTTTTTCTGAGACTGTTGCAAACAAATTATCCACATTATTCATATCATTTACTTTACCACAATTTGTGAAAAATATGAAATATTTTATTTTTTCCTCAAATACATAACTACATATCTACGCTTAGCAGCTCTGCCATTTATTTTATGAGCAAAACTTCTTTCTATTTTATCAATTTCAAAGTCTTCTTTGTAAAAATTCACAAGTTCTTCTTCACTTGGGACATGTTCAAAAATTCCAATTGTTGGGTGAATGTAAGAATTTTCTTCACCAGCGATATTTCCAAATTCACGTATCATATTTTTAGAGTGAATATCATCATCCCGCAAAAGCGATTTTAAAAAGTAATATGATCCTACTGAAAGTACACGTAAAACTTCACTTTTAAAAAATTCCCTTTCCTCTTTTCGCAGCACATGTGAAGCGACTGCATCTACTAACAAATCAACCTTCCCATCTTCTAAAGGAATTTTTTGATTTAAATTCTGTACGACAAATTTTATTTTTGGGTCTTTATTTTTTTTGTTAGCCACATTGATTGCTTCCTGCGACAAGTCATAACCTAATCCTGTGCATCCAAAATTTTCATTTAAGAAAAATAAATTTCTTCCATTGCCACAACCTGCATCAACAACATACGTCTTGTTATTTAAAACATTTTGACCTTTATACTCCCTATCTATCCATCTTGTGAATTTTTCTAAATCTTCACTTGGAGCTGAAGAAAGGTTAAAATTAAGTCCTCCCTTTCCGTCTTCATCTATTTTTTCAGCATACTCTTTATTCCAAAAATCCTTTACAACTTTATTTTTCTCATCCTTATAGTTTTTAAACTTACGCTTGGCTTTGTGGGGGTCCCCAATATATCTTTTTCCGTTTTTCATATTTTTGTTATATTTAAATTTGTCATAAACTTTACTGAATCAAAAAAAGTGACACTTCTTAAAAACTCTTTTTCAGAACTTTTTAATGAACTTATATCATTTATCATTTTTTTAATATTCAACCACATTTTCTTTATTTTATAGGTCATTTTAAATTCTAAAATTTTATCAACCAACTCAAGAACTTTGATTTTAAAATTATCTACGTATTTATCATCACCGTTCTCAAAGGCATCCAATAGACGATTTATTTCAGAAGTAAAATTTGCCCTGTAAAAAAATAAATCTCTTTCCATTTATAAATTATACCACACCTCTAAAACCCACTTTGCATTTCAAGCATTTTTGCATATTTACCATCTAAAGCTATCAACTCTTTATGGTTTCCGTCTTCTACTATTTTCCCAGTTTCCAATACTAATATTCTGTCAGCATTTTTCACAGTCTGTAACCTGTGAGCAATTATAATAGTTGTCCTACCTTTAAATAATTCTTCTAAACTTTTTGAAATTGTTTCTTCTGAAAATGAGTCGAGAGCCGAAGTTGGCTCGTCCAAGATAATTATTTCAGGATTTTTCAAAAAAAGTTTTGCAATGGCTAACCTTTGCCTTTCTCCACCCGAAAGTCGAATTCCCTTTTCACCGATTTGGGTTTCTAAACCATTTTTACTTTGAAACACAAATAAGCACTCAGCTTTTATCAAAGCTTCTGTTATTTTTTCATCAGAAACTTTTTCTGAAACTGCGTACAATAGGTTTTCCCGTATCGTCCCGTCAAAAACCATTGGTTCTTGTGTAAGGTAACCAATATATTTATAGTAACTTTTTAATGAAACCTCATTTAAATTTTGCCCATCTACTATTACTTCTCCCTTATTATTACCATTTTCTTTAGGATCAACTTTTAAATATCCTGAAATGAGTTTGGCGATAGTTGTCTTGCCACTTCCTGACCTACCTACAAAAGCTACTTTGGTTCCAGGTTTAATTTTCAAATTAAAATTTACTAAAATATTTTCAGTGATATCTGTCTCATCAATATCCTGATAGGAAAAATTAATATTTTTAAGCTCAATAGTTCCACCATTATGAACAAACTTTTTTCCAGTTTCATAATTTTTAATTTGAGATACATTATCGACAAAATCCCAAAATTTCTCAATTTGGGGATAGTGCTCAAAAATTTGTCTTACTATCCACAAAGTGGAATACATAGTAAATGCAAACCTTGTAGAAAAATAAATAAAAGATAACATTTGTGGACTTTTTAACAAATTTAGATCATTAAAATTTAAATAAAATATAATTATTATAAATGGAAGAAGAGATCCAGTTCCACTAATCATCAAATCAGATATAAAATCAAAATAAGACCATTTAATAGCTTTTTCTCTCCCTTCCTGATTTAAACCCACCAATTTGTTTGTTTCAATTTTTTCTTTACCAGAAAAAACTATTTCTTGACGAGACATTATAACCCTTACTGAGTTTTCATTTTTTATATTATCTATTTCGTTTTCTTCTTTTTGAATTAGAAATTGTTTTTTACGGAAAAAGTAAAAAAGTGTGGAAGCAATAATTATTATCAATATAAATACAAATAAGTATTTATAACCCAGCTGAAACATAATATAAAAACCAGCTGAAATTCCGATTAGAGTTTTTGGAATTTGATAAATAATTTGCCAATTTGCTTCACTCCAAGCATGCATACCTTTTTGGATTATTGACTGTACTTTACCTGTACCAATTCTTTCTATTTGTTGACTGTTTTTTAAGAGAGTGCTTGTTCTATATTTCTTTTCAAGAAATATTTGAAATCCATACTTGGCTTCAAAATCCCATTTCCTGATAAAGAAATGAATTATCCATAGAAATATATAGAATACGGATAGCCAGAGGCAAAAATATAAAATTTTATTTTTATCCTCGGTCTGCATTAGTCTAATCAAATATGGTATTGTCAAAAGTGGAAGTAGGTCAAACCAAAAAGAGCCTAAAGAACTTTCTATCAGCATTTTTAAGCTTTTGTTTTTATTTGCAAATACTGGTTCAGAAAAACGTTTTAGAAATTTAAACATATTCTTATTTGTAGTATACTATACTTTATATAAATAAAATGAATAAAAAAATACTTATATTTCTTGTTTTATCTGTTTTAATTCTTGCCTCAGTGGGTTTTTTAACATATAGAAATTTTATCAGGCCTGTTGTTGTGAAAAACATTCAAACTGAAAAGGAATACCCACTTGTTGTGCAAAAAGAGACTGAAGAAAAAAAACATTTTGTAGAAATTAAAGATTGGTATGAGACTAAAATAGATTATCCAAACAATAACAAAGTAGTTACAGACAAAATATTTGGTATTTGGAATGACTTTGCAAAAGAAAACACCCTTAAAGACTATAAAGATGGGGCGGAAGCTAGAAAAGGTTTAAACATAAATGTTGACGACTTAAAGTATTCTTTTACTGCAGACTATGAAATTGCAACTTCCACAAAATATATTACTTATGTTTATACGATCTACAATTTTACTGGAGGAGCTCATGGGTCAACGACTATTTTACCCATCACTTTAAATCAAAAAAATGAAATTGTAAGTGTAGAAGAGATCTTACCTACAAATTTATTGGAAAAAGTATCTAGAGTAGCCGTTACAAAGCTTATAGCAGAAAAAACTAAAAGGATGAAGGAATATAAGGAAATTTACGTGGCGAAAGATGATACTTTTTTGAAAGATGGGGTAAAACCGATTCGAGACAACTACTCCGTAGTATGGCCAGTTGGTGTAGACGATTTAATTATTAGTTTTGGTCAATATCAGGTTGGCTCTTATGCAGAAGGTATATACCAGATACAAGTTTATAGAAAAGAAATACAATAAGAGCTCCAGAGGTATTAGCCAGTAGGTCAAACCAGGTATCGTAGCGGTCTGCTGAAAATATACCAATATTTGAAGTGTCTAAGGCAAACTCGAGCAGCTCGTTTACAACCCCAAGTGATGAAACAAGCATGTAAATAAATGTTATCTGAAAAGAAAAGTCTCCCAAATATTTTAAATATGGATTTGAAATATTTTTGACTACAAAAAAACTTTTAAAACTTTCTATAAGATATATACCTACCAGCCCAACTGCAACCCCACCACCAATTGAGTGCTGCATAAAATTTATGATGCGAAAATTGGTGATAGCTTCTGGAAGGAACAAAAACGATATAGGCAGCAAGAAAGATAACAGAAGAAATTTATTTAGCTTTATACTAATTTTCTCATGCTTGATACAACTCACCAGTATTTGAGGAAGTACCAGCAAAACTGTTCCCATACTTAAGAAATAGATTATTTTTAACATATTTCTAGTTTAACATACTAAAACATTTACTCAGTTGCAGTTTTTCTAAGAAACCAGAAGAGTGCCAGTACAAGGAAGAATACAACAAGGTAGGATTTGTAGTTCTCTTTTAAATTTGAAAGCTCAGAGTTTATTATGCTCATAAAAGTAGTTGTAGACTTTGTATTTGTCGCCAGTGTAGAGGTTGCTGCTTTTTTACCCTGCAACATTTTCTCTTTGTTTTTATCTGCATTAACCATATTTTGAGCAATTAATTCCGCTACTTTACTTTCAGTATTTTTAATCTTTTCATAAATCGTAACTTTATTGTTTGGGGTAGTATGGTCCACAACAATTGTTTTATTAGTATGAGCTACAGCTAAAACAGGTTTAAATACTTTTCTATCTCTTTTAGCAATTATTCCACAATTAAGATTGTTAATCAGGGCTGTTGTCAGTTTATATTGTTTGCCAGTAACGGGTAACCCATATGTGAACTGTAAATTTTTAACTTCCTGAGTAGTTACTTTTCCATAATAACCCATGCCATTTAAGTTTGCTCCATTGAACTGGTTCAAAAAAATTTGCAGTTTAACCATTTCCGCTCCACTACTATTAAACTTGTTAAATGTGTTTAAATAATTTGAACAGGTGATTGGTTGAAATATTGGAGCAGTATTTATAATTACAGAACTAGGTTGATTAACATTTGGAAAATATATTTGGTTGTTATTACTGTTATTACTTTGAATGAAAGTATTTTGGGAGAACGGGTACACACTCTCCACTTTAGTAATCTGTGCATTTGCACTCCCAACTGCGAACATTGTAATTACTCCTAACAACATTAGCATTTTACTCTTCATATAAATTTAAATTAATTGATATATTATTTATCTAATATGCTTAAATGGTACTAAAAGACAAATTAACTTGTCAAATGACTTCATAAACCTAACAACTATTTACAAAAACTCTATATTTTATAAGTATTATTTTGTAATTTTTTTTATAAAACTAATATTATTTTTCTTGTCTTTTATAAAAACCTATTATCTTTTTACAAACTCCAAAAACAAGAACATAGGTATTTCTACTCTGGCAACATTTTCGGCTTTCTGTTTTGGACCCTTCTCAGATTCTTTATTACTGCATATTTCTTTCATGAAATTAAAATGTAATCCTGCACCTCTAAAAGTATTAAAATACTCTTCAAATGGTCGGTGAAAAGTGTAGGTAAAAATCTTATCTTTTTTACTTCCTGGGTTCATGTCAATTTTAACTGTGTGAGATGTTTTATATTTATAAACTATTCTTCCCTGTTTACCCAAAACATTATTAAAGTGCCAATCTGAAGATTGAGCTACACGAAAAGCCGGGTGGTTAACTACACAAATAAATTTTCCCCCAATGTCTAACACTTTTGCAACCTCTTTTGCAACACCTTTTAAATCTTTCATATTTACCAAACTTTCAATAGCAATTACATAATCAAAACTTTTTTCACCTATACCTTTTAAGTCAGAGGCATCTGATGCCAAAATATCCAGTTTTCTTTTACCAACTTCAAGGCTGTTGTAAAAATGCATTTCACTACGAAGGTTTTCTTCTGCAAGCTCAAGAATTTCCTTATCTACATCTATTCCAAGCGCCATTTCTGGACCACCTTTTAAATATTCTTTTAGAAAAAATCCTGTACCACAGCCAAGATCTAGGATTCGTTTGTCTTTTACTTTTTCTAGTGGTAAAAACTTTAAAAGTTCAGGTAAAATAAGGTCTTTTTGGGAACTAGAAGTTTTTTTAACTGTCTGGTCGTACCAACTAGCAACTTTACCCCAACCGGTTTTTTCCCAAACCTCATCGCGTAGTTTTTTGTCTTTGAAATTCTTTTTTTTCATAATGTTTTCTTATAAGTGAGTATAACATAAAATATTTTTGATTTTATAAAAAGTTAAAGCCCCGGGCGAAACGTTGACGGTTAAGCCATACGTCCCGTCCGAGGCGATCAAGGTCTGGATGAGGAATCTAGTGCTGAGGATAACACTCACTCCTCAATAAGGTTTAAAGGATTCACACCTTGCCAGAATTCAATCCAGGGACCAAGGTTTTCATTCTTCCCGCACCGCTCTAAAATGGCGATTAGGGCTTCGATGTTTGGGTGTCCTTTTTCCCCTCCCAGCACTCGACGATAGTATTCGCCAAACAAGAGTAGTGCCTCGTAAACCGTACCCCCCTCATGAGCGACGTAAGCCACGATTTTCAACGAACCACTGGAACTGTGATCCCATAAATTCACGTGGCAACCTACACGAAACCAAACACCTCGTCTGGTAAGTGTATACCTGGAGTCAATCATTCTGATCGACTCCGTAAATCCAGGTGTCTCCTTCATCGTTACTCCTTTTTTTAAATTGCCGTTTATCTATTATACAACAAAAAAAGTTTTAAGTAAATAGAGTAACGAGGGTTAATTTATGTTAAAATGTTTAATACGCAATATATAAAACTAGTTTTATGACTAAAATAAATAAGGAAATTCTAGATGGTGGGTATAATCCGACAAAATTTGAGAAAGGTATTTATGAAAAATGGGAAAAATCAGGTTACTTCAACCCTGATAACTTACCTGACAAAGAGAGTCGCACTGAAAAATTTAACCTTGTTGTTCCTCCACCCAACGTTACTGGAACGCTACATATGGGACATGCGGCAATGCTGGCAATTGAAGACACTGCGGTTAGATTTGAGAGAATGCGAGGTAAAGATGTTTTGTGGATACCAGGATCTGACTCAGCCTCAATTGCTACTCAAAGTAAAGTTGAAAGAGATATTTCTAAAAATGAAGGAAAAAGTAGACATGATCTTGGACGAGAAGAGCTTTTAAAACGTGTAAATGCTTTTGCTGTTGATAGTAAAGCTACTATTTTTTCTCAATTTAGAGCTATGGGCGCCTCACTTGACTGGTCTCGAGAAGCATATACCATGGACCAAAAAAGAAACCTAGCTGTGGTAACAGCTTTTAAAAAAATGTATGATGATGGTCTAATTTATAAAGGAAACCGCATAGTAAATTGGGATCCTAAAGGTCAAACTACAATTTCAGATGATGAGGTTGTATATAAAGAAGAAAAGACAAAGCTTTATTATTTCAAATATGGTCCTTTCACTATCTCGACTGCACGACCAGAAACAAAGTTTGGAGATAAATATGTAGTAATGCACCCAGAGGATAAAAGATATAAGGAGTATAAACATGGGGATAAACTAAAAGTAGAGTGGATAAATGGTGAAATAGAAGCAACTATAATTAAAGACGAAGTTATAGATATGGAATTTGGAACAGGAGTAATGACTATTACTCCCTGGCACTCAAAAGAAGATTTTGAAATTGCTAAGCGACACAACTTAAACTTCGAGCAAGTAATTGACAAATACGGCAAGCTTTTACCAATGGCTGAAGAATTCTCAGGTCTAAAAATAACAGACGCAAGATCTAAAATAGTTGAAAAACTAAAATCAAAAAATCTGGTTGAAAAAGAAGAAATTTATACACATAATATTGCAACCGCGGAAAGAAGTGGTGGAAATATTGAGCCGCAAATAATGGAACAATGGTTTATAGATGTTAATAAGAAAATAAAAGATAGAAATGACAAATCTTTAAAAGAATTAATGCTTGATGCTGTGTCTTCAAAAAATATTCTTATAAATCCTGATCGTTTTGAAAAAACATATTTTAATTGGATAAATAATCTTCATGACTGGTGTATCTCGAGACAAATATGGTTTGGACACCGAATACCTGTTTGGTACAAAGACGGAGAAGTATTTTGTGATGTAGAAGCTCCCGAAGGTTCTGGGTGGGTGCAAGATGAAGATACGTTAGATACTTGGTTTTCTTCTGCACTTTGGACTTTTTCCACTCTTGGTTGGCCAGAGAATACTTTAGATTTACAAAAATATCACCCTACTACCCTGCTTGAAACCGGTTATGATATCTTGTTTTTCTGGATAGCAAGAATGATTATGATGTCAACATATTTGCTTGGAGAAGCTCCTTTCAAACATGTTTATCTCCACGGACTTGTACGAGATGGGAAAGGACAAAAAATGTCTAAGTCAATTGGAAATATTATTGACCCAGTTGATTTAATTGAAAAATATGGGGCTGACGCAGTACGAATGTCACTAATGGTAGGAAACGCACCTGGAAATGACCTAAAGCTTTCAGAGGACAAGGTAAAAGGCTATAAACATTTTGCTAACAAAATTTGGAATGCAACCAAGTTTTTAGAAATAAAAAATGTTTTTGATGAAAACGTAACTGAGGAAATAAAAAAAGTTGAAAAAGATGAGCTTATTTTGCGCGAACTAACAGACCTAGTAAAAGAAATAACTTTTGATTTAGAAAAATTCAACTTTCACTTAGCATCTGACAAGCTCTACCAATTTTTCTGGAAACGTTTTGCTGACGAAATAATCGAAGACTCAAAAATAATTTTAAATAATCTTGAAAATAAATTTAGCCTTGAAGAAATAAACTCTAGAAAATCCACTTTAAAAATTCTTTTAGAAACTCAACTAAAACTACTTCACCCCTTTATGCCCTTTGTAACTGAAGTTATATGGAGTGAGTTTTTAGGTAAGGAAAAAATGCTTATGGTTACAGATTGGCCAAAAGTATAATAGTGGAAAAGATTTGTTGCATTTGCGAGTATTACGCGTATACTAAAAACAAATATAAAAATATATGAATATTTTTGGTAGATTTGGTAATTCTAGAAACGAAGAATACCAAGATGAACAAACAAATGTAAATTTTAATGGCAAAAGTACTCGGCCAGTTGTTTATGATGAAGAAGAAATTGGAGTTGGAGAACTTTCAGTTGATGTTTATGAAACTGGAAAAGAAATAATTATAGAAGCTATGATCGCAGGTGTAAAGCCGGAGGATTTACACATTGCAACTACACATAACTCTATAACTATCTCTGGGAAACGTGAAGCAAATACACACGTAAAAGATGACCAATACATTGTTCAAGAGCTGTACTGGGGTGCTTTTTCAAGAACAGTAGAACTACCAAATGATATTGCAGTAGACGACTCAGAGGCAGTTGAAAAACATGGACTCTTGATTGTACGTCTTCCAAAAATTGACAAAGAGCGAAATGTTAAGGTGAAAGTTAAAAGTATTTAACAAAATATTTTTTCTGATTTTTTCGTGATAAACTTCAATGAATGAAACACGAGATCAAGCATGAAAAATTTGTGGGTCCTATAGGTGTACTTTTTGATTTAATTGATAGTCGTAAACTATCAGTATCAGAATTTTCTTTAACCTCTGTAACTGAAGATTTTTTAAGTTATGTTAAAAATTTAAAAAGTAGCCATGAGTTTCAAAAAGAGGAGGTTTCCCAGTTTATTTTAATTTCCTCATTACTCATTTTATTGAAGTCAAAAACATTGGTTCCGGAACTTGAACTAACTGAAGAAGAGGATAGAGACTTACAAGTTTTAGAAAACCAGATAAAATGTTTTGAAATTTTAAAATCACAAACAAAAATTATTAAAGATTTATGGGGCAATATTTATTTTTCAGCACAACTAAAGCATAAAAGTGTAGAAAGTATATTTGTACCGGACTCTAAAATGGATATACCTTTCTTTCATAAATATTTAAAAGAAAGATGCGCAGAAATTATTCCAAAAGTTGAAGAACTTAAAAACGTCAGTGTAAACAGAACTGTAAAAATTGAAGATGCACTTACACATGTACGAAATATAATTAAACGAATTAAAAATTTGAGTTTTAAAAATCTAAATAGTGGAGGTGACGAAAGACTTGCAGAAAAAAATAAGAAAAATGTAGTAATACTTTTTTTAGCAGTTTTGGAGCTTCTCAAAATGGGCGAGCTTGATTTCACTCAAGAAAACAATTTCTCTGATATACTAATCTGCGAGTTATCACCCCTATATGCCGAATAATTCTCAGTTAATTTTCCAAACTATGCTTTATTTTGGTGAAGCAGTTTCTAAAAAAGATATCGCTAATTTTTTAAATTTAAAAATTAATGAAATTGAAGAAGAAATTGAAAATCTTCAAAATATTTGTAATACTTTAAATCTTAATTTTATAAAAACCTCTACTACTTTTGAAATTACTTTGTCTAGTAACATTACAAGTAAAGTACAAAAACAAAGAGTCCAAGAACTAAAAGTTGAACTTTCAGAAAGTGCTTTGCAAACAATGGCCGTTATTATTTACAAGCCAAACTGTACCAAAGCGGAGATAGATTTTGTACGTGGTGTAGACTCGGCGCGGTCTCTTAAAAATCTTCAAACACGAGGATTAATTCAAAAAATAGAAACAAAAAACAGGAAAGTATATATGCCAACTACAGAAACTTTAAAGTATCTGGGGCTGGAAAACCTAGAAGATGCTCCAGAACAAAAAGAAATATCGGAAAAATTAGCCACGCTAATTAATGGAGAAACTATTTAAAAACATGAAAATTACTCACAAACATTCTCAATTTTTCTTTTTTATCCTTATTCTTGGTTCACTTTTTCTTTTGATTTATCTTCTTTTAATTTACACAAGTAAAGTTTCTGCACTTTCCAATAATATCCCTATGGCATTTCCAAGTTCAAAACAAACCCAAGCTCTGCCGGAAACCCAAAAAGAATTTTTAAATGCCAAAGCCTATGTTGTTTATGACATTACAAATAAAAAAATAATTTCTGGAAAAAATTTTAACACTCCCCTGCCAATCGCCTCAATGACAAAAGTTATTACTGTTGGTACGCTTTTAAAAAAATCAAAACAAAACTCTGTAATCATAAGAGATGAAACCAAACTCCGCATTCAAAAAGCTCTTATTCAGTCTTCCAATGAAGAGGCCGACAACCTAGGGTATGTTTATAGTTTTTCATATGGATCTGACCTGTTAGAAGATGCTAAAATGCTTTTAAATACTTTAGGGATAAATGACGTAACCCTCACAAGCCTCACAGGACTGGATAATTGGGACGGTACAGCTAGTAATGCTGCAAGTGCTGAGTCTATGGCAAAAATATTTGCTTATATGTACGAAAACTTTAAGGACGTATTTGAATATACCAAATTTGATGAAGTAAATACAGAGTTTGAAACTATAACAAACACTAACCACACAACTCAAAACACCTTTGGAATTTTAGCTTCTAAAACTGGTTACACATTTGCAGCTGGTGGCAACTTAGGGGTTGTAGTTTCTCCAGAACCAGGTTCACTTTATGTGGTGATAGTAATGGGATCGACTAAAGAAGGCCGATTTGCAGATGTAAAAAAGATTCTTTCAAAGCTTTCGATAATGGTTAAATAGCCTTAACTATTTTCCCTGTTTTAATATTCTATTTATTTCTTTTAACATATTATTTTTAGACTCAGACTTGTTTTTATCATCTTTTTCATTAAGTATGGCAGATTCAACCAGGGTATTAAATTTCTTTTCAAAACTTTTATTTGTTTTTAATCTTTCAACTATATCGTTGCCTAACATTCTTTTTAAATACCCGTATTTCTGATTGTCATCGAGACCATCAAATAGGATTTTTGGGGGCGTCGACTCAAGCTGACCAAGAAAGATCACTAAAGCAGAAATACATGCTGCCGGGTTAAGTTTTAATTCGACCTTACCTATTTTACCTTTAACCTGAGTTACATTTATTTCTGGATCTATCGCTATACCTCCGGAGAATATTTTTGAGATAAGTTTTAATTCTGCTTTTATTTTTTCTACATTAAAAATTAAAGGATCATTTACTGAAGCTTTTTTAAGTATTTCTGCTATTTTAAGAAAAAACCTGTTTCTTGCATCGGCATTCTCAAAAATTAATCGTCCCAGGTTAGCATTTAGCAATCTTACGTGATTAAACAATGCTAGTTGCTTTTTTGAATCATCCTTCTCTTTTAGTATTTCAATATAATTTTTTTCAAAAAGGGAAATACTTTCATCTAAATTTTCCATGTTAATTTTTTTGGTAAAAATGTATGGGAAAATAAATTCATCAACATTTGTACGGATTGATTCCCTAAATTTATTTGTTTCAAGTAGAGTTGATTGTGAGTTTGAGATTCCAGCTTGTTCTCCATTTGTTGACTCTTCAGCACCTGACCATTCAATTCTTTCTAATTCGTCAGGACCTTCAACCTGATTTAGAGATGTTGGACCTGTTATAAATCGTTGGGGTGCGTCGGCTCTTTGATCAGTCAAAATTTTATTTTGTTCGAAAGAAATTAGATTATCATTTGCAGCTTCTGAACCAAATTCATTTATGATTGGTGGTTTTTCAGAGTTATTATTAAAATTAGGAGGAGTTATAAACGGTTCTTTTTTTACCTTATCTTTAGCATTTATTTTTGCACTTTTGTTGTCATCGTTTGAAGGAGGATTCTCATCACGAGTTGTAAATCTTCGTCTAGAAATTGGAGTAAAGCCAAATGCAGGAATTACTTCACTCTGGGGTAAATTTTCAACATTTGGTCTGCCGATGTGAATTTCTGTGAAATTATTTACATTTGGTACTGAGGTGCCTGTACTTATTGTAATATTATTTACGCATTGTCTACCCGATGCGGTTGATAAAATTTCAAATCCCCCATCTGGTACCCTATGGGCAACTTCAGCAAAAGCACCATTAAACATAAAATTTCCAGTTCTAGAATTTATTTCAAATAAATTATGTGCGAGACTTCCGTTGGGAATAACAATTCTCCCACTACTATCAATAGGAATTCTAATTGCCCTTTGCTGAGAGTCGGTAGTAAGAGTTACCAGTAACTCCAATTTCCCTTCTCGCATTAAAGCTGCACCATTCCCAGTTGGACGCTGAAAATTAAAAACATAATCACCATTCCTTGCTATTTGTCTTTCACCTCCAAATTGCAATCTTAATTCATTGGGATGAGGGTTTACCCAGTTACTTCTATTAATATTTGTAAATTCTGGATTCGTTCTAGCAAATTCAGTAGCAGGAACTACACTTTGTACCGATCCTATTGTTGGAGCTAAGGTTTGAGTAACTGTATTTTCATCGTATGAAAATCCTGCCTCTCTTATTCTAGCGATATCCTCTGGGTTTATAGCTCCATTTGGAAATCGCCTTATTCCTTCCAAAGCAACTGATCCATCGGGGTTTGTCATTGTTAAAGTATTTAATGACCCAACTCTAAATATTCCTATATTATTATTTGTAAAAATCTGAGAATTCCCAATATCTAAGGTACGTCTAAATTCATTTTCCGTTTGCAAATTCCCATTACCAAATTCTTCAGCTAAACTCACCCCGCTATACTCTGCGCCTTGCAGAGTATTTGAATTTGGACTATTCCATGCATCAATAATCGAATTTCCAATTGTACTTTTATTTCCCACTTCATTGCCACCTAGTACTGACCCAGCTATGGTATTTATATGTTCTCCGATTCCCAAAGTATTTGATAATCCTGCAAATCCCTCTTGAGCGGCTGTCCCAATGGTTGCACCTATAATAGCTGCCATAACAGCAGCGATGATAGCTTCTTTTTTACGAGCACTGTTGGCTACCCCATCAGTTTCTTTTATTTTCTGGTTTAATTTAATCTTCTCTGCCTCTAGCAACTCTTGAAATATTACTTTATCATTTTTCTTTCCTGCCGTTTTATCAGCTTCTGTTTGTTTAGCTTGTTCAACTTTTGTTTTTATTGATTTTACCAATTTATAAATTTCATTTCTACTTTTTTCCATATCCAAATTATTTTGATAGGAAATAAAGTCAATATTTTTCTCATCACCAATTTCAATCATGGAAATTAAAGTTGCGATCATAGGTAAATTTCCGGGATTTATCCCAGCTTCAGTATTTAAATTTTTTAAAAGATATATTAGTTGTGGAGCTTGTATTTTTTCAACTAAGGTTTTGTCAAATTTATTTTCTAGTTTTTGATCAACTTTTCTACCACTGGCTAAAGCTCGTGCAGTGAGCGCTCGTTCTTCATCGTATCTTTTTGCAGTTTGTCTTGCGACAATTAAACCAGCTGCTGCAGAAGAGGCAAAAAACGTTCCCCAGGCTGTTGCTCTATTAGTTGCTATTTTTAACGTGATAACATTTACCGCACTTAACGCACCAGCTATTACTAATGCAGAGTTTGCATTAAACAATTTTCCGAGCGGCATTTTACCTAGTTTTGCTTCTATTGCAGCTGCATTTTTTGCTACACTACTTTCTTCTACTTGTGTTCTCGCACCTGTGGAAGCAACTCCCATCTCAATTTGTAATTTCCCAATTTTGACAATTCTTTCATTATTGTCTTGTTCTGTTTTAATTTCGTTAGCTACTTCTACTATATTATCTGCATGAGCAATTCCTGCATCTGCCATACCTTTACCTAGTTTAAGTTTTTCTGCAACCAGCTCAGAAACTTTTTCTTTAAAAACAGTTTCTGACATTGTTGCATCTTTACCTAAATACTCAGTTAAAATAAATTTAAGCTTTATTCCAAAATCATCATCAGTAAGATCTGATATACTTTTTACTTCTTCTTTATTTTGTAAACCATGTTCAAATCTCTCAAGTATGGCTTTGTTTAATTCTACTTGAGTTTCTCTGGTTCCAGATAAATCGGTAGTTCCCCTGGTTACCATTTCAACTTCGGCCTCTCGTATTCTTTTTTCTCTATAATAGTCAGCAAAAGTATTTTTTTTAAGGCGATCTACAAAACCTTTAAAACCTTTACTTTTTTGGTCCTCTTCTTGCTTTTTAATAAATCCTTCGTCAATAGCATTTTGCCTAATTGCTTTATTATTATCAATAATTCTTATTATTTTGTCTTTTTTACTTCCTTGTGGTTTTTCCTGCATATTTTTATTTTAAATATTCTTCACCGAACCTGGTTAAGGCTGAACTAGTAATGGTTTCTAAGTTAGGTAATTTTTTTTCAAAAAAGTTTTGCACCCATTCGTATGATTCATTTTCTGGATTGTCTAAAAATTCTTCCATATCTTCTGGTGACAAATTGGCAATCATATTTTTCTTTAAAAAATTTCCAGCTGCAAGCTCTAAGTCGGCTATCATTTTTTGTTTATTTAACATATCTTTTTCTCCGTACAATTGTTCAAATAATGCAGTGCAAAAATTATTAATTATTTTTTGAGTATCCATACATAATTTAGTATACACATATATATGAGCAGAAGCAACACTTTTACTTTAGTGTTGGGGAAAACTTTATACATAAAACTGAATTCTAAATAAATGTTATAATAAAGCATAATGCTCAACAATCCAAAAACCTTATGACCATAAATGCAATCAAAATACTCCTTGCAACAATCGCAACATTTACTCTTGCTTTTTCTATAGCACCATTTTACATTACGACCCTTAGAAAATATCAAATATGGAAAAAGAAAAGTGTTGCTTTTGCACTTGACGGAAGCGTGGCTGAAATAAGCCAGAAGCTGCACAATGACGAGAATAAAAAAGTACCCAGACTTGGTGGAGCAATTATTTGGGTAAGTGTGTTTGTGGTGGCCTCATTTTTCTGGCTTGTCTCAGAAAATTTACCTTTAGTAAATAAAATTGATTTTGTTTCCCGTAACCAAACGTGGCTTATCATTTTTGCAATGGTAATTACTGGAATACTTGGAGCGCTGGACGATCTGTCATCTTGTGGTAAGAAAATTTGGCTTATTGGTGACAAGGGACTTTCTTTTAAATGGCGCCTTCTGGTTGTGTTATTTTTGTCATATTTTATTGCTTGGTGGTTTTTTACTAAGCTTGGATTTGTAAGTATATATATACCCTTTTTAGGCTATTTTACAATTGGTATTTTGGTTATCCCTTTAATAATGCTTGTTGTGGTTACAATGTTTACCACCTCAGTTATTGACGGAATTGATGGTCTTTCAGGTGGTTTATACGCAATAGCCTTTTCAGCTTTTGGCATTATAGCTTTGGCACAGGACCAGATAAATATATCTGCATTTTGTTTTGCCGTTGTGGGAGCGACAGTTGCATTTCTTTGGTACAACATCATGCCAGCAAAGTTTTACAATTCTGAAACTGGTTTACTTTCACTTTCAATATCGCTTTCTATTATTGCTATTTTAACTAACCAAATCTTTGTATTGCCAATTATTTCTATCCCACTTCTCTCCGCTCCAGTATCAGCAATTCTTCAGGTTCTTTCTAAAAAGTTTTTAAAGAAAAAAATTTTTCTGGTTGCACCAGTTCATCATCATTTTCAAGCGAATGGTGCTGAGGCATATACTGTGGTAATGAAGTATTGGATCGTGGCAATCATATGTGCATATATCGGCGTTATTATCGCTTTAGCAGGAAAGATTTAAAAATAAAATTGGGATTTTTTAGTTTTTTGTGTATACTTAATAACATATGAATACAAACCATTACAAGGATTTACTTTTAAAAGAGCAGGATAGATTAATAGAGGCAATGGGCGCAATGGGAGTTTTGACTGGAGTAGTAGATGGCGATTGGACGGTTCATAAAGAAGAAGGTCCGAAAGAAACTGAACCAAACATGTTAGCAAGTCAATTCGAGGAAGAAACTACAAATGAAGGAGTATTAGAAACATTAGAAGAAAGACTTAAGGAGGTTACAGACGCATTGGAAAGAGTGGAAACGGGGAGCTTTGGTAAGTGTATGATCTGTGGTATGGAGATAGAAAAAGAAAGGTTAGAAGCAAACCCAGCCGCTACAGATTGTATAAAATGTTCGCATTTGGAAAATCTAGAAGATTAACATTTAAAATTAAATGAAAATACAACGAGTTTATTCTGCTCAACCTGGTGCGATAAAAGCTAACCTTGTGAGTATAGAGACCGATGTATCTTTTGGAATTTATAGTTTTTTAATTGTCGGGCTTCCTGCAAAAGAAGTAGACGAAAGTAAAGATAGGGTTGCTGCTGCTATTAAAAATAGTGACCTTGGAAGCCCTAAAAGTGAAGGGAGAAAAATAGTCACATCACTCTCCCCTGCCTATGTACAAAAAAGTGGGTCACATTTTGATTTACCAATTGCAATATCATATCTTCTTACAATTAAAAAAATAGAAATAGATAATAACGATTTAAAGAAAAAACTTTTTGTGGGTGAAATGTCTTTAAACGGAGAATTGCTTCCGGTAAGAGGAATTTTATCAATAATGCAACTGGCAAAAGAAAACGGTATTGAAGAAATATATTTACCAGATGAAAACAAAGAAGAAGCTAGTCTGGTTCCAAATGTAAAAATATTTGCATGCAAAAATCTTCGTGAAATCTATAACCATTTTTCTACTGAGGGTGAGGAAGAAAAGATTTTAGATTTTCCCTATAAAGAAAATATTGAAGATGGTGAAAGTCTAAACGAAGACCTTTTTTCTTTTATAAAAGGTCAAGAGACTGCCAAGCGTGCACTACTTTTAGCGGCCTCGGGTGGACACAACATTGCCCTTTTTGGACCCCCAGGAACTGGGAAAACCATGCTCGCGAAAGCTTTTTCCTCTATTTTACCATCCCTCACTCGAGAGAGTATGCTAGAGGTTACTTCTATTCATTCTTTTGCTGGAGTATTAGACAAGTCCATAATTACTACTCCTCCGTTTCGTGCACCTCATCACTCTGCCTCAGCGGTATCACTTGTTGGCGGTGGCTCACAAATGAAACCAGGTGAAATTACCCTTGCTCACAAAGGAGTTTTGTTTTTAGATGAGTTCCCAGAGTTTGATAAAAGTGTGATTGAGGCTTTGAGGCAACCACTAGAAGATGGGACAATAACAGTTTCTCGTGCAAAAGGCTCTGTAAAATACCCAGCTCAGGTTACACTAGTTGCCGCAATGAACCCTTGCCCATGCGGCTACAAAGGTTCACCTATTCGACAATGCATCTGTAAACAAACCGACATTGAGAGGTACCAAAGAAAAATTTCTGGGCCAATAGTTGATAGAATAGACTTGTGGGTAGAAGTGCCCCATGTTCCATATGAGGAGTTTTTACAAGGTGGCTCGCCTACGGCGAGCCACCTATCAAACAATTTTAAAGAAAAAGTTTTAAACGCCAGAAATATTCAAAACAAAAGATACAACAAAGACATTTTAAATGCTCACATTAAAAATAAAGAGTTAGAAGAATTTATAAAACTTTCTTCTGAAGCAGAAAATATTTTAATAGAATATTCTAAAAAAATGTCCTTATCCCCACGTGTTTTTCATAAACTAAAAAAGATTGCTCGAACAATTGCCGATCTGGAAAACTCGAAGGATATTGAAGTGAAACACATTCTCGAAGCACTGCAATATCGGCCAAAATTATAAAACTAAACTATTTCTTTCTCACAATTGTAAAACTCGTGTCTGAAAGTGGAATCGACTCTTCTTGTGCTTTTTCCAAAGCATCTTTAAGAGCTTCCCCTCCCTTTGGATATCTTACTTTTCCATCACGTATTTGTAGCTCACCACTCTCGTCTTGCATGTCATTACTTCTTCTCCCTCTAGAAAAACTAGCTTTATTTGCAGGTCGTCCCATACCTACCGCAGGTCTGCCAAACTTTTTCACATACCCACCTGCACCAGTTTTACCACCGATCCCATTTTGTCCCATTAAAAAGTATTCTGTGTCTTCGGACAAATCTGTAAATATATCTGCTTGCTCAATAAGCTTTGCAGATGTTGACTGTCCAAAACAAGCCACTTCTACCTGCACTCCCATTTGCTTTAAATATTCAGCTAATGGACAAAAATCTCCGTCACCAGAAACTATTACTACCGCATCTACTCGTGTCGCAATACGGATAGCGTCTACGGCAATCGCCACATCCCAGTCAGCTTTTTTTGAGCCGTCGACAAAACTTTGCAAATCTTTAGTTTTGATTTCAATTCCCATTTTCTCTAACGCTTGGAAAAAGTTTTTCTCGTCACCACTTTCGGTAGTTATAACGTAGGCTAATGCTCGCACGAGACTACGCCCTGCTACAACATCTTCTACTACGTGCCCAAAATTCACACGAGCATTATTGTAAACATGTTTTGCTGTATGATAAAGATTTTGTGTGTCAATGAAAACTGCCACACGTTGGTTAATATGCTTAATTGCTGCCATATAAAAATATATTTAATTTTTGAAATAATAAGAAAGAACACTTAAGGAAACACTTATACTCTGGAGTATTTCAGAAATTATAGCACAAAATATTAAAAATTATAAACCTAGTTCTTTTGAAACTACAGTGTGTCGGCGAGGAGATTTTTCAGCCAAATACTTCATGTGCTTTCGGCGATTTGAGATCATTTTCATAAGACCTTTTCTTGAGTGAATGTCTTTTTTGTTTATTTTCAAATGTTTTGCAAGTTCTTCGATTTGTTTAGTCAAAATACCCACTTGTACTTCTACTTTTCCAGTATTTTTCTCACTTCCACCTAGTTTTTTTACTATATTTGCCTTTTTTGTTTTAGTTAACATAAAAATTATTTATGTGTGCATTTTATCATGGATTCAGAACATTTGCAATAGCTTAAATGTAAAGTATACTTGACACCTATGTTATACTAAAAACATATGACAAATAAAACAAGCAGTAAGATAAATAGCAAAATTACCATCGTGCAATACAAATGGGCCGGAAAATGGGGGCCGTTTAAAATAAGTATCCCCTGTGGGGAATGTGCAGTTACGGAAAATATCATTAATGACGTGATCGAAACTGACTTTGCCTTTACAGACAAAATTAACCTTGAAGTAAAAGAATGGTTGCCAAATTGGTGGAGACTACTTTTAAGGGGCGGTTGGCACGCGCCAATTGTCACAATAAATGATAAAGTAGTTTTCCAAGGCCAGGCTATTGACCGTGGATATTTGGCAAGTGAAATCCGAAAAGAGCTAGTTAAATTTACAAAAATTCCTGAATCTTGGGTAATCATTTACAGCAAAGAGAATTGCAAATATTGTAAACTTGCAAAAGAAATATTTGAAAAAAATAATGTTGTATACGAAGAAAGAGACATTGTAAAAGACCCAATGCGAACCGCTGAACTTTTCTTTTTAACAAAACAATTCTTTCCCAAAAATAAACCAGTTACTACTCCTCAAATTTGGATAGATGGTAAATATATTGGTGGTGCCGAAGAACTTGAAATAATGTATACTAAATAAAAATTAATTTATGATATTTAAAACTATATTTGAAGCAATAAAAATGTTTATTGAAATGCACCCAAACCTTACTTGGGAGTTTCTAATAATCGCAAAATCTTTAGGCTCTCTTATTGGCATAAGTACTCCCCTTACACTTTTATCAGGTGCTTTACTTGGCACTTTTTGGGGCACAATCGTTTCTATAATAGGAAATACTATTGGCGCTATGACATGTTTTTTCGTAGCCAGATATTTATTTAAAGACTATATCCAGAAAAAGCTTTTACCAAAATACCCTAAAATAAAAGATTACGAAGAAAAACTTTCTAAAAATGGCTTTTACACAGTTATATTTTTTAGATTAGTACCAATATTCCCTTTTACTCCGATTAATTATTTACTTGGAATTACAAACGTGAGCTTTAAAGAATATTTCTGGGGGACATTTTTAGGAATAATTCCTGGAACTATCGCTTTTGTTTATTTTGGTGAGTCTTTGCAAATGTTAAATGTTTATAAAATTGGAGCTGCTATTTTGGCAATTGTAGCTCTCGGGTTAATTGGTAAATTTTGGAAAGTATAAAATTTATTGCAAAACCGATGTTCCAAAATTAATAGAAAAAGATTTGCACCATACAAGAACATATTTGTACTTTGAAATGTCTGTACCATTTGGAATAGTGTAATTTATATTTCCCTCTGTAGCTTTATTTTTACCAAGACTTACAAAATCTTTTGCAGTTTCATCGGTTGATAAATAAATTTCTAAATCTGGACCATTTACAGTTGAGAAATTTTCAAACCTTAAAACTCTTCCGACACTAGAATCTACTACTTTTGCAACTCCTGTTACTTTGTGTGCTCGACTTTCAAAATTTCCCGAGATTGTTTTTGTAATTTCACTTTTCATTGCCTTGTCTTCTATTTTTGTTTCTTTAGCTTGGGAAATAGTTTGGGTTGTAGTGTTCGGGGGAACTTCGTCCAGAACAACATTTCTCCAAAGAGGAGAAACCAACCAATAAGTAATTACTAAAATTACTATTCCTACAACTGCAAATATTATATTTTTTGTATTCATATCATTCAAGTGTAATGTACTTTTCCACAATGTCAAGTATGCTTGACATATTTTCATATGTAGACTAGACTTATATAAGCGCTACTTTTAGTGCAAAAAAATTTATAAATCTGAATAATTAAAAATATGAAACAAACTACAGGATTATTATTAGCTACAGCACTAGTTGCAGTAAATGCATTTGCAATGGAAATGTCTGCAACTGGAACAACAATGGTGTCAGCTACTGGAACTATGATGAAAGATGACCACATGATGGCCACAGGTACAAAAATGATGGAACACATGGACAAGAAAATGGATAAAATGGTAGAGAAAATGGAGGACAAAAAAATGCTTACAGAAGCTGAGGCTTTAAAAATAAATAGTCTTTCTGGAAAAGCAAAAATTGAAGCACTTCAACTTATGCTAATAGAAAAGGGCTACTTAAAAGTTCCAAAAGGAACAAAATTAGGCTTCTATGGAGCAATGACTAAAAAAGCTCACTTGAAAATGAAAGGAATGATGATGAAAATGGATGCTAAAATGATGAAAGATGACAAGATGATGCACGAGGATAAAATGATGGGAACTTCTTCAACATCAACAATGATGCACCAATAAATCACAATAATAAAATGGAATTAAATAACGATTTAAAAAAATATCGTACAGAAAGTGGCCTGTCCCAAGAAGAATTGGCACAGGCCATTTCTGTATCAAGGCAAACAATTATTTCTATTGAGAGAAATGTTTATCAACCGAGTGTAACCTTAGCTTTAAAATTGGCTAAAAAATTAAAAATAAAAGTAGAAGATATTTTTTATCTAAATAAATAATCATTATGAACAATAAAATTTCTGAGTATATTTTAGGAACTTCAATTGTACTACTTTTTCTGATTCATTATTTTGGGTTTCTTGACCAAGGTATGATGTATTCGGGAATAATTATACTTTTAGTTTGCTCTTTCATTGGATTAATCTGGAAAGAAAAAGTACTTGATGAGAGAGATGAGTTTATCCGGGCAAAGACAGATAGATATTTATTCTTATTAACACTATCCATTGTTTCAATTTCCATTTTAATTAAAACTTTTTCACATCAAGATTACTTTGACGAATTATTGTTACTAACAATTTTGTCAATTTGTAAACTTATGATTTCCAAATTTTTAACATCCAAACACTAATTTTTAGGTGTAAAGTATACTTGACATTTTAAAATGTATAAATTATACTTTTAAATATGTATATATTATTTATATCTCTCGTTGCTGGAATATTCACTGCTTTTACACCTTGTGTTTTACCAGTATTACCAATTGTCTTATCTGGTAGTTTAGGAAATAAGCTGAAGCCAATAAAAATTATATTTACCCTTTCTATTTCAATTTTTTTATTTACCTTTCTTTTAAAATACTCTACACTTTTTTTAAATATTTCTGAGTCGAGTTTAAAAACTTTTTCAGGATTACTAATTATCCTTGTTTCTCTATTTATTTTATTTCCGAATTTTTGGAACAAAATAAATTTTTTACCGAAATCAAAATTTGTAAAAAATGAATATCTGCTTGGTCTTTCTCTAGGACCAATATTTACATCATGCTCCCCGACATACTTTTTTATTTTAGCTACAGTACTTCCAGTAAATTTGGTTTTAGGTAGCACTTATCTACTAGCCTATATTATTGGCCTTGCAATTTCCCTATATATAATAAGTATATTCGGTGAAATATTATTACAAAAAATAAACTCAAACCCAAAATTTCAAAATATGACAACAAAAATTATTGCTGTGCTTTTATTTATAACTGGAGCTGCCGTTCTTTTTGGATA
>JBBQKQ010000010.1:0-29710 GCA_038326985.1 Minisyncoccia bacterium | reverse complement strand
GTCGATCATTTTGGGTAAGTCACGTGACGCTTTCATGTCCCAGTCAGCATTTACAGTGTTTTTAAAATGACCCGATTTTATTTCGTAATCATTGCGCATGTCAATTACGTAAAACTCTTCCCCTGTGTCAAACATTTTTTTAACTTCTTTGGCATTTACATGAGTTCCTGTTTTTACCAGTGGGTCAATATTTTCTGGTAGTTTTGTAGAAACTATCTCGTCTTTAATTTTAACTTTTATTTTAGGAAATGACTCACCGTTGGAAGTTGTTTCTTTAATAACCATTTTTTTAAAATGTCTATCACTTAAAATATGTTTTTTATAAATTTCTATTTGTTCCAACTTCCCTTCTAAAGTTCCATTTATCCCCTCTTTGGCTATTATTATTCCGCCAGTCAGACCTAAAACTTTGCATACAGAAATCTCTCTTTCTCGAATAATTTTGAGATTCTCTTCGGAAATATGGCAATATTTATAAAACAATATAGTCTTAAACATATTTTGTATTATAACACATATTTGTAGCTCTTAAAAGTTTTTACCTAGGTAAAAAACATAAATTTATATTTCATTTAAAAAAAAGCTAGCCCTCGTCATTTCTGACGAGGGCTTTATGCGACGGCACTTGGTAGCCAATGGCTACTTCTTGCCGCCGGAAGGTGCCGAACGAGTGCAGCCATTCTTGCTGACTTGACCCATGGACGTGGTGACACGTCTAGTGCTCGAGTTTGTGGTATGGGTTGCGAAGTTGTGATCATGAGACTTTTCAGTCCCACGATAGGAGTTGCTCTTCGTGAAGCCGGTGCCGGTCTTCTGGTTGGTACCAGTGGTCCCGTTGGTTGTGCGAGCATTTGTATCACTCGTACCACCAAAGATGCTGTTAAAGAATCCCATTTAGACCTCCAAAAGTTGTTTTAGTCGACCATAATGGTCAAACCAAACTTGAACAATTCTGATTTTAATCTATAATATAAGTATGATAAAAAAAGAAAATAATATAGATAAATACTTTTACAACTTTTGCTGCTACCTAATCGTAAATAATTTGGATGGATATTTGAATTATGAAACAGAACAAAAAAGGGGTAATTATATTAATAATATGTTAGAACTCTCTAGGAGTAGTTTAAATAATATTGATGAAAGATTTGGAAAAATGGCTCTTGACTTAGAAAATTCTTTAGTAACAAAAACAGAGATTAATTCAGAATTGATTGAATACAAAGATTTTATTTTAAGTTTTCAAAATTAATACTTTTTAATTTCTTTTGATATTCCTTATCACTCATTTCCCACTTTTTAGTTACAAAGTCTGCACCAGAATTTGTAAATATAGGTGTAAATTTTATTTCAAATTTTGGTTTTGTAGTCGTCGATTTGTCAAAATTTAGAATATCTATTTTTGTATCTACAACCATGTGCTCATGTGTTTTGGACCAAGTTTGGTCAAATATAAAGTTACCAAGTGAATAGAATATGTATTTACCCTTGTAAATTTCAACATTTTCAACAACATGTGGGTGCGAGCCTATGACTACGTCAGCACCAGCGTCTATGAATTTTCTATAAATAAGTTTTTGGTAAGTATTGCCTTTAAATGTATATTCTTGCCCTTGGTGTGGGTATACGACTACAATATATTTGTTAGAATATTTTTTAATTTCATCTATTTCTTTTTGAGTTGGTAGTTTGTAAACTCCGTGATACCCACAAAAAACAATTGGAATCGATATATTTTCTTTATTTTTAATATCCACAACTTTACAAATTTCATCTTTCCTTTGGTCGTAACTTCCAAAGTATTTAATACCTGATTTTTCTAAATATTTTTTAGTATTTTGAAATCCCTCTTCTCCCATATTGTCGGTATGGTTGTTCGCAAGAGACACTACATCAAAATATTTTGCAAGTTCTTTTAAATATTCGGGTTTACAAGAAAATCTCAAATACACCTCTTTATCTTTTTTAGTAGACTGTTTATCTGTCACTGGGCATTCCAAATTCCCCATCCAAGCATCATAATTATTTCTCTCTAAAGTTTGAAGACCTGAAAATGGGTATTCAAATTTTAGTTCTGAATTTTGCGATATTCTGTCAATTCCTCTATCTAAAAATATATCTCCTGTGAAAAGTAAATGTAAACTTGTGGTCGCAACTACGGCAGTTCCCAGGAAAAGATTTGAAATATTTGTGATTAAATCCATGTTACAATTATAACAGATAACTCGTTTTTTTATTATGCAAAAATACTACCACACCACACTTCGACTCTGGAAACTTCTACAACCATTCCACAAGCATTTTTATTTACAACTATTTTATAACGCTTTTGACCAAGGTTTAAGGTTACTGATTACCTATTTAATGGCACTTACTTTAAATTCCTTAATAAGTAAAGATATTAATTTTCTTATCTTTATGGCGTTTGCTTTTCCCGTTGCAAATTTCCTGAAAGACTTTATTGGTTATGCGCTGGGTCAACATAATTTGAAACATTTAGATCAAAATATCTATAGTTTTTTGCAATCATATAGTTTAAAAAAAATATTTGAATTAAATGCCTCTCAATATCTGGAAGACCACTCGTCAATAAAACTCCAAGTTATTGATCGCGGAGAAACTGCAGTTGAGAATGTAATTAGTACTTTATTAGTAACTATATTACCTGTTTTTATTCAAGTATTATTTACCTTAATAATAATTTCTTTTTATTCAATTTGGATAACGGTAATCTCACTTTTAACATTAGTTACGATATTATTGTGGGCAAATAATTTTTCCAAATTCCATAGACCACTTATTAGAAACATGATGGAAAAATTTGATTTTTTTAGAAAAATTCGAACAGAAGCATTTCAACATCTAGGATTAATTAAAGTGAGTGGTGTGGATAATAATTATTTAAAAGAATATACTAACGATAGAAAAAAACTAATTTATTATTTTATTGAAATTTGGACTTATTCAGGAGCTTTCGCATTTAAAAGAAATTTGTTTCTTACTGTAAGTAGAACTATCACAATTTTTATTTTAGTTTATTTATTTATAAATTCTAAAATTTCTACTGGGTCAGTTTATGCAGTTTGGAGTTGGGTAAATGATTTGTATGGAAATGTCAATAATATTGTTAGAACGATTCGCCAAATTCCTTTGCGTTTTATTGAGATTGAAAAATATTTAGACATCATAGACAAAAAGCCAGAATTTTCAGAAGATGGAAAAGAAAATTTTGTTGCTGGAGATATTGCCTTTAAAAATTTGAATTTCAAATATCCTAAAAGTGAGCAAGATGTACTTAAAAATATTAATCTAACTATTCCCTACGGAAAAAAAGTTGCCTTTGTCGGAACGAGTGGAAGTGGAAAATCTACAATTATAAAACTACTTCTTAGAATTTATGACTTTTCAAGTGGAGAAATTTTAGTTGCTGGAAAAAGTATTCGAAATATCAACACTAAAAGTCTGCGACATAATATTGGCTATGTAGAGCAACATGTAGATTTGTTTGACTCTACTATTCGTGAAAATATTTTATTTGGAATTACGGTTGAGAAGGATAAGAATAAAATTAGTGAGGAAAAGCTTAGTGACATTATTCACAAATCCCGAATTGACCAATTCTTCCATAGACTTTCAGAATTTGGTTTAGACACAATAATTGGTGAGCGAGGAGTAAAGCTTTCAGGTGGAGAGAGACAAAGAATTGGGATTGCGCGCGCTTTAATAAAAGACCCAGCGATTTTAATATTTGATGAGGCTACTGCAAGCCTTGATACGGAAAACGAAAAATATATTCAAGAAGCAATTGACGAGTCTTCGCTTGGTCGAACTTCAATAATCATTGCTCACAGACTTTCTACAGTGCAAAATGCAGATATTATATTTGTAATTGACAAAGGAAATCTTGTTGGAAGTGGGACTCATTTTGAACTATTAGAAAATTGTGAAGAGTATAAAGTTTTGATTCATAACCAACATCGGAAATAATAAATTATTTAAGTTTTACAAAATTCATGGGGTCGGTATATATTCCGTATATTTTATGAAGGTCTTCCTTTCTAACGTATCCATCAATAAGATTGATATCTTTTTTCCATTGTTCCTCAAAGAAGTTTTTTTCTACTACTTGCACATGCAAATGTGGAAACCAAAAACCATTATCTGGTGTTTTACCGATAAATCCAATAGTGCTACCTACAGATATTTTCTCACCTACTTTCGGCATACCTTTCTTATCTAGATGTGCAAATATTATATACACTTTTTCTTTAGGCATATATATTATTATCCTATTTCCCCAACCACCTGGCTCTGGATAATCTGAATCTACAATAACTACTTTTCCTACAACATCTGAAAAAACTTTTGTTTTGTAAGGTAGGTTAAAATCAACGCCAACGTGGATAAAATTATTTTCTTTTTCCATATAGCTTCCATGCCAAAGGTAGCTCCTATCTTCCAGCCATCCACCGTAGGAATAATCTATTTTATGTTTTTTGTGAAGATTATTTACAAAATTATCACAAAAATCTTCGTTTAAAAATTGACTTATTTTTTGTTCTGCAAGATTCATTTTTCTTGCTTCAGTATCTAAATTTAGATACCCTATTGTTTTATTTTTAAGTTGTGGAAATAACATATTTTATATTAGACTAAGTCTCATCTCCAAAAATTTTTTTTCTGTACCATCATTATTTAGAACTATGTTTTGAGTAGTATTAGTTGAACCTACTAATGACAATGTAGATTGTTCTTTCGAAATAAATACTTTTCCAGAAAGAAGAAAACCTAGTTTTGTATAGAAACCAATAGCAACTTCGCTGTTTTCATTTACATCTAGAAAGACATATGGAAATCCTTTATTTCTTGCTTCATTTATTACCTGCCTCATAATCATAGTACCCAATCCAAGTTTTCTGTCCCTATAGTTAAGGTCAACATAAACTCTATCTATGGTTGGTCTTGTATTCCCTTCATAAATATAAGAAAGATCATAGCCATCATCTTTTTCAAGAGAAATACTTGCTGTTGCTATAAGATTTTCGTTATCGTATAAACCAAATATAGTTATATTTTCATTATTTCCCGACAATAAATTTCCCCAATACGCACTATCTAAAGTTAATGTTTTAATAATACCTTTTTCACTTTTTTCAAATGAATCCGGATCAGTTTCCAAGCTTTGGATTCTTATTTTCTTATAGTCCTCCCAGTCATCAATATTTAGTTTTCTAATTTTAATTTTATGTTTTTTTGCTTCAATGAGGCTTAAATTTTCAGGTTTTTTTTCCATAAATAATATTCTACTTTATTTTTTGATAAAATACAAATCTTGCTTGTATTCACCTTCACCTAAGTAAACTACATTTTGATTTGGAATATTTTCTGAATTAAAAATAAGTTCAAAGTCATTACAGTATTTGCAATTTTCCATCCCCTCCTCTTTATATTTACACTCAAAATCTAGTGTGGGTTTCCTTTTTTTTATTTCTATACCAACTTCTAAAATTTTCTTTTTTATTTCTTCAATATCCTCATCAAATATTTCAATATCTTTCGGACATTTATCGCGGTCTAAATACCAGTAAGCGGCTGCAGTTACTTTTCTTTTATTTTGTAGATTTTCTACCAATATTTTGTAAATTGGTAATTGGTATGAGTCTTCATTCTCTTCATTTTTACCAGTTTTAAAGTCTATAACTTTCAGTGAGTCAGTTTCTGGTAAATACTCCACCCAGTCTACAAGTCCACAAAGAATAATATTTTCTTTTTCGGATAAATAAATATTTGGTATAAAGTCTCCACTGTAAAACTTTACTGTTTTCTGGCAAATTGGGTTTTTAGAAGTTTTATTATCCAAAACATTTTGTAACATTTTTTCACCTCTTTTTTTAAAATCCTCTTCTTGTTCAATTGTTTCAAAACCACCATTTTTTCCAGCATATTTTACCCAAATCTCATTAAACCTTTCAAGTAAATTTTTATTAAATCTATCTTCTGTTTTTAAATTTGCCAAAGGCTCGAGTACTTGGTGTACAGCTGATCCTAAGCTCATATATGGACTAACAATATTAACTTTTTTTCCTGATTCATTTTTCCAAAGATTGTGCAAATAATAAAGCCTAGGGCATTTTAAAAAATCTGAGACTGAAGAGTGAGATAACCAAATGGCTGTAAATTTATTATTATATGACTTTGTCATATTTTGTTATTTAAAAGGTCTTCTTCAAACTGTAAAATTCCTTTCATGTTTTGCGGATAATGGTCTACCTTTGGAAAATCCAAATCCATAATTTTAAGGTAAACAATGTTTGCAAGAGCTTCTACTTTTTTTAAAAGTTCTTCGTCAATCACAAGTGGGACCACATTTATTTTCTGATTTCTGTCCTCTTCTAAAAATTCTATATTTCCTACCTTTACTTTATAGCTATTAAAACTTCTAGAATTTTTAATAAGTAGAGCGTAGTAGACAAGTTGGTATTTATAAAAATGAAGTTTTATTTTTTCATAATCCCCCAATCCTTTTTCTTCAAAACTTGTATAGCTCTCACCTGTTTTAATGTCGGTGACAATTATTTCATTACCCCCCACAAATTCCATCCTATCAATATTTCCAGTTGCCTTAACTTCCCCAATCATCACTCCTTCATTTGAAAATTTTGTTTCTACTTTTGTATTTGGAAGTATCGGCTTAATATTTATGTATTCAAAATATTTTTTTAAATTGATTTGCCCATCTTTTAAATATTTTTTATATTCATATTCAGGTAGTCTAGACCGTTCTAGCTTTTTTTCAAATGCTTGAAGTAAAAAGTTATACTCTGGTCTCTTTAAGGATTTATTGTAACCCATAAAATACTTCTCAACAGCTTCGTGCATTGCTGATCCATATGCAGATGAAGGGGTTATAGCTTGAGGAAAGCGAAGTAGGTTTTGCTCAACAAATCTAGCTGGTCCGACGCGAGTAAAATTTAAAAAATTATTCATATGAGTAATCGGCATTTTATAATTTTCTAAAACTCTCATCAATAAAACTTTTTCATCAGAAACAAACTCCCTTCTTGGGGAAATATTTAGACTGTCTATAGCTTCTCGTGTGATACCTCCCCCTTCCCTGTCTGTGCCCTGAGTGTTCCCTCGTCCTTGTAAAGGAGGGGGGACAGTGCCATTACTCTCTTCTAATAAATATTCTAATTTTTGTGAATTGTTTGTTATGTAAAGAGTGTGTTTTGTACGAGTAAGGGCAACATAAAGAAGGCGAATTTTATCATCATCATTATCACTTTCTACGGTGAGTGGCATGTTTATTGGAAAAGATATTTTGCGTGCAAAGCCTGACTTTTTCCAGACATCATCATCACTTGAAAGTAAAAAAACATATTCAAACTCAAGCCCTTTTGCTTTGTGTGCTGTGAGGAGCGAAACAGCTTCACTACTTGAAGAAAACGGAGAAATAACTGACAAGGTGAGATTTTGTCCATTGTAAATATTTATAAAATCTATAATGTCCGAAATAAATAAAACCTTTCCTTGGTGAAACTCTCGAAGAGCACCTATAAAAGTTCTAAGTGAAAAAAGAAAGTCTAGGTAAAATGGTTTATTGTGCTCAAAGTTTTCATTATTAAAATAATATTTTTTAAATGGTGAAGTGTATGTAGTGTAGCTTTGCTTGGGAACTAGTAATGCGTCATCGTGTTCTGAGTCTTCCCATAAAAATTCTGTCGTCCCTATTATTTCGTCAATTAAATATTCTAAAGGTGTAGATTTAGAAATTACAGTTAAGTGAATAATAAATTCTGAAATATTTTTTATTGTAACATTTTCACTATTTAACATTGCCTCTAGCCAAGATATTTTTTCAGGACTATTTTTTATTTTTTCAGCAATTTTCCACACATCTATACTTTTTAAGCCCCAAAATTTGAAAGACAAAATTTCTGGTAAATACTCATCCCCTGCTCCATTATTTACAGAATTTATATACTTTAAAATAACCAGTATTTCTCTTATATGTTGCTTATCCAAAACATTTTCTTTTTTTTCATACGAGTATGGAACTTTATAACTATTTAATACATTTGCTAGAGTTTTTAGTTGCAAATGTTTTCGACATATAACCGCAATCTCTTTTGGGTTTATACCATTTGAAATTAATTTAGAAATTTCTTTTGTAACATAGTCAAATTCTAAAATTTCCGAATTAAAACTTTCCTGAATTATTTCTCCTTCGGGTAAGGTTTTATTTTCGGAAAAAAATTCTTTTTTGATATCTTTAAACTTATTTACAAGTCTGGTATTTGCTTTAGATATTACTTTTTCAGAAAAATCTAAAATATTTTGCGTTGATCTATAGTTTTTATCCAAAACTATTATTTCAACATCTTTAAACATATTTTTAAAATTTAAAATATTATTTAGTTCTGCACCCTGAAATTTAAAAATTGCCTGGTCATCATCCCCAACTGCAAACACATTTGGTCTACCTTCATTAACTATTGCTGCGGTGAGGTTTTTCACTAGTTCAAATTGGGCATCATTGGTGTCCTGGAACTCATCAATCATTACATATTGAAATTTCTCTTGTAGATCGGCTCTAAGCTCACCATTTTCGACTAATCCTTTATTTACCATCAAAATCATGTCCTCGAAGTCAAAAATTGCCCTTTTATAGAGCTCTTCTTGGTAAAGCTCATAAACATCACCCAAAGATTCTAATTTGCTTATTTTACTTTCCTCCTCATCTTTTAAAATTACTTTACCACTTTCAGTTTTCTTAGTATTATTATTTTTCCAAGCTGTTAATGGTGTACTTTTTTCAAGCTCATTTGCAGAATTAATAGCTACTCCAAGACTGTTGAAAAGTATTTTTGAAATTTCATTAGAAGAAATTAACTTTTCAAGTTTTTGGTAAATCTGTATATATGCTGGAAGTAATTCAGATATTTTTCTTTTAGTACCAAGTTCTTCAAGTGGTGCTAAAACATTTTTTAATTCCTTAATATTTTTTTTATTTTCTAATAATTTTATTCTAAAACTTTCTGGTGTAAAGTTTCCTTTTTTCAAATCACCAATTGCATTTAAAATATCTTTTATATATACATATCCTTGTTCTGGGTGAAAGCTAGAAAGTGAATTTTTCCTTGGTAAGTTTTTAACGATTTCTTCAATTATTGAATACTGGTCTACTTCGGTAGCGGGTAAGAATTTAGCCCCATTCCAAAAGACTCCACTATATCTATTTAGTATATCTGTTGCCAAAGCATGAAAAGTAAAAATTCCCACTCTATGGGCCTGCTCGCCAATTAATTTTGTAAGTCTGTCACGCATATTATATGCTGCACTTTCTGTAAAAGTCAAAAGTAAAATTGAAGATGGGAGTGTGTCTGTTTTTCTTAAAATATTTCCTACACGCACACTCAAAAGCTCTGTTTTGCCACTCCCCGGGCCCGCAATAACTAAAACTGGACCATCAATTGTGTCTACAGCTTTTTTCTGTTGCCCATTTAAATTATTATACTTTTCATCAAACATATCTTTAGTATATCATGTAAGACCCTTCCTAACCTCCCCTTAATTAAGGGGAGGAAATTAGTGCTTTTTGTAAACTTTCAGATCTTCAAATTCCACTATGTACAGCCATTTTTTATCATTCGCTAGATTTGGAAAATATTGGGCATCTATTTTTTTTAGATGTGAATTTCCAGAAATTAAAATCCCACCTACTTTTAAATGTTTTTCAAAGTATTCTAAATAACTACTATTAGGGCTGTATCCATCAAAAAAAATTAAATCGTAGGACTTCCCCTGCTCCTTTTGAGAGGGTTGGGGTGAGGCTGGAAACTCACCACAAATAAAATTTATATTTTCTAATATATTTTTATTTTCAGTCCATTTTATTAAATTTTCTTTGGCAATATCAATGTGAGTTTGGTGGAATTCTATTGTATCTATTTTTGAGTTTGGCAGTGCCTGACTTAAAATAAAAGTTGAAAAACCTGTACCAGTTCCTATTTCTAGTATATTTTTAATATTTTGTGTCTTACAAAAACTATATAACCATTGTGCAACCTCAATTTTTATTGGTGCAGCTCCACATTTTTTACCGTTTTCAATATGGTTTAATTTATGCTGTGTACACTCTTCATATTTTTTATACAAATAAAGTTCTTTGTTTAAATCTTGTAAATTCATAATTTTTCTGCGGAAAAAGAGGGATTTGAACCCTCGGAACCATTACTAGTTCGTAACCTTTCCAAGGTTATCGTTTAAACCACTCACGCATTTTTCCTATAAAAACATTATAACAAAAAATTATTTTTCTGCCACTTCTCTTACTTTATAAGTCTCAAGATCTACCCTATCAAAATCAATAAGCTCTTTAGCTTGCAAGTCATAAAAACAATTTTGATAAGGATTATCTTTCCAGTCAAGTTTAAAAGGATTAAGCTTTTGTAAATATATTGTACTTTTAAGTGGTCGTCCTGGGTAGCAAAACAAAACCCATTTCTGGTGGTTTTCCATATATTCATTTGGAAGTTTAACTTGGTTTTTGTTAAATAAATAAAACATTAAAGCTTCTTCTAAAAAGAAATTTATTTGATTCTCTTCAATTTCTCTTCTAAAAACTTCACAATCTGCTAGAAGATACTTTCGAAATTTAATATCATTTTTGTAAATTTGTTTTACTTTTGCAAATAAATTATTAAAGTCTTCCGTACCAATATATAGTTGATTCCAAACAATATAGTTAAAGGCGTGTTGAATTTGAAACTCAATATTATTTTTCTCTAATAATTTTTGCATACTATTTTTATGCTGTATTATTTGATTCATGAAAGAATTTTTTAATTCTAGAGCTGGTTTATCACTATGAAAATTGAGAAAATCTCCATAAATAAAATTAAGACCAATATGAGGTTTGTTAACTTTTGAAGGAGAAAAGTGTCGAATATCTTCTAAACAATTTTGAGCGTTTTGTCTATTTAATAGTTTATTCATCGATAGCCCAAATAGTAAAAGCCCTTTTTCTGGAGGTAACTTATTTATGTCAAAAAACTTATTAGTTTCCAAAACTTCTGACATATCTTATTTCATTGCTAAAAGAATCTCTACCCTTTCTTCTGTTGGTGGATGGGTCATGAAAAGTTTTTTAAACCAAGGAGTTTTAGTAACCGTCATTTCACTATCAGTTTTATTTGGCTCAGAAATAAATAAGTGAGATATTGAAGGATTAACATTTTGCATTCCGAACGGAAATTTTGAAATTTTGTCTAACGCTGAGGCAAGTGCTTTTGGATAATTTGTTATATGTGCACCAGATGCATCCGCTGCGAACTCTCGTCGTCTAGAAATAGCGAGCTGTATAATTGTTGCAGCCAAAGGAGCTAAAATAGCAATAACCAATGTGGTGGCTATTGAAAGGATAATATTGTTTGAGCCATTATCTTCCCTTCTTGGTGAAAAGTAATACATCATGTTTGCAGCAGTTTGCACAAGGTTGGCAATCACAGCAACAACGGTCATAAGTAATGTGTCACGGTTCAGAACATGAGAAAGCTCATGAGCTGCTACTCCCTCAAGTTCTGACTTGTCTAACAAACTTAAAATACCAGTTGTAAAAGCAATTGCAGCATGGTTAGGATCTCTCCCTGTGGCGAAAGCATTTGGACTTGGGTCTTCTATAATATATATTTTTGGTATTGGTAGGTTAGCTGTTAATGCTAATTTTTGAACCATGTTTCTTATTTCAGGATTCTCTCCCTCGTCTAGAGGTTTTGCGTTTGCCATTCTAAGTACTGCTTTGTCTGAAAACCAATAAGACCAAATAGACATTCCAATAGAAACTGCCGAACCTGTCCAAAAGAAAAGCGGATTGTTAAAGTAGCTTGCCAAGAAAAATCCTATACTGCCCACTAAAAGTGAGAATATAAGCAAGAAGAACCATGTTTTAAATGTATTGTTCATAAGTAGTCTATATATTATTCTTTTTTATAAAATAAGCAATATTGACAATATACAATAAAATCATTAATATTTATATAAATTTCTTCCCAATTTAATAAAAAAATGTTAATATAATAGCTGATATTAAATAAACTTTATGAATACTAATATAGAAAATAAAAGACATACTCTGGCCCATCTTACAGCTCAAGCAGTACGCCAACTTTACCCAGATGCAAAGAATGCTATTGGTCCTACCGTGGAAAATGGTTGGTACCAAGACTTTGATTTGGGGGAAGTAAAACTTTCTGATACTGATCTTCAGAAAATAGAAGACCAGATTAAAACAAATCTTAAAAATTGGACAGAATTTACTAAAAATGAAGTTACAGCCGATGAGGCTCTAAAGGAGTTTTCATGGAATGAATATAAAACTGAGCTTATAAATGATTTTACTAAAGAGACAAAAACTTTAACTTTTTACACTTGTGGAGGGTTTTTGGATTTATGTAAAGGTGGTCACTGTGAGCATCCAAATAAAGATATACCAACTGACTCTTTCAAACTTGAAAAAGTTGCTGGTGCCTATTGGAAAGGTGACGCTAATAATAAAATGCTAACTCGTATTTATGGAATAGCTTTTGACACAAAAGAAGAGTTAGAAAAATTTATTTGGCAACAAGAAGAAGCAAAGAAAAGAGACCATAGAATTTTAGGTAGACAATTAAAACTTTTTACAATTTCAGATCTAGTAGGACCAGGCCTTCCCCTATTTCAGAAAAATGGAAATATCTTAAGAAGAGAATTAACAAATTTCCTTTGGGAGCTTCACAAAGAACATAATTATGAATGGGTGTGGACACCACACATGACCAAAGAAGCGCTTTATGATGTCTCGGGTCACTCAGGTCAATATCTCGAAGACATGTTTTCAGTTTTTGGAGGAACCTCAAAAGAAAAGTTTTGGATGAAGCCTATGAATTGCCCTTTTCATATGGAGCTTTTTAAAGATAACCAGTTTTCTTACCGTGATATGCCGGTAAGATATTTTGAACCTGCTACCGTTTATAGAGATGAGAAATCTGGACAACTCGGAGGTTTAACCAGAGTTCGTGCTATTACTCAAGATGATGGGCACGTAATCTGTAAGATTGACCAAATAGAACAAGAGTTTGATATTATTTTAGATGTTCTTAAAAACTTTTATTCTACAGTTGGGTTGCTAGAGGGATACAAAGTAAGATTATCAACAAGAGATGATGATAAATCTAAATGGCTTGGTGAAGATGCGAACTGGAAAATAGCTGAAGACGCTCTTGTAAACATTTGTAAAAAACATGATCTTCCATATTTTGAAGGTCCAGGTGAAGCTGCATTTTATGGTCCAAAGCTAGACTTTATGTTTAAAGATGCAATTGGTCGTGACCACCAACTCGCAACTATTCAGTGTGACTTTGTTCAGCCAGAAAGATTTGGATTGAGTTTTGTAAATGAAAAAGGAGAAAAAGAACAACCGGTGGTTATTCACCGTGCAATTTCAGGAAGTTTAGAAAGATTTTTAGGTGTTGCTATTGAGCATTTTGCCGGAGCTTTCCCTGTTTGGATGTCCCCAGTTCAAGTTGCCATTATTCCTGTTAAAGCAGAATATCACAATGAATTTGCGACCGAAGTTTATAAAAAATTAAGAGATGCAAATATTCGAGTTGAGCTAGATGATAGAAATGAAAGCTTAGGTAAAAGAATTAGAGCTTCCAAAGAAATGAAAACTCCGTACGTAATTATTATCGGGGACAAAGAAAAAGAAAGTGGCAACCTTACAGTTGAAACACGTACAGAAAAAATTGAAGGAATAAGTGTGGAAGAGTTTATAAATAAAGTAGTAAAAGAAATAAAAGAAAGAACTCTAAACTAGTTTTTTAACTCCTTCTTTTTAATTTCTGCTATCTTTTCAAAAAAATATTTGTATTCTTCAAAAACTTGATAAACAACTTTGGGGTCAAAATTTTCCTTAACAATGCCTGATAACGCTGTTTCAAGAAAAATTTCCTCAAGTTTTTTAGCAGTCTGATGGTGTACCAATTCTAAATCCACACTTTCTTTGCTTAACTCATGATGTAAAGTTTCGTTTATTTTTACAATATCCTCTATTAAAGTAGCCTCGTTTATATTTTTATTCTCGAAAAGAATTTTTAATAAGTGGTCCAAATTAAAAGTAAATTCCCTTACTATATTTTGTTCTAGTTTTAAAACATTATTAGTTTTAGAATTTTCTAAACTAAAATAATCAGAATACTTGCCAAGTTCTATAATTCTCTCCTCAAGTAAGTTACTGAATTTTTCTTGAATTTTACTTATTAGATTGTAGGTTTTTAGTGCTATATCGCGTTCTAAAAAACCGTCCTGTTCGGCTAAATTAATAATAGAGAGGATTTTATTGTATAATCTCGAATCTAGAAAATATAATAATTTTGAATTATCAGGCTGTTTTATAAGCTTTTCAAAAGCAGATTTAATTTCATTTATTATTTGATCACGATATTTTATATTCTGGCTAGTATTTAAGTGTACATCCTTGGACCACACCTCTACCATCTGGTCTCTTATTTTTTCAATAGTTTTAATAAATATTTTCCTTTCTATTGCGTATTTTGAAGTGTTGGTTTCTAATTTTGCTTTTATTACTTTTTCGTTAAATTTCATAAAACTAAGTATATCTCTAATATGCTATAATTCAAACCATGATAATATTGGCAATTGAGACTAGCTGTGATGAGACAAGTATTGCTCTGATTGAGAGAACTGATAGTATAGAAAACAACTCAACCTATAAAGTACTTTCCCACGAAACAATTTCTCAAATAAACTTGCACCGTGAACATGGCGGAGTTTTTCCTGAGCTTGCAAGACGAGAGCACGAAAAAAATTTGATTCCCCTTTTACATAAAGTTTTAAAAGACGCGGACATGCTTTCAGTAAATGATTTTCCACATGAGAAAATTATTGAAATTTTAGGAAGTGATATAGAGCTTTTAGAAAGATACCCAGATCTAAAAGAAAATACTTTTGACTTTTTTTCAAAATACAAAATAAAAGATGGTCAAAATATCGATTTTATTGCAGTTACAAATGGTCCAGGTTTACCACCCGCTCTTTGGGTAGGAGTAAATTTTTCTAAAATTGTAGCATGTCTCCTTTCAAATGTAGTTCACGCCCAAATACCTATTTACCCAATAAACCACATGGAAGGACACATTGTCGGTGGAATATCTATTAGAAGTAAAGACACTATAACAATTCCCACATTAAAGTACCCTGCCCTCTCATTACTAATTTCTGGGGGACATACAGAGTTAGTTTTGAGTTCTGAAAGTCAAAAATATGAAAAAGTAGGAGAGACTATGGATGATGCTCTTGGCGAGGCATATGATAAGGTAGCGAGACTTTTAGGATTGCCATACCCAGGAGGTCCAGAAATAGCCAGATTAGCGCTTTTAGGAAGAGAGAGTAATGTTGTTGACACGCTAAGTTTTCCTAGGCCAATGATTCATTCCAAAGATTTAAATTTTTCATTTTCTGGACTTAAAACTTATATACTTTATTTCATGCAAAAACTTCCAGAATTAACTAATGATTTAATAATTCAAATTGCTACAGAATTTGAAGAAGCGATAAAAGATGTTTTAATTTATAAAACTAGTAAGGCAATTGAGAAATACAATATTCAAACTCTTGTTGTTGGTGGAGGTGTAGCATCTAATAATTATTTAAAACAAAACTTTGAAAAATTGGCGATTGAACTCAATGTAAAACTTTTTTATTCTTCAAAAGAACTCGCAACTGATAATGCTTTAATGATAGCCCTAACTGCTGCACTTCAAATAAAAAACAAAAAAAGTCCTAGTTTGGACTTTATTGCTGTGGGATCTAAAAATTATGAGTGGTAATCCTAGCAATCTAGATTGCTAAAATTTTAACTTCAAAGTATGGTTGTTTGTGACCATTCTTTTTTGCCCATCTACTTTTTGGCATGTATCTAAGAACTGTTACTTTATCATGTCTGTCAATTGCAATTATTTCTGCTTCAACTTTGCTACCAAGCATTGGTTTTCCAAGATCTACAACATTGTCTGTAAATGTTGCTAAAACATTGTCTAGCATTATTTTTGAACCAACTTTGAAATCACCAATTATTTTTTCTATTTTAAGTGTATCTCCAACTTTAGTTATATATTGTTTACCTCCTGTTTTTATTATTGCGAATTTCATATTGGCATAATTATAACAGAAAATAACCAAAAAGACAAGTGTCTAAAGGTGGCGCCTAACAGCAAAAACACTTCCCATAAATCCTATAAACATACCAAAGAAAATATTACCGAGAATGAAAAATTGGATATTTTGAACGTACCAGGTTAATAGATTAAACTTAGAAAAAGCCATTGTGTATGCTGATATATTTACAGCAACAAAATAAAGCGCTGCCAAAGATATTATAGCTCCTAGAAGACCAGCCATCATACCCATTATTGCTGTCGGACCTATTATAAGAATATTTGAAGCACCAACTAACTTCATAACCTTTATTTCGTCCTTATCACTCTGAGTTGCAAATCGGAGTGCAATGTAAGAAATAAATAATAAAGTTAAGGAGACAATAATAATTAGGATTCCAAAGATAATACGGCCTTTCTCAAGCATTTTACTGAACTTGGTTATTGCTACGGCGTGATTTTCATAAGATATGCTCTCAATCGGTTTTATAGATTCCCCTTTGTAATTTTCATTAATTTTTATAAGATCTTCATTTATTAATTTATAACTATCGGGATTTTTTGCAAATACAACCATTGATGGCCCAAAGGGATTTGATCCTATTTCTTCAAGTGCTGACAAAGATAAATTATCATTAGCATGTCTTTCTTTAAATGCATCTAGGGCTTGCTGGGCAGATACGTATTCGGTTTGAGCAACATCGGGTCTACTTTGTATTTTTTTAGAAATATCATCTATAAAACTTTGAGAAGTTTTAGCATCAAAATACACAACTATATTTAATTTGTTATTTAGGTCAGCAACCAAATTATTTGCCATGGCGTAGCCAAACAAAACAATTGATGAAAAAGTAATCATAACCCCGAAAAATAAAACTAGTGGGAAAAAAATGTGCATCATTCGAATGGATTTTTTCATCCCTCCACTTATTCCACGACTAAGATTTCTTAAAAATTTCTGCATATGTTTACTTAATTATTATATTACTTTTTTAGACTCGTCTACAATTATATTTTCTTCTTTTTTTTCTTGTATAATTGATTCACTAAGTAGGACCTTACTGTTTTCATCATAAAATACACCAAGACTTGAGATGTTTATTTTCCTTGCGCCTTTGGCATGTTGCACGAGTCTTTCGTTGTGAGTTGTCATTATGACAGTTGTTCCTAAAGCGTTTATTGCTTTCAAAACCTGCAATATTTCTTTTGCAGTATCTTCGTCAAGACTTCCAGTCGGCTCATCTGCAAGTATTACTTTTGGTCTTGAAACAAGTGCTCTACCAATTGCTACTTTTTGCTTTTCACCACCAGAGAGTTCCTCAGGAAAATGATCTTTCCTATGTTCTAAACCAATTATTTTTAAAACTTCCATTGTATCTTGAAATACATTTTCATCACTTTCCCCCATAACCTCAAGAGCAAAAGCAATATTTTCATAAGCTGTTTTAAACGGTAAGAGTTTAAAATCCTGAAAAATTGCTCCCAAATCTCTACGATATTTTTTCAAATAACCTGTAGACATTTTATCAATATCAGTTTCTTCATACAAGACATCACCTTCTGTTGGGGAGACTTCATTTAGAATAAGTTTCAAAAAAGTAGTTTTACCACTTCCTGGTTTCCCTGTTATTATTACAAATTCTCCGGGATTTATATCTATATTTAAATCTTTAAATACCGGAATATTTTTTTTGTAATATTTATGTACACTTCTAAATGAAATCATATTTACTTTTTACTTCATCGACTAGTCTAACACAAATTTATAAAAATATAGACAATTTTTCCCCATTTAGCACCCCATCAACATCTGAAGTTTCTATGTTTGTACGATGGTCTTTTACTAGTTTATAAGGATGAAGAGTATAGGTACGTATTTGACTGCCCCATTCTATTGCTTGGGCTTTATTAAAATCTGGGGTTCTACCCTTTTCAATTTCTTTTTGCACCTCAAGATTTAAAATATATAGCTTCCCTGCAAGTTCTTCCAGAGCTAGTTCTTTGTTTTGTGCTTGAGACCTTTCTGTAGAAATATTTACTCTTATCCCTGTTGGGACGTGTTTTATTTGCACGGCTGTTTCTCTTTTATTAACATTCTGCCCACCAGCACCACCAGACTTTGTAAAATTTATTTCCAAATCATTCTCATCCATTTTAAAGTTTTCTTTTTTAAGTTTAGGTAACACTTCTACATAGGAAAAACTCGTCTGTCGTAACTCTGCTTTTCCAAAAGATGAAAGACGTATAAGTCTGTGTACCCCACTTTCGTTTAAAAGAGTTTTATAAATACTTTTACCAGTAATTTCAAAAGAAATACTTTTTATTCCACCCACACTATTTTCATTCTTGTCCAAAATAAAAGTTCCCCAATCATTTTGTTCACAATATTTATAGTACATGGAAAAAAGCATTCTTGTCCAATCTTCTGCATCATCTCCTCCTGCACCAGTAAATATATTTATTATTGCTCCACCTTTTAATATTTCTTCTTCATCTCTAATTTTCTTTTTTAGTTCTTCATATCTCCTTACTTCTTCTTTTGCGTGTTCAACATTTAACCAAAAATCATCCTGCGACATTTTAGTTTCTAATTTTTCTATTTCGACTTGTAACTCACTGCTCATATAAGTTTAAAATTGTTACCTACTTTCACGTTTAATTATTTTTGCTGCAAGTTCTTCTTTTAAAACCAAAATTGTTGATTCGGTAACATTTCTTATTTTATTGACCCCCTCAACTTTTTGAATTATTAAAGTCTGAATATTATAAGTTAAATATTCAGAGGAAATAACTTTTGAAATAACATAACTATCTTTTGCTGCTATTGCAGGTTTACTAAATGTAGTTTTTGCAATTGTTGTAGATGCGACTAGTCCTGTTCCTACCAAACTCATTACAAGCGAACAAGCGCAAGAATCTGCTAAAAACTGAGAATATCCTCCATGAAAAGAACCTTTGTTAGAATTAAACCTTTGAACTTCGCTTTTAGATTTATCGAGGTAAATTATCACTTCATTATTACCTGTAAAAATAAAACTTTCTTTATCTGCACCCATAAAATTATACATCTCTTTATTTTCCTCAATATATTCTTGTAATGTTTTATTACCGGATTGTAAAGCGTATTCGTAAATTGAAATCCCGGCTTTTTCTAAACTAGGAATTTGTGGAACTTGAATTTCATTTTCTTTTGGTTTTCCTTCCATAAATTTATATATTTCTTATTAACCCACATTTTTCTCTTACTTCACTCATTTTTTCTTCAGCTACACTTAATGCTTTTTTAGCACCATCTTTTAAAACTTCAAATACTTGTTCATCTGTTATCTTATCTCTTTTCTCCCTCATTGTTCCAACAAGGTCAATTATTTTTTCAGCTAATTCTTTTTTTAAATCACCGTACCCCACTCCTCCATTTTCAAGTTTTTCTCTAAAAAGTTTTGTTTCTTCTTCGTTTGCAACAACTTTGTAAATATTATAAATATTATTTTCATTAGCATTTTTTTTATCATTTGGCTGTGCAGAGTCTGTAACAATACTCATACATATTTTTCTTATATCTTCATCAGTTGCAAAAAGTGGAATATGGTTTTTATAACTCTTACTCATTTTCCGCCCATCTATACCCAGGATTATCCCAACTTCTTTTGGAGTATAAACTTCTGGAAGTTTGAAAGTTTCACCAAATGCATTGTTAAATTTCAAAGCTATGTCTCTGGCATATTCTATATGCTGTTTCTGGTCATTTCCAACAGGAACAACGTCAGGTGAATACAAAAGAATGTCAGCCGCCATAAGAACAGGATATGTAAAAAGTCCAAGGGTTGGTTCTTTTCCATTTTGCAAAGCATCTTTGTAAGCATGCGCGCGCTCCATAAAAGGAACAGTAACTAAGCAATTGAAAATCCAGTTTAGTTCTGTATGAGCTGAAACATCAGATTGAAGAAAAAAAGTTACTTTATTGGGGTCAAGTCCACATGCAATATAATCTTTCACCAAATCTATCGTGTCTTGCTTCATTTCATTTTTATTCTGCACGGAAATTAAAGCATGCAAGTTCGCAATAAAAACATACACTTCATATCCAGAATTTTGTAATTCTACAAATTGTTTAATTGAGCCAAAATAATTTCCGATATGTGGTTTTCCTGTTGGTTTAACTCCACTAAGCATTCTTTTTTTCATATTAAAAATTATATCATAAATTTTGCACAATTCCTCCCCTTAATTAATGGCGAGGGTACACTCAGGGCAAAGACGAGGTTAGGTGGGGTTTTCTAATTCCTCTATCAATTTCTTTTGCCTTTCTGTTAAAAATTCTCCTTTTTTTAAATTCACTTTTGCGTAAAGAGTCTTATTTTTAATTATAAGATTTTTTTCTGGTTTAATTCTTATTTGAATATACAGGTCTCCACTTTCAGAGTTTTTTGCCGCTTCACCGTATCCGCGCATTACTAAATTTTCTCCATCTTCAACTCCGGCGTGAATTGGAACATTTATCTCTTCTTTTTTTTGTTTAATACCCAATCCCCGACAGTCGACACATTTTGTATCAGGTATTTTTCCTACACCGTCACATTCTGGGCATATTGCTTGTGATTGAAAATTACCAAAAATAGTTTTGGACACTTTTGTTGTCTTCCCTTTACCATCACAAGTTTTGCACTTTGATAAGCCGGTTCCAGGTTTTGCCCCATCACCTTTACAAGTCTCACACTTTGCGGTTCTAGAATAAACCAATTTTTTTGTAGTACCTTTGAATACTTCCTCTAAAGATACTTCAATTAAAACTTGCAAATCCTCGCCCTTACTTCTTCTTTGTGATCCTTGTTGCCCAAACAAATCTCCAAAATCAAATGAAAAACTATTTCCTCCACCACCAAATCCTGAGAAGTCAAAACCTTCAAACCCCCCACCCCCAAAAGGGTTTCCTTGTTGCTGACCCCCACCAAATCCACCCCCTCCTCCACTTCCAAAAGTATCGTACTGATGACGTTTACTGTCATCTGAAAGAGTTTGGTAGGCTTCGTTTACTTCTTTGAATTTTTCGTCTTTCCCTCCGTTTTTGTCTGGGTGATGTTGATGAGCAAGTTTATAGAAAGCTTTTTTAATTTCATCTTTACTTGCTTTTTTATCCACCCCAAGTGTTTTGTAATAATCTTTTGCCATATCTTTATGCTTTTTGTTTTCTTAATTAATATACTTTTTTTAAAATAAAAGTCAAGCTGGTTGAATTGCTAAAATTAACTTAGAATTAATTGACAAAAAAATGATCTGGGAGTAAAATTGTTGGCTGTAATAAAATTACAAAAAATAAAATATAAATCACATGTCAAAAGCACCGTCTGCCGCAGAACTTAAATATAGAAAAGAACATCCAAATTGTAAACAAGCCGATGTAGATGCATTTTTAGTAAAATTAGCTGCACAAGAAAAGCAAGCTCATAAAGAACATGAACATGCAAAAGAAAATAAGGGTGAAGATCATCACGGACATCACTAAATTTTCTAGGAAAAATTAAAAAACACTTATATTTAAGTAAGTGTTTTTTATTTATTATATTTATTCAGCTTTTGGCTCTTCTTTATTTTCTTCAGGTGTAGGAGTTTCCGGTTGAGGGTTGTTTTTCGATATTTCTTCACCTATTTTTTGCATTGAGGTTGAAAGGGCTTCGGTTTCTTTTTTAATTTCATCTAAATTATTTCCAGATTTAACTTGATTCACTTTACCAATTTGATCCTCCACATCTTTTTTAGTTTCAGGTATTATTTTACCTTCAGCATCCTTCAAAGCTTTTTCTGCGGTGTGTACCATTTGCTCAGCCATGTTTTTGGCATCCACTGTTTCTTTTTTTATTTTGTCCGCTTCCGCATTTACCTCTGCATCCATTTTCATTTTTTCTATTTCCTCTTTTGAAAGCCCAGAAGAAGCTTCAATACGAATAGTTTGTTCTTTACCACTTGTTTTGTCTTTGGCAGTTACATTTAAAATACCATTGGCATCAATATCGAGTTTTATTTCAACCTGTGGAACTCCACGTGGAGCAGGAGGAATACCATCTAGGTTAAACATTCCTAGAGATTTGTTGTCAGTTGCCATTGGTCTTTCACCTTGTAAAACGTTCACTGATACACTTGTTTGGTTGTCGCTCGCAGTTGAAAAAATTTGTGAAGCTTGAGTTGGGATAGTAGTATTTTTTTCAATAAGCTTTGTCATAACTCCACCCATAGTTTCAATTCCAAACGAAAGAGGGATTACGTCTAGAAGTAAAATATCTTTTACGTCTCCTTGCAATACTCCGGCTTGTACTGCTGCACCGAGAGCTACAACTTCATCGGGGTTGATTGACCTATTTGGGTCTTTACCGAAGAAAGTTTTCACAGCGTCCACTATCATTGGCATACGAGTTTGCCCACCCACCATTATTACTTCTTGAATATCGGATTTTGAAAACCCAGAGGCTTCTAAACATCTCTTAGTTATTTCACTTGCTCGGTCAACAAACGGTTGTGCAAGTTTTTCTAGTTGTGCGCGTGACATTTTCATAAGTAAATGTTTTGGACCATTTGCGTCACTAGTTATAAAGGGAATATTTATTTCAGCATCGCTAGTTGTAGAAAGCTCATGTTTTGCTTTTTCTGCAGCCTCGTCAATTCTTTGAAGTGCTAACGTGTCTTTTGACACGTCAATTCCTTCACTTTTTTTGAATTCAGAAATAATAAAGGAAACTATAGCCTGATCAATATCTCTTCCACCTAAGTGAGAGTCGCCGTCTGTTGATTTTACAACTACAGATTGGTCGCCCGCATCATTTGCAACTTCTAGAATAGAAATATCAAAAGTTCCCCCACCAAAGTCATAAACTGCTATTTTCTGATTTACTTTTTTATCAAATCCGTAAGCAAGAGCAGCTGCGGTTGGCTCGTTGATAATTCTTTTTACGTCTAGTCCTGCTATGGCTCCGGCGTTTTTAGTAGCTTGCCTTTGTGCGTCATTAAAATAGGCTGGCACTGTTATTACTGCTTCGGTTATTTTCTCACCAAGCTTTGCTTCAACATCGGCTTTTATTTTTTGTAAAATCATGGCAGAGACTTCTTCAGGTCTATAAGATTTGTCTCCCAACTTTACCAAAGCTCCACCTTGGGCATCTTTCTCAATTGTAAAAGCCACTTTTCCGATATCATTTGAAACTTCTTTATCTGAAAATGCGTGGCCCATATATCTCTTAACTCCGTAAATAGTATTTGTTGGGTTAGTAACACTTTGTCTTTTCGCAACTTGGCCGACAAGTCTGTCGCCATTTTTAGCTATAGCTACTACTGAAGGTGTAGTTCGGTTGCCCTCGATATTCTCGATTATTTTTGGACTTCCAGCTTCAATTATTGCAACTGCAGAGTTTGTAGTTCCAAGGTCTATTCCTATTATTTTTGCCATATGTTTTCTTTGTGTTTTTGTTCTTTCCGCACTATTCCCCTCCCCTTAATCAAGGGGAGGCTAGGTGGGGTTTTTTAATTTTCTAATAATACATCTTCTATAAACTATTTAACTTATTTTGTCAAGTATATAACTGCTTTATTTTTTAATATATATCTTAACCTTTGCGGGTCTTAATAGTTTTCCATTTAAAGTGTAGCCAGTTTGCACAAGTTCTGCCACTTTGTGATCGTTTGTGTCTTCTGTAGTTTCTACTTCTTCTGTACTTTCCATATTTGAAGTGCTAAATTCATCATTCTCCCTAGGAGAAATCTCTTCTAGACCTGCATCTTTCACAACATTTTTTAAATTAGTGAAAATGTATTCTACGCCCACTCTCCAGTTCTGGTCTACCTTCTCCCAAATTTCCTTGTTTCTTTTGGCCATTTCAAAGTTGTCAAAAGTCGGTATTATTTCTTCTAACAGATTTTGATTTGCAAACTTCATCATCGAGGTCCTGTCATCCTGCATTTGTTTTTCTTTATTTACCATTTCGGCACGTGCTCGCTGCCAGCCGTCCAAGTTCACTTTTGCCTCTTTTTCTTTTTCTTTTAATTTTATTCTCAAATCTTTTAATTTTTCTTCTAATGATTTTTCATCCCCCGCATCGTCTAAATCAACAAACTCTACATCATTTTCTTCGATATCAATAATATTTTCTTCATCTTTCATATCAGATGATTATATTTAAATTTATACACTTGTCAAGTTCTATAATTGTACTATACTAATTTTATGAATTTTAAAATAATAGTTCCTATATTTGTAACGGTACTTGTGACTTTCTTTTTAGGTCTTTATTTTTATGATAAAGCTACCATTAAAACTGTTAGCTATACCGGAATTTCTTTAGAAGCAGAAAATTTTGCAACAGGATCGCGAGCTTTGTTTGCTCAAAGTATTGTTATAGTTCCGGATGAGGTAAAAAGAGCTGACAAAATAGTATTTTCACAAAGAAAAATAACTGGTGGTGGTAATACTCCAGGTTGGGCAATATCACTTTTAGAAACACAACCAAACGTCTTTACTGGCAGAGTTATTATTGATGATGGTGTTTACCAGCACCCCGTTGCTCTAGTTGAAAATCCACCAAATATTTTAAGTGGAACAATGAAATCTGTATCTGGAGGTAAAGAAGTATTAAACCTTAAAAAAATTGACTCAGAGTGTGTTGATTCAGAAGGAAATGTTTTTCAATATACCCTAACCGGTTTATATGGAAAGACTGAAATATCGGGTTGTGGTGGAAATGTTATAAAAGAAGCACTGTAATTATTCTTTAGATTCTAATTAATCCAAAAAAGAAATTTTAATAATTTCTTATTTGTTGGTGTAAGTTTTTCTTTCATATACTGAAACGTTCCTCTGGGGTTAAGCTCTGAAAGAGTTGGGTAAGCGTGTACAGTATTAAAAATACTTTCTACTGGTAAATTGTACTCCATTGCCAAAACCCATTCGGTGATGAGCTCTCCAGCGTGAGGTGCAACTATTGTCACACCCTCAATTTTTCCTTTATTTCCCACCAGAACTTGAATGAATCCTTCCTCTTCAACCTTACCTGTCTTTGCCCTGTCAACATGCTCGAGTTTTGTAATGTATTCTTTAAAATTTATTTTATTATCTTCCAAATCTTTTATATACTTTCCAACGTGTGCAACTTCAGGATAGGTATAAGTTACCCAAGGAAAAGCTGTGGGAACACTTTTCTTTTTCTTCCACCAAAATATTCTAGGTACTAATAAATTTTGCAGAACCGCTTTCGCTTGGTACCCAGCAGCATGTGTAAAAAGCATTTTACCGTTCACATCTCCGATTGCATAAACTCTTCTATTGGAAGTTTGTAAATATTCATCAATTATAATTTCTTTTCTAGTTCCTATTTTTATACCCGCTTTTTCTAAATCTATATCAGAGTTGAACTGTCTACCAACTGCAAGCATTAAAATATCTGACTTTAAAATTACTCCATTTTGTAATTCTACACAACTTTTACCATCTATTTCCAGTACTTTTTGCACCTCTCCTTTTTTAAATATTTCTACCCCTAGCTTTTGAAGTTGTGTTGTCATGAATTCTCTGGTAACCGGTTCTTCTTTCGCCATTACAAATTCTTCTTTTAAAACCATTTTTACTTTCGTACCAAACATGGAAAATGCTGAGGCTATTTCTACCCCAATACTTCCTCCTCCTATTATAGTTAAGCTTTCCGGTAATTTTTCAAGATCAAATACTTGTTCATTGGTTATGTACTTTACAGAACTAAACATTTCTGGAACAAGTGGCCGACTGCCTGTTGCGATAATACATTTTTTAAATTTTATCTCACTCTCTGCAATTTTAACTTTATTTTTTCCTAAAAACTTCGCTTCGCCAATTATTACATCCACACCCAATTCTGTAAATCTTTCAATAGAGTCTGTTTTTGCAATTTCTGTTTGTACCATTTTAATTCTTTTCTTTGCTTCTTCAAAATGCTTTGGAAAGTCAAATTTGTTTTCTGTACCAATTTCATTTGCTCCAAAAAAGTTTTCTTCTTTTACTAAAAGCATTTTATCTGCTTCGTGAATTAATGTTTTTGAGGGTATGCAGCCATTCCACAAACAGTCTCCACCAAGTTTATTTTTTTCAATTAGTAAAACTTTTAAACCAATATTCGCTGCTCCGGAAGCTGCACTGAGTCCACCACTTCCAGCACCTAAAACTACTAAATCATATTTTTTCATACAGTTAGTTTAGCATAGTATTTCCCACAAAAATCTTTTTTGAATTTTACAAATCTATCCTCAAGAATTGACTGGCGAATATTTGAAGTAAGAGAAATTAAAAAATACAAATTATGCTTTGATGCCAAAATCGCACCTAGCATTTCTTTACTTCTGAATAAGTGAGACAAATAAGAATAAGTAAATGGAAATAGTGGAGACTTAACGTCTGTAGTTATTTTATTAAAATTGTCTTTATACTTACTTTGTGTAAGATCAACCCTACCATTTTCTGTATAAATTGACCCATGTCTTCCAAGTCTCGTCGGAGAAACACAGTCAAAAGTGTCAATTCCAGCTTCCACTCCTTCAAATATATCTATTGGGTCTTCACCCATTCCTAAAAGGTGCCTGGGCTTATTTTCTGGTAAATTACTCGTTGCAATACTCACATCTCTTTTTATATCACTTTTTGTAAATGAACCTCCAATTCCATAACCATCAAAGTCGAGACTTGCCATAAACTTTGCCGACTGCTCTCGGAGGTCCGTATAACCACTACCTTGCACAACCCCAAATAATGCTTGCTGTGCACCTGTTGCATTACTTACACCTAGGCGTTTGTGCTCTAAAATGCACCTCAAGGCCCAAAGGTGTGTTCTTTCCATAGCAGATATCTGGTATTCATAAGTTGCTAGTGGAGAAGTGCATTCATCAAATGCAAAAAATATATCAGCACCCAAAGAATGTTGAATTTGCATTGATATCTCTGGCGTGAATCGGTGCAAACTTCCGTCTATAATACTTTTAAATGTAACGCCCTCCTCGTCAATTTTTGCAAGAGGATTTTTTTGCACTGCTCCCTTCTCCTTTGGAGAAAGGCTAGGGATGAGGCTAGAAGTTGCAATTTTTGTTACTCCAGTACCATATGCTGCACCCAAACTCAAAACTTGAAACCCACCACTATCTGTCCAGGATGGCAAAATTTTCTTTTCATTGTTTACCCAACTCATCATTTTAGGAAACCCACCATTTTTTTCTACTCTGTCTTTTCCAGGTTGTAAATAAAGGTGATAGGTATTTGCTAACACACTTTGCGCTCCAATATCTAAAAGATCAGAAACCTGCAAACCTTTCACGCTAGCTTTTGTACCAACTGGGACAAAACAAGGAGTTAAAATTTCGCCGTGAGGTGTTGTGATTTTTCCAACTCTTGCCAAATTTACTTCAGAAGATTTTTTTACAATTTCAAACTTAAATTCTTTCATTTTAAGTCATTCTATCACTATCTTAAGTATTTTTGTACTTTATTTTTTATGTTTAAATATATTTTCCCAAATATTCCGTTTTTATCCAAATGTGTTTCAATGTATCTTTCAACAGCTGGAATTTCATAAGAAATTAAAATGAGGGCGATAGCGAAAAAGATAAGTTGAGGAACGAACGGTAAAGCTAAACCAATTAATCCGAGTATTATAAATAATATAATTAAGAAATAATTAAATGCAGTTTTCAAGTGTTTTCTCATAATTCAAACTTTTATTATTTATAATTTCTTACAACTTTCGCAACTTCTTCGTGGACTTTTTTATCTAAGGTACTAGGTAGAATTTTTTCAGAAGTGGGTTTAGGAACTAAGCCTGCAATTACTTCTGCGCATTTAATTAACATCTTGGTATTATAATCTTTACTTTTCCTATCGAGCATTCCACGCCAAAAACCTGGGAAAAATAGCGAGTTGTTAATTTGGTTCGGGTAGTCACTTCTTCCTGTTGCAATAACTTTTGCTCCACCTTTTTTTGCGAGCTCCGGCATTATTTCGGGACTTGGGTTAGCAAGAGCAAAAATAATTGGATCTAGTCGCATATTTTCTACATCTTCCACAGTTAAAACATTAGGTTTTGAAAGTCCAATAAAAACATCAAAATGTTGAATTAAATCTTTTAAACTACCATCTAAATTTTTAATATTATATTTTGCAATCTCAAATTTTTCCTTGCTAAGGTCGGTTCTACCAATGTTTATTGCACCTTTGGTATCAAAAGTTACAATATTTTTTACCCCGTATTCGTTTAGTAGTCTTATTGTTGCTATTCCAGCTGCTCCTGCTCCAACTACTGCTACATTTACCTCCTGCTTTTTTTTATTTACTACTTTTAAAGAGTTTATAAACCCTGCAACCGCAACAACTCCAGCCCCCCATTGGTCGTCATGCATTACAGGTATTCCGAGCTCCTTTATAAGTCTTTCCTCTATTTCAAAGCATTTAGGTGCCGCGATATCTTCCAAATTTATTCCTCCAAAAACTGGCTCAAGATTTCTCACAAAATTAATTATTTCTTCAGTGTCTTGAGTTTGCACACATATTGGAAAAGCGTCTACACCTGCAAAATGTTTCATTAATACAGCTTTACCTTCCATCACAGGAATTGCCCCGTATGCACCAATATTTCCAAGTCCCAACACTGCAGAACCGTCACTAACAACTGCTATAGTATTTTTCTTTAGGCTAAGGACTTTTGCATTTTTAACATCTTTGGCAATTTCTAAACATACCTCTGCAACTCCAGGAGTATAGGCTATAGAAAGGTCGACTTTATTTTTTAGTTTAAATTTTGAAACTAATTCCAATTTCCCTCCAAATTTTTTGTGCGCATTAATTGACATTTTCCCAAAATCCATCTTCTTTACACTTTCTTGTTCTACTTTACTCTTTGTTATTTTCATAGACTTTAGTGTAGCACTTTTAGACTAATTTCCATAATAGTCATCTTTTTTAAATAGTCTTGAGGTTAAAATGTAATAAATTATTAAAGCAATTAGTGGGTAAAAAGTAATAATATACGAAGAAAGGTAATAAATTAAATTTAATATTATTATAAAAAATGAATAAATATATGATAGTCCATTTCTAGAATTACTTTTAATAACATTTAGTCTCTCTGAGCTACTGTTTATAAAACTTGCAAAGTTTTTCCTTCCAGACTCTATAGTATCGATAAAAGAAGTCGGAGCATCACTTGCAACTTGTTGTCCCTCGTCAGTCGCAATCCCAATTAAATTCCAAGCAGAATTTTTAATTTGTCGTTCAAAATATGTATCAGTTAATACAAAATATATAAGCACTACACTCAAAATAAAAGATAATCTTTTGTAATTCATAAAAATTTACTTATTGTAAGTCTAGCACACAAATTATTTTATTAATTTTATCTTTGCGTAATTTTCCACAATAGATCCTCCTACTTTTTTTCCAGGGTTAAAAATGTTTAGTGGATCAAAAATATTTTTAACATCTTGAAATAGATTCAACATTTTAG
>JBBQKQ010000009.1:0-30187 GCA_038326985.1 Minisyncoccia bacterium | reverse complement strand
TACGAAAGTAGAATCTAGTGAACCGACGTTTTGCTTTAGAAGCAGACGAAGATTAACGGATAAAAGTTACTCTGGGGATAACAGGCTAGTTGCGCCTAAGCGTCCATAGCGACGGCGCAGTTCGGCACCTCGATGTCGACTTATCTTATCCTCCCGGTGAAGAAGCTGGGAAGGGTTTAGCTGTTCGCTAATTAAAAAGGTACATGAGTTGGGTTCAGACCGTCGTGAGACAGGTTGGTCTCCTATCTCCTGCAGGCGTTGACTTTTGAGTGGACTTGCCCCTAGTACGAGAGGACCGGGGTGAACTAACCTCTGGTGTGTCGGCTGTTTCGTCAGAAGCACTGCCGAGCAGCTATGTTGGGAAAGGATAATTTCTGAAAGCATCTAAGAAAGAAACCTACCACAAGATTAGAAGTCGTTTGAGAGTCCTAAAAGATGATTAGGTTGATAGGCTTTAGGTGTAAGCATAGTAATGTGTTGAGCCGTGAAGTACTAATAACTCGAACTCTTATCAGGAAGTGTGAAGCTATATGCATTTGTAACAAAATGTAAATCAAGGTGTTCAAAAAAAACGTGCTCAAAACAAAACAAAATTTAGTGCAGAAATTTGCTAAGTAATTTATAAAATTCATATTTTACAAATTACGATGCTGTTTCTAAGCAAGTTTTTGTGCTAAAAAATCAAAATTCTCCGGAATTTTGATCTGGTGATACATCGCTTTGGAACCATCTCTTCCCATTCCGAACAGAGTCATGAAACGAAGTCGTGCCAATGATACTTAAATTTATTTAGGGAAAGTAGGTAATCGCCAGATCAAAGCACCGGAAAAAAGCAAATATATAATAAGTTATAAACATATATAAGTAGATCAATATTGTCATACTAGACTAGATGTAATATACTAACAAGCTTATGCCCAAAACTACCCCTATCTCTAATACTATTTCTCATCTTTTGCATTACTAATACCCACGCTGACCCTGTCTGCTACAATACTTTCCAAAACAACTTTTCATTTGGAGCGGTTGATAAAAATACAAATGGTGAAGTATCAAAACTACAAACTTTCTTAAAATTACAACATGGATTAAATAATACTGACATAAAAATAACAGGGGGTTTTGGGAATGAATTTGCTTACAACCTTTATCTTTTCCAAAAACAAAATAATCTAACAACACTAACTAAATTTAACTCTAAAAATATATATTTTGGACCATCAACAAGACAGCTATTTAACTCAAAATGTTCTGACTTCAAGACTAATGAAGGTAGCTCGTCTAATTCAAAAGTTAGTAACTCAACAACCCCTCCCATCACTCCAAATAAACTAAACTCAGCTACAAATACAAATACTAAAAAAATGTTTTGCTTGCCACTTCCTAAAGAATGTAAATATTTAAACACTACCTCAAATAGTTGTGGAACTATTGCTTGTGCAAATGATAATACTAGTAATTCTGGAACATCAACAAACTCTATTAAATCACCAACTGAAAATTCTTACACTCCAACATTAAATTCTTCTTTTAGTAGATAACCATGTTATAATTTGGAAATGAATTTCTCTTGGAGACTACAACGACAGATAGTAATTTTTACAATCTATTTTCTAATTGTAACAATTCCAACCCTCCATGTTATAAGTAATCTAATTGCAAAAAATCCTACCTGTTTTGATGGTATAAAAAATCAAGATGAAACACAGGTAGATTGTAATGGGGTATGTAGTTTAAAATGTGAAGGTACTTATAAAGATATAAAAGTTAATTTTTCGCGAGGTCTTTATGTTGCACCAAATGTATATGATATATTTGCACTCTTAGACAATTTCAATGATAAAATAGATTTCCCAGTTATTCCATATAACGTTTCTTTTTATAATGCAGAAGGAAAACTTTTAGGGATTGCTTCCGGAACTACATCTGTTCTTGCAAAAACTCGAGGAGTAGTTTATTTACCAAGTCTCCATATGCTGCAAGATCCAAAAACTATAGAATTTAATATTGGGGAACATAAGGCCTTAAAAAGTGTTAACCCCGACTCAAAAATACTTCTCAATGTGCAAAATTGGCAGGCTCAAAGAGGTGCCAATGATACCCTACAGGTTGTAGGAGAACTTTCCAATCCTTATAATGAGTCAATTTCAAATGTAGATATTTACGCATTGCTTTACAACGACACAAAATCAATTTATGCAGTCAGCAAGACCAAAGTTAGAAATATTATCGGTAGAGAAAAACAAGCTGTGACTTTCACTTGGGGAAATATAAAGTCACCGCAAAATGTAGAATTCATTGTTGTGCAAAATAATTAAAATGATTAAAAATATATTTCTTAGGGATTTTTCTTTTTTTATACCAGCAATTTTTCTCTCAGTTTTTGGGTTATCAACGATATTTGCACTAGGGACACAAAATTTTCTTTTCGAGAAACAATCAGCTATATTTATTTTAGGATTAAGTTTAGCTATAATAATTTCTTTAATAGATTTTTCTTTTCTTAAAAAAGGGCATTTCACTTTTGTGTTTTATTTAATCATGACCACACTTCTTCTATTATTATTATTTTTAGGGAAAGTTTATAATGGGGCGCAAAGCTGGTTTCATATATTTGGAATATCTTTTGAGCCAGTAGAATTTGCAAAATTATCCCTCATTTTTATTTTGGCAAAATTTTTTCATGCAAGGCATATGGATATTTCACACATACCGACGATTATTGTTTCAGCACTTTACCCATTAATATTGTTTCTTTTAACTATCCTCCACCCCGATTTGGGGTCGGCATTAGTTATTTTAGGTATTTGGGGTTTTATTGTTTTTTGTTCTGGCATTCCAAAAAAATATATTTTTGGAATATCTGTAATTGCTATAGCTCTTTCAATTTTTACTTTTGAGTTTTTACTCGTTCAGTATCAGAGAGATAGAATTTTAAATTTTGTAACTCCCACAAGAGATGTTCGGGGTGGCGGGTACAATGTTTACCAGTCAATGATTGCAATTGGTTCTGGAGGGTTATGGGGTAAAGGAATAAATTTTGGAACCCAGTCAAAGTTACAGTTTTTACCTGAATATCAGACGGATTTTGTTTTCGCAGCATTTGCCGAGGAGTGGGGATATATAGGTGTGATATTTAGTATAATTATTTTTTATTTTATTATCTTCAAATTTCTTTACCTTGCCCAAAAAACAGATAGTAACTTTGAGACACTTGTGTTGATAGGCTTTGCTGCATATTTTATAATTCATAGTTCTGTTAATATAGGAATGAATTTAGGGGTATTACCTGTAACAGGTATTCCTTTGCCATTTATGTCATCCGGTGGGACACATATTTTAGTGGAGTGGATAATGGTTGGTGTGGCAGCCTCAATTTCCAAAAATTCCAGAAGATTAAATAGAGAAATACACCAAAAAGAACTCTTTATATAGGTGAAATAAACTTGACAGAAGGGCTGTATTAGTTGTAATAAATGTGTTATAATTTAACTAATATATGAAAAATCTGAGAGTAAGAATTTTTATAACCGATATTTTAGCATTGTATCTGTCTTTGGTCTTAGCACTTTTAGTTAGAGGAATAATTCATGTTCATGCTACCCAAAATACGGCAGTCTGGATGTCAGCTCATTTAAACATTTTTTTACCATCATTTTTGTTTTCACTTTTAGCGCTTTATATTGCTGGTTTATATGATCTTAAAATAATTTATGACCGTTCAAAAACAGTAGCTCTACTTTTATATACCCAATTTTCAACTGCTATTTTTTCTGTCATATCTTTTTATATTTTCAAAACCAATCTCACCCCAAAATTAACAATTTTTTTATATGTGATCTTTTCAGTCATAATTCTTTCATTAACTAGAAACTATATTTTTAATACACTGCAAACAAAAGAAAAATTTAAAGCACTATTCATTGGTATATTGCCAAATCTTTTACAAAACCTTGAGACAATTTACGCTCCTTTTAAATTTGTTTTTTCTACCGACATAAATGACTCAGAAAAATATCAATATATTGTATTTGATGAAGAAATTTTAAATCCCGAAAATTTAATGTTAATTGAAAAATTAAAAGAGCAAGGAAAAAATGTTTGGACTTATAACCAATATTATGAATTTTTGTTTAGAAAAATTGACCTTACAAAGTTTGATTACCAAGAATTTATGAAACAAATTTCCGATGCTAAAGAAAGTACACTTCATTTAATGTTTAGAAAAACCATAGATATTTTGTGTGGTCTTTTAGTTTTTCCTTTTTTTATTATATCACTTCCATTTATTTCTTTAGGAATTTATTTACAAGATAAAGGGAGGGTTATTTTTTCACAAGACAGGGTAGGATATTTAGGTAAAATTATTAAAATTTACAAAATCCGTACTATGACTGGTGTTGATGGGGGTGGAGTTGTTGATAAGCTTAAAGCCAAAGACTCAATAAGTACTATGGGTCTAACGGTGACTAAACTTGGAAAATTTTTACGAAAAGTTAGATTGGATGAATTGCCTCAATCACTAAACTTGTTAAACAATACTGTTTCTTTTATTGGTCCTAGAGTAGATGCTCATGGAGTGTCAGAAGACATGAAACAAAATTTTCCAGAGTACACTTTGCGCTATTTAGCACCTCAAGGACTAACAGGTTGGGCGCAAGTTCATATGAACTTTCCACCTAAAACTAAAGAAGAATATACAGAGAGATTAGCTTATGAGCTATATTATATAAAGTACAGAAGTATTTTATTAGACATTTCGATAATTCTAAAAACAATAAAAACTCTTTTATCTCGAGAAGGTTCTTAGGAAAAATATATCTTTTGTGATAGTGTTGATTTCATGCTGTGGCAATAGTGGAATCATCCACAATGCTGTACAGTCTATGTAAAAAGGAGAACAAGAGTGACCGAAAAACTCACAATAGAAATCCCTATAAACGCCTCGATTAACGACTTAATTAATTTAGGAAAATACGATGGCGTAGATGGTAATGTTGCTGAGAATTTCACTAATCTGAGTATTGTGTCTACTAATTGGAAATGTAAACTGTTTAGTTCGCCTAAACCCATCTGGTCGCAGGAAGTAGTGGAAAATCGAGTAAACCGCGGATTTGTAACTGCTAACGCACCGCAAATACTCATGTTTGGCGCTCTGTACCCAGAGCTACAGCATTTGTATACTATTGTTGGACTTGGCTCCTCATGCCTCATCAATGGCACACGCAAAGTGCTTACCTTGACTAGTGATAGGGGAATGCGAGTACTTAGGTTTAGCCCATGGGGCATAGTAAAATGGAGCTCGGCTTATCACTTTTTATTTGTGAAGCCAGTTAATGAATCATAACTCGTGCGGTGGGGGAAACCCTCGCCGCATTTTCTTTATAAACTTTAATTTATAAAAGTTTATTATAAATCTCTAAGGTTTGTCTAACCATTTTTTCTTGTGTGAAATTTGTTGAAACTTTTTTATATAAATTATTCCCAAATTTTGTTCTCAAATCTTTATTTTCGATCAAGGTTTTAATTTTTTCACTAAAAGTTTGGGTGTCTTTTAAATTTACTAAATATCCAGTTTTATTATCATCAATAATTTCAGGAAGCCCTCCAACATTTGTACAAATCACCGCAAGTTTTGCCAGCCCAGCTTCCATTAAAACATAAGCAAGGCTTTCTGTTATAGATCCCAAAAGAAAAATATCAAAACTGGATAAATATTTTTTAGCATCCTGTAAGAAACCTAGGAAAATAATTTTATCTTTATACTTGTGATTTATTATTCTTTGTAATAAATGATCTTCATCCTTGCCTCTTCCGAAAATATAATAATTCCATTGCAAGTTATCTGGTAAAAGGGAAAGGGTATCAAGAATAAATTCATGATTTTTATTACTATTAATTTCAGCAATAGTTACCAAATTAATTACATTTTTATTTAAAGTTTTGACATTTTTAAAGTTTTCAAAATCTATCTCATTTATCCCATTATAAATAATTGAAATTTTATTTTTTAAGTTTAAAAAAGGTAATTTTGAAAAAGGAATTTGTTCACAATTCTTTTTGGAAACCGCAATAGTTTTAGTATGAAAAAAGACAACCATCCACATCGTAATTTTTAGAATTGTTTTTATAAAAATATTTCTTTTTTCATTATGAGGCCAGCCATGTACTGTAAAAACACTTTTTTGCCCAAGTAAAAAGCAAGCAACACCAATTGAGATTCCTGCAAAAGAAGAATTAGTATGAACAATTTGCGGTTTCTCTTTTAAAATTATTGAAATATTTTCATGAATTGAAAAAAACAGCTTTAGAGGGTTTAAACTATTTAATAAGTATTTGGAAAACACTACTTCAATATTTTCTTCTAAAAGTTTATTGGCCAATTCTCCACGCCCACCAAGTACAACCTTTGTTATATATTTTTCCCTTATATCGTTATTTGTTGCAAGGTCAAAAACATATTTTTGTGCGCCACCCCAATTGGATTTTGTTATGAAAAAAAGAATTTTGGGTTTTGACATGTTTTAGGTTATAATTTGTATTATAGTTATTATACTACAATTTCCACATGCAAAACAATACACAAAAACATACACTTTTTATTACCGGAGGTTCAGGATATGTGGGCTACATGCTGGTAGATGTGTTTGCCAGGCGTGATGACGTAGAAAAAATTATCACAATAGATAAAGAAGAAGAATCTGAGCTTTTAAAAAAACATCCAAATTCGGATAAAATAATTTTTCTTAAAACAAATATTGTAAACGATGATTGGCAAAGCAAGGTTAAAGAATTAAAGCCAGATATTGTAATTCATACTGCTTGGCAAATACGTGAAATATATGGTGACCGAAAACTTTCTTGGATGTGGAATATTGATGGTTCAAATAAAATATTTGATTTTGTTTTTCAAAACGATTTTGTTAAAAGATTTGTTCATTTCTCTACCGTTGCATCATATGGCGCATTTGTAGATAATACTTTAGAACAAAGATTTAAAGAAGAAGATAAATTTAGAAAGACAAAATATTTATATGCAGAAGAAAAAAGAATCGCAGAAGAAAATTTAGAAATAAAATATGTAAAGGCGAAAGAAAATGCTGAGAAAAATAATTCAGATAACAATATTTCTTTACCAATAGTTTCTATTATTCGTCCCGCAGCAATTACGGGTCCACGAGGTCGTTATGACAGAATTCGCTTTGGATTACAATCAGCACTATCAGGGCAGTTAAAGGGAGGAGTATATTCTCTAATTTCAAAAATGACTCAAATTGTTCCCGCTACAAAAAAATGGCTACGTCAGTATATTCATGAAGACGATGTGGTGGGAATTGTGGAGCTATTATCATTTGGAGAAAATATAAATCATAAATACGAAGTTTTCAATATTTGTCCACCAGGTGACGTTGTACTTGCCAAAGATATGGCGGAAGCTGTAAATAAAAAATTAATCATTTTGCCACCGGCGTTAATACGTGTAGTTTTTTTCTTTTTTTGGCACTTAACAAGAGGGAAGATTCCAACTGCAGAAGGCTCGTGGAAAGGCTATTCTTATCCTATAGCAGTAGACGGTTCAAAGATATCAAATAAGTATGGCTACAAATATTTCTTACCCTCAAAACAAGCTTTTGTAGAAAACGTCGGGAGGTACAAAGTTGATCTCAAGAGTTGAAAAAGTGCTGATTTTGTGTTATAATGCCCTGACATAAAAAAATTATGATAATATTAAAGGCAAATAAAAGAGACTCTAAGGAGTCGGTAAGTAACATGAGAGCGGAAGGTAAAATCCCTGCTGTAGTGTATGGGCCAAAGTTCGGTAATACGAGCATTGTCCTAAATTATCAAGACTACGTACGTATTTACAATAAACATGGTGAGACAACCTTAATAAATTTAGACATTGATGGGAAAATGGTTCCTGTTCTAATTCACGACATGGATCTTCACCCGGTGAGTAATAAGGTAAACCACGTTGATTTCTACGCGGTTGAAGCTGGTAAAAAAGTAGACGCCTCAGTAACTATTGAGTTCGTTGGCGAGTCAGCAGCTGTAAAAGCTGGGGCTCAACTTATTAAAGTACTTCACGAAATAGAAGTGGAAGCACTTCCGGAAAACTTACCAAGGTTTATCGAAGCTGACCTCTCACTTATTGTTGATCTAGAAACTTCAATTCACGTTAGGGACTTGAAACTTCCACCAGGAGTTACAACAAGTCTTGATGGAGACGAAGTGGTGGCTTCAGTGTCAGAATATAAAGAAGAAGTTGAAGAAGCTCCGGTTGACCTTTCTAAAATAGAAGTGGAAAAGAAAGGTAAAACTGAGGAAGAGGGAGAAAAGGCCGAATAATTACCATAAAAAACAGCTCTTAAACATTGAGCTGTTTTTTTGTGTAAAACTTTGGAACAAAAAACATTAGAAATCGTATATACTATATATAACTATGTCTAAAATAAGTAAATCATTGTTTTTGTTTTTGATAGTGTTCAATTTTACATTTGCCCAGAAGGCAAACACAAACCTGGCAATAGATGCAGACGAGAGAGCAAAACTTCAAGATGAGCTAAAGCAATTAGAAGCTGAAAGTAAAAAAATCCAAAATGATTTAGATAATAAAAAAGGCGAGAGAAAAGGATATGAAAAAGAGCTGGGTATAGTTAATGGACGCATTGCCAACACTAAAAATAAAATCCAACAAACAGTAACTACAATAAAAAAAATTGGTGGGGAAATAGTTGTTAAAGAAAATAATATAAGGGGTCTAGAAAATAAAATTTCCGAAAATAAAACTTATATTTCAAAAACATTAAGTGGTGTAAGGAAGCTTGATGATATACGAGCTGTACTTGCATTTTCTTCTGATCAAAATTTTTCACATATTTTTCGTGATATAGGAGATTTTAAATCTATGCAAAGTGACCTTGGTGTTCACTTGGACTCCCTTTCTACTAATAAAAAATTTGTAGAAGTTGAAAAAGAAGTTTTAGCAGATAAAAAAAGTGAAACCGAAGGACTGAAGAAAAAACAAGAACAAGAAAAAAAAGAAGCTGAGCAAATAGGGCAAACAAAAAAAGAGTTAATAAGTATTGTTAAAACACAAGAAAAAGATTTGGATAAAGTTTTAAGAGAAAAACAAGCTAAAGTAGCTCAGATAAAAAGTAGACTATTCGTTTTGCGTGACGCTGGTGGTATTACCTTCGATATTGCTCAGAAATATGCAAAACAAGCTGGAAAAGCGGTAGGTGTAAGGCCTGCACTCATACTTGGAATTTTGAAACAAGAAAGTGACCTTGGTAAAAACGAGGGACGTTGTTACGTTACTAATTTTGATACTGGTGCAGGCGTCCACTCTAAAACGGGGCAAGTTATGAATAACGTAATGAAACCCGGGCGTGACATTCCACCATTTTTAGAAATTACAAAAGCTTTAGGAATTGATCCCACCAAACGACTAGTGTCATGCCCACTTTCTTACGGGTATGGCGGTGCAATGGGACCCACGCAGTTTATACCTAGTACATGGAAACAATATCAATCTCAAGTGGCAAGTATCAATGGATCTTTGGGAGATCCATGGAGTGCAAAGGATGCTATTACAGCTACTGCGCTTTATCTTGCAAATAGTGGAGCAACTTCACAGGATTATTCTTCAGAAAGAAATGCTGCTTGTAAATACTATTCTGGTAGAAGCTGTGCAACAGGTGTGGGTGCAGCGGGCTATGGAAACTCAGTTCTTGGTCATGCTACCCGTTTCCAAGCTGATATTGATTTGTTGGGAGAATGATATTTTAAATAATGAAAAAAAATATTGTAATTATTTCTGGACCGAGTGGAAGTGGGAAAAATTCTATCATGCACGGAATATTCAAAAGCGTTAAAAATTCTGTTGATCTTATTACTTGCACAACTAGAAAACCAAGAGTCGGCGAAAAAGACGGAGTAGACTATTTTTTCTTTTCTAAAGAAAAGTTCGAAGAAGAGCTTAAAAATGGTAATTTTTTAGAATATTACCACCGAGAAATATCGGATACTTATTATGGAACATATAAACCATTTATTTATGAAAATATTGAAAAAGGAAATATCTTGGTAGGGGACCTGCAAATTGTGGGTGCAAAATTTTTTAAAGAAAATTTTCATGCAACTACAATTTTTATTTTACCCCCAAGTATGGAAGACTTAGAAAAAAGAGTTAGGAGTAGGTCGGTTATGTCAGATAATGAGTGGATGGAAAGACTTAAACATTTAGAGCGGGAAATGAAAGAGGACTTGTCATATTACGATTATAAAATAACAAATGAAAATGGAAAACTTGAAGTGACTGTAAAAAAAGTATTAGATATATTAGTAAAAGAAGGATACAGTCTTGAGTTGCAATAGTTGAAAATGTGTGATAAAATACTTAAGATATATAAAGTTAAAAAAAAGATATGAAAACAGGAATCCACCCAAAATATAACGTTACTACAGTAACTTGCGCATGTGGCAATACATTTAAAACTGGCTCAACAGTTCCAGAAATTGCAGTTGAAATCTGTGCAGTATGTCACCCTTTTTGGACTGGACAAGACAAAGTTTTGGATACTCAAGGACGTGTAGACAAGTTCAAAAAAAGAGCTGCAAAAGTTAAGGGTACACTTATGCAAAGCTCTGAAAAGAAATAACTTTTATACAAAAAGCGCTATACTTATTTTGTATTAGCGCTTTTTGTTTTAAATAAACTTATGGAAGAAAAAATAGAATTTAATTTGGACGTTGTAAAAAAGAATTTTAAAACAGCCTATTTAGGACAAGAATGGGAAGATTTGGATCTGAAAATAAAAGACAACGAAGAATTGATTAAAACAGAAACAGATCCAGAAATATTGATAATGGCAGAAAATGAAATAACAGAATTTCAAACTAGAAAAACGGAAATAGAAAATATTATTAAAAATATATTTGAAAAAGATAAGGAAGAAATGGAACTGCCAGAGTCTATCATTATAGATATTCAGGGTGGAGCCGGCGGGGACGAGTCGGCACTTTTTGCTGCTGACCTCGCAAATATGTATACTGCATATTGTACGATTAAAAAATACTCACATAAAGTTGTAGACTCAAATATTTCAGATAATGGTGGGTATAAAAGTTTGAGTATTGAAGTAAAAGATACCGGTAGTGGAAAAGGAAGTTTTGAAGATTTTAAACGCGAAACTGGTGTGCACCGAGTTCAGCGTGTGCCAGAAACAGAGAAAAATGGCAGAATCCATACTAGTACTGTTACGGTTTCAGTGACACCAATTCGAGAAAAAATACAAGTAACAATTCCTGATAGTGATTTGGAATTTGAAACTTCCAGGTCAGGTGGAGCTGGAGGGCAAAATGTTAACAAGGTAGAAACTGCAGTTAGAGTAATTCACAAACCCACAGGATTGTGGTTTCGTTGTACGGTAGAGCGCTCACAAGCACAAAATAAAATTAGAGCTATAAACCTTTTACAAAATAAACTGCAACAATTAAAAGAAGAAGAAGAGGCAAAGCTTTGGAGTGCTGAAAAAAAGTTGCAAGTGGGAAGAGGTGACAGAAGTGAAAAAATACGTACCTATAATTATTTACAGGATCGTGTGACAGATCATAGAATAAAAACTTCTTGGAGTGGATTACCGAGAATAATGTCTGGGGAAAATTTTGGAAAAATAGTCGAAGCAGTAAAAGAAGGTAAGATGGGGAACGTGGATGAAGACTAGTTGACAACTATGTTATACTCGAATTATTAAAAGAAATAATTAAAAAAATATATGAATAAGAAAGTAGAAATATTTACAACTCCAGTATGCCACTACTGTAACTTGGCAAAAGATTGGTTTACAAAAAATGGTATTGAGTATGAGGCCTATGACGTTACAAAAGATATGGTGAAAAGGCAAGAGCTTGTAGACCTTGGTGCAATGGGAGTGCCACTAATAAGAATTTCAGGAGAAGGAATGCAAACAGAATTAATAAATGGATTTGAGGAAGAAAAACTTTCACATTTACTATTGGCTTAGTTAAAATAAAAAAAGCAGGAATTTTGCAAAGCAAAATTCCTGCTTTTTTGTTATAATACAAAAATTGCTGCCGTAGTTCAATGGATAGAACAGTGAACTCCTAAGTCGAAGATGCAGGTCCGATTCCTGCCGGTGGCACAAAAGGATTAAATTAATGTAAGTGAAATTACTGTACCAATAACTATTCTGTATATTCCAAAAGGAACAAAGTCAAATTTTTTAATGTAGTTTAAAAATACTTTTATAACTAAAAGGGCAACAATAAATGAAGTAAGAAAACCAATTCCTATTGTTGTAAAATCAGCTGAACCTAAAATATCTTTATTTTTATAAAGTGAATAAAGTGTGGCTGCAAACATTGTTGGAACAGCTAAGAGAAAAGAAAAATCAACAAGAATATTTCTTTTTATGTTCATTATAAGCCCTGCAGTAATCGTCGCCCCAGACCTTGAAACGCCCGGGATAATGGCAACAGCTTGAGCAAGACCAAGTAAAAATGCGTTTTTAAAATTTATTTCTTCGTGTTGTTGATGATTATTTACATAATTTGTTTTATAAATTCTCTCTACTATTATTAAGATGATACCACCTAGAATAAGGGAGCCTGCAATTATAAACTCACTACTCAAAAGTGCTTTAATATATTTAAATAAAAAAAGTCCAATTATTCCAGTGGGGAGAAAAGCTACAAAAAGTTTTATCAGAAGCTCGATATTAAAAAACTTCTTCCAATAGAAACACAATACTGCCAGTATCGCTCCAAGCTGAATAACTATTTCAAAAACAATAAACTGGTCACTTTGAACTATTTGTAAAAAGTGCGACACGAGAGAAAGGTGCCCAGTGCTAGATATTGGTAAAAACTCTGTTAGTCCTTCCACAATTCCTAAAATTATCGCTTGTCCTGTTGTTATAATTTCTGTCATATGTATAAAAGTATAGCATGCTATAATCATTCTATGATAGATTTTATTTTTAATGTTGATAAGGTGGTAAATAATTTTTTTCTTCAGAATATCACTATTGATAGTTTTTATTATACTTTTTTTAAGTATTTTACTGAGCTTGGAAACTATCAGTTTATAATTATTGGTTCAATATTGTTCACAGTGTACAATTTATATTCTGAAAATTATCATATTTTTGGAATAAAAACAAAACATTTTTTATTGCCATTTTGGACAAGTATTACCATTTCTCAAACTTTGACAATTTGCTTAAAATATTATTTTGATAGGATTGGCCCAGCAGGTAGGCAAATGTTTGATTTAGCACCATCTTTTCCATCTGGTCATTCTAGTATTGCAGTAGCATTTTTTGGAATTTTAGCTTACTTATATTTAGAAAATCGTGAGGAGAAAAATCTTTATGTAAATAAAAAGTTAATAATTTTTAGTACTGTATTAATAATATTTCTAATTGGTTTTTCCCGTCTTGTTTTAGATGTGCATTTTCTGTCAGATGTTTTAGTTGGTTTTCTTGTTGGAACATTTTCTGTTTTTGTAGGAATTAAAGTAAGAAATTATTTAAACTAAATTTAAAAACCTGTGCTAAACTATTTTCAATGCAAAATAAAACTGAAAAAACTAATAAAGCAACTACTAAAAAAGTTGCACACAAATGGGACCAATTGGTATCTCAAAAAGTTGGTGGGAAAGGAAATATAAAAGTAACCTGTTTTGGTGGTGCAGAAGAAGTTACTGGTTCAAACTTTATGCTCGAATTTAACGGACAACTTGGAAGTGAAAATTCTACAAAAATAATGATTGACTGTGGTTTGCCACAAGGCCTCGATGCACATAGAAAAGAGTGGATTCCTTTTAGTTATGAAGTGCAAGATGTAGACTATTTATTGGTAACTCATGCTCATATGGACCATATTGGGCGTATTCCATTTTTAATGCATTCCGGTTTCAATGGCGATATTTATTCTACAAAAGCTACCAAAGAAATGGCAGAGTTTGCCTTTGCAGATGCCATGCACATTTTAACAAGCGATCTTAAAAATGGAAAAATTGATGAGCTACCTTATCAAAAGCAAGATATAGAACACGCTTTAAGTAAATGGAAAGTGGTAGAGTACAGGCAACATCTAAATTTATTAAACAAGAAAAATAAAAACAGAGATGGACAAAATCAAAACCTTTCAGCCCAATTTTTTAATTCCTCTCATGTGCTAGGATCTGCTTTTATCCAAATAAGTTGTGACGGTGAAAAAGTGCTGTTTACCGGTGACATGGGTGACCACTCTTTACTTTTAAAAAATGCTGATATCCCAAGTGACTCAAATATTGTATTTATGGAAACCGTTTACGGTGGGCGAGTACATGAGCATCTGGATGATAGAACAGAATATTTCAAACAAACTATTTTAGATACAGTACAGAAAAAAGGCACTCTTGTTATACCAGCTTTTGCAATTGAAAGAACTCAGGAAATATTGTCGGAAATAAATAATTTTGTCGAAGAGCATCAAATACCAGTATTGCCAGTTTATGTGGACTCGCCACTTGCCATAAACATGACAAAAGTATTTATTAAAAATAAAAATCTTTTTAATGAAGACGTACAAAAACACTACTCACATGGTGATGACATTTTTAAATTCAGTGGACTGCACTTTACTGAGAGTCACTTTGAGTCGTTGGCTATTAACGATATTCCTGGACCAAAAATTGTGATTGCGGGAAGTGGAATGGTTGCCGGTGGGCGAGTAGTCCACCACGTAATGAAATATGTTGGGGGCAAGAAAAATACTATTATGTTAGCTGGTTACCAGGCCTATGGAACTTATGGAAGACTACTGAGTGATGGAAAAAAAGTTATTGTTATGAACGGTGAGCCGCTTGAGGTTAATGCAAAAATTGTTCAGCTCTCAGGATATTCTGCACATCGAGATCAAAATAGTCTTTTAGAGTTTGTGAAGGTGATAAAAGAAAATTGCGAAAGTCTTAATCTTATTCTCGGAGACATAGAAAGTTTAGAAGCATTTCGTAAATTTGTTTATCAAGAGTTAGATATTAAAGCGCATATTTGTATGAAAGGTGAGGTACTGGAGTTTTAAGTGTAGAATTAATTAACCACTTGACAAGAGGGGGGTATTCTGCTATAATTGTAGTATCAGCTAAGCTGTATCAACCGATACGGTACACAGACGGAGAATATCCAAATGCTTGCAATTGCTTTTAGATCCTCGGTGCCTGTGAATCTGTTTCAGGATGAAGACGTTGTCCGAAAGGTTATCTCCTACAAACATCCTGAGCTTGTAATGCGCTTAAGGGACAAGCTTACCTTGAGTGCGCAAGATGCCGAAAGGCTCTTCGAAGACACCAAGCAGTTCCTCACGGTGTCTGCATTACGGGGAGGCAATTACTCTCCGACAAAAGTGATCGACTACGCGTGGCATCATTTTATGATGTACACTCGTGACTATAGTCAGTTCTGTGAGGATTGTTTCGGGAAAATGGTTCACCATCAACCTGATTCATACTTCAGCTCAACCAAGAGACCGGTTTTAAAAGTAAAAGCTGACAAATTTGCTAGACAATTATTTGGCAAACTCAGCTCTAACTGGAAATCGGTATCTGGCACAAGCACTCACTGCTGCAATGGTGGCAGTTGTACAAGTTGCGAATCAAGCCAATGATTCTGAGGGTGCACTGCATGCAGTGCACCCTCTAAATATTAATTTATTTTAAAATACATGAACGATATAAATTTAATTTCAGAATATATAGATTTTTCAGGTAAATCAATTTTAGACGTTGGATGTAACAGCGGTTTTTTTTGTAAAATTTTTCTCAATAAAAAATTAGAAGTCACAGCAATTGATCATAAAGATTTATTAGATTCCGATCTTAAAAAAAATTTGACTTTTAAATTAATAAAATTAGAAAAATTTAATTCTGAATTTTTATTTGATATAATTTTTGCAAAGGATGTATTTTCATTTTCAAAAAAAAAACTTAATATAATTTTGGAACAATATTTAAAAATGTTAAAAATAAATGGAATTATTTTTTTCACTTATTTTAATGATAAAGAAATTTGGGTTAATGAAAAAAAAGTAATAGGTATTTCTAGGAAAAAAATAGAAAAACTTCTTGAGAATTTAGATGATAAAAAATATGAGCAAATTTATTTTGGCGAGGAAATTTTTCAAGGACTTACAATGAACAAATCTCTTAAAAAGTGGCATAAATTTAAAATAATACTTAAAAGGATTAAGTAAACTTTATATATTTAGGATATTATCAGCTACCAAACATTAAAAGTCATATTTGTATTAAAGATAAATTGATTGAGTTTTAAAATAAAATTAAAAACTTATGGTAAACTATTTTTTAAATAAATTAAAGTAGAATTTTTATGTACCCACTACAACAAAAACCAATTATATGTGTGTCTGGTGCAGCTGAGACTGGACACTGCGGCGAAGGAGCTATGAATATTGCATTTAAGCTCGGTGAGGCAATTGCCAAAAATGATTGCATTATAACTACTGGTGCTACAACTGGTTTTCCTGCATGGTCTGCAGCAGGGGCGAAAAAAGCCGGTGGGTTTTCTCTTGGCGTATCACCTGCGGCAAACAAACTTGAGCACATCGGGAATTATAGATTACCAACAGAAGATATGGACTATATTTTTTATACTGGCTTTGGTTTTCCAGGACGAGACTTGTTACTTGTACGAAGTGCCGAAGCGGTAATATTTGGTTGTGGAAGAATAGGAACTATTCATGAGTTTACAGTTGCATTTGAAGAGAGTATGCCAATTGGTATTTTGGAAGGGACATGGGAAACAGACGAGGTAATTCGTGAGATTATTAGTAAAGGAAATAGACCAAGTGATTTTGTTGTTTACGATACCGACCCAGATAGACTTGTAAAAAGAGTGAAAGAAATGGTACTAAATCGACGTGAAGAAATAATTCGACGAGCAGGTAGCTGGAGAGATGACTAAAATTTAAATATAGGTTTTTTAAATCTTCTCTAAATCTAAAGTTTTTGTAACACCGATTTGACGAATGAAATTGTTGATGTGGGAAATTATAATCATTGGACCTTGGAAATTTTTTAATGCATCCTGAATTACTGGAATATGTCGAAAGTTAATATGGTTTGTTGGCTCGTCAAGAATTAGTAGCCCTGGTTTTAAAAGTACAAGATAGGCAAACATGAGAAGTCCTTTTTGTCCCTCTGAAAGACTACCAATTTTATTTGAAAGTTCTTTACCCGTTAGTAAAAATGAAGAAGCAACCGATCTTATTTTTTCATCGTTAGAACCGTCGTAGGCTTCACGCAAAGCTTCTAAACCTGTTTTCTCAAAATCAAGTGTTGAGAAATCTTGTCTATAGTAGCCAATTCTGACCCCATCTTTAACTTTTACACCAGTTTCACCTCGCTTCGCTATTTTTTCTAAAAGAGTAGTTTTACCAATTCCGTTTGGTCCAACTATTTGAAGTTTTTCACCTTTACGAATATCTATTTGTATTTTTCTTTCTACCACACCACCTTCTCGCAAAAGGTGCACAGTATGAAACTCTACTAAACTTCCACCAATATCTTCTTGGCAGGGAATTTCAAATTTTCTAATTGTGCGATCGTCTTTACGGACGTCGATTTTATTTTCTTCAGCTTCTTCATATTGGTCTTTTAATTTTGCTGCTAGAGCTCGCATTTTTCCTCCTTTATTGGCAAAGAAGTTAACCTTGTCTTTTTTATCTTGGATTTCTTTTTCGAGCTGTGCATTTTCACGCTGCTCACGCTCGATTCTTTTTTTAATTTCTTCTACTGCTTTAAAATAATTTCCAACATATTGCTCGACTTGTTGGTTTTGTGCATTAACGTAAAGAATTCCGTGTGTGAAAGAGTTTAAAAAGTTTTCATCGTGGGAAATAACAATTGCTGTTCCAGAATAGTCTCTCATAAACTCGGTTAAGTTTTTCACTCCTTCTTTGTCGAGGTTGTTTGTCGGTTCGTCCAAAAGTAAAATGTCAGGTTTTTGTATAAGTGCTTCAGCGATTAAAAGTCTTCCTTTCTGTCCACCAGAAAGATCTTTTATTTTTTTATTTAAAAATTCTATTGGTAGCTTTACAGTTTGAAATGGCTGCACCGCAAGTTTTTCTATATTATAAATTTTACTTATATTTCCTTTTGCATCTTGCTCTAAGTTTATTTTCAAAAATTCTTTTACTTCCATATCCCATTGAGTGTGTGGAATTGTTTGTTTAGCTATAGCAATTTTACTTTTATCGTCTATTATCAGTCTCCCATCAAAAATTCTATTTTCACCCATTATTATAGAAAACAAGGTAGACTTCCCAGCACCATTTTGTCCCATGAGAGTAAGCTTGGCCCCTTTTCGAACTACAAAGTTTGACTCTTTTAAAAGTAGTCGTGTCTCGGTATAGCCAAAAGAGACGTCTTCAAATCTTAAAACTGGGGATCCTCCTGTGGGGACATCTTTTTCTACTGCCATGGTGTGTTGTTTTGTTCCTCCCCTTAATAAGGGGAGGCTAGGTGGGGTGTATTATAACAAAAATACAACTTTTTTACAATGTCAAATTTCCAAACTGCTTTTTTTATGTTATTATTTTCATATGAATGAAAAAATTCCAGCGTCAGTTACAAGATTTCCAGAAGTAAAAAAATTAGAACCTGGTCAAATGGTTTATATGATTAAAGATGGCATTATAGAAAATGTTAAAATTTTAAAATCATATGATAATGATCATTTTGAAGTAGAAAAAAGTGATCTAAGCAAAATACAAAATATTCATTGGGATGAATTATTTGAAACCGAAAAAGAGGCAAAAACAAAATTGGAAGAAGGTAAAGAGTAAGTATGAAAATTACTACAAATGAAGTACGAGAAAAATATTTAAAACATTTTGAGAAAATGTGGCATGTTATTATTCCAAGCTCAAGACTGGTACCTGAAAATGACCCGACAACACTTTTTACTGGAAGTGGCATGCAGCCAATGGTGCCATACCTTCTCGGTCAAAAACATCCTTTAGGAACTAGAATCACTGACTCACAAAAATGTTTCCGCTCACAAGACATTGAAGAGGTTGGTGACAATCGCCACACAACTTTTTTTGAGATGCTCGGCAACTGGTCACTAGGAGATTATTTTAAAGAAGAACAAATTGCTTGGATGTGGGACTTTTTAGTAAACGAATTAAAACTTGATGTAAATAAAATTTATTTTACATGTTTTAAAGGTGCGCCAGAAATAGGTGTACCAAAAGACACCGACTCTGCACAGTGGTGGCAGATGCATTTTAAAAATATCGGAATAGACGTTAAAATAGGTGAGAACCCAGAAGTAGACGGGATGAAAGAAGGAGAAAAAATATTTTACTACAACGCAAAAAAGAATTGGTGGAGTAGAGCTGGTGTTCCACAAAACATGCCTGTTGGAGAGCCAGGTGGGCCAGACACAGAAATGTTTTTTGACTTTGACCCAGAACTAAAAAATGACTTTCATAATAAGTCTGTTTTCAAGCAGGATAAGTGTCATCCAAATTGTGATTGTGGAAGGTTTATGGAAATTGGTAATAATGTTTTCATGGAATATGTTAAAACAGAAAGTGGGTATGAAAAATTGCCAGCTCCAAATGTTGACTTTGGTGGAGGGTTAGAAAGAATGGCAGCAGCACTAAATGATAACTCTGATGTTTTTAAAATCGACATATTCACAAATGTAATTGAAACTATTGAAAAACTTTCAGGAAAAAAATATAACCCAATTGTAGATGATAAAGAAATATTGGGAGTAGATAAAATGACCCAAAGTTTCCGAGTTATTTTAGACCATCTTCGTGCTGCAACTTTTTTAATTGCTGATGACATTTTACCAGGAAATAAAGATCAAAATTATTTTGTGAGAAGACTCCTAAGAAGAGCTATCCGAAACGGTAGAAATTTAGGAATTCAAGAAAACTTTTGTAAAAATATTGCAGAGAGCTATATAGAAGTTTACAAAAGTCATTATAAAGAAGTGTTGGAAAATAGAAATAGAATTTTACTTGCCGTGGAAGAAGAGGAGGTAAAATTTAACAAGACTTTGCAAAACGGTGAGAAAGAATTTTTTAATATTATAAAAGCACTTGCTCCCTCTCCATCGGAGAGGGCTGGGGTGAGGCCTGTTCTCTCTGGTGAGCTTGCTTTCATGCTTTACGAAAGTTATGGCTTTCCAGTTGAAATAATCGAAGATCTGTGTAAAGAAAACAATTTGACATTAGACAAAAATGGTTTTGAAGAAGCTCGAGCAAAACATTCACAAATGTCGCGTGTTGGTAGCGAGCAAAAGTTTAAAGGAGGTCTAGCTGACAGTAGCGAAATGGTAACTAAGTACCACACAGCCACACACCTTCTTCATCAAGCTTTAAAAATTGTTTTAGGAGAAGAGGCTAACCAAAAAGGGTCAAACATAACTAGTGAAAGGTTGCGGTTTGATTTTTCTCATAATCAAAAAATGACGCCTGAAGAAATTCAAAAAACTGAAAACTTGGTAAATGAGTGGATAGAAAAAGATTTAATTGTTAGAAGGGAAGAGATGCAAAAGCCCGAAGCAGAATCTAGAAACCCAATTCATTTGTTTGGGGAAAAGTACGGAGACGTTGTGTCTATATATACTATTGCCGAAAATGAGACAGGTAAAGTGCGTGGAGTAGATGCAACTTCAGTTGAGTTTTGTGGCGGGCCGCATGTTTCTAGAACTGGTGAAATTGGTGTGGGTGAAAATGGAGAAAAGAAAAAATTTAAAATTATAAAAGAAGAAGCAGTGTCAGCTGGGGTAAGAAGAATTAAAGCTGTCGTGGAATAAATGTATAGACAAATTGTAAAATGGGTTTATACTAATGATTAAGACAAGTAAACAAATTTGTTTGTTAATTTTATTTATTAATATTTTATTTAAACACAAACTATGCGGGACATACAAACACCAAATGCAGGCGGCACGCAAAGACTAGTTAATGCAACTGGTGCAAATGGCAGTAATACTCAGCCACCAAGAAATATTGTACCAAGTGACCAAGCCCGCAAATATGCTGTACCAGACCCAAGACGTGAATATTTTCAACCTAAAAAAAGCAACGGCAATAAATATTTAGCTATTGGACTATTTTTGTCACTTATAATAATTGGAATAATATTTTTTCTAGCATCTTTTATTTTTGATGGTGCAACCCTATCCCTTAAGCCACTTAAAAAAGATATAGCAATTTCAGAAACTTATGTGGTTTCAGAACTCGACCGAAAAGATTTGTTGCAACTTCAAAATGTTCCAGACACAGAAGAAATAACAATACGAAAAAAAGTTTCTAAGAAAGTAAGTAGAAAAGCAACAGGTGAGGTTACGCTTTATAATGATTTTTCAAAAGACGAGCAAAAATTTGTCAAAGGTACTCGCCTTGCAACTACCGATGGAAAAATATTTAAATTAGACTCCAACGTTATTGTTCCTGGGAAAAGTGGAGAAACTCCAGGTTCAATAGTAACCACAGTTCAAGCTGACCAAGAAGGAGTGGAATACAATGTTGCACCAACAAAATTTGTAGTACCAGGATTAAAAGCCTCACCAAAATATAAGTTCTTTTACGCAGAGAGTAAAACTGCAATGGAAGGTGGAATTGTTGGTACTGTAAATGATGCGAGTGAGGTGGATATTGCTAAAGGGCGTGATGATTTAAAAGATAAAGTTTCAGCTGCACTTGGAAAAAAACTTGGCAGTAATGTACCTGAGGGCTTTGTCTATAATCCCGACATGCTTCTTACTGTTTTGGGTAAAATGCAAAAAATAAGAGAAGATGATGAAACTGCAACCTATGGACTAAACGCTACAGGAACTGCTTTGTATTTTAAACGTGACGAAATAGTCAAAAAAATAATTGATCAACAAAACTCTAACTCCAATTCAAAACCAATTGTAAAAATTTTAAGTACAAAAGATTTTACAGTGTCAGTGCTTGACCAAAAAGAAGTGTTAGATGAAACTGGTCCACTTAAAATGGTATTAACAGGTTCTGCACCAGTAGTTTTCTACCCAGACAAACAAGCAATACTAGAATACTACGCAGGTAAACCAGTTTCTGAGTTTAATGATATTGTTAAAAAGTTTCAATTTATAGAATCTGCCAGTAGAGTTGTGCGTCCTTTTTGGAATACAACTTTCCCAACAAATATTTCTAAAATAAAAGTAAACTTTGAAGAATAATATATTAGTGTTACAATACTAACAATAAATGCAAAAGCGACAAAGTAATCAAGGTGCTCGAAGAAATAAAAATCGGCAGAATAGTTTCAACAGAGCTGTATCGACTGTTAGTGCTGCCACAGGTGGACTAAATGAGAAAGGCGAACTTATAAAAAGAGGACGTGTAGTAGGTGCTCTTCCAAATGCACTTTTTAATATCAAATATGATGACGGAGTAGAGGGTTTAGCAGGTCTCGGAGGTAAACTAAAAGTATTTAAAATAAGAATTTTGGTTGGAGATATGATAGAAGCTGTTATTGACCCATATTCTAAGAAAGGACGTATTGTAAAGCGTGGATAAATGTGATATAATTGCGAAATTGACTTATGCCTGTTGTGAGATGGGATACAGTTATTTGTATTTATTAGAATCAAAAAAAATTACTAGACACAATGAAAGTTAGATCTTCAATAAAAAAAATTTGTGTTGCCTGTAAACCACTAAAGAGACGCGGTGTTTTACGTGTGATTTGTAAAAATCCAAAACATAAACAACGCCAAGGTTAGGAAACACTAATACCCCCGAAGCGGGGTGCTAAAAAGAAAATTAAATTATGAGAATCTCAGGTATAAACATTCCAGAAAATAAAAGAATCGAAATTGGTCTTGCTTACCTTTATGGTGTAGGGCGACCTATGGCAAAAGTTATTTTAGTTAAAGCTAAAATTGATGGTTCAAAAAAACCTAAAGACTTGACTGTAGATGATGAAAACGCTATTCGTAAAGAAATAGAAGCTTACAAAATCGAAGGAGATCTTCGTCGTGATATTGCAAACAATATCAAACGTCATAAAGATATTAAAACTTACCGAGGAGTAAGACATTTAAAAAAATTACCAGTTCGTGGACAACGCACAAAAACTAACTCTAGAACAGTTCGTGGAAATGTACGTCGTACGATGGGATCCGGTCGAAAGAAAGCTGAAAAAACTTAAAATTATAATTTATGGGAAAAAGAAGAATAGTAAAAAAACAAGGAAGTAGTGTCGATCAAGGCTTAAAGGCCCGCGCTCTTTCAAAGATTGCCAAGAAAAAAATTGTTTCAGGCAAACTTTATGTTGAATCAACTTATAACAACACGAAAATTACTTTGACAGATAAGGCAGGTAATGTAATTATCTGGTCATCATCAGGAGCACTAGGCTTTAAAGGTGCTAAAAAGGGAACTCCTTTTGCTGCCGCCAAAGTTGGAGAGCTCGTAGGTGAAAAAGCAAAGACAATTGGTGTTAAAGAGATTGATGTTGTAATTACTGGTGTAGGCTCTGGTCGTGAGTCAGCAGTACGATCTGTGATTGCTCATGGAATTGAAATTTTGACTATTCAAGATAAAACTCCTCAAGCTCATAATGGTCCAAAACCTAAAAATCCCAGAAGAATATAATCTGAGAAATTAAAAATATATGTCAAGAATAACTTGTAAAAAATGTCGTCGTCTAGGAGAAAGTCTTTGTGGTCGTGAAAAGTGCGCTTTTAAAAAGCGACCTTACGCTCCAGGAAAAATTGACTCTGAAAGAAAACATAAAACTAACAAATCCGAGTTCGGTTCTCAACTTGCAGATAAGCAAAAACTACGCGTGACTTATGGTCTACGTGAAAAGCAATTTTCAGCTTATATTTTCTCTGCAATTGCAAAGAAAGGAGGTAATACAGAAAATCTAATCAATCAATTTTTAGAATCTCGTTTAGACAACGTGGTATTTCGTGCAGGACTTGCAACTTCTCGTGCACTATCTAGACAGCTTGTAAATCACGGACATGTTGTAGTTAATGGTAAGAAAATTACTATCCCCTCAGCAACTGTTAAAGTTGGGGATGTTGTTTCAGTACGCGAAGGAAGTAAAAAAATTACTTACTTTGTGAAATTGGCAGAAAAATTTGCACCAACTGTTCCAAATTGGATGACAGGCGATGCAAAAAATATGTCATTTACAATTAAATCTATTCCTCAAGAAACAGATAAAGTTTTAAATTACCAAACTATTATTGAGTTCTACAGTAGATAAAGGCCCACTTACTCTCTATAGAGAGAGTAGTAAATACAAATAACTAATTATTAAACAAAAACAAAAGTAAAAAAATATATGCAATCTATACTTTTACCGTCTATTCCAAGAGTAATTTCCGAAGAATCAAACAAGGGCGTATACGAGATCGAAAACCTCTACCCAGGCTACGGACACACTTTGGGAAACTCTTTGCGTCGAATAATTCACTCATCAGTTCCAGGTTGTGCGATTACCTCAATTAAAATTGATGGTGTTCAGCATGAGTTTTCAACTATCGATGGTCTTTTAGAAGACGTAATCGCTCTAATTCTACATCTTAAGAGAGTGAATTTCCGTATGACTGGAGATGAGGCTCAAACCGTTACACTTTCGGTGAAAGGCGAAAGAAAAGTTACTGCAGCTGACATTACCTGTCCTTCTCAAGTTGAGATTATCAATCAAGAAGAATATATTTGTGAATTATCTTCTAAAACTGCTGCTATTAATTTGGAAATGACAATTGAAAAAGGAATTGGATATATGCCAAAAGAAGCTCGTCTTAAAAATGAGAAAACTCCAATTGGAACAATAACTCTGGATGCTGACTTTACACCAATTCGACGCGTAAAATACGAAGTTGAAGATATGCGTGTTGGAGACAGAACAGATTACAACAAACTGGTTATTTTCATTGAAACTGATGGTTCTATAACTCCTCGCGAAACTTTTGTTCACTCTGTAGAAACAATGATTGCACAATTAAATGTTTTGACTACAATAGGTGAGAAAAAAGTAAAAGCGGAAGTTGTTACTAAAAAAGAAGTTGTAGCTGAAGAGGAAGATGGAGAAGACGAGGTTAAAAAAACAAAAGTTGATGACCTTGAACTTTCTTCCCGTACTCTAAATGCACTTCTTATGGCAGGAATTAAAACTGTTGCAGGAATTATAAGAAAAGGAGAAGATGATTTGTTGGCTATTGAAGGACTTGGAGCAAAAGCTGTAGAAGAAATAAAGGCTTCTATTGAAAAACTCGGTCTCAACTTGAAAGATTAAAAATTATAAATATATGTTACATCATAAAAAAGCAAGAAAACTAGGTCGAACAATGACGACTAGAAATGCACTTCTAAAGAGTTTAGCAATTTCCCTCATTAAACATGGGAAAATAAAAACTACAGAAGCTAAAGCTAAAGAACTTCGAAAATTCATTGAGCCTCTTGTTACAATTGCTAAACGTGGCGATGTGTCTGCAAGACGACTAGTTGCATCTCGTCTTACAAATGACGCAGTTCAAACTAAGAAATTAGTTTCTGAAATAGCACCAAGATATAAAGACACTCCAGGTGGATATACTAGAATTATTAAAACTAAAACAAGGCTTATTGACTCTGCTAAGCAAGCTGTTATAGAATTTGTATAATTAAAATTTATGATAAACGAAATAAACACAAAAACTAAAACTACAATTGATGCCTCAGGTAAAACTTTGGGTAGACTTTGTACAGAGGTTGCTGCAATTTTACTTGCTAAAAACTCTACGTCTTTTGCAAAAAATGCTGTAGCACAAGTGGAGGTAGAAATAACTAACGCTAAAAAAATAGTTGTTACAGGAGACAAAATGAAGTCTAAAACACATAAAAGATTTTCACTTTTTCCAGGAGGGCTTAAAACTCCAAACTGGGAACTAGTGGCATCTAAAAAAGGTTATGGAGAACTAATTCGTCATGCTGTCGAAGGTATGCTTCCAAAAAATTCTTTAGTAAAAGGTCGTATGAAAAATCTTAAAATTTCTGAATAAATAAATATATGGCAACAAAAACAACTGGTGAGAGATATTTCGAAGGAATTGGAAGAAGAAAAACCGCTTCAGCGCGAGTTAGAATTACTCCAAGTTCTAAAGAATCTTTTTTAATAAACGACAAAACTTTGTCTGACTATTTCCAAGTAGAGGCACTACAAGAAATTGTAAAAATTGCACCAAAGGGTGCAGAAATTACGCAAAATTTTGAAGTATCAGTACACGTAAATGGTGGAGGTATTCATGCACAATCTGAGGCGATACGTCATGGATATTCTCGTGCGATTGTTAAGTACGATGAAAACTTGAAAGGAAATCTTAAACGTGCAGGCTTCTTAAAAAGAGACTCACGTGAAGTAGAGCGTAAAAAAGCAGGTCTTAAAAAAGCTCGTAAAGCTCCAACTTGGTCTAAACGTTAATTTAAAAAAAATTAAATAATTACGCAAGCAAAAACTTGCGTTTTTATTTTGATTGCATTAATATCTGTGTTATAATGTCAATATTACGGGTATAGTTCATTGGTAGAACGTCGTCCTGATACGACGAATGTGGTAGGTTCGATTCCTACTACCCGTACAAACAAATTATTTTATATACTTTATGGATGTTTACAAAAATATTAGCAAGCTGAACTGGCTACGAGCCTCTGTGCTTGGGGCAAATGACGGAATAGTTTCTGTAGCCTCAATTATTTTTGGAGTGGCAGGAGCAATAAATTCTACTTCTACAATACTGACTGCAGGAGTTGCGGGTATGGTAGCAGGAGCTCTTTCTATGGCATCTGGCGAGTATGTTTCAGTAAGTACACAGCGGGACAGTGAAAAAATAATAGCACAAAAACATGAAAGTGTAGCTGATGAGGAATTATTCACAAACCCTTGGCACGCAGCCTTTGCATCTGGTGCGTCATTTATAGCAGGAGCAATTATCCCAATTCTTTTTACGGCTTTTTCGCCAGAAAAATATCGCATATATTTTACTTTTATTTCTGTAGTATTTGCTCTTGGAATAACAGGTTATCTTAGTGCGCATGTTGGTGGTGCAAATAAATATAAAGCCACAATACGGGTTATTCTTGGAGGCACTTTTGCAATGCTTATAACTTATTTTGTAGGAGTAGTTTTTGGAAAGGTGGGACTATAATTATTTGAATTGTTTGAGTTATCATAAATTTTTGTGCTAAACTCATATTATGAAAATTTTAAAAAATTATTTACCAATTATTTTAATTATATCTCTTGCAGAATTACTGATATATTATTTTGGGCAACCACTTTTTGCTAAAAGTGGCAAATTTTTAATTTGGGCTGGGCAAAACTCTGACAGCTCACAATACATTATGGACTGGTATTCATTTTCTCATTTTATTCATGGACTTTTATTTTTCTTTATTTTAAGTTATTTTTTCAAAAATTTTAATTTTAAAAAGAAGTTGGTAGTTTCAGTAATTATAGAATTACTCTGGGAGATTGTGGAAAATACACCCATGGTAATTAACCGGTATAGAGAAGGGGCGCTAGCACTTGGGTATTCGGGCGACACAGTTTTAAACTCAACATGTGATATTTTGTTTATGATTTTAGGATTTTTCTTCGCTAAAAGATATGGCTGGAAAATTTCTTTAATAATAATTATTTTCTTAGAGCTTTTTACACTTTATTTTATAAGAGACAATTTAACATTAAATATTATAATGTTGCTTCATCCCTTGAAATCAATATCGAATTGGCAAGTAGGATTATAGAAAATTAGAAATTTTCTCAAACCAGTATTTATAACCGTTATTGCTTGGATGAAAAGAGTCGGCTCCAAAATACTTTTTAGGATCTGTAAGAAATATGTCTTCATTCTTTTCTTGAAACAAGTCTACATAGTTTACTTTTTCCTCAGCACATACTTTGATATATATTTCTCTAACCTTTCTTGAACGCTGTGTCATTAGATAAGAAATATAAAAAGGGAATATTGGAGCAGATCCTACGTTCCCAGAATGCAGAACTATAATTTTTACATCTTTGTTACTTTTTAACTTACTTTTCACAAGCTCAATAACTTGCTTGAGCTGTTTCTCAACATCTTTTAACTTTGTAAATTGCACAATGTCATTTGCTCCAGCCTGAATAATTATAATATCAGCAGCATTGTCTTTTGCGTTTACCAGTTCTTTAACTATGACATCTACTAGCTTTGCTCCGTTTATTCCAAAGTTTAGCACCTCACTTTCTGGAAATTTCTCTCCAATTCTACCAGCAGTAGAGAACTTATTGTCGGTTGTGCCAGTTCCAACAGCTGTACTATCTCCAAAAACTAAAATTGTTTGTTTAAGATCAGGATTAATTCTTTCATACTTTTTCGTATTATTTGCAAGTTCTATTCCGACATTATAAAGCCTCAAAAATCTAAAAACAGAGTAAAATATTGCAATAATGAATAGTAAAATAAGGCCTTTTATTAACATAATCTAGGAGTATAGCATCTAAGTCCTCGTAAAGTCAGATTTACTTGCAATTTGTTAAACATAATGCTATAATCCAGAAACTTGTAAAAACGTATCTAAAACATTTAGATTTAGTTAACTTCAAGGCAAACATTTTGCTCATTGAAAACTAAATATTGAAATCACAAAAAAAAAGAATTAAATCAAAAAATCCTTTTAAGGTTCCACTTAAAAGGTAATTTATATTAAGACGAGCTTAGTATGAATTTAGGAAAATTAAACAAGACATTCATTTTGTCCTTTGTTTATTCAAAAGAGTTTGATCCTAGCTCAGGATGAACGCTGGCGGCGTGGATAAGGCATGCAAGTCGAACGGAAATAATTACATGGAATTTTAAAACAAGCTTAACAAGTCAGAGTAGCAATACAATGATGAGTTATGTAAGTTTTGATTGGAAAAGTAACATTTTAGTGGCAGACGAGGTAGGAATATATAGGAACATCCCCCAAGGTCAGGAATAACTAGTCGAAAGATTAGCTAATACTTGATATCTCGCAAGAGGAAAAATTTATTGCCATGGGATTGGCCTATACGGTATCAGGTAGTTGGTAGGGTAAAAGCCTACCAAGCCTATGACGCCTAGGAGAGCTGAGAGGCTGACCTCCACCGATGGGACTGAGACACGGCCCATACACCTACGGGTGGCTGCAGTCGAGAATATTTGACAATGGACGAAAGTCTGATCAAGCGACGCCGCGTGAACGATGAAGCCCCTCTGGGGCGTAAAGTTCTTTTATGTTGGAAAAACGATGATTGTACAACATGAATAAGGGGTTGCTAACTCTGTGCCAGCAGCAGCGGTAATACAGAGACCCCAAGCGTTATCCGGAATTATTGGGCGTAAAGGGTGAGTAGGTGGTAGTATTAGTCAGTTTTTAAAGTTCTCGGGCTCAACCTGAGAAATGGAATTGAAACGGTACAACTAGAATATGTGAGAGGTCTGTGGAACTCTATGTGTAGGGGTAAAATCCGTTGATATATAGGGGAACACCAAAAGCGAAGGCAGCAGACTGGCACATTATTGACACTGAATCACGAAAGCGTGGGTAGCGATACGGATTAGATACCCGTGTAGTCCACGCCCTAAACGATGACAACTAGCTTCAGGGAGTATCGACCCTCTCTGTGGCGTAGCTAACGCGTTAAGTTGTCCGCCTGGGAATTACGACCGCAAGGTTAAAACTCAAAGGAATAGACGGGGACCTGCACAAGCAGTGGATTATGTGGTTTAATTCGACGGTAAACGAAAAACCTCACCAGGGTTTGAAACCCAAGTGTAAGCCTTTAGAAACATTGGCCCTCCGCAAGGACTCTTGGACAGGTGATGCATGGTCGTCGTCAGTTCGTGGCTTGAGTTGTTCCCTTCAGTGGGGAAACGAACGCAACCCTTGTTGTATGTTATAAGTATCATACGAGACTGCCCAGCCCAATGTTCGCAAACAAAATTTATTTTGTTTTGTAAATATCGGGCTGGGAGGAAGGAGAGGATGACGCCAGATCAGCATGTCCCTTTGACACCCTGGGCTACACACATAATACAATCGCGTTGACAACGGGTCGCGACGGGGTAACCCTGAGCCAATCCTTCAAACAACGCGCCAGTTCAGATTG
>JBBQKQ010000008.1:0-34827 GCA_038326985.1 Minisyncoccia bacterium | reverse complement strand
CTGCAAATCCGTGAGACATGACAAATATGAAAACTTTTTTGTTTCCTAAAACTGACTCGTTTATTTTTTCCAACACTTCTTTATTAATTATTTCCTCATTATTAACTTTTGCAAAGTATTTTTTAATTGGCTGAACAGAAGTTTTTTTAGGAGCAATATTTTTTTCAGCCAAGAAATATTCTTCACAAACACCAAAACAGCTACTTTCGAATTCTATTTTTACTTCTGGCCTAAAAAATTTTAAAAACCAAAACAAAACCTCAAGTTTATTTAAATGTGGATTTTGAAAATTAATATATTTTTCAAAATTAAAATCTTTAATTATAACCTGCCCGACTGCGTCATTCAGGCGGGTCTTCTCGACATTATTTTCTTCAAGAATTTTATATATTTTATTTCCTGCAACTCCATCACCAATTTTCGAAGAAAGTTCATCTGGATAGTAAACAATTTCGCGTGATACCTCACCTAGCCTCTCCTTGTAAAGGAGAGGAATAGTGCCTACAAAATCAAAATTTATGTAATTTAGCACCTCACCGACCGAAACCCCACTTAAAATACTTACGTTTTGTAGCTCAAGAAAACAATCTGTTTCAAAACTATAAAATATATTTTCATTTTCTATTTTTTTACTTTGGAACTTCGCATTTCGGAGATCTCGTTTTGCGTCTTTAAGCTCTTCTACGTTTATTACCGCTCCAAAAACTTTTTTTTTATTTATTTCGACTTCTACAATATCTCCAACTTTAAAATTATGTTTAGAAAAATAAGTAAGTCTAAAAAAAGGACTGTATTTTATTATTGGCGAAACTTCATATACTCTCATATTGCATTGTTCCTCCCCTTAATAAGTGGAGGCTTGGTGGGGTCTAACTTTCTTTTCCACATAATCTTTTAGACTCACTATGTTGTCTCTAAAAAAATCATTTATATACCCATGCGCAAGACTAGGGTGTGTATTTGCCTCTATAATATAATTTCCTTTTGAAGTAAGAATGAAATCATACTCTGTGTGGTGCACAGGTGAAAGAACCTCGTGCAAATAAAGCGTTTCATTTCTCAAATTTATCAAATCTGTTTTTGGAATTTCTACATTATCATAAACATGAATATTTGTATGAAAAAGATTATCATGTTCTAAAACAAATACAGAAACAGGAACACCTTTAATGAGCTTTTCGATCAAAACTTTCTCACCATTTTCTAAAAGTTTTAATATTGCAGTTTCAAGCTCAGTAAAATTATTTACGACTTGAACATTTTTTACACCACTATTGTTTAGTGGCTTTACAATCGCCGGTATTCCTACGGTTCCAAAAACTTTTAAAATCTCCTTTTTATTGGGACTTTGCACAAGTTGAGAATATGGCGTTTTAAAATTATGGGTTTTAGCAAATTTTAGAAAATTCTTTTTATCACTTGCAAGCTTGGTAGAAATAAAATTATGCCCTGGATTTTTAATATTATTTTTTTCACAAAGTTCTTCAATTATTCCCATTTCGCCATCAACACCAACTAGACAATTCCAAATAAAAAAGTTTTCAGAATTATTTTTGGTTTTAAAATCCTCAAACAATATTTGTAAATTTATTGGGCTGTTGTCTAAGGTCCAGATTCCGTTAGGATGTAAATATAAATCATGAGACTTAATTTCAAGGTCAAAGAGAATGTTTAAAATTTTTTTTCCGTAAATTGCCGACTTTTCACTTTCTTGGCTTGTGCCTCCTCGAACTACACAAACTATTTTTGACATAAGTCCAGTTTAGCATAATTTTGAAAAATTCTGTGGTACAATATTGTAAGTAAATAATTAAACAATATCTTATGACAATAATATGGTATATAATCGCAGGTTTCATATTTCTTTACTTAATTTGGGACTCTTATAAAGAAGGCGGCACAAAAGAGGCGGTGAAATTTTCTATTATTTTTGCCAGCTGTTTCTTTTTCATTCGCTATTTTTTAATTCAACCATTTTTAGTTGAAGGTCCTTCAATGGAGCCCAATTTCCACACTGGAAATTATTTATTAGTGGATAAATTTACCTATAAATTTTTAAAAAAACCAGCCCGAGGAGAAGTGATAGTTTTTGATATCCCAGATAAAGAAAATCAATTTCACGTTTGTCTTTTACAACTCGGAGGGTCATGCTATTTTGAGACCAATAGATATTTAATAAAAAGAATTATTGGTCTACCCAACGAAAAAGTTATTGTTAAAGATGGAGTTGTGTCAATCTTTAACGATGAAAACCCAAATGGACTTATTCTCGATGACAAAGAAATAGAATTTAAATCTACAATGAGTGACGAGCGCAAACTTGGAGCCGACGAATACTACGTGATGGGTGACAATCGTGCCAACTCTTCTGACTCTCGTTATTTTGGGGCACTGCCATATTCAAAGATCGTAGGACGACCTATTTTACGCCTCACTCCCTTATCTGATATTGGTATTTTTCCAGGACATTTATAAAATATTTAGCAAACTTTCGAACTTTATATTTCTTGGCTTTTACTTTTCCTTGGCTGCCTGTTATAATCTATAATATATGATAAAAACTAACTCCAAAAATAAAGAATTACTTATGCAAACTGTGAAAGGTTTCCGTGACATTTTAGGTAAGGAATATTTTAGAGAAAAAGGAGTAATCGAAAAAGCAGAAGACATTGCAAACTACTATGGATTTTCACCACTTCAAATTCCGATGGTCGAGTATACCCATGTTTTTGAAAGAGGAATTGGTTCTGAGACTGACGTAGTTTCTAAAGAGCTTTTCTCAATGAAAACTAAAGGGGGAGACCAAATATCTTTACGACCAGAGTTTACAGCAGGTGTTATGCGTGCATATATTGAAAATGGTTGGTCTGCAGTCCCACAACCAGTTATGGTTTATAACTATGGCTCAATTTTTCGCCACGACAAACCCCAAAAAGGGCGTTATAGAGAGTTTAAACAATTTAATCTTGAAATACTTGGTACTGAGAAAGCTATTGCAGATGCGATGATTATAAAAACTTCAGTAACAATTTTAGAAGAAGTAGGGATAGAAAATGTTGTTGTACAAATTAATTCTATTGGTGACGCCGAGTCACGTAAAAGATTTGTGAAAGAAATTGTCACATATTATAAGAAAAATTCTAAAAAACTTTGTGATACTTGCAAACTTCGCCTTATCACTTCCCCACTAAGACTTTTGGATTGTAAAGAAGAAAGTTGTTTGAAATTAAAAGCTGATGCTCCAAAAGCAATGAGCTCGCTAAATCCAGAGAGTAAAAGATATTTTAAAGAAGTCTTAGAATATTTAGAAAGTTCAGGTGTAAATTACGATCTCAATCATCATTTGGTACGAGGATTAGATTATTATTCACATACAGTTTTTGAATTTGAAAAAACTTTTGAAGAACTTCTCCCTAATGGAGAAGTAATAGAAAAAACTTTATCAATTGGTGGCGGTGGTAGATACGACTATTTAGGTAAAATAATGGGCAGTAAAAAAGACATTCCTGCGGTAGGTGTAGCCCTTGGGATAGATAGAATTCTTTTAATGCCAGGTACTGAACTTGTAGAAAGTAAAATCAATAAAAAGCCAAAAGTATTTTTTGTACAGATTGGTTTAGAGGCAAAACTAAAATCTTTAACTATTGTTGAAATGCTTCGCAAAGCTCATATTGGTATGGCACAATCACTTTCCAAAGACTCTCTAGGTGTGCAGCTTGGAATGGCTGAAAGACTGAATGTTCCGTACGTCCTAATATTTGGTCAAAAAGAAGCTCAAGAAGGTGTCGTAATAGTTCGAAACATGTCTACACACTCTCAAGAAACAATTGCAATGGACCATGTTGTTGAGTATATCAAAAAGTTGAAATAGTTTTCTTTTTGTGTTATAATTTAAACACAAAATAACAATTTGAATAAAATTTAAGAAAATAAATAAATATCAAGAATAAATAATTATGGCAGTAAACGTAAAACTAATGAAGTCTGACAAAACAGACTCAGCTACACTTTTAAAAAAGTTCACTAAAAAAATGCAAGAAAGTGGAGTAATACCTAAAATAAAATCCAAAAGATTTTCATTGCGAACTCCTGCAATTCTAAAAAGAAGAAAAGACAAAATGGTAAGACTGGAGTCTGCAGAAAAGTATGAAGAGATGCGAAAGATGGGTAAACTAACAATGAAACCACGATTTCAACGAGCTGAGTCAACACTTTCTTCTACTCAAGCGAAAGCAGAATCAAAAAGTAAACCTCAAGAAAGTCTTAAAAATGAGAATGCAACTTCCTAGTGGAGAAATAGAAATTTATAACGAAACTAAAACTCCACTTACTGTGGAGTTTTTAGAAGTTTTTGAAAAAATGAAAATAGATATTTTAGGTGAAAAATATTCTTTAAGTTTAAATATCTTAAACCCAAACAATGCAAAAAAGTTAAATATTAAAACTAGAAGTAAGGATTATACACCTAACACCCTTTCATTTATTTATGGAAAATATTCTGGAGAAATAATCCTTACCCCCACAATTATTAAAAAAGAAATGAGTACTTATGGCCATGATTACAAAACTCATTTTATCTTTTTATTTATCCACTCACTTCTGCATCTTAAAAATCTTGACCACGGAAAAAAAATGGAAACTCTCGAACAAAAATATTTAAAAATGTATCAAACCATTAAATAATTTTTATATTTTAAATTCTTTATAAGAATCTTTTAACTCAGAATTTATTAGTTCTCCAAATTCTTTAAAGATTTCATCAATTTCTAAATATTCATTTCCATAATTAACAGTGAACTCCAAATGGTTAGGGAACATATTCCCTACAGTATATTGTAAAACCTGTAACCGTGCTTCTAATTTATCAATTGCTTTTGCTATTTTAGACTCGGTAGATATTTCTTCTTCAAATTCTAGCCATAAATTTAAAAACTCAGTTCCGATATCTTTAGGAAGATTTTTAAATAATTCTTCTGCGGCTTTTTTCTCATTTCCAAATTTTTCTTTTAGACTTTCTTTACTATTTCCCATTCCGTCATGACCTAGAGCACTCATATCTCCTGCAATTATTTCAGGCAAATCGTGAATCAAAATCATTTTTAAGGTTTTTAAAACATCAAACTTCTGTGAAATAGATTTTTCTATGGTCATTAAAATCATAGCCATTCGCCAAGTGTGATCAGCTACAGATTCATATTTTAGCGGTTGAGGATAGTCTCGAAAATAGACTTGTCCGCGAAACCTTTCTAATTTTTTAAGTCCTTCTATAACTTTTAAGAAATCAAACATTTTAATCAATTCTTGATTCATTTACTTATTTTATCATGAAAATTGCTATGTGGTATAATGACTAGATGAACAAGGGATTTAAAGTTGGGATTGATATTGGGAGTAAAATAATCCGAGTAGTAGCAACCGAAAAAGCTAACTCAAAAGACGGAGAGGTAAGGGCTCACCCACGTGTTTTAGCTGCGACAGCTGAGACCTCTGACGGAATACGGCATGGTAAAGTGATTTCGCATTTAGAAGCCATGAAAGCAATCAAAAATGCTATACGAAAAACTGAAAAAGTTTTAGAAGAAAAAATAAATAGTGTGTTTCTCTCCATTACAACAGACACTATAAAAACCAAAACTCTTAAAATTAAAAATACTGTTGCAAAGGCTACTAACGAGGTTTCTGATTTAGATTTTGAAAAAGCTCGCCATGAAGCCTTGAGCTCACTTCCAATAGATTCACCATATGAAGTTTTAAATATTTCTGCAGGCGACGTACGACTCGACGGAAAAAAAGTAAGAGGTAACCCAATTGGTTCAATAGGTGGAATTTTAGAAATAACCTATCTTATAAATCTTATTCCCAAAACAAATATCGAGGAATATATGAAAATTTTTGAAGAGTTAGATATTTCTATAAATGAAATTATCTTTGGAAGTATTTCTGCAAGTATTGCGCTTAGTAAAAGGCGTGAAAGAATTTCTGGTGTAGCGATTTTAAATATTGGTCACGACAACACCTCTTTTATACTTTACGAAAATGATATGCCAATAATTAACAAAGTTTACCCTCTTGCTGGAAACAATATAACCAACGACATTGCATTGGTTTTACAAACCCGAATTGAAGACGCGGAGAAAATAAAGAAAGATTTTAAAGATTTAAATATTAAGAAAGTAGCTCAAATTATTGAAGCTAGGATTATTGATATTTGCGAGTTAATAAAAAAAGACCTGGAGGAATTTGGATATTATGGGAAAATAACCGGAGGAATAATTCTCATAGGCGGAACATCAAAGTTAGAAAATGTAGAAGAAGTAATAAAGAAACACTTACAAAGCCCCATTTATATTGGCAATAAAACAATTTCCGAACGAACTGAAAATGTGTTGAGAGACTCGTCTTGGGCTTCCGCTTACGGTCTAACTTATTTAGAAGATAAAGAAGAAAGCGTATTCAAAACAATTTTTAAAAAGTTGCGGCAGAAAGCGCTACATTTACTTACAATTATTTCACCATGAAAGCAAATTTGTCAATTATTTACAAAGTTTTTTTATGATATACTCAATCTTATTATAAGAGTAGGTGGTCAAAATATAATTTATAAAAATAAATAGAGAGTATGCCGAAAATAAACCAAGATATTGAGATGTTTGCAAAAATAAGAGTTATTGGTGTTGGTGGATCTGGAAAAACTGCTGTTAACCACATGATAGAAAGTGGAACAGAAGGTGTTGAATTTATAGCAGTGAACGCAGATGTACAAGACCTCCATCATTCTCTTGCAGAAAAAAAAATACACATTGGTAAAAATTTTACCAAAGGACTTGGAGCTGGAATGGATCCTGAAAAAGGCCACAAAGCAGCTGAGGAAACCAAAGAAGAACTAACCGAGGCAATAGCAGGTGCAGATATGATATTTATTGCTTGTGGAATGGGAGGCGGAACAGGTACTGGAGCGTCTCCAGTAATAGCAAAAATTGCTCGTGAACAAGATATTTTAACAATTGGTGTTGTTACAAAGCCATTCTTCTTTGAAGGTAGAGAGAGAATGCGTATCGCTGAAGAAGGTTTGGCAGAGCTTGAAAAAGAGGTAGACGCAATGATAGTTATTCCCAATGACAGAATACTTGCTACTGCTGATAAAAAAACTTCTGTTTCTGATGCCTTTGCAATGTGTAACGAAGTTTTAAAAAATGCAGTTGAGGGAATTTCGAGCTTAATAACTACACCTGGAACTTTTGGAAACATAGATTTTGCTGACATTCGCACAATTTTAGCTAATTCAGGAACTGCACTTATGGGAGTAGGGCTCGGGAATGGAGAAAATGCTGCAGCCGATGCCGCATCAGAAGCAATAAACTCTCCCCTTTTAGATATTTCCATTAACGGTGCTAAAGGAGTATTATTTTCTATTTCTGGAAATGCAGACCTTCCGATGTGGGACGTTCAAGAGGCCGCGAAAATAATAACTGAAAATATCGATAAAGATGCAAGAATAATTTATGGTACAACCATAAATGATGACCTTAATGATGGTGAAGTAAAAGTAACCGTTATTGCTACAGGATTTCCCGGTTTAAGTAAAAGTACTGGTGCAAGCTTTGATAAAAGAAATGACTATGGCACAATTTCAAATAAACAAAATATATATGAAAATAAAAATGTTCAGACAGCTGCTCCTTCAAGTAAACAAGTTTCTTTAAAAAACTTTTTTGGTAAAACAGAAACTTCCACCCAAGTTGAAGTAGAAATTGTAGAAGAAAAGAAAGTAATAGTTGTAAATGATGATGACGAGGAAATTACACAAACAGTACGAACCTCAAAAAGTACTACCACTGAAAAAAAAGAGCCAGAAATAATTGCTGAAATTGACGACTCGGATGATTGGTCTTCTGTTCCAGCATTTATTAGACGAAATCGCTAGAACAAAATCCTCACCTAACCTCTCCTTTGAAAGGAGAGCAATAGTGCAAAGTATGTTAAACTAAAAAAATATGCAAGAAAAAGTAGAGAATATTTGGGATTTAATAATTATTGGAGGTGGACCCGCGGGAGCAGCAGCAGGAGTTTATGCAGGAAGGAAAAAACTTAATACTTTAATTATAAAAAAAGAGTGGGGCGGCCAAAGTGTCGTGTCTCCAGATATCCACAATTGGATTGGCACCAAAAGTATAGCTGGTGAAAAATTAGCGAGTGACCTAAAAGAACACGTGGAAAATTTTTCTGGTGAACTTTTGAAAATTGAAAATGAGGAGGTGAATAGTTTAGAAAAAAACTTAAGTAATTTTATAGTTAAAACAAAATCAGGTAAAACTTTTAATTCTAAAACAATTTTAATTACGTCAGGATCAAATAGAAAAACACTTGATGTTTTAGGGGCAGACAGACTAGAACATAAGGGCCTAACTTACTGTGCCTCTTGTGATGGACTATTTTTTGCGGGACTTGATGTTGTGGTAGTTGGAGCAGGTAATTCTGCATTTGAGTCTGCGCTACAGCTTTTGGCATATTGCAAATCTGTAACAATGATAATTCGAGGAAGTGAGGAACAAATAAAGGCCGACCCAGGAACCGTTGAGGCAGTAAAAAAAGACTCAAAAGCAAAACTGATTTTTAACTCTGAAACACTAGAAGTAATTGGTGAAAAAAAAGTAGAAGCAATAAAAATTAAAAATAGAAACTCAGGAGAAATTTCTAAGCTACAAACTCAAGGGGTGTTTGTGGAAATTGGTCAAATTCCTAATACTGATTTTGCGAAAGATCTTGTTGTAATTGATAAAATTGGTAAAATTGAAATTGACCCTTGGACTCAGAAGACTTCTTTAGAAGGCGTGTGGGCAGCGGGCGATTGTACAAATATCCGCTACCACCAAAATAATATCGCTGCAGGTGATGGTGTGAAAGCTCTTGAAGATATTTACCAATATATCAAATCACATTAAAAGTAACTCATAGGACAAAAATGGAAGTGAAGAATTTTTAGACTTTATTTCTGCTTCAATAATTTTTGCTAGCATCATAGAATTAATTTTAGGACTAATATTACTTTTAAAACTATTTAAAAACTCAAAAATATGTTCCCCATACTCGTTTTTAACTTCTTGGTCTTTTAACAAACCATGTCTAAATAAAAGTAAAATTCTGGCATAATATGTAACTTCTTTTGCAAATAAAACATTATCCACACTTTGCTTTTCAAGTTGCATCAAAATTTCTATTCCCTTAGTTGTTTCAATAATTCCATCTAAACTTTTTAAATACTCAAATATTGCTGATGTCGCTGGTATTCCCAATATTTTTGAAACAAATTCTTCCGAAAATTTCTCATCAGTAAAAGACAAAACTTTTTGTAAATTTGAAAGCGAATCTCTATAAGAACCATCTCCAGAAAGTGCAATAAGATTAATAGCTTCTTTTTCAACTTTAACATCTTCTTTTTCACAAACAGTTTTTAAAAACTTTTGTAAAATTTCCAAGTTGGGAGATTTCAAATTAAATTTAATACACCTACTTAAAATTGTATCTGGAAGTTTTTCAGGGTCTGTGGTACATAAAACAAATATTACATGTGCAGGTGGCTCTTCCAAAGTTTTGAGAAATGCATTGCTTGCAGCTTTTGAAAACATATGAACTTCGTCTAAAATATACATCTTGTATTTTGAACTGTACGGTAAAGTATTTACAGATTCTGATAGACTTCTAACTTCATCCACGCCGTTATTGCTAGCAGCGTCGAGCTCAATTATGTCATCCTGAGCAATATTTAAGGCCTTTGCGAAAGCTCTTGCAGTTGTTGTCTTCCCGGTTCCTCTTCCACCACAAAAAAGGTAGGCATGGGCAGGACTGTCTTTTTTAACAACATTTTCTAAAACTCCCACCAACTCCTCTTGTCCTACAACCTCACTTAAAGTCTGTGGTCGATATTTTAAATATAAAGTCTTGTGGTTCATATATTCATTTTACCACGAAAAGATATTTTTAATATTTCTCCAAAACAGCCAACTTTTTACTATTTTTTCTATCTCATCTCCAGTTTTTGCTTCCATCATTTTCATGCGCAGCTCTTTTGCACCGGAAAACCCATTCACATAGGCTTTAAAATGTTTTTTCATTATGGAAAAACTTTTGAATGAAATTTCTTTCTCAAACTTTTTAGTATGATCTACACAAGTCATTAAAATTTCTTTAATACTCAAATCATCTTTTTTAATTTGTCTGTTAAAAAGCCAAGGATTACCAAATATCCCCCGCCCAATCATTATTCCGTCGCACCCCGATAATCTCCATTTCAAAATTGCATCGGAACAATCTTTAACATCACCATTTAAAATAATAATTGGTCCTCCTGTTTCAACTGTGCCAAAATTTTCGCGTATCCAGTCTACAATTTCTTTAGACATTTCCCAATGCGCAGGCACTAGCGACATTTCTTTTTTTGTACGCAAATGAATTGTTATACACGCAGGTTTTACTTTTAAAATTTCTCCTAACCACTCTTTCCACCCTATAGTGTTATAACCAATTCTAGTTTTAATTGTCACAGGTATGTTTCTGGCCCCGATCTTTGTTGCTAAAAATATTTCTTTAGCCATTTTTGGAACTTTTATCATATAAGCTCCACTTCCTTGCCCGTTTACATTTGTATCTGGACATCCCATATTTATATCTACCCCGTCAAAGCCGAGTTCTGCACAGAGTTTGCCAATTTCCTCAAACCCTTCTATCTTATCTCCAAATATTTGTGCAACTATTGGTCTTTCCCTATCACCATCATATCTAAAATCTTTTATAAGCTCAAGCCTCCCTTTCTCATTCATCAGACCATTTACGCTTACAAACTCTGTCCATAAAACATCTAAATAACTATTTGCTGTGCCATATTCACTTTTTTTTGCTATCAGGTTTCTAAACACATAATCCGTAACATCTGCCATTGGTGCCAACACAAAAATAGGTTCAATGCCTTTTTTCTTTAAATATAACCTGGTCCAAAAATTATCTTGCATTCGTATTGGTAGCTGTTGAAGTAGCGGTACTTGTTGACATTATATCATTTTTTGTGTCTTTTTCAAATTCTCTTAACTTATAAAAAATTTTATTCTTAAAAGAAAGATCAACATACAAAATATCCTTTGGCTTATCATTTAAATAATCTTTCAATTCTCCAGTTCTAGCTATTAATTCAAAATCTTTAGTAGTGTTTATAAATGAATTGCTCATATCTACAACAATATAAAAATCGTTTAAATATATTTTTGCGATTTTTAATTTTCCAACTTCAACTTTTTGAATGTCATAACTTTTTTTAAAATAATTAATAAGTTCCCGTAAGTTGGCAAAATCTGATTTTGTGTAAATTCTATTTAAAGAAATAGAGTCGGGGTTTTCAATTTGAGTTTCTGATTGAGAATCATAGATAGCATCTTCAACTACTTGAATATTTAAAATATCTTTTGTTGTCGATGATACCTCTTGATAAAAGATACCATTTTGGTTTCCAAATGAACATTTTACCAAAAATTGGTCACTATCCATGCAAGTGGAAAAGAATTTTTCATTTTTAGTAATTACAAGATTGACACTCATATTAATATTTTTACTAATTTGGACAGTCTCTACTACTGGGAACTCATCATGAATTCTTTTCGTCAACGTCTGCCTATCTAAAAATATATACCCTAGTAAAGTATTTCCTTTTAGTTTAACTATATTTTCTGTGATATTTTGAATATCATTATTTTCTTTATTCTGGTCAAAAAAGGTTATATTTACACTGCTTACCTTCAAGCGTTTGTTTACAAAAAAAAGACCTATAAAAATTATGATTGTTAGAAATCCAAAAATTAACACATTAAAAATTATGTTTTTTCGTTGTTTAAAAAATAAAGTTGGCATTTTTCAAACAGTTTAACACGAAAAACTATTTCGCTTTAATTATTTCCTGTCCCCCCATATATTTTCGTAATACTTCTGGGATAACAATATTTCCATCTTTATCCTGATAGTTTTCAATTAAAGAAACAAGTATTCTAGGTGTTGGAATGGCTGTACAGTTTAGTGAATGTGCAAATTTTGTTACCCCGTCTTTAGTTCTGTATTTAATATTTCCACGACGTGTTTGAAAATCATGAAAATATGATGCACTAGAAATCTCTCTATATTTATTTTCTTTTGGTACCCAAAGCTCAATGTCATATTTTTTAACTTGTCCTTGTCCTAAGTCACCAGCACAATTTATCACAGTATGATATGGAATATTCATCGACTCGATAAATTCCTCAGTATTTCGGTTTATTTCTTCATGAAATTTTACCGTTGTTTCGTGTGAAGCCTCACAAAGAATAATTTGTTCCCATTTATGAAACTCGTGTACTCGAATCAGTCCTTTTACATCTTTCGCGTGAGCTCCAATTTCTCTTCTGTAAGCAAATGAAAAACCAACATATTTTAGTGGGTTTTCTTCCAAATTTTCCAAAACTTCGTCACCGAACATTCCCATTAGTGGTACCTCAGCAGTACCAGCCAAGTACTGACCGTCTTGAGTTTTAAAAAGGTCATCTTCACCTTGTGGTAAATATCCATTAGCCATAAAGGACTGTCTGTTACAAATTGACGGGGCTAAAATCGGAACATATCCTTTTGCATTCCAAAAATCCATAGCATATTGCCATATTGCCATGGTAAGGCGAAAACCATCACCTTTAATAAAATAACCCCTAAAGCCGTGCACTTTTACACCTCGTTCAAAATCTGCCAATCCGAGACTAGTCATAAGTTCTACATGGTCTTTCGGTTCAAAATCAAATTTTGGTTTATCACCCCAACTTTTAATCTCAACATTATCAGCATCGCTCTCACCTTCTGGAACTGTCATGTCGGGGATATTTGGTACGTGTAGCATCAGCATTTGCCACTCAATAGTTACTTTTTTTAGCATATCCTCTGAAGTAGAAATTTTTTCTTTCAAAGACTTCATATCATTTAAAAGTTTTTCCCTGGCAATACTATCAATATTGCTTCCCAATAGCTCTGAGGCTTTATTTTGTTCTGCACGCATAGTCTCAAATTCATTTAAAAATTTCAGTCTCCTTTTGTCTACTTCTAAAAGTTTTTGCACGTCAAATTCAATATGCTTTTTACGTGCTGCTTCTTGAACTAGCTCCCAGTTTCCACGGATAAATTTTATGTCTAACATTTATTTATTATAACAACTTCTGGAGCTATTGCCAATTTGACAAACATTGTTTTATACTTTATATTTTTCAATCATTTTTGTGACATCTAAAATCTCGGTATTTAAAACATCGTTAGAGTGTTTCATGAAATATATGTTGTATTCTTTCATTATTTGAGTATAAAGTTTTTTATCTTTCTTTATAGTGTTAAAATTTGAAAAATCTAAAATCATAAGTTTAAACAGACTTATAAACATACCATGGAAAAAATAATATTTACTCCTTTTAGTTTCTTTATTTTAAGAATGACCTTATTTACCCTATCGACAAAATCTTTAAAATTTTCTTTCTCCTTATCGTCGTAATAATACGGGTCACATTTTAGCCAATAATCTTTGGCATGGTTTCTATAAGTCTCAAAATCAGTATTTATTTTTTTGTTTTTATTGAGATAATCAAACTCGTGAATATCTAACCACAAATTAAACTCCGAATCGGGATGTTTTTTCATCATCGGTTCTGCAGTTTTAATAGTTCGTAAATATTTTGAAAAAATTATTTTATCAGGTTTTTCAAGTTTTTTAGTTAATAAGTGAGATTGTTTAATACCAATTTCAGTAATTTTTACATTGTTTGTATGCAAATGAATTTCCCCGATATTTGAGTAACTCTCGGCGTGCCGAATTAAGAATATTTTTTTCATAAAGACATTTTATCATTAATCGTGTTAAAATTAAAGAATGAGTCAGTTTTCAGATTTCCCAATATTCAAAATAGAAAAAAGTGAGTTTGGCGATTTTGAGTTATTAAAAAGATTTTTAGAAATCCCAGATTCTCCCAAACAAATTTATTATAGAGGAAATATTGAACAATTTAAAAATCCTGCCGACTGCCACTTTCTTTCTGTTGTAGGCTCTCGCGCAATTACAAACTACGGAAAAGATGCTATACAAAAACTTGTTGAGCCGCTTACAGGATACCCCATTTGCATAATATCTGGTCTTGCAATAGGAGTGGACGGGCTTTCTCATATTGCTGCAATGAAGGCAGGGCTACCAATGATAGTTGTTCCTGGATCTGGTCTTAGTGAAAAAGTTTTATACCCAGCTGCAAATCGAGACTTGGCATTAGAAATTTTAAATAACAATGGACTCATGATCTCAGAATATCCTAAGGACTTTAAATCCACTCTCTGGGCATTTCCTGCAAGAAACAGGCTTATGGCCGCCCTGTCCGACGCAGTTTTAATAATCGAAGCACGAGAGCGAAGTGGGACCATGATCACTGCACGTCTAGCCATGGAGTACAATAAAGATGTTTGGTGCCTGCCAGGAAGTATATTTTCAGAAACCAGTATTGGTACAAATGAGCTCATTCAAAATGGTGCAGCACTTATAAAAGATTCACATGATATTTTACATAATTTTAGGATAAATCCCCCTAGCCCCCTTTCACAAGGGGGGACGAGTGCAAATAGTATAAATCTTGAAAAACTTAATTTGAGTGAGGAAGAAAAATTATTATTGGAAAAGCTGACTGAGAATTTTTCTAAAGATAAACTTTTTGAAATTTCTAATTTAGAATTTGGTGATTTCTTTTCTGCTCTCACTATGCTTGAGATGAAAAACTGTATAAAAATTGACGGTGGAATTGTCCGAAAAATTATATAGTTACATTAAACATTTTCTTCTTCCCTACTTTCAATTCAAAATCTTTTTCAACTTTTATCTCATATTCTTTTTCTTTTAATTTTTCCTCATTTATTGAAACCGCTCCACTATCAATTTGCTCTCGAGCTTCTCTCTTGGAAGGTAAAATTTGCGCCTCAACCAAAAAATCAACCATATTCAACAAGTCATTTTCTATCCATTTTGTAGCTGACAGTGTTTCCGCTCTTTTTTCTTTTACATTTTCAGCTTCGCTTTCTCCGTGCACTAGTTTGGTAACTTCATATGCTAAATACTTTTGTGCAAGTCTTGTACTTTTATCTTGTTCAAACTCACCTATTAGTTTTTCATACTCTTCTACATTTATTTCTGTGAATATTTTCAAATAATCTTTCACACTTTCATCATCCACGTTTATCCAAAATTGGTAAAAATCATAAACACTAGTTTTTTGTGAGTCGAGCCACACTGCACCGGCTTCACTTTTTCCGAACTTTTTCCCTGTAGCTTTGTTTATAATAAGAGGGTTAGTCAAAACATGGGCCTCACTGTCTCTTTTTCTACGAATAAGCTCAACACCTGCAATACAATTTGTCCATTGGTCTGCACCACAAAGCTGGAGCGTACAATTATAAGTATCAAACAAATGCAGAAAATCATAACCTTGTAAAAGCGAATAAGAAAACTCTGTGTAAGATATTCCACTGCCTCCTTCGCCAATCCTATTTGCTACTATATCTTTTTTAATCATGTCTCCAATATTGAAGAATTTCCCAATATCACGCAGAAAGTCTAGAATGTCTACTCCTTTTGTCCAGTCGATATTGTTTACAAGCGTAAACTCATATTTACCATAAATTTTCTGTAATTGTTTTTTAGCACATTCTACATTGTAGCGAATTTTCTCTTCAGCCTGAAGGTCTCTTTCTTTGTCTTTTCCACCAGCATCCCCAATCAATGAAGTTGCACCTCCCGCTAAAACTATTGCTTTGTGTCCATGTCGTAAAAAACATAAATCCATCATCATCGAGGCCAAGTTGCCTATAGTTTGAGAATCTGCTGAGGCATCAAAACCGTGATAAAAGGTTAATTTATTTTCGTCTATAAATTTTAAGTCCTTAAAAGTTGTTTGGTAAACCAATCCTCTCCATTCTAGTTCTTCACTTAGGGTCATTTTCATACTTTAATTTTAGCATAAAATATGTTAAAATACTAAAACATGTCAGTATAGCTCAGATGGTTAGAGCATAGCACTCATAAAGCTAAGGTCGGAGGTTCGATTCCTCCTACTGACACTAATTTAAAATATGTTTCAATAGTACTTTATACATGTCGTAGTCAAAAATTGGGTCTTCTATTGAAAATAGTGGTGTTCCTTCTATAAAATATTCGTCCTCTTCGCCTGAATATATTTCTGCAGACTTTAGTATCCAATTTTCAACAATAAATTTTTCGTATTTTTTTGTTTTAAAGTTCTTTTTTATTATTACTTTTTCACCTTTGTAGGGCCAAGTACGGAGTCGCCCTTCTTTAAATATTATCTCCACTTGCATATTATAAATATCAGAATCAATTTTTTCTGCACAAGCTCCTGAACAAAGTCCTAGCTGATGCGAAAAACATGGTGACCCTGGCTTCCCTAGCTTCTCAATTCCCATTAACATCGGGCAAAGTTTGTAAGTCTTTGCCAAGACTGTGAGTTTTTCAACTGCCTGCATTTTAGTGCGGTAAATGCCATAAATGTTTTCTTTTATACTTTGAAATGGCTTTAATTGAAATGAAGTGTAGCCGGCATAATTTGTGTATTTTTCCAAGCTCCACATTTTCCGAACACGCCGCGACATACGGTTATAAATAGGACTTTCGGTTTTTATTTTTGAAAGTTCCAGTAGTGATGCTCCTAAGTCAGTGGCTGTTTCAAGATAAGTTACATCATGCATTTCTTCCCAAATTTTTTTTTCTTTTCTGTCACGAAGAGAATTTGTAAAATGAGACATCACTCTTTTTTTAATATCTATACTTTTACCTACGTAAAGCAGCTCACCAGATTTTCCGAAAAATGAATAGACTCCTGGGCAATTTGGCAAAGTATTTATCAGTTTTTGATTCATATTAGGAGGCAAAAGTCCAAGACCTGACTTTTTCAAAAGTGCAACTTCTATATCACTTTTTTCTATATTTAAATCGATGTGTTTTGCAAATTGAACAAGTGCTTCAGTATCACCAAGTGCTCTGTGCCGATCAGCGCAAACAATATTATATCTATCTATAACACTACTCAGGTCATGCCTTTTGAATTTTGGAAAAAGCCTTCTGGAAATTTGAACAGTGCAAAGCATTTTGGGATTAAATTCATAACCGACACGGTTCATTTCTTTTTTTATAAATCCAAAGTCAAAACGAGCATTATGAGCAACTAAAGTTGCACCGGAAAATATTTCTTGTATTCTGTCTGCAGTTTCACTAAAGAATGGCGCATCTTTAATCATTTCAGTTGTGATACCGGTTATCATTTCTATTGTGTAAGGAATATTTATTTCAGGGTTCAAAAGTGTTACAAATCTGTCCACCTCTACTCCCTGCTCATAGCGAATGCAAGCAATTTCTGTGATTCGCGAAAATGCAGCTACAGATCCTGTAGTTTCTACATCACAAAAAACAAGTGGGGTATTTAAGACGTTTAACATAAAAAAGTTTTTACTTCTTTTTAAATCCAAATTTATTTTTCAAATGCTTATACTCATGCATAGTAAGTAGTACAACTAATATATCCAATATTCCAATCACAAATACTCCAATTGATGGCCCAATAAAAAATAAATAAAACTGGTAAATAGTAAAACCAGAAAATATAACAATTGAAAGCGGGTAAACCCAAACTCTTTTTTGATACAAACCTAAAACTATTAAAAGTTTTACTAGACCATGACTAAACAAATACAATGCCGCAAAGTGTTGGGTACCGACTGAAAAGTTTTGTAAAAAGTTTGTAACATAATTTATGAAAAAATGGTTCCCGCCCTCTAAAACTTCACTACTAGTAACATTTAAAAACCAATTTAGAACATCATTTGTGTTTAAAAAATATAAAAATATACCTCCCAATATTTCTATAAAAGAAATAAATCCTTTTATAATTAGCCCAAGCTCAAAAGCCTCGTGCAAAGTATCCTCACCAATAAATTTCTCCATTTTATCCATAAATAAATATATATCACATTGTAAGATTCTTTACAATGCAAATGTTTTTTATAAATCTTTTCCGTCGAACTTATGGATATCTAAAGTTTCAAGATCTAAGTCTTTAACTGTTCTTAGATTTACCGCAGCGGTTATTTCTTCATCTTTTTTTCCAAACGCAAATGTCTCCACTCCACAAGTTTTACAAAACATATGCTCAAGAACTTCTTTGTTAAATAAATAAGTAGTTAAATTGTTTTCACCAGTTAAAATGGTGAGGTCTTTCTTTGGCATAAAGTGCCAGACAACTCCGATAATGTGACAACGGGAACAGTTACAAGTCATACCACTACTGATCTCTGCTTCAGTATCAAAGACAAACGTTACTTGTTTACAGTGACACGATCCTCTGTATTTCATGGTTATTTAGACGTACTAAAATTGATTATATTACAAAACTTTAAAATTTAATAATTACCTTTATGCAACCATCTTCTTTACCTTGAAATATTAACACTCTCATTTATAATACTAACGTGTAGTATTACAAATCATTACAAAATTTAAATTACCGTACCTCCAATTTGTTTTTTTACATCTACACAATTTTGCCTATTAAACCGTTTAATTGATAAAGTAATTCTTTAGCTTCTAAGAAGGTAATGTGGTTTTCTAAAGTTGAAGTTGTTCCTTCAATATATATTAAAACTCCCCTAACACCATTAATTTCTTTTTTGGTAACTACTATTTTAATCTCATTTCCAAGTTCATTTGGAAAAGTCTTCATAAATTAATTTAAAATTATTGTGAAATTTCTAGTGAATATAAAAATGCTTTTGTTGATTTAAATTGATATGTTTAACAAACACATCATAAATGCCATCAAATATATAATCAGTTGAAACCAAATTTTTAAAGCAATTTAATTTAGTTACTAATTCGCTTTTTAAATTATTATCAATTTTGTATAAATTTATTATTATTTCTATAAATTTATTTTTTTCATTTATCTCATTTACTAGTCTTTCCATAGATAAATTCTACCATAACTTTTTGCAGTTTTTAGATGTTAGTCGAACTTTAATACTGAATCTGATATAATTTAATGATGAGAATAACAATTATAGGTGGAGCAGCAAGTGGAAAAAGTACTTTGGCTGGTAAAATTAGTAGTAAATTAAAAATTCCATATTTACAAATTGACAGACTTTGGTTTGAATCAGGTGGTAATAAATTAAAAGATAGTGACGAACCAGGAAAAGAAAGAGTAAGAAATTTCATACGAGAAAAAGTTGTAGAGTTTATAAAACAAGATAATTGGATTTCAGAAGGCTGGTATTCAAGAGTACAGCCACTAATATCCAAAGAGGCCGACATAATAATTTTTCTAGATATTTCATTACACAGAAGACTTTGGAATCACTTAAAAAGAATTTATAAAAATTCAAGGCATAAAGAATTATCAAAAAAAGAAGATTTATTTTTTATCTTCGAAATTATTCGCCGTCAATTTAAAGTAATACCAAAAATTAAAAAATTTATAACAGAAAATAAGAATAAAACGAAAATACTCAAAAATTACATAGATGTAGATAAATACTTGCGTGAGTTATAAAAGCTTTTAATTTATTTGTTGCGGAGCTACGAATCGAACGTAGGTCTGCAGGTTATGAGCCTGCCGAGATACCACTTCTCTACCCCGCAATTTAAGAGAACACATACATTACGTATAAATATATTATATCACAGATACAAAAAATTTCAAGTTTTAAATATTTAATTTGTTAAATAATATGATTTAAATAACTAAAATGGAAAGACATAGTCCTCTAACTTTACAAAAACAAAGGCCATAACTATTGCAAATAACACAGAAAAATTATCTACTTCAGAAATCATATCTGGGTTGATTAGGAAATGAGAAATGAACCCACCAATGTACGCTCCAAAAAGTCCAAAAAGAATATTTGTAAAATAGCCATTTTTTTTATGTTTCTCAATCTTAAAACCAACTATTCCAATTAAAATTCCTATTAAAATCCAGAGGAGATTATTTATTAACATAAATATATTTTAACACATATTTTTTAGACATTCATGCCTGCAATGTAGCCCGAAGTCCAACAAAGCTGTAAACTATAGCCACCAGATGGTTTGTTGATATTTAGTAAATCTCCTGTAATAAATAAATTTTCGTATTTTTTTGATTTAAAAGTCTTCATGTCTACTTCGTCTAGAATTACTCCCCCATCTGCTACCACAGCCCTATCATATCCCATAAGACTTATGATATCTATTGGAAGCTTTTTTAAAATTTGAGTTAGGCTTTTTCTATCCTCACGACTCACACTATGAACTTTTGTTTCTAAAATATTTTTATTCGAAAACTTTTCTGATAAAAGAATTTCTATTCCCTTACTCATTCCCAAAGGTACAATTTCTTTTAAAATACTTTTAAAAGTTTTATTTTTATTTTCATCAAATATTTTGGTAATTTGTTTGTCTAGATCTCCGTGGTCAATATTTCTAAATGCATCAATTTCTGCAATTACTTCCCCACTTTGTAAAAGCACTCCGACACTACTCGCGGTGTTTAAAATGGTTGGACCTGAAAGCCCAAAGTGGGTAAACAAAATGTCACCTGTTTTTGCAAACTCTTTTTTCAATAAAGAATTATTTTTTGTAAAAAAAGTAATTTTAGCATCTTTCAAAGTTGTACCACTTAAAATATGTGACCAAGTATCAGAAGTTTGAATAGGTACCACCGAGGGTGTCGGTGTTTTCACAGTGTGGCCCAAATATTCTAGAAATTTGAATCCGTCTCCTGTAGAGCCAGTTTTTGGATGTGAAAGACCACCGGTTGCAAGTACAAAACTTTTTCCCTCAAAATTCCCTAAGCTAGTTTCTACAGAAATAATTTTTTCATTGTTACTAACTAACTTACTAACTATACAATTATTTTTTATCTCTACTTTATATTTTATTAAATCTTGAAGTAGCACTTCGTATACATCTTTGGCATTTTCAGTTATAGGAAAAACTCTTTTTCTTTCCTGTTCAACCAACTGCAAATTTCTACTCTCAAAAAATTCATTGGTCTGTGAATTATCAAATACTGAAAATGGAGTGTGTAAATACTTAGATGCTTCTCCATATTTTTCTAAAAGCACTCTTAAATCTTTCTCACCGTTTGTTATGTTACATCGTCCTCCTCCAGATATTTTCAGCTTCTCACCAAGAGAATCATTTTTCTCCAATAGAAAAACGTATTTACCTTGTTTTGCAGCAACGGCTGCAGCCATCATTCCACTTGCACCCCCACCAATCACAATTACATCCCAGACTTTCACTTTTAAAAATTATTTTTTCTTGGAGACTTCTTTAGAAGAAGTAGATTTTTTTGCAGGAACCTTAGGAGCTAATACCGCTTTTTTAGTTGCTGGTTTTTTTGCGGCTATTTTTTCTACTTTTTCTACAGGTGCTTTTTGAGTAGTTTTTGGCTTAGGTTTTACTACTTCAGCTACAGTTTTAACATTTTCTAAACTAGAAAGTTTTTCAGTCAAAGTTTTTGTGATGGTTATAAGCTCAGAAACTTTAGAGTTAAGAGAGTCGTATTTCATTTGTAAGTCATTTACTTTTTGGTCAGGGCGTGGAGTATTGGTTGTTGCGGCATTTTCTGTAAAACTTCTCACGGGTCTTTCAGTTCTAGTGTCTCTTCTATCTTCTCTCGCTACATAGTCAGGTGATGCTTTGTATTCTCTTGTAGAGTCGGCTCGCTTTTTTGTAAAACAGTTATCACAAAGAACCGGCTTATCACCAGATGGTTTAAAAGGTACTTGGCAAGTATTTCCACAGTTATCACAAGTTGCTTGGAACATTTCTCTATCGCCTCTATCGGCACTTTTAAAGTCTTTTTTAAATCCTCCTCTATCCCCTCCTCGGTCAAAACGTGGTCGACTTACATACTCACCATTTCTACCAGCCCCAAACCCTCTGTCTCCACCTCTCTCAGCTCCAAAACTTCTTTTTTCAGCCCCAAACCCACCTTCTCTTTTATCTCCACCAAATGTGCCTTTTCCTCTACCAGTTCTATCTCCTCTCCCACTAAATTTTTTAAATTCTGCCATACATTTATTGTTTTTTTATTTATTTTTTACTATATTACATATTATATCATGTATTGTCAAATAAAGATAGCAATATTTTAAACAATTATAAATAAAGCAAAACTAAATATAACTTGAGTTAAAAACTATAAAAATAACTAAAATCAAAATTAAACTTGCTCCATAAAATATATGTTTGTAGTGATGCTTTTTAAACTCTGCAAAAGTCAAAAGTAAAAGAGCTAAGCCAATAATAGCTAAGAAGAGATAAAATAAATACTGAACATAATATGGAGTCTCAAAAAAAATCCTCTCTCCCACCGTTGAATATTTTTCTGTTCCGGCAATTGTTGGAGCACTAGGAATAATTTCCGTATTGGTGGCTAAATCTTCATTTTTGATAAAGCTATTTTGTTTATCTTCATTTATAATTTTAACTTTTAATTGTTTTACAGGTTTTACTAATTGTTTACTTATTGTTTCTTTAATTACAACTTCTTGGTTCACTTGAATTCTCTTTTGAGCAGGTGTTCCAAACATTTGCACTATATATAGAGTTTGTAAACCATCTCTTATACCAGAGGCCACGTTTATTCCTATTTCTTGAAATTTTGGATTGAGAAGATTGGCTCTGTGAAGAGGAGATTTCATCCAAGCATTTTCTACTTCGTTTGCTTCGGTAAAATTTATAGCCAGATTTTCACCAGCATAAGAAAAATTATAACCAGCAAGCTGTAAAAAGTGCCAAGGAGTAAGACCTAAAGGAGAATTGTGAGCAAAGTAGCTATTTTCTAGCATGTCTTTATTTTTAAGCTCAGCTGCAAAGTTGAGCTTATTATTAATTCGCAGTGGTACCAGGTTTTCAGCCAATCTGTCATTGTTTGTGAGATCAACTAAAATATTGCTAGCAATACTTGCGCCTAAAACAGTTTTTTGAAAAAAGAAATTTGACCCATAAGACAAACTAAATAAAAATGCAGAAATTATTAAAATACTTATAATAAAATAACTTCTAAGAATATGTGGTTTATGTTTATTATGTTTACCAGAAACAAAATAGTGTCTAAATATTTTCTCTAATCTCATTTGTGAACAGTATAATACAAAATTATAGAATTGTTAAAAAAATTTTTAGATAATAAAAAAACAAGTAATATTTACTTGGTTTTTTATTTTTAAATGATTTTATTTAGTTATTATCTACCATCTCCAGAAACTTGAGAATTCCCATTCATGTTAGCATTAAAGTCTGCTTTTAATACTTGGTAAATTTTCGCCAGTATTTGAACTTTAGCAGAGCTTGAAAGTTTAGAATTCGCTTCACCTTGTGTGCTAGTGTAGGCAACAACAGAATTTTTAACCTTTGCAGTTAAGTTTTCTTCATCAGTACTCGCGAAAGCTGCATACCAGGGATAGCTAATCTGCGTTTCACCATTAGTTTTTACAGAAGCAGTAGTGTTAACAAATATAGGAAATAGTCCAAAAAGGTTTATAAGACTTTTATACTGTAGAGATACTTGATCATCGTTTACCTCAACATTTGAAATTTTATCATCTTGTTTTTTGAATTTTGTAGATAAATCTACATCGCTCAATACTTCCGAATTGTCTTTATTGTCCATTTCTCCCATTTTTCTTTCTTCATTGTCCATCATTTTATTACCGTTATTAACATTACCTGAATCTAATTTAATTTCTGAATTAGAATTAAGGTCAGTTTTTACTGTATTATCTAAATTTGAGTTTAAATTTATGCCAGTATTTCCTGAAACTGTTAATGCTGATGCGGAAACTACAGTTAGAGCCAGTGTCCCTAAAAGGGATAGGGTTTTTGTATTTTTCATGCTTTTATTTTTGATTGTTTTTTTAACTACTACATTCCTTCGTTCACACCCATAGTGATTTTTGTACCACCAGTTTGCATTCTTTCTGCATATCCACTAAAAGTTCTTCCATTTTTAGAAGATCGGAAAGTTATTTGATTTGCAAGACCTGCACCATCTTCTGTTATTGTCCAACCGTTTTTAACAAGGTTGTTTAAATAGAAATTAACTACAGTCCGTACACTATCTTTAGTAGTTACAATTGCAATTGCCTCTTTAGGTCTTGATTTTAAATTATCATTTGCTGAACTAATTACAACACCTCCAGGATATTTTGCAATATCAGTTGGCCATGAACTTGGGTAACCAGAAGTGTCTTTGACATAAGTTGGAGGTTGTTTCTCCATTCCCATTTTATCACTTGTATTACTTGCCATCATGCCCGAAGTAGAACCCATTGCCATATTGTCTCCGTTCATCATTTTGTTGTCTTCAGTACTGGTTACAGCCTGTGTATCATTTGACTTGTACATAGAGTAAACAACAATTGCCAGAACTGCAAGGATTCCTACAACAGCCCAAAGTAAAACGTTTGAGGAATTTTGATTATTGTTCATATTTTTTTGGTCAGCTTTTATATAATAAATTTAGCTGCATGTGTATAGACGTTGTAAGTTAGAAGAAAGTACACCAACAAACCCCTAAAATATATTCTAGGGGTAATTGATGAGTTTTTAAGTGTATTTTAGATTTTACTTGTTAAGATTTACATCAATAGAACTTGGAACATTTACGGTTGCACCATTTTTTTGTTTCATCATTGGTAGAAAAACAAATACCCCTATAAGAACCAGTACTACAATTGCAATTATTGCAACTGAACTTATTCCACTTTCTTGGTTTTGCATGTTAAAAAATTAAGATTATCTTACTAATTTAACAATGTAAATAAGTACTATAGCTCCAAGTACCGCAACAAATAAACTGTAGATGTTAAAACCAGTTACAGGTGAGCCATTTATAAGACTCATAATGAAACCACCAAGAAATGCTCCAATAATACCAACTATGATGTTTAGTAAAAAACCTTGTTGAGCATCAGTATTCATGATTAGACTTGCTATCCAGCCTGCAATTCCACCAAAAATTATCCATAATATTAGACCCATATATTTTTTTTATTTTTAGATTATTTTTAACTAGGAATTTTATTTCCTACTAATAAAGACGCTTGAAATATAAATTAATTACATCTGTACTAGACCCAAAATATATGGTATAACTTGTTTATATTACAAACTTATGAAAAAATTTATCTATGGTTTAATTTCCTTAATGATTTTTTCCTCACTAGTTTATATTATTTTTGTTCAAAATATATTACAGTTAAAATCAATTAGCAAGCAATCGGAATTAAGTCAGAAAGAAGTTTTGACTATTGCTGTTGCACCCCTTCAATCTGCTACTTTACTATACATAGCCTTGGAGAATGGTTATTTTGATGATGAGGGATTAATATTGAAAACCAGAAATCTCTATACTGGAAGAGACAACATCATTGACATGTCTTCAGGGAAATCCGACCTAGCCGTATCTTGTGAGTACCCCTTTATCAAACTAGCTTCTACAAATCAAAATTTAAGAATTATATCTTCTTTACACCGAACAGAAAAAGGAGCCGCAGTTGTTGCAAGAAGGTCGAGGGTAAAAGATTTGTATGATTTACGTGGTAAGACAATTGCCTATATACCAGGTACAGTTACAGAGTACGTATTAGACCAAGTACTTTTTGCTGCTGGACTTACCAGATCTGATATAAAAATAGTTGCAGCAGATAGAGCAACTCTTGAATCGGGTCTATTATACGGACAATTTGATGCAGTCACAGTTTATGAACCTAGTATATTTATGTTAAAAAATGAAATTGGTAAAGAAAATACCACAGTATTGTATTCTGAAAAATATATTGAGAATTCACTTATAGTTGGAGATAAAAATAGATTAGAAGCAAAGAAAGAAACAATTGAAAAGTTTTTAAGAGCACTGGCACGAGCGGAAGTTTTTTATAATAACTCTCCAAATAAAGAAGTAGTCGTGGGTTTTTTATCAAAATCTTTACCACAAAATTCCAGAGAACAAATACTATATCTATACAATCTTTATAAACCTACCCTTATTATGGATAACACCCTTATACAATTATTAAAAACAGAGGCTCAAGATGCGAATATATATGGTATGAAATTTCGGGATTTAATATCTGAGCAATACATGAAAGAAGTTGCCCCTTCAAACGTCAGATTCTTTGATGACAATTAATCTCTATGAGAAACCTCAATGGTAAGTTCATTGGACCTATTTTAGTTATTTTAGTAGTAATTGTACTAGGTTTTTCCTATTTGCTTTTTTTAGTTTACCAACAAGCTGATATTGTTACTGAGCAAAACAAAAATTACCAAGGTCTTTCTACTTTAGGAATAGAATTAAATAAGCAAGAAGGAATTGTTGAGCATAATTTATTTATATACATTTTAAACCAAAGTCCACAAGCATTACAAAATGTCGATGTAGCAGAGATAAAAAAGAAAAATGCAGTGGACGATACTTATAGCCAATTAGAAGATGACAATTTGGTAAACCTTTTGCGTGAATATGTTCTTTCCGAAGATAGTATTTACTCATACAGACAAGATTTAATATTGGCAGTAGCTACAAAAAATGCTTTTCAAATTCAAACTGCTTATGAAAACTGGTATCAGCAAAGCCAAAAAATTAAAGATAATATTAACAAAATCGCAGAGCCAAATAAATACTACCTTAATCAAAATACTTTTTACTATAGACAAATAATTAGTAGCTTTTTCAGAGTAACTTTCTTCATTTTGCTTGTTGTATCAATATTACTTTTAATATTTTATCTTTTCATTAAAAAAAATGTTACCGCACCAATAAAAAAATTAGCAAATATTTTGGAGCTTGATGCTCACGCCAATATGAATTTAACTGAAAATATTCTTGATTATAAAAGGACTGACGAGATAGGACAATTAAACAAGAAATTTTTTCAAATGAGGGAAAGAGTAAAGGGCTATTTTGGTGAGCTTGAGAAACAAGTTGCCGAAAGAACGCAAGAACTTGCAAAAAGAGTATCTTTAAATGAAGCAATCATTGGAAGCCTGGAAGATGCTTTAGTAATTATAGACAAAAATGGATTGATAATAAATACTAACAAACACTTTGAGGATATTACTGGTTTCTCTTTAAGAGAAGTATTAGGTAAAAAAGCAATTGATGTTATCTCAGCCTTTGACGAAAAGGCGAAGAAATTAAACCAGACGAAAGAGCAACCTTTCTAATTTTAAATAATCAAAAGCCCAAAATACGTAAACTTGGTGAAATATTCTACGAAAGAAAAAACGGGACAAAATACCCAGTTAAAACTTTTACAAACCCCATAATTATTGATGGAAAAATGGAAGGAATGGTAAAAACTTTTTCAGATATCACCCAAGAAAGGCAAATTGATATTGCTAAAAGTGAATTCGTATCAATGGCTGCCCACCAGCTTCGCACCCCGCTTTCTTCAATTGGTTGGTATACAGAGCTACTTTTAAGTGACGAAATTGAAAATTTGAGCCTAAGTCAGCTAAAATACCTAAACCAAATCGACCAAAGTAAAAAAAGAATGTAAACATGGTAAAGTCTTTTTTAGATGCATCCCGAATAGATTTAGGAACTTTAATTATAGAGAAAGAAATGACAAATATAGGGGATTTAATAAATAATGAACTCGAGGAACAAAAACAAAGAATTGAGGAAAAGAAACTTGAAATAGAGTTTACAAACCAAGAAAATACACAACAAATACTCGTTGATCCAAAAAGGATTCGTATGGTATTCCAAAATTTACTTTCCAATGCGGTAAAGTATTCCGAATTAAAAAGTAAAATAATTATTGACATAACAAAAGAAGGCCAAAACCTATTGATAACTTTTAAAGATACAGGTATGGGTATTCCTGAGCTCGACAAGGACAAAATTTTTACAAAACTATACCGCGCTAAAAATGTAGTGTCAAGTGCTACAGAAGGAACAGGTCTTGGATTGTACATTGCCAAAAACATTGTTGAACAGTCGGGAGGCAAAATATGGTTTGAAAGTGACTTAAATAATGGTACAATATTTTACGTAAGATTACCAATCAAAAATTAAATATGAAAGAAGAAAAGAATAAGCCAAATGTAATACTCGTTGTAGAAGATGATATAGCACTGCTAGAAGCAATAGAGCTCAAGCTCAAAAAAGAAGGTTTTATTACTATACCCTCTAGGAGTGTAGAAAGAGCTTTTGGAATACCTATAGAAGACTTTGAGTCCAATAAAATAACAGTCGACACAATTCAAAAAGCACTGCAATTTTTAGAAAAACTCGAAAAGGTAGATCTTATTTGGCTTGATCATAATCTGATTGGTGAGGAAAATGGTCTAGATTTTGTAAAAAAGTTTCGTAAAAATGGCGGGCATTTTTCCAAAATCCCTATTCTTGTTGTATCAAATACTTCTGATATTGAATTAAGAAAAGCTTATGAAGCCATTGAAGTACCAGACTATTTTGTGAAAGCAGAAAATAAACTTTCAGAAATAGTAGACAAAATAAAGAAAATTTTAAACAAAAATAACTAAGCGTATGTTTGAAAATATAATTACCCAAACTCAAAATGATACTGATATTAAGTCAGATATGTCTTTTGACGAGATTTTTAAAACTTACAACGCTATTTTACTAAAGCACGCTAAATATAAAATTAGTGACTCAGACGTAAGTGAAGATTTGGTACAAGAAACATATTTAAAAGTTTGGAAATATATGGTAAACGGGGGGGAAATAAAAACCATGAAGACTTTTCTGTACCAAGTATTAAATAATTTGATTATTGACCAATATCGTAAAAGAAAGGATTACTCATTAGACTTTTTATTAGAAGATTCACATTTTGAGCCCGGTATAGATGAACGAGAAAAAGTAATGAACCAAATAGATGGAAGAAATATGTTCAAGCTGATTGAGGAAATGGACAATCCGCATAAAGAAATTCTTAAAATGAGATATATTGACGATATGACTTTAGAAGAAATTGCCCTTGTTACAGATAAGACTAAAAATAATATTTCCGTTTCTTTACACAGAGCTATAGAGAAATTAAAAATAATGTCCACTCCAGTTTAGGTTTTTAAAAATTATTCACATTGGTAACTTTTATATTTTTTCTACGTCATTAGGTGTATAAGTAAATAAAATTTATGCAAAAAATAATTAACAAATTAGAAGACTTGGACAGAAACCTGGAAACTACAATATTGCAAAACGCAATAGAAGACATAGATTTTGACCAAAAAGTTTCTTTTTCAAAATATAGAAAAGGACTCTTTGTGGCCATGTTTTTTATGGGCACATTGAGTGCTTACGCAAGCTATAGCTTTGACAGTAGAAGTGATGCGGTTATTCTAGCTTTAGTTTCCACCTTTTCTTCACAACAAGAAAATTTAGCTAAAATGCCTGAGATCCAACAAATAGACTACAACAATAATAGTTTAATGGCTATTAAATAATAAAAATTTTAGACAGTTTCAATAGATAATAATGTAGTAAGAATTTCAGGCATATGCAACATGGAAATGTGTTCTGCCTTTGGTAAAATTATTTCTTTATTTACTAGTTTGCTGAATTGGTTTCGGTTATAGTCAAAACACCCATAAGGGTCATTGTCGGAAATTATGAGTACTGCTTTTTCTTTTGGCAGTACTCGATTTATTTTATTAAAGTTTATTTCCGTATTTAGCCATGGCTTAGCAATACTTTCAGCCTCAATACTTGGAAGACAGCGCAAATCAAACCACCCTGCTACGAAAACTGCTCCCCCCACAGGATTTTCTTGCTTTTCTAAAAATCTCAATATTGCCTGACAACCTATCGAATGTCCAATAAAAAATGTATTATTGTCTGGAGTACCGACAATTTCTTCAAGTTTTTCTACCCAAGATTTTACTACGGGCACATTGGTTTCTGGCATCTTAGGAATAATAACTTCAAAATTTTGTTTGGTTAATTCTTCTCGCAGCCAAGGAAACCATATTTTTTCAGGTCCTCCTGCCCAACCATGTATTAAATATATTTTTTTCATACTTTTTATGGACTATAGCATATATTCGTAATTATTCCCCATTTTACACGTCTAATAAAATAGTTAACTAAATTAAGCAGTATTTAGAATAACAAATAATATAAAAAATATGAATAACGACAATAATAGTAATAATAGTATGTGGTACTGGTTAGTAGGAATATTAGTAGTTTTGGCAGGTATCTATTTTTTATTTCCCTCTTCAAATCCAAATTCGACAGATACAGCTTTGAATAATGAAAATATGAAATCAAATAGTCAAATGAATTCTAATAACACTATGAACAATACAAATATGAACAAAGAAGCTGGTGTTATGGTTGGTGGTGCTGCCATGCTTCCAAGTCGGGACATTGTAGACAATGCAGTTCTAGCTAACAATGTAACTACAGTTGTAGCAGCTGTAAAAGCAGCAGGACTTGTAGCAACCTTAAAAGGACCTGGTCCATTTACAGTATTTGCACCAGACAACAACGCCTTTGATAAGTTGCCAGCTGGTACAGTTGAAACACTATTAAAGCCTGAGAACATTAAAATGCTTCAATCAATTCTCACATACCACGTTGTTGCCGGTAGATATACTTCAGCTGACATTACAAACGGGATGCAACTTAAGACTGTAAATGGAGCAACACTTACTTTCTCAAAAGATGCTGCCGGAAATATTACAATTAATAATTCTACCAGAGTTCTGACACCAGATGTCATTTCTTCAAATGGAGTTACGTTTGTGGTAGACAGTGTGTTGTTGCCAAAGAAGTAATTTCAAAAACTATTATAAGATATTCTTTGGATAAATTAGATAATATACAAAACCCGAGCTAAAACTCGGGTTTTGTAATTTTTAAAAAAACTAATGCATGAAATTTTCTGCACTTACTAAAAGTTCTATAAGCAATTTTAAGATATACTTACTGGTATGAAGATTTTTCAAAAAAAACATGTTTCCCTTTTAATTATTTTTATACTTATATTTGAGTTCCAAAAAGCTTTTGCACAAACTACCACCAAAACCATGCTTTTAAATGTTGCTAACGAAGTCGTTGAAATTAAGGACCTCCAGGAACTACAAAAAGAAGATGCATTAAAAATTGCAAGTAAAACAACAACTACTAAAGCCATCATTTTAACTTACCACTCAGTAAGAAATTTTGACCAAAATGATTCTATTTTTGCAGAAAACTTTATAACTTCTATCCCTGTTTTTGAACAAGAAATGAAGTATTTAAAAGATAATAATTTTAATGTAATTTCTCCAGAAGATTTATTAAACTTAATTCAAAGCAATGCTACTAGCTCACAAAAAAATGTGATAATAACTTTTGATGATGGTTATTTAAATAACTATATTTATGCGGTACCTATTTTAGAAAAAAATAATTTTCATGCTACTTTTTTTATATATTCAAATGCAATCTCTAAATTCAAAATAGCTATGACTTGGAAAAATCTGAAGGATTTAGTTGCTAATGGTAACTCAATTGGTGGCCATACCAAATCACATCCTAAATTAGATAGATTAAAAATTGTACAGAAAATGGAAGATGAAATAGCTGGAAACAAAAAGATATTAGAAGAAAAATTAAATACTAAAGTAAATTTCTTTGCATACCCTTATGGCTTAAGAAGTGCTTTAGCGATACAAAAAGTTAAAGAAGCTGGCTACTTAGGGGCAATGACAGATATTCACGGAACTTTACATACTAAAAAAAGTACTTATGAACTAAATAGGTTTAATATGAATAGCGACTATGCTGCATTTTTAGAATTTGTTAATTTGAAATAAAAAAGCTTTAAATTTTAAGAGTTTAAAATTTCAGTAAAATATTTTTTTAAAAAATGAAATAATTTGTTTTGAAATGCGTCTTATATATAACAGCAACAAAAATCATTAAAAAATAAAACAATATGAAAACCAAATTACAATTAATCACAAGTGCTTTCATTCTAGGTTCGGTTACTTTATCATCTTTAGCTTTTGCAGCAACTACGAAAGACACATCTAACACTAACATGTCACCTACTCAAATAAAGGAGCAAAAGAAAGAATTAAAAATTTGTCTAAATACTGCTAGTAAAACTAAGTCTGTACAAAGTAAAGAAGCCAGTAAAACTCTTAACAATAATCTTAAAACAGCAAAAGACAAAATAGCAAAAAAAGAAGCCGAAAAAACTTACAAAGAAGCTATTTTAAAAATAGCTTCTGATTTTAAATCTGCAAAATCAGACTGTATAAACAAATCTAAAAAAAGTTCTGATTTTAAAACCACCAAAGTTAAAATTTTAAGAGACAAAAAAGGTGACACCGCGACTGAAGAAGAAGTAAAAACTGGGAAAAAAGTAGCTAAAGGTACAGATGAATACAATTGTTCTGACTTTGCTACCCAAGAAGAAGCTCAGGCTTTTTATAATAAAGCCGGTAGTGTATCAGGTGACACAAACGGACTGGATGGGGATAAAAATGGAATAGCTTGTCAGACTTTGCCAAAAAAGAAATAGTTTAGTTTTCTTTTAACTCATTATTTTTTTATAATTTTTTGTTCCCCCTCAAGAATTATGATATAATTTAGTCATAGAAAATAGAAATATGTAATCCCTGGTTCATAATACTAAATTTCTTTTTGCACATGAAAAAATTTGATGAAGAGGAGCGCCTTAAAGAGGTTAATTCATATAATATTGAAAACACATTTACTGAAAAAGAGTATGATAATATTGTATTTCTTGCATCCGCAATATGTGGTACACCAATTGCTCTCGTAACATTAATGTATAAAGAAAGACAATGGTTTAAAGCTACCTTGGGGACAGACTTAAAAGAAAACAAAAGAGAACTGTCTTTTTGTACTCACGCCATAGCAGGAGAAGAAGATGTGATGGTGGTAGAAAATGCAAACGAAGATATCAGGTTTATGCATAATCCATTGGTAGAAGGTGACCCTAAACTAGTTTTTTATGCTGGTGCACCTATTGTAAACAAAAATGGTTATAGTTTTGGTACTGTGTGTGTTTATGATATAGTTAAAAAAACTTTAACTCATGAACAGAAAAAAGGATTGAAAATTTTATCTGAACAGGTAATGAATTTATTAGAATTGCGAAAGCAAAATTTAGGAATAGAGGAACTTAATGAAGGACTTCAGAAGAAGGATCGAGCAAACTTTGAACGTCTAAAAAATATGATTGAGATCATGCCTCTTGCGGCAAAAGTATTAGATGAAAATGGTCGAATTGTACATGCGAATAATTTACTTTATACTTTCTACAATATTGATTCTGCAAAAACTAACTTGATTGGAATGAGCTGGCAAGAATTTCAAGATCTTGTTATTGATAAGGTACTAGACAATAACAAATATCGCACTCAAAATATTTTTTTTCATAATTATAAGGAAATTGTTTTGGGGCAAGAAGTTCGTCTTGTTGATGGTCATATTTTATTAAAAGATTATATTCCAATTTTTGAGAGTGACAGCTTTCATGGGTCTCTTATTTTGTATCGAGATATAACCCAAGACCGACGCACAGATTCATCAAAGACAGAATTTATTTCCCTTGCAAGTCATCAACTTCGAACACCAACCACTTCCATAAATTGGTATTGTGAATTGCTCCTGGATGAGGAAACCGGCAGTTTAAATCAGCAACAGAAAGAATTTTTAAAAGAAATTCATCATGGAAATCAAAAAATGGTTGAACTTACAAAGGCATTATTAGATGTTTCCCAGTTAGAAACTGGCGAGTTTTTCACTGAACCAAAATTAATTAATCTGGATAAAATTGCCGATGACGTACTAAAAGAATTACAAACTCAAATAATCAACAAAAAATTGAAAATTGAAAAAAAATATCATGCACATGGAGTAGAAATTGAAACTGATCCAAAGCTGATCCGCATTGTTTTTCAAAATTTATTATCAAATGCTATTTTTTATACTCCAGAAGGCGGAGAAATTTCTGTGGAAATTAAAAATCATTTAGGCTGTGCAGAAATAGAAATATGCGATAATGGTCCAGGTATTCCAATAAATGCACAGGAGAAATTATTTACAAAGTTTTTCCGAGCAGAAAATGCTCAGGTGATAAGACCGGACGGAACAGGTCTTGGTTTATATATAGCGAAATCTATTTTGGACAAACTTGGTGGTCATATTATTTTTGATACAATGAAAGTAAAAGGAACTTCTTTTAAAGTATCTATACCAAAAAAATAATTAAGAAAATATTTTTATGAATAATTCCAAAATTGCACAAAAAATTCTAATAGTGGAAGATGACGCAGCATTACTTTTTGCGCTCAGCTTTAAACTTACAAGTAAAGGATTTAACGTGCTACAAGCAAGAAATGGAGCTAAGGGTTTAAATTTAGCCATACTTGAACGACCAGACCTAATTCTTCTTGATTTTTTAATGCCGATAATGGATGGACAAACCATGATGAATGAGCTTAGAACAAAAGATGATTGGAGTAAAAAAGTTCCTATAATATTTCTTTCTAATATTATTATGGACAAGAAAAAAAATGAAGCAAATACTGAGGAGAATGAAAACACGTATTATTTATTAAAAGTAAATTTAAATATGGCTCAAATTGTTGAAAAAGTAAATGAAATATTGAGTCAAAAATAGTTTTAAACTACCATAGGGGTGGTGTTAAATTTCTTGCTACAAATGTGGGACGATGTACGGACTTTG
>JBBQKQ010000007.1:0-53129 GCA_038326985.1 Minisyncoccia bacterium | reverse complement strand
GAGAAATATTATGACCCAGAAAAAATTGAAAATTTTAAAGAAATAAATATTCTAAAAGACCAAGCAAGTACAACAAAAGACTATGCTCGAAATATTGACAATATGTATTTGGGAATACCTGAGTGGTACATAGTTTACAGTGCAGGAGAATATGCAAATGTTTTACGCGATAGCTTGCCATCTTATTTTGACTATAGAAAAGCTGTAAAGGATTATTGGGATCAATATGAGAAAGTTAAAAAACTTACGATTTATAGTAAAGACGTGAATAAGGACTATTTGACTGTCCTAAATGTTATAGGCTGGAGTTTTACTTTTGAGAATAATTTAAAATGGATTTACGAAAATATTATTGGAAAATTTACATAGTACTTGGCAGATAACAAGCAAGTTGATGAAGATATTTTTTATGCAAAAGTTGCAAGAGATTATGAAATATTTATCTATGATTATCCTTGGTATGATTTTCCTTATTATAAATACAATCAAGAATTTACAAATTTGAAAAATTCTAGAGACTCATACACCTTTGGGGAACATGTTCGAAAAATTGAAAGAACTGTGTTTATAAAAACCGATCTAAATTTTAAAAGATTTTACTCATATGTAATTGGTAAACTAACGCACGGTAAATTTGGAGTTCAAGATGACCAAATCGCAGCTATAACAAAAAATGGGCTAATTAGTGCTCCTCATTACCAACCATTTACAAAGTTGTTAATTTCTAAAATGGATGAGGCTATTAGAGATAATAAAGAATTTGAAGTTTTAGAAATTGCTGGGAATCATAAAATAACTTTTTCTTACCTTGATCTGGTTGGCAAACAAAATATAGAAAATACAAAAGAAGTCTTGAAAACTAAAGAAACTATAGGTATTTTAGATAATAAACTTTTGTTAAAAGACAGGATAACGGTAGAGGTTGATTTACAAGATTTATTTAATGTTTATAAAAATATGAAAACAAACAATCTTGGCATTACTCACTTTTACGATTATTAATTATAAGATTAATTGCAATATTTTAAATATATGAAATACTAATAATTGTAATTAAATAATATTATATATGAATAACAAAATTGAAAAATTATTAACGGAAAATAATTTGTTTGCACCAATGCTAGTACTAGCAGTAGCAATAATTATTTTTGGATTACTAGTTAGAAGTGGCATATTTGGGGTTGCCAATAAAGACCAAAGTGTGACAGTTACAGGATCTACGGAAAGAATTGTACAAAGTGATACAGCTAAGTGGACAATTTCAATTTCAGAAAGAGCGTATGGAACAGATGCGAATAAGATAGCTAATAAAAATTTGGCAAGTTCTTTTTTAATTGTAAATTCATATTTGAAAAAATCTGGCATAAGTGACGAGGAAATAAGTACTCAAGTCATTACTACTACTCCTATTTGCGAACTGAGTAAGGATGCTTATGAAAATTGTAATCTTGGAGTTAAAGGGCAAACAGCAATGACTAACATTGTGGTTCAAAGTGCTGATGTTGAAAAAATTAAAAAATCAAGTGAAAAAATAACAACTGAAATATCTGCAAACGTTACTAATAATTTGGTAGAGTTTTATTATAATAAACTGGCAAGCATACGTGTAGATATGCTAAGTGAAGCTACAAAAAATGCACGAGAAAGGGCGGAAGCTGTTGCAAAAGCAGGAGGCGCAACGGTGGGTAATATTACTAGCTTATCGAGCGGGGTATTTCAAGTAACACAAAAAAATAGTGTGTCGGTAGATGATTATGGTGCTTATGACACAACCAGTATTGAAAAGAAGATAACAGCCACTGTAAAAGTAAATTTTTCGGTGAGGTAGTAATAAAATAAAATTATCAGTGCTTTTGTCAAGTTTTTTTAGAGGTGATTGTTTGGTATAATGTAAAGGTTAAAAAAATAAAATATGACAAAAGAACCCATTAGTAACAAAACATTATTGTACCGAGTTTTAGCATTACTCCCATTTTTCCTAGGAGCTTTTTTTGTAATATTTTCACAAAAGCAAATTTACAGTAAGGTAGTAGAAAATAATTTTTACAAAAAAACTGTTGAGACCGTGTTCCCAAACTTTTCTACTTCAACAATTTATTCGTTAAGAAATTATCCATTCCGCCTTGGACTTGATCTTTCTTCTGGGGTAAGACTTACTTACAACGCAGATGTTACACAAATTGCCAAAAGTGAAATAAGTGATTCATTGGGAGTACTTCGAGATGTTATTGAAAGAAGGGTAAACACTTTTGGAGTTTCTGAACCACTTGTTCAAGTGCAGTCCTCTGTTCTTTCTAAAGAAAATAGACTTTTGGTTGAGCTTCCAGGGCTTACAGATATCAATCAAGCCTTAAATATGATTGGTCAAACACCAACTTTGGAGTTCTTACTTGAGCGTGCTTCTGGTACTGAGCGAGATGCAATTATAAAAGCTAAAAGTGATGTTCAGGCAGCTATTAAAGCTGGTAAGACTCCAGAATTGTCACCTTTAGTTTTTGAAGACCCAGATTTTAAACATATTGGGCTTGATGGAAAACATCTTAAAAATGCTCAACTTGTTTTCGATGGAACAACTGGTAAACCACAAGTTTCTATAGAGTGGGACGATGTTGGTAAGGCTATATTTGCATCAACGACGGCAAATAATATCGGGAAAAAAATAGGAATAGTTTTAGATAATACTTTGATTTCTGCGCCCACAGTACAAAGTGCAATAACAGATGGTAAAGCTGTTATAACGGGTATTGGTAACCAAGCAGAAGCGAAAGCACTTGCTACTAGACTAAAAACAGGTGCTCTACCAGTACCAATAAAAATAGCGGGCTCTGAAGTGGTAGAACCTTTGCTTGGTGCTAAAGCACTAAACGCTGGTTTACTGGCCTCACTTTACGGGTTTATGGCAGTATTATTAATTATGATTTTCTGGTATAGACTCCCAGGTTTGGTGGGTGCATTTTCACTTGCTTCGTACATTGGAATTGTGCTTTCTGTATATAAAATTGTACCTGTAACCCTTTCAGCGGCGGCAATTGCTGGTTTCATTATCTCTATTGGTTTGGCGGTAGACGGAAATATTTTGATATTTGAAAGGTTGAAAGAAGAATTAAACACTGGGAAGAATTTAAAAGATGCTCTCGAATCTGCATTCCCAAGAGCTTGGACATCTATCCGAGACTCAAACATTGCCTCGTTAATTGTTTCTGTAATACTCTTCTTTATTGGCACAAGTGTAGTCCAAGGTTTTGCATTAACTTTAATGATCGGTGTAGTAGTTTCAGTTTTTGCTTCGACAGTTATTACTCGTCAAGTTCTTAGAATGATAGCAACAGATAAAATTAATAAATTCTTTTGGAAGAGTTTCTTCTAAAAATCAAATTAATAAAATAAATTTATGCAAATATTAAAATATAAAAACGTTTTTCTAGCAATCTCTCTTACTGCTTGTGGCATCGCAGCTCTATGTATTCTTGCATTTGGCTTTAAAAAATCAATTGACTTCACTGGTGGGGCAAAAGTTATTTTCAGTGTCAAAGGATCACGATGGCAAACGTATCCAGATGAGTCAACTATCCGACCTCAAGATCTCTACAGTTTCCGACAGGATAAACTAAAGGGAATTAATAAAATGACTCTTGTTGCACCAAGTCCAAGTCAGGAGGTTATACAAAACTCACTTACTGAAAATTTTGGAGAAAACAAACTCACTAAAGTGAATGAAGATACTTATTCAGTAACTTTGCGAGATCTTAAAGAAGAGGACTACCAAAAGCTCAAAACTGTTTTAGCGGGGAATGCTTCAACTACAGTGGATATAAAAGAGTTTGCAATGACAGGTCCATCTATATCTTCTGAAATTGTTTCTAAAAGTATTCTAGGATTTTTATTAGTAATATTTGCAATCGGAATATTTATCTGGTTTGCATTTAGAGGTGTATCGTACCCAGTTTCTTCTTGGAAATATGGTGTAATAATTATTCTTACCCTTATTCACGATATGATAATTCCTGCTGGAGTTTTCGCATGGTTAGGGCACTACAGAGGAGTTGAAGTAGACGCACTCTTTGTTGTAGCAATTCTTACCATTCTTGGAATCTCTATCTCCGATACAATTGTTATTTTCGACCGAGTACGAGAAAATATGAAAAGCTCTTCTAAAAACACTTCCTTTGAAGAAGTTGTTGGCAAAAGTTTAAACCAGTCTTTGGTAAGGTCAATTGCTACATCACTTGCTGTTATTATTGTTCTTCTTTGTCTTGTATTTTTCGGACCAGATTCAACAAAATACTTTGCGATCACGCTTACAATAGGAATGTTTGTAGGTACTTACTCTTCAATATTTTTTGCCTCACCACTTCTGGTTTGGGTTTCTAAAAATTGGCGCTAGTACTGAATGTTAGGTTTTTACTTATAGTTTTTTAAAAAATCTGTATACAAAATTTCCTTTCTGGATTCAGGGAGGATTTTTTGTATTTCATGAGAATTCATTTCTGTAATTCTGATACGAATTTTTTTATCATTTTTAGTATGGATGAAAAATATTTTTTTATCATAAGCTTTGTATTTTTTATAGATAGATTTTAAGTCGTTTTCTACATATTCTTTCGTAACATCAAAATCTTCTTTTTTGAATTTGTGACAAAAAGTTGCTTCACTTTCATCTTGTACTGTTCCCCCCTCCATCACAGAGGGGCTAGGGGTGAGGCTAAATAAATTTTCTAAAAACTTAGGAAATATTTCCAAGGCTTTTTTATTTAGCTTGTTTCTAAGTTCACTAGAAGTTTCTGTTTCTAATATAGTGAGTGTTTCTTGATATAAAACCGGCCCTGAGTCGAGCTTAAAAGCCATTTGTTGAATTGTTATTCCGGTCTCCACATCTGCATTTAAAATTGCACTTTCTACTGGTGACGCTCCACGGTATTTTGGAAGCAGGGAATAATGTAAATTTATAGTTTCAAATGGTGGGATGTTAATAAATTTCTCAGGCATTATTTTTCCATACGCAATCACGATAAATAAGTCAGCACCAAGATTTTCTAATACCGAAAACATATTATCATCAAGTTTATGAGGTTGAAGACATACAATGTTATTTTCAACAGCCCATTTTTTTGGTAGTGGACATTTAACCTCCATTCCTCGACCAACTGGCTTATCTGTAGCTGTAACAACCCCTACTATCTGTAAATTAATTGTTTTAAACAGCTCTAAAAATTCTACCGTAAATGCTGGAGTTCCAAAGAATACTATTTTTTTATTTTGAAAATTATTTTGCATATACATATTATACTATTCAAACTTAAATGTACGAATACAGGTAATTCTTTCTTCTTGATTTGGAATTTTTCTGCATTGCATCATATTTTTAATAAATTCATCTTTATGATTATTCAGGTCTTCTACAAGATAAGAAACTTGGTTGAAACATTCTGCTTCATAAGTAGGATCTTTTAAAGTATCACAAAAGCTAAGTGACATTATTTTATTTTGTTTTGAATTTGGATCAAAATCATAATTTTTTGAAGCTTGCATAAATATCCCAGTACGGCAACTTTGTTTCATTTTTTCATCTAAAGAAACATTGTTACAAACAAAAAGACTTTTGTTTAAATCATTATCTAACTGTATATATGAAGCGTGGCCAATTCCATGGTAGCAATCATTAGAATCTTTCTCGTCATTCTTATCAATATTTTTACAAATATCTGACAGTTTGTTTAGAAGAATATTTTTATCTTTAGTGTCTTTTGCATATTCTTCCAGTACTCCATGGTAATAACCATTTACACAGGTAGGAATAGTTGTAACAAGGCTGGAATATTTTCTGATATCTAGAAAAGTTAGAGCGACATCGTTATTATTCACTACTAGATTACCATGACCCATACCATGAAAAATATAATGGCACTGCGCTTCAAACTCTCTATCACTTTTTATAAGTTTTAAAAAAAGTTTTAATGAGTTTTCTAAACCACTGTTCAAAGTATTTTTTTCAAAAAATTCTTGAAAGTTTTCGTTTGAAAGATTTTTATTCAAAATAGTATTTCCAGTTTTAAAATTTAATTTTTGTGAAAGGCCTGAATTTATTTCTAAAACATATTTTGTATTTTCTGGTGAATTATAAATTTTTGAAAGGTTCGGAATATTTTTATTATATGAGCTTGCAAGTGCTTTTTCGCTAATTCCTAAAATCCTCCAATCTTTATCTATCCAAATTATATCCAAATCATAATTCATATCTTTCATCCAGAAATGCTGAGTTGAGGGTGTTGCAAAAGTAAACAGCATTCCCTCAATATCTGAAAGTTTTTGTGAATTAGAAAGTCCAAGCTCTCTTTTCATTTCTGTGTCAGCTACATATATTTTAAATTCTGAGTTATTAATAAAAAATTGTCCATAGGTGTAGTCGGGAAATTGGATAGGTTTTATCCTCATACCCGACGTGAGGAAAAAATAAAAAAATGTTATTAAAATAAATGCAATGCAAACTAGATAGTATTTATTTAATATTAATTTCATTTAGCATTTCGTAAATTTTTGGACTTGGATCTAGAAGAATTTCTAAAAAGGGAAGATGCACAAGTTTTACACGACTTGCAAAATATTTTTGTAAATCTGTACGCTGTCTTTTTGCAAAGTTTAAAGCAGCTTCACTTTTTGAGTCTGGGAGAACTGAGATATATATGTCGGCATTTTTGATTTCTGGGTCAATCCAAACATTGGTAACTGTTATTAACGAATGTCCACTAGTGTTTCTTGCAAAAAAATCACCCGCACAATTTTTAAAAAATTCTGTCATTTGTTCGCGCCTATGAGGATGTAATGATTTTGTTGCTGGCATATTTTTATATGAATTTTTTGTCTATACAAATTTTTTGATTATCATTTGGATGAAGTCACCTTCAGCAATGTCGTATTTAGAGTCTATCATAAGTCCACATTCTGTGCCTTCTTTTACTTCCAGTATCGGTTGTTTAAATTGCTGAAGTTCTACCACTCTTCCTTTTCCAAGTACAACGTCACGCCTAACAATTTGAATTGTACTTTTATTCTTTAAAGACCCACTGTAAACTTTGCCACCTATAACTTGAGCATCTTTGGAGCGATTAAAAACCCTGATAACTTTGAGGGAGCCTACAACTTCTTCTATTTCTTTTTTCGGCTTAGCATTTTTAGAAAATTCTTCTATCCATTCTGAAAGTTTGTAAATTATGTCGAAGCTATTAATTTTAATTCCATGTATTTCAGACATTTCTCTTGCTTTTTTATCTATGGTAGTGTGGAAAGCAATGATACAAGAATTTTTATCAGCAATGGCAGATTGGATATCCTTTTCATTTATCGGACCAACACCTCGGGAAATAATTTTGATTTTTATATTGTCAATTTGTATTTTACCTATTTCTTTTTCCACTGCTTCTAAAGTTCCTATAACATCTGTTTTTATAATTACAGGAACAACGTAGGTATTTTCATCCATAAATAAATATTCTTGGTGGCTATTGTCTTGCATTTTGCCTTCCTTCATCATTATAACCGCTTCCTCTTGAGCTGCTTCAGCATCACGTTTTTTATCATAACTTTTAAATAAGTCTCCGGCATTGGGTACGTTATCAAAACCAACCACTTTTACCGCTTGTCCTGCTTGTGCAGTTTGCACAGCATTCCCTAAAAAGTTTTCCATTATTCGTGTAGGGGCAAGTGCCATACCAGTCTGGACTAAAGAACCTTTATGAATTGCACCTGCTTTTAAAATAAGAGTTGCCGAGTTTCCGCGTTTACTATCTACAAAACTTTCAAGTACCACACCACTTGCCTCATCTTGTTCATTAAAATTAAGATCAATAATTTCAGATTGTAAAACTATCAAATCTAAAAGCTCGTCTATTCCAGTTCCAATTTTTGCAGATACGGGAACATAGGGAATAGTTCCACCCCAAGTTTCTAAAAGTATTCCCATATTTCCAAGAGAGTTTTTTACCATTTCAAGGTTTGCACCAAGTTTATCAATTTTGTTTACAGCTACAATTACTGGTAGGCCTGCTTTTTCAACAGTATCATAAGCTTCTTTTGTTTGCGCCTTAGCACCATCTTCTGCAGACACAACTAAAATAGCAATATCGGCAATTTGTGCTCCTCGTTCACGCATACTAGAAAATGCAGCATGACCTGGAGTGTCCAAAAATGTAATTTTGGTAGGTTTACCATCGCCATCCCTCCAATCCACTTCATAAGCAGCAATATGTTGTGTTATTCCACCTGCTTCACCGTCAACAACCTTACTTTTACGGATAAAGTCTAAAAGGCTCGACTTGCCGTGGTCGATGTGTCCGACAACAGCTACTATAGGTGCTCGTTTTTTATTTTCAGAATTGGTATTTGACATTTGTAAAAAGTATTTTTGTATTATAACATATTTTTTTGTTTTTTGCTATAATCATCATCATGAAATTAACAGATTTATTTACCAAAAAAAAATCAAGAATATTTTTTGTACATGCAAGTGGAGTCAATCCATCATCAATTCATTTTGAGGGAGAGCAAGCAAAAGAAAAACTTTTTTCGGCAAGAAAGAAAATTGCAAAATCTATGCACGCTCAAAGTGCAAACGTATATTTTGCCTCTTCAACCACTGAAGCAAATAATATTTTTATTAAAGGAATTCTTTTAGAAGCTTTTTCAAAAAATGAAAATCCACAGGTTATTTATTCAAAATCTGACCATTCTGCCATAGTTGAAGTCATAGAAAATTGTAAAAAATTAATGGGTGTAACTTTGGAAATTGCTAATATAATTCCAGATAAAATAGGGAAATTAAAAATAGAAGACATTGTTAATAGTTTACAAAAAAATACTAAACTGATTTGTTTTTCCTATGTATCAAGCGAGCTTGGAACAGTTCAAGATGTTAGGAAAATAGTTTTAACGGTTCGAGAATACTGGAAAAAAAAAGTTGAGAAAGAGAATTGGGTTAATGAAATGCCAAAAATATTTATAGATGCAACTCAGGCTGTAAAATATGAAAGTTTGGATGTTGGAAATTTATTAGTGGATGGAATGTCTTTTGGAGGAAATAAAATAGGTTCTATGGCTGGTGCTTCGGTTTTGTTTGTTCGATCGGGCACCAAACTTTTTCCTCTTATTTCTGGAGGTGGACAAGAAGAAGGGGTAAGAAGTGGAACTGAAAATTTGTTAGCTATAGAAGACTTTGGAAATAAATTAGAAATTATTCGTGACCCAAAAAAAATTTTAGAAAATAGGAAATATGTTTTTGAATTAAGGAATTATTTGATAGTGCGCCTCACCCCAACCCTCTCCGATGGAGAGGGAGCAGTACAAATATTTGGAGATACAAAATTTAAACACAATTCATATTTTGAAAATTGTGCGCCGCATATATTACTTTTAAATGTAAAGGGAATTTTAGGTGAAGAGCTGCTTTTAAGGCTTGATGCCAGAGGAATAAGTGTGTCTTCAGCTACAGCTTGCTCACTTTTAGAAAACTCAGGTTCAAACTTTTTAAAGAGTATAGGGGAACCAATTAAAGCAAAAGAAACAATTCGGGTGTCACTAAGTGAGAAAAGTACAAAAAAAGAAATAGACTATTTTGCAAAATGTTTGTTTGAGATAATAGAAAAATACGCTAAACTATAAAATATAAAAATAAATATTATGAAATACGAAATTAAAAATTATACTCATTTGGTGGATATCGGAAAAATCAGTAACGAAGCAATGCAAATTCATTTTAAACTTTATGAGGGATATGTGAATAATCTAAACATTTTAAATGAGAAACTAAACTCCGGTAATTTGTTAGAAAAAAATAGTCCTGAATGGAACGAACTTCATAGAAGATATGGCTGGGAGTTCAATGGTATGCGTTTACATGAACTGTTTTTTGATAGTTTAAAACCAGATGCAAATAATGATGATCACTCACCAGTTTTCTTTGAAAATTTAAAAGAAGAATTCTTTGCTATGGCAAAAATACGTGGCATGGGATGGGCAATGATAGTGCAAGACAATACAACAAAAAAACTTATCAACACTTGGGTAAATGAGCATGATGCTGGAATGATGGCAGACGTAAAAGTTATTTTGTGTGTAGATATGTTTGAACACGCATATATAAAAGACTTTAGAACAAACAGACAAGAGTATCTAGACTCTATATTTGCACACATTAACTGGGAAGTTGTACAGAGTAGATTAGACTAAAATAATTATTTTGGCGGAGCTGACGGGACTCGAACCCGCAACCTCTCCCGTGACAGGGGAGTGCTCTAACCAGTTGAGCTACAGCTCCAGAGTATTTCTCTGAGGTATTTATAAATAAATACAAGAAATATTATACCACAAACCCTTGTTTTTTCAAATTCGGGGTGTATACTATTTTTAATATGAGTTGGATAACAGATTTGGTATCAAAAAAAAATGAAACAAGTATTGAAACTGAAAATTTGAATATTAAAAAAGAATATTTGTATTTGTCTGTACAAAGTAATTATGTTTGTATGTTGGTGATTGATGAATCAACCGATATTGGAAATATTATTTACAAAGAAGAGGTTTACCTGGGTTCGTATGAAAATTTATCAAAAGGTCAAAATGTTAAAGATTTACACAATGTACTTGATAAGGTTCTGAAAGAAAAATCAGAACTCTTTAAAAAAAAAACAGGTGTTTATGTTTCACTTCCCGCAATTGGAAATTTCTTCAAAAATATAAATGTTCAAAAAGGGGATCATGATGACATGAAAAAACTGGTACTAGCAGAAATTAAAAATACTTTACCGATAGATTTTTCTCAAATATTATATGCTGAAAATGATCTTGGAAGTTTGGCTTTAAACACTAATGCATTTTTTACTGTTTGTGTACAAAAAAGTAATTTAGAAAAATTCGAAAAAATATTTAAAGACAATAATATTAAAGCTTCATTTGAAATAGAAGTATTTTCACTAGCAAGAATCGCTAAACGAGATGAACAGTTTAGGGTCATAATTTTCGTCAATAATTTTTATACACTTTTAATAATTTTACACGGTCAAATAATTCATGACGAAAAAATCCTTGAAAAAGGAAGTTACGAAATAATAGATAAAATTTCAAAGGACAACGATATTGATGTTTCAGAAACCTATAAATTGGTTGAAAATTTTGAAAAAATAAAAAGTGAAAATAGACCGTCGCACGGAATTATAGAAAAATATATCGATAATTTTACCAGAGAGCTTGCAAAAGTACTTTCAATCGCTATATTTTCATTTGAAAAAAAATATACTTTAGAAGTTAAAGAATTAATTTTAGCTGGTTTTGGAGCAAATAATTTCTTAGTAAAACATTTACAATCGGAGTTTGATAAAAGCACAGAAATTTCTCTGATAGGTGAGGATAATTTATTGCGCTACAACGCTGAAAATTTCAAGGCAGAAGATTTGAAAAGATATGCACAGTGTTTTGGCTTGGCATTAAAGACAAAGTAGTTTATACTTTTTAATTATGGAGGGTTTTAATATAATTCATATTGAAAGTGAGCAAAAAAAGACTGCTCCTAATTTTGACATTAGGAGTAATTCTAATGTTTTGGGTAGTACGGAACCTGAAAAACCAGAAGTTGTTCCTCCAAAAACGTCTACACTTTTAAGTAATATTTTCTTTTTATTGTCAATAATTTCTTTTGTAGGAGTTATAGGATATCTAGGTTTTGTAATCTATTCTTGGAAAAGTAATCTTGGAGAAATTGCTCTTTTTTCGAAAAGCTTATCTGAGCAAAAAGATAAATTAAATAAAAATGAACTACAAGAATTTATAAATTTGGACAAATCTTTAAAAGCAGTTAAACAAAGGTTGAGTAAGCATATTTTAAATACAGAAGTATTGAAATTTGTGAACTCTAACATAAGAACTAGTATTGCCATAACAGATTATGCAATTGAAGCAAAGGAAAAAAGTGTTGACGTGACTTTCAACTCTGTAGCTACATCTTTTAAAGATTTGGCTGAACAAACTGAAAGATTATATACTTTAAAACAAAAAGGTGATATCCAAACTTTTACTGTTTCCAATGTTACAATTGATAATGATTCAAGGAAGATAAAATTTACTGTACGTGTTGGTTTAGACAGATCAAAAGTATCTGCTCTTGAGGTTTCTAAAAAAAATAATATATGAATATAAAAAATATAATCTCATTAATTATAATTTCTCTAGCATTAGTTTTTTACTTTTTATTTGTAAAACCGTTTGAAGCTGCTGTACTTGATCCGGTAACTGTTCAATTAGAAAAAATTAAATCTGCAAGTGAGAAAACTCAAAACCTATTATCTTTAAATAACCTTAGACAAAAAAAGCTAGCTCTTGGAGAGCGAGAAACATCATTACTTTCCAGTTTTATCCCACTCAATTTAAGATCTGGAGATTTAATCTATAGACTATCGGGAGTTGCAAGTCAAAATCGTCTTACCCTAAAAGGAATACAATTTTCTGACGTTTCAGAAAAGGACTCAAGTGATAAAAAACTTTTAATTGATATGAATCTTGATGGTAGCTATGAAGACTTTTACAGGTGGTTAGGAACTATTGAAAGATCTTCAACTCTTATCGACGTTGAGTCTATAAGGGCAACAAAAAGTAGTGGTAATAATTCCGATTTATTATCCTTTACAGTAAAAATGTATGCCTATGGCATAAATATTGATTAAACATATGAAATTAAATTTTAAAACACTTTCAACCCTTTTATTACTAGTATCAGTATTTGGACTTATTTTTATGTTACAAACGGTGGAAGGTTATTTTAATAGCTTTGGCACAGGGGTAAAAGATTCAGAAAAAGCCGTAGTAGAAATTTCAGATTTACTTTTACAAATTGATAAAATAACTTTTGAAACAAGTATTTTAACTTCACCATATTTTCAATCTTTAAATGCAATTCCTAATTTTCCTCTTTCAACATCTAGTGACTCATTTGGAAAGGTTAACCCTTTTTCTTCAGCATTCTTTATTAACTCTGCAAAAGCAACTTCTACTTCAGTGGGGGGCATTATTCCAAGTAATCAACGCAAGGAAGGTCAATCTTCATTTACAACTGTAAAAGTAAAAGCGACAACAACTAGGAGAACAACCACTCAAAGATAAATTATGAAAGATGAATTATTAAAAATTTTACTCTCTGAAGGCCTTCTTAGTGAAGAAAGGGTTCTTGATATTAAAAATAGGGTAGAACAGGGTGAGGATTTGGAAACAGTATTTGATAGTTACCAAATACCAGACGAGAAAGTAGCAGATGCAAAAAGTAAGGCTTATAACATGCAAAGGTATGTTGGGGAAGATCCTGAGGTAGAAACTATTAAAAGACTTACCCAAGATTCTGCCAAACATTACAAAATGATTTTCTTGGGAGAAGATGAAACCAGTCTAAATTTTGGTATTTTTGACCCAGAAATTTTAAACTTAAGAGACGCTGCGATATTTTTAGCAAGAGCTTGGGGCAATAAAAACTATAAATTTTTCATACTTTCGCGAACACAATTTGATAATTTTTTTGGAGTTTATTTTGGTAAAAAAATTCATACAATCGACTCTTCCGAAGTTTCAGATTCACTTTCAAAAAATGGAGGCTCGGGCGGAATAAAATTTAACACTTCTGGCATAACCGATAACCGATCGGAAGATAGTCCTGTTGTTAGGCTTGTTAGAGACATCATTGCTGAAGGAATAAAAAAGGGAGCATCTGATATACACATAGAAGCTGGTCCTTCAGATTTAATTTTTAGGTATCGTGTAGATGGGGATTTACTTATTGTGCGTGAATTACCCATGTCAAACCATCAGGCAGTAGTTGCTAGAATTAAAATTCTTTCAAATCTAAAACTCGATGAAAAAAGAAAACCACAAGACGGACACTTTTCAATCGATTATGAAGGACGTAAAATTGATTTTCGTGTCTCAACAATGCCGTCTTATTATGGAGAAAAAGTTGTACTTAGAATCTTGGATACTTATAAAGGTGTAAGAGGTGTGGATGATTTGGAAATGAGCGCACAGCATCAGTCATTTGTAAAAGAATGTCTCACCTATCCGTATGGAATAGTGTTGGTTACGGGACCAACAGGAAGTGGAAAAACTTCCACGCTATATTCAATGTTAAATGCTTTAGACAAGGAAGGGAAAAATATTGTCACTCTTGAGGACCCGATAGAATATTCTGTTACTGGAGTAAACCAATCTCAGGTAGTGCCCGAGATTGGGTATACTTTTGCAAATGGTTTAAGGTCTATTCTCCGTCAGGACCCCGACGTAATAATGGTGGGGGAAATACGTGATGCAGAAACTGCAGAACTTGCAGTTCAAGCTGCTCTTACTGGTCACTTGGTATTTTCAACCATCCACACCAACACCGCTATCGGGACGATTACTAGACTTGTAGAAATGGGAATTCCTCAATATCTTATTGGTCCCACTGTACGACTTATAATATCTCAAAGATTAGTTCACAGGCTTGTTCCTGATAATCTTAACCCACAAGAAATAATTCCTATTGAAGGAAGTTATAAAGAACTTGTTAAAAAACAATTTGGGGATTTAAAGCCGGAAATACTGGCAACACTTCCATTCACAGATTCCTTTCATGCTCAAAAGCCGAGCGAAAAATACCGTACTGGAGAAGAGGGGCGTATCGCAGTTTTTGAAATGCTTAAAATTGATAAACAAATTGAAAAAGCAATTCTAGAAAAAAAAGACGAATCTGAGATTACTAAAATAGCTAGAGATAAAGGAATGCTTAGTTTAAAAGAAGATGCTTTTTTGAAATCAATGGCAGGGCTAGTACCTTTCAAAGAAACGATGGGATTATAAATACAATATAGAAATTTTTATAATACAAAAACACCAAAATAATGGCGTTTTTATTGTTAAAAAACCTTTTAGTTATGTTTATCTGTTAATTCGTCTTCCAGAGCGGGAGCACCCCGTTTAATAACGTCTTTTGTGTCATCGTAAGCTTCTTCCACTCCATTTACAATTCTTCGTCCAACGTGCCTAACCGCGTCTCCTGCACCATGAACTGTGTTTGCCATATCATCTTTTGTTTTCTCCCAGTCTCTTTTTAATTCGTGATCATGATTATTTTGCATATATTTTAATTGGTTATATGTAAATTTAAGGATTTACATGTTACTAATGACGGTGGTAAAAAATAAAAATTACAAATAGATGGTATACTTTTTTTATATGAATTCTCAAACTAAATTTGAAATTATTTTACAAAAATTAATCACCATTGATGGTTCTGATCTGCACATCCGCGAAGATAGGCCTGTATATTTAAGAAATTTAAAAAACGTCAATCCTGTTTTGGATGTATTACCATTTACTAGAAATGAAATGTTGGAGTTATTAAGAGTATTTATGACTAAAGAGAAGCTGGAAAATTTTTCCGAGATAAAAAGTATAGATTTCTCAGCAATAGCATTAGGTAGAAGACTTCGTGGTAATGCATTTTTAGAAAGAGGAAGAATATCTATAACAATGAGACTTATTCCTCCAGTAAAAAATGTTCAAGAATTAAAACTTCCAGAAGTTTTGCATACCATTGCATTACAGGAACAAGGTTTTTTCTTAGTAACTGGTTCTGTGGGTAATGGAAAATCAACTACTATGGCAAGTATGGTTTCAGTAATCAACAAAGAAAAACAAAAACACATTTTAACAGTTGAAGACCCAATAGAATTTTTCTACGATGACGGAACATGTTTTATTGACCAGCGAGAAATTGGTATTGATGTTCCAGATTTTGAAAGTGCTTTGAAAAATGCTCTACGTGAAGATGCTGATGTAATTGTGATTGGTGAAATGCGTACCATAGAAACAATTCGTATGGCCGTAACTGCTGCACAAACTGGCCACTTAGTGTTTTCGACTTTGCATACTAACAATGCGTCTCAAAGTATAGAAAGAATAATCGACGTTTTTTCATCAGAACAACAAAAACAAATTCGTGTAGAACTGAGTGTATCTTTATTGGGAGTATTTTCACAAAAACTAGTTCCGAGCGTAACAGGTGAGCTTGTTCCTGCTTATGAGTTGATGTTAAACACCCCAGCTGTTTCTCACCTTATACGAGACGGTCGTGTAAAAGATCTTGATATTACTATCGAAAATGGTCTAAAAGACGGTCACGTTTCATTTAACCGTTCACTTTCACAACTTTTTTTCGCTGGTACAATCTCTAAAGAAACTGCCATGAATTTTTCTCACGATAAAGAAGCACTCATTTCGCTTATTGGAAATTAAAATATAAGCTATACTTAAGTTTATGAAATTTTTATATCAAGCAAAAACTGTTGATGAAACAGGGAAAAGCAAAATATTGGAAGGGGTTATAGAATCAAAAAATAGAGAGGAGGCACTTCTAACTTTAAAAAACAAAAATTTTGAAATAATAGCTTTAACAGAAAAAAAAGATTTTTTACAAACTTTTGATTTAAATAATATCGGGGCTTTTTTCCAAAAAGCCTCACTTAAAGATGTGGTTAATATTTCTAAACAAATGTCTGCTCTTTTAGAGGCTGGTGTTTCTGTTATAAAAGGTTTACAGCTTGTGGCAGATGACATGGAAAAACCTATTTTAAAGACTTCATTTGCAGAAATTATTCAAGATATTAAAAATGGTAAATCTATTTCTCAAGCCTTTGCAAAGCATCCTAAAATATTTGATGATTTTTATGTAAATCTAATAAAGAGTGGAGAAGAGTCTGGAAAAATGTCACAAGCCTTTACCTATTTGGCAGATTATATGGATAGAAATTATTCTCTAGTTACGAAAGTTAAGAATGCTATGATCTACCCTGCGTTTGTGGTATCTGTTTTCTTTATTGTAATGATCTTAATCTTTACTCTGGTTATTCCAAAGCTTTCGGTAATTCTTCTAGAGTCAAATGTTGCGCTTCCTATTCTTACACAAATTGTACTTGGAATTTCTAACTTTTTAGTTAAATATGGACTGTATTTGTTACTTGCCATAATTACGTTTGGTGGGTACTCAATTTATACTTTTTCAGGTTCAAATGAGTGGAAAGAATTATTTGATTCATTCAAAATAAAAATTCCTATAATAAGAAATGTTTACAAAATGCTTTATGTTACTCGTATTGCCGACAACATCCAAACTCTTTTATCATCTGGAGTTTCTTTAACAAAAGCAATTCAAATAACAGCCGATGTTGTGGATAACATCCATTATAAAAAAATCTTATTAGAATCACTTGTAGATGTTCGCGCCGGGATTTCATTTTCTGCAAGTTTTGCAAAGCAAAAAGAATTAATTCCTAATATTTTAACTCAAATGTTACGTGTAGGTGAAGAAACAGGCGAGATATCAAAACTTATGGGAAATATAGCAAAATTTTACCAACGTGAACTTTCCAATACTATTGATAGCTTAATTGGTTTAATTGAGCCAATCATGATTGTATCACTTGGACTTGGTGTAGGTTTACTTTTGGTATCAGTTTTGATGCCAATCTATAACCTCGCAGGGTCATTTTAAAAACTTATTTGTGCGGCGAGAAGGATTTGAACCTTCGAAGCCCGAAGGCGCCAGATTTACAGTCTAGTGCGATTGACCACTCCGCCATCGCCGCATTTATATGTTACATTTTTATAGACCTAGAAACTTTGTCTTTAACTCCACTGTGACCACTCCCCCTCGTATTTCCTATTTCGCATTCGCTCAATAACGAAAATTTTCTCGCTTTGCTCGAAACCCGAGAAAACCTGAAGCAGTTCAGGTTTTCTCCATCGCCGCAGTAGGAAATATTATAGCACGAGTATGCTATAATTTCAAATAATGAATACTATATATTTTGGAGACAGAAAACTAATTTTTAAAAATTTATACACAGAGTACTCAAGTGATAAATTTCTTTTACTGAGCATTGAAAAAATGAATCTGAGTGTTGATGAGGTAAGATTTGTTAAAGATTTTGTTAATAAAACAGGAGATAAGGAAAAAATAATTATCTTGTCTTCATTTTATTGGAATGATAGTGTACAAAATGCACTACTAAAAGTTTTAGAAGACACGCCAGCAAATACGAAAATATTTCTAATTGGCATTTCTAAAAACTTTTTCTTACCTACAGTATTGTCTAGAATGCAAAAAGTAAGCTCAGAAAACTTAAATAAATATCAAAAATTCGCTAAAGAAATATTAGCAAAAGAGAACTATAAAAGACTTGGAAATAAAAAATTAGTAAAATTACTTGCTCAAAAAACTGAAGAAATTAACATTGTCGATGGGGAAATTAGTATAAAAAAAGATAGGGAAGAACATATTTTATTCTTACAAGCATTAATAAATGAAATTATTAAACCACCCCAACCCCACTTTGGAAAAGAAGGACAAGAAGTGCAGAGAGTATTTTGGGAACAAATAAATACTATTACTCAGGACATTTATGATCCTGGTGCCTCCCCACACTTATTCATTGAGTGGTTACTTTTATCAGCACCCAAAATTGATATGGTATAATTACTTTATAAAAATATGCAAAAGTACAATAATATACAAACAAGTCTTGTTGGGGTCGAAGATTGGATGAAAAAAGAGATGAAGCAAATTTCTGCTGGAGGTGCAAACCCAAACGTTTTAGACTCTGTGTATGCTGATAGTTATGGAAGTAAAATGCAGATTATGCATCTTTGTAGTATTGCTTTAGACGGGGCATCTTTAAAAGTTTCTCCATTTGATAAATCTCAACTAAAGGTAGTAGAAGCCGCAATCCGCGATGCAGACCTTGGACTTTCTATAGTTTCAGAAAATGATGGGCTACGTGTTATTTTTCCACAATTAACCACAGAAACGCGTACAAAGTACACAAAAGTTGCGAAAGAAAAACTTGAGGACGCACGTATAAAGGTTAGACAAATAAGACAAGAAGTAATTGAAGAAATTGATTCTGCAAAAGCTGCTGGTGAAATGGGTGAGGACGACATGATGCGAAAAAAAGATGAAGTACAGAAAAAGATAGAAACAATCAATAAAACACTAGAAGAAATTTATAAAGCAAAAGAAGAATCTATAATGAAAATATGACAATTTCCTCACTAATAATATTTTTTTTAATACTCTTTATGCTCGTTGTGGTTCATGAATTTGGGCATTTTATATTTGCAAAATGGATGAAAATGAGAGTGGACGAGTTTGCCTTTGGCTTTCCGCCAAAATTATATTCAAAAAAAATCGGCGAAACAGTTTATTCATTTAACATGATACCTCTTGGGGGTTATGTAAAAATATATGGTGAAAATGGTTTAGACGAAGAGGAATTAAAAAAAGTATCAAAAGATGAAAGTGACAAAACATTCTCCTCTAAAAGTGTTTGGGCCCGACTACTAGTACTTTGTGGGGGTGTAATGTTTAATCTTTTAGCTGCAATAATTCTTTTTACGATTGTATTTATAAATGGTTCTTACGAAGGACTTTCAAGTGAGCAAGTAAAAATCACACCTGCAAATAAAAGGGAACTCGTGATTAACTCTATTAATCCCAAAAGCCAATTAGCCCGCCAAAACATAAATCCTGGTGCGAGTATTGTTTCTTTTTCCTCAGATAAAAATATTTTGGAAGGAGAAAATTTATCCGCCTCTACAGCTTCCCAGTTTGTTCAAGACAATAATAATAGTAACATTGAGATAAAATATATTGATAAAATAACTAAACAAGTAGGTGCTATATCAGCCTTAGCTATTCCAGGTATTGTAGATGGCAAAAAAGTTTTAGGCGTTAGTTTTGCAGATGTTGCATTTAAAAAGTACCCCTTACATTTAGCTATTATTGAAGCGGTCAAAAATACTTACTACCAGACCGTATTTATTTTCTCCTCACTTATAACTCTAGTCCATGACTTAATTTACAAAAATGCTAAGCTAGAAGATAGTGTTTCAGGGCCAGTTGGACTTGCTATTCTTACTGCCAAGATTTCAACTCAAGGACTAGAACAAATTCTTGGTTTTGCCGCAATGCTTTCTATTTCTCTTGCAGTATTCAACATTTTACCTATTCCAGCACTGGACGGTGGCAGGGTGGTTTTTGTACTCATAGAAGCAATCACAAAAAGAAAAGTTTCCGTAAAAGTTGAACAGATTTTTCATACGACAGGATTTCTCCTTTTGATGGCGTTGATGCTGTTTGTAACTTATTTTGATATTGCAAAAGCCTTTGTTAAATAAAATGTGGTTAGTTAAACCTTTGTGTAATATTTAGCTTGAAGTTTCGTCATAAAATAGGCAGTGAAGGATAGTAATAAAAACAATAATAAATAAAAAATAATATGATGGACTTAAAAATGACAATGGAAAAAATGGGTATGGCTACTGATAATATGGACGACAACATGATGAGTATGATGAAAAACGTTATGATGTCAGTTTCTAAAATGGCAATGGCAATGAAAGACAAAGGAATGAGCGAAATGGAAATTATGGAACATCTTAAAAAAATGTCAAGTATGATGATGGACAAAGATACTATAATGGGTATGGGGGAGATGTAAAAAACTTAAAAAACAAAAAACATTTTAAATAATGTTTTTTGTTTTTAAACACTCGTGTGGACCCTAACGGATTCGAACCGTTGACCTCCTCAGTGCAAATGAGGCGCTCTACCAACTAAGCTAAGGGCCCTTTTTAGTTATGATTTAATTATATCATAGGTGTGATAATTTGCAATTAACTATGTTATAATCAGACCATAATAAAATATATGGCAGATATCGATGAATTAAAAACAGAGCGATTAAGGAAGTTAAATAATTTAAAGTCTTTGGGTATTGACCCATTTCCCGCAAAAATAAATTTGAGGGGTGAAGTGATAAGTAGTGAAAAAGCTATTTTTATTACTGAAACTGAAGAAGCAAAAGAGATTAAGAATATATATTTGTTGCGAGGTAGAATAATGAACATTCGTGGACAGGGTAAAATATTGTTTATTGACCTAAATGATGCAGAAGGAAAATTTCAAATAGTTTTAAAAGAGGATGTTTTAGGTGAAGAAAAATTAAAAATATTTTTTGATAATATTGATATTGGGGACTTCTGTGCATTTACCGGCACGCTGTTTATAACAAAAAGAGGGGAAAAAAGTATGGAAGCAAATAATTTTCAAGTACTAACAAAAACAATTCTACCGATCCCTTCAACTTTTTACGGGATAGAAAATGAAGATGAAAAGCTACGTAAGAGATATTTAGACTTTGCACTAAATAAAGAGCAAAGAGATATATTTGTAAGGAAGTCAAAATTTTGGACTGTAACAAGAAACTTTTTAAATGAGAATGGATTCTTGGAAATTGAAACCCCGACAATTGAAACGACAACAGGTGGTGCAGAAGCAAGGCCTTTTAAATCTTTTCATAATGATTTTGATATGAATGTATTTATGAGAATAGATGTTGGTGAGCTTTGGCAAAAAAGAATGTTGGCAGGAGGGTTTGAAAAAATATTTCAAATTGGCAAGGCTTATAGAAATGAAGGGTCATCACCGACACATATTCAGGAGTTTACAAATTGTGAGTTTTATTGGGCCTATGCAGACTATAAAGATGGTATGAAACTCGTTCAAAATTTGTATCGAGAGATTGCCAATAAAGTTTATGGTAAAACTATCTTTACTATAGGCGAACATACTTTTGACTTAGCCAATGATTGGGTTGAAATTGACTATAGAAGCGAAATAATTAGAGTTACTGATATTGATGTTACTTCAGCAACTGAAAAAGAAATGAAAGCAAAACTGATATCCTTAAATGTAAAGTGGGACGGTGAAAATAGAGAGAGGCTAACCGATACACTGTGGAAATATTGCCGTAAACAAATTGCTGGACCAGCATTTTTAGTAAACCATCCAACATTTGTTTTACCACTTGCAAAAGAAAATGCTGACGGAAAAACAGCTCAAGCATTTCAGCCAATTATCGCAGGTGCTGAGGCCGGAAAAGGTTATTCGGAGTTAAATGATTATATAATTCAAAATGCAAATTTTGAGCAACAGAAAAAACTTTTAGAAGCTGGTGATGAAGAAGCAATGATGCCGGATTTTTCATTTGTAGAAATGCTTGAGTATGGAATGCCACCTGCAGTAGGTTATGGTTTTGGTGAAAGACTGTTTGCATTTTTCGAAGGATTGCCAATTCGCGAAGTACAAACCTTTCCATTAGTTAAACCTAAAAATATCTAAATATCATTTTTGCAAAGAACTTGCATTTGCAAAAATAAACACAAGTGCAAATACATATACATTTAAAAAAAGTTATCCACAATTTTATAAAAATATTGCTTTACATAAATATAATTATCGTACATACTTAATAACAGGCGATAAGAGTCTAAGAAAGTTTACTCTCCTTTCTTAAAAACATTATCTGCCAAATTGTACTCAAATTAATTTTAATTTTAAAATATTACTCTATGGCAGTTAAGAAAAAAGCAGCTCCTAAAAAAGTTGCAAAAAAAGTTGTGAAGAAAGCTCCAGCTAAAAAAGTTGCAGCAAAAAAGAAAAAATAATTTTTCTTTTAAATCTAAAACAAAACAAAAAATACCGGTTTACTCTCCTGGTATTTTTTGTTTGCAGAAAATATTATGAAAATAAAAAAACACTATTAAAATATAGTGTATTTTTTATTGCCAACTTGTATTAAGAGATAGAACTATTTTACTTCCTTTAAAGTCAAAATCATTTTTTCTTCTTTAGCATCAAAGTTGGATATAAAACAGTGAGCTATTTTACCAAGTGATAATGCTTTACGCATGTTTTCTTCAGATCCAAATTCAGAGACATGCAGTAGTCCAGACACTCCTTCTTCAACAGAAACTAGTGCTCCATGCTTTGAAAATTTTATAACTACTCCTGAAGCTTTGTCACCTTTTTTGTATCGCTCTCCTGCAGTTGCCCAAGGATTGTTTGTAAGTGCTTTTATAGAGAGAGATATTTTTCCATCTTTAACATCTATTACTTTTGCCTTTATTTTCTCACCCACTTTAAATATTGTTCTTGGGTTTTCAATTAGAGACCATGATATTTCTGAGATATGTACAAGACCTTCAACTTTATCTTCCAGTTTAACGAATATTCCAAATTCTACAACACCCGACACGACACCATTAACTTCGTCACCTACGACATATTTTTGTGAAGGAGCTTTAGCGGACACGCCTGGAGTAAAGGCTCGAGATGTTGAATTTGAGCTTGAACCTGCATTTCCAGCTACAGACTTTTCAGTAAATATTAATTTACCTTCTTTTGGAATTGCTGAAATAATAACTAGATCTAATTTTTTACCAACTAGTTTTTTAAGTTCTATAACAATTTTGTCTTTATCGCCGTCTTCAACTTTAGGATAATTATCTTTTGAAAGTTGTGATGATGGGAGAAATCCTTGAATTCCTTGCCATTCTACAATAAGTCCACCACGATTTGCTTCTTTTACAGCAAGTAGAAGAGAAGTTTTATTTTTTATAAGTTCTTCAGCATCAGCCCAAACAAGTGCTTGTCTTGCTTCTTTTAGAGAAAGCTCTATGTAACCATTTTTATTTTCAAGCTCCGTTACTTTAGCGGTTACAGTATCACCAATATTTAGTTTACGGATAACATCTTTAGCCTGCATGAATTCGTAACCATAAATAATACCTGTTCCAAATGGTTTTACATCTACGAAAACACCAGTTTTTTCAATTGCTAGAACTGTTCCTTCTACTACATCTTCAACTTTTATTACTTTAGCTTCAGCATTTGTTGCTGTATCCATAAGTATATTAGCTGTAAGATCTTTAGGTTCAATATATTTTTTTGCCATAAATTTTTGTTTTTGTAATTTTTTTTTAAATAAAAATGCCTTAGAATAAATCTTTGGCTTACAAACTAAGTTTCTTCAAATTCTCCGCACATTTTGAAGGGGTTACTTATATGTATTCCTAATAATTTTTATTTATGTTACAATTATAGCATAAAATTCATTATAAACAAACAAAATATGATAGCAACTTACCACGGAGAATTATTTATCAAACTACAAACTGGCGATGTTACAATTGCCATAAACCCGATAGGAAAAGATTCTGGCAAAAAAGTTAGCCGCTTTGGTGCAGATATTTGTTTAGTTACAACAAATATGCCTATTTGTAATGGCATCGACCAAGTTGAACATTCTGGTAAAAAACCTTTTGTACTTTCTGGGCCAGGAGAATATGAGGCAAAAGGAATATCGATAAAAGGAATTCAAAGTAAATTTCTAAAAGATTCTACTGACACAGATAGTGAAAAAATAAATACAATTTATACATTTACTTTTGACGGAATGAAAATTTGTTATCTAGGTGCGGTCAACGAAAAGCTTGATGCGGATGCAAGAGACTCAATTTCAAATTGCGATATATTGTTTGTTTCAGTTCTTGAAAATAGTAAAGAGGGCGGCTATAAATATTTGTCAGCAAAAGACGCTGTTGCAGTTGGGAATAACTTAGATGCAAAAATAATAATTCCTATTGGCTATGATGAAAAAACAATACCCACATTCTTAAAAGAATCTGGGTCTGTTGGTTTACAACCTTTAGAGAAACTAACTATCAAGAAGAAAGATTTAGAAGGTAAAGAAGGGGTTGTTATTACTTTAGAGGAAATATAAAATCACTAATTAATTATTTGAATAATAATTTGTACTTACAGCATCTTGGTATTCCATTCCTACATAAAAAGCAATTGCAGGAATTAATCCAAAACATATTATTATAGCTATTAATTTTGTTTGTTTTGTAACTTTGTTTATTTTTATTGACATATATTTAGTATACATTTATTTTCAATAACTAAAATTGTGGAAAACTTTTTTTATATAATGTTATACTTATTTTAATGAACAGTTTAGAAAAATTTAAAAGTTGGAGAGAAAACCAAAGCAGTAAAAGTGAAATAGAAAAACATAATTTGGCATTTAAAATATCCACAGTTTTAACAATTTTTGTTATCCTTTTTGTTGGGGTGAATTGGTATTTGAACATATTTGGTGAGTTGCCAGAAAACGTATATTTGACAAATATTACTGAGCTGCTAAATAGGCTATTATCCTCTAGTAAATAAACTTTTACAACTGCAAAATAGTGCAAAAAATACAAAAAAATGCTATAATATATTCATTAATCTCATAGAAAACAGTTAGAAATATGGCAAATAAAGCAGACGAAAAAAGTGGTGCAAACGAAGAAAATAAAATGGCAAAATTAGGACTCATGGACCAGGGAACAATTAATAGGAATATAGTGGATGAAATGAAAGAGTCTTATTTGGACTATGCCATGTCAGTTATCGCTTCTCGTGCGCTTCCTGATGTTCGTGATGGCTTGAAACCGGTTCACAGAAGAATTCTTTATTCAATGCACCAAAATGGTTTAACTCCCACAGCAAAATTTCGAAAATCTGCAACAGTAGTTGGAGATGTACTTGGTAACTATCACCCACACGGAGATTCTTCGGTTTATATGGCAATGGTAAAACTCGCTCAAGATTTTTCTACTCGCTACCCACTTGTTTTGGGACAAGGGAACTTCGGGTCAATTGATGGTGATGGACCAGCAGCTTACAGATATACCGAAGCAAAAATGTCCAAAATCACAATTCAGATGTTGGAGGACATTGAGAAAGACACTGTAAATTTTCAACCTAACTTTGACGGTACTAAAAAAGAGCCAACTGTTTTGCCAACTCGTGTGCCCAATCTTTTACTTAATGGTACTTTAGGAATTGCCGTTGGTATGGCAACAAATATTCCACCTCACAACTTAACTGAGCTTATTGATGCTACAAATTATATTATCGATAATGACGATGCTACTACAGAAGATTTGTGTAAAATAGTAAAAGGTCCGGATTTTCCAACGGGTGGGATTATTTATAATAAAGCCGATATTGCTCATGCTTATGCAACAGGACGTGGTGGAGTAATTAACAGAGGTGTGGCTGAAATAGTAGAAGGTAAAGCAGACCAATTTCAAATTATCATTACCGAAATTCCATTTCGAGTTGTAAAAGAAAATCTACTAGAAAATATTGCATCTCTAGTACAAGAGAAAAAACTTGAAGGTATAAAAGCAATGCGCGATGAGTCTGCAAAAGATATCCGAATTGTTATTGAGCTTAAAAATGGTGCCCACCCACAAAAAATATTAAATTTTTTATATAAATACACAGAACTTCAACAAACTTTCCACTTTAACGTAGTAGCTCTAGTTGATGGTACACCTCAAACTTTAACATTAAAAGAATGTTTAACAGAATTTTTAAAACATAGAGAAGTAGTTGTACGACGGCGCTCAGAGTACGAGTTAAGACATGCTCTAGCTCGTGAACATATTTTATTAGGACTTAAAAAAGCACTAGACCATATTGACGAAATTATTAAACTTATTCGAGCTTCCAAAGATGTTTCCACAGCGCACAAAAACTTAATGGAGAAATTTAAATTTTCATCTCTCCAAGCAACTGCAATTTTGGAATTGAAACTACAACGTCTTGCAAACCTTGAGCGACAAAAAATTGAAGATGAATTAAAAGAGGTTCAAGAGTTTATTGCTTATCTTCGAGATTTGCTTTCATCATCAAAAAAAATATTAAAACTTGTCCAAAAGGAATTAAATGAAATAAAAGAAAATTTTGGAGATAAGAGAAGAACTAAAGTTGTTGCAAGTGCTGTGGGTGAAATGTCTGATGAAGACTTGATACCCGATGAAGAAAGTGTTTTGGTTTACACAAAAGGTGGATACGTAAAACGTACTGACCCAGATGAGTATCGTATGCAAAAAAGAGGAGGTGTAGGAAGTATGGATGTTGACGTAAAAGAGGAAGATTTCGTAACACATTTACTTTCTGCTTCTACTCACAACGACTTACTTTTCTTTACGGACAGAGGAAGAGCATACCAAATAAAAATGTTTGAGATCCCAGAAGGAAAACGTGCAACCCGAGGAAAATCAATCCAAAACTTTTTACAACTAGGTGACAATGAAAAAATAACTAGTATTTTAGCAATGCCCAAAGATGTTAAGCTTGCTAAAAAGTTTTCAATGTATTTAATTACAAAACTTGGTCAAGCAAAACGTGTTTCAATGGACTCGTTTACAGACGTTAGAAGAAGTGGGCTACTTGCAATCGGGCTTGATGCTGGTGATGAGTTGTTGGCTGCACTTTTTGTAGAAGACAAAGACTCGGTAATTCTAACTAGTCGCGAAGGTCAATCTATAAGATTTGACCAAGATGATATTCGTGTTATGGGTCGTGCAGCTGGTGGAGTAAGAGCTATGAACTTGGATAAGTCCGACAGACTTGTTTCCGCCGATGTAATTAAAAATGGTGCCAAAGATGCAGAGCTTCTTGTAATGACTGCAAATGGCTATGGTAAGAAAACGAGTGTAGATGAATATAAAATTCAAAATCGTGGAGGTAGCGGAATTAAAACTGTGAAAGTTACTGACAAAACTGGAGAACTTATAGTTGCTAGAATTGTTACACCAGCAATTGAACAAATAATTGCCATGTCTAAAAAGTCTCAAGTAATTAAAATTGACGCCCACACCGTCCCAAGTTTAGGACGTGACACACAAGGTGTAAGAATTATGAAGCCTCGTGACGGTGACTCACTAGCTTCGTTAACACTTTTATAGTTTATAAATGTTATAATTTAAAAATGATATTAATTGGTTTACAAAACGCTGAGAAAAAATATGAAAAGACTAGGCATAATGTTGGTGCGATAGTTTTAAAATATTTAGTCGAACAAGAATGCGGAGATTTTCAGTTGGATAAATATACAAATTCTTTTAAATATAAAAACTTATATTTACCAAATACTTTTATGAACTTGAGCGGAGAAAGTGTGCAGAAAATATTTAAACAGGAGATTACCCCACCTAACCTCCCCTTGGCAAGGGGAGGAACAATGCCAGACTTTAGTAAGGAAGTTTTTGTTTTGTTTGATGATGTCACAATCCCGGTTGGAAGTTTTAAACTTTCGGTTGGTGAAGGTGCCTCAAGCCACAATGGTATAAAAAGTATAATAGAGCATACTAAAAATAATACTTTTACAAGAGTAAGAATTGGTGTTGGACCACTTAAAAATCCTAATCAAGATTTAGCAGACTTTGTACTTTCAGATTTTTCAGATGAAGAAATTATAAAAATAAAAAGTATTTCTAAAGATATTTTTACATCTCTCTGATCTCTTCCAAAATAATTGACTTTGTACCATAGCTTTTTGCCTCTGTACCATCATCTCTAACTTTCTTTTCCAGATTTTCTTTCGTAAGCTCTTCTTTGTCTTTTACTTCATCTTTATTTTTATAACTCACACGTCCTTTAAAAATAAATGGTTTATCATGAACTATTTTATTTGAAAATAGGGCGTAAGTTTTTGGAAACATTACTATTTCAATATTATCTTCTAAATCTTCAACTTGTAAAAATGCCATTTTGTCTTTCTTTTTTGTAAGCATAGTTTTAACAGTAGAAATAATAGCAGGGAACTCCACCATCGTTTCATTTTTTGCTTCAGTATTTATATTTTTAATATTGGTTTTTCGCATTTTTAAAATTTCTTTCCAAGGGTCAAGTGGATGACCAGTAAGGTAAAGGCCTAAAAGCTCTCGCTCCCAGTAAAGTCTTTCTCGTCTTTCCACCCGCATATCTTTTCTCTCAGTGGGTTTTAATTTTAAATCTGCTTCTTCCGCCACATCATCAAAAAGAGAAACTTCGTTTTTATGAGTGTCGTGAATTTGTCTTTGAAATTCTAAAATATTTTCTACATTACCAAACATCTCTACTCTTTCTCCCAAATCATCAAGTGCTCCAGAATTTATGAGTGCTTCAATACTTTTTTTATTCATACTTTTCATGGAAATTCTCTTTAAAAATTCTGATAAAGTTTTAAATTTACCGTTATTTTGTCTATCCAAAACAATTTCTTCTACTGAGTTGGTACTGAGATTTTTAATTGTGTTTAATCCAAAAACAATTGCGTCTACCGAATGTTTTTCATCTTTTTTTATTATTGAAAAGTGGCTTTCAGAATAATTTACATTTGGGGGAAGGATTTTAATTCCAATTCTTAAACATTCACGAACACTAATTGCTACTTTTTCAGTCTCACCTTCTTCACTACGAAGTACAGCTGTCATGTATTCAGTAGGGTAATTGGCTTTTAAGTAGGCAGTAACATAGGCTACTCGGCCATAAGACACACTGTGAGCCTTGTTAAATCCATAAGCTGCAAAAGGCTCAATCCATGTCCACAGCTCTTTAGCTTTCCTTTCTTGCCACTTTGAATATGTAACACAACCTTTTATAAATTTTTCTTTTTGCTCAGCCATTTCTGCTGGTATTTTTTTTCCTACAGCTTTACGAAATTTATCAAGCTCTGTCCAAGAATATCCCGCAATTTTATTTGCCATCATTAAAAGGTCATCTTGGTAAACTAAAATTCCGTAAGTTTTTTCAAGTATCGGTCGCAGTGCCTCATCTAAATAAGTTATAATTTCTGGATTATTTTTCCTACGAATGTATTCAGGGATAAATTGAAGTGGGCCTGGACGATAAAGTGCCACCATGGCATTTATATCGTTCACACTCGTTGGTGCAAGCTCCATTAAAAATTTTGTCATTCCAGTTCCATTCAACTGGAATGTATCAGTGGTCTCGCCGCGTGTAAGCATTTCGAAAGTTTTTTTGTCTTTCATATCTATAGTGTCATAATCAAGCTGCACACCATAATTTATCTCAATTAAGTTTATAGCCTCAGCAATTATTCGTAAATTTCCCAAACCTAAAAAGTCAAATTTTAAAAGACCAGCATCTTCAATAGAATACATATCATACTGAGATATAATTTTCCCCTCACCTTTTGGGTCGTACTGAATTGGGGTAAAGTTCTGCAAATCAGTTGGAGAAATGAGAACTCCCGCAGCATGCACTCCTACGTGGCGGGCATTGCCTTCTATTTTCATCGCCATATCAATTATCTCCTTTGTCTCACGACTATCGTCATAGTCTTTTTTAAATTCTGGCTCTTCTAATAACGCACGCTCCAAAGTCATTGGAAAGCCCTGTGAGCCCATTGGTATCATTTTAGATATTCTATCTCCCACAAGATAGGGATAGCCCATAGACCGTGCCACATCTCTTGCAGCTGCTCGTGCTGCCATTGTTCCAAAGGTTATTATTTGTGCTATTTTGTCTTGACCATATTTTTCTTTTACATAGTCGATCATTTCTTCGCGCCGGTTATCTGCATAGTCCATGTCGATATCTGGGGCACCTGGACGCTCTTTATAAAGAAACCTCTCGAAAGGGATTTCAAATTCTAATGGGTCGATATTTGTAATACCCGCAAGATAAGTTACTAAAGATCCTGAAACTGACCCACGAATATTTGTAAGGATTTTTTTTTCTTTTGCAGCTCTCAAAAGATCAGCTACACAAAGTAGATAAGAGTCAAACCCTTTATAAATTATAATATCCAGCTCATAGTCAACTCTTGCTAAAGTTACTTCATTTTTTTCTAACTTCCTAGTTTCAAAACCATCATAAACAATCTTTCTTAAATATTCTCCTGGGGAAAACCCATCTGGAACTGTTATTTTAGGAAATACCCAGTCACCAAGTGGTATTTGTACATTACACTCTTTTGCAATTTTATCAGTATTTTCAATGGCAACATTCAAATTTTCAAAATCTTTTAGTGCCTCACTTTCTATCCTAAAATTAAAATAACTATTTTGAAATAAATTTTTATATTTTTCTCTCGCCTCTATTTCCGGTGAAATTCCCATTAAAACTTTTTGGGCAGGTCTATCGGAAGTATGTAAATAGTGAACATTATATGTTGCAACAAGTGGAATATTTGTTTTTTTAGCAATGTCTATCAAGTTTTGGTCGTACTTGTCTATTTCAATGTAAAAATTATTTCCAAAATTATCTTTACAAAAATTTAAGTATATTTCTGCCGCCTGAAAATCCTGCGTGCGCATTTTTTCTGTTAGGTAAGACTCAGTAAGACCAGAAAGCACAAATAAGTCTGCGCAGTTATTTTTTAAATATTCCATGTCAACACAAAGTCTTAATTTTCCTTTTGGAGTAATATGCGCATCAGAAACAATGTGTACTAGTTTTTTATAACCATCTAAGTTTTTTGCGAGCAGCACAAGTTTAAAAATTCTGTTTGTGTTTGATATTTCCTCTAGCATACTTTTTTCAGCCACAGATATTTCAACCCCTATGATTGATTTTATTCCAGCACGCTTACATTCTTTTTGGAAATCAATTGCACCGTACAGATTATTCGTGTCAGTAAGCGCCAAACTTGTAAAATTATTTTTTTTAGCAAAGGCTACAAGGTGTGGAATTTGTGGTACAGCTTCAAGGAGTGAGAGATGAGAGTGGACGTGAAGGTGAGTAAATGACATACAAAAAAGTATAGCAAAAATAATCGTTTTTAATAGGTTGACAAAATGTATGAAAATATATTAGAATATAAAAGCTACAACAACAGGAGGTTATGTGTCCAAAAAAAAACGGCGTAATGAACAAAAGCCCAAGATCCCGGGCGCGGTGTTTAAACGCACCAAAAAGCTGAACCGAAAACTTCGGAAGGAGATTGCGTCTGCGGCGGTGGTTGCATCTGTCATACTCAAGAACAGATGGAAAAACAACCCGGCAGTGATTTCCGTCACCTGAATTTAAGAGCAGATAAGGTCCGACCCCTTACTGCTCTTTTCATTTACTTGACATAAGGTGTATAAATATATTAGAATATAAGAGCAGAATCGGGAGAGAGAAGTGAATAAAGGTCGTAAAACAAAGGATCAATCTTCACGTAATTCTCATATGCAAGTGAGAAAAACCGTGACCAAAAAAGCTTTCTGTGGTTGCATCGTCAAACAGGCACTATTTGTCTGCGCAGGAGGGACTCCTACCAGGAAAGTGATAAGGTCATGCGGAATAGAAGCCCACATGACTAGTTGAATAATAAAAAAGTTACTGGTGGTGGCAATTTGGCCACCACCAAACACAAGAGATCCTGAAAAAGGGTCCTTTATATTTCTGTTAATTTATATTCTCTTGGTGCAACTTTTAGATATTCTTCGATTTTATCATGTGTTAGCAAACCTTCTTGAGCACCTATTTTTTGCACCACATTCATACTATTTATTGGTGCTCGAAGAATTGCTTCCATTGGGGCATATCCTCTGGAAAGATAAGCTGTAAAAGTTGAGGCAAAAGCATCTCCCGCACCAGTTCTCTCAAATGGTGGTTTAACATCGGGATAAACGGGTAAATAATAATTTTTGTAAATTGAATTTGTTTTAGTACGTAAATAGGCTCCATTTGGGCCGTCAGTAATACTAACTATTTCAGGACCAAGTTTTTGTAAACTTTCTAAAAGAATTTGAATCGAGTTTTCTTGAGTGTTTAAAATGTACTGAGCCTCTTCTTTATTTACAACAAACAAATAAGAATTTTTATACAAATCTTTCTGTGCTTCTACTCCAAGTTTAAGTTGAAATGTGCCGGGTTGAAAAGTTAACTTTACTTCAGGATTTTTTTTAATCCAATCAGAAATTTCGTTTTGAAAGTCTAAAGCATCAGCAGGTAAAGATGTTAAATATACATATTTTGGTTTCATTTCACTAAATTTATTAGCATCAAAAGTCCTTTGATATGGATAATGTTTTATTAAAATTGTTCTTTCAGGTGGATACCAAAGAACGTAGTGGTAGTTAGTAAGGATATCGTCATGAATTTGAACAAGATCAACATTCACATTATCTATTTTCCAGGTCTCCAAACTCTTGGAACCATTCTCATCTTTCCCAATGTCAGCAACAAGGGCACTTTTCATTCCAAGTCTAGAAACTGAAACTGCAGCATTTGCAGGGTTCCCAACGCCGTAAAGCATTGTTGTACTTTCATAGGGAATTTTGGAACCAAATGGCAAAGTTATAGTACAACCAACAGAGTCTATTCCGCAATGTACTTCTGCTTTTTCTAGTTTTATAAATGGCTCAACTACAGTGTCTCCAATACAAAGAACGTCAATTTTATTTTTATTTTCCATATTTCAATATATTTATTTTAGAGTATACTATAATTTATAAAATAAATAATTATGAAAAGCTTAAGAGAAATATTAAAAGAAAATTTAAATCGGGAGACGGCAGTTGGGCATTTTAATATTCCAAACTTAGAAGTAGCTCAAGCAATAGTAGATGCTGCTAAAAAAATGAATGTTCCTGTAATATTAGGACTTTCAGAAGGAGAGAGAGAATATATTGGCTTAAAACAAGTTGTGGCTTGGGTAAAAAGTTGTGACGGGAATATTTTTATTAACGCAGACCACACCTATTCATATGAAAAAGTTGTCGAGGCTGTTAAGGCAGGGTTTGACATGGTTATTTATGATGATGCGGGTGGAGATTTACCCAATAATATTGAAGTTGCTAAAAAGTGTAGGGAATTCATTACAAAATATAACTTAGAAAATAACAAAGACGTGCTTTTTGAAGCAGAGCTCGGGTATATTGGAAAAGGCAGTGAAGTTCGTACAAGTTTACCAGACGGAATACAAATGACTACACCAGAAGATGCAAAAATGTTTGTTGACGCTGTGTTACCGGATTTATTAGCACCAGCAATAGGAAACGTTCATGGCATGTTAAAAGATGTACCAGAGCCTAACCTTGATGAAAAACTTTGCAAGCAGATTTATGAATCTGTAAAAATACCTTTAGTGTTGCATGGTGCAAGCGGAAACTCAAAAGAAGATATTCAAGCATGTATTAAAAGTGGTGTTGTGATAGTTCACGTAAGCACAGAAATACGTGTAGCATATAAAAATGCACTTAAAAAAGCTGTTGAAGGGGAAGATTTGGCTGCGTATAAATATTTAAAACCAGTTAGAATTGCTGTCGAGGATTTAATAGAAGAGAAGATAAAAATATTTAATTTTTTGTAGACCCGACCTTACCTCCCCTTGTTAAGGGGAGGAATAATGCCAATATGAAAATAATAATAGTAATGCATGGAAAGCCAAAAGATAAACGAATTTTAGAATTATTAGAAGAATATTCTCAAAAAATTTCCCGTTATCAAAAAATAGAAGTAAAATACTTAGAACTAAAATTATCTAAATTTGTAGGAAAAGTAAATTATCTAGAAAAATTTCTAGAAGATATTGACACGCTTGGTAAGCAAATTTATATATTAGATGAGGATGGAACCGAGTATTCAACTTCACATTTTTCTAATAACATTTATGAGAAGAATTTAAATTCTGGTGTTAAAGAAATTGTTTTTGCAATTGGTCCTGCTGATGGCTGGGGAGATATTTCAGTAAAAAGTGAATATCTTATTGATACATTAAAAGCTAAAAATATTAAAATTATTTCTTTATCAAAACTTGCAATGCAGCATGATTTAGCAGCTCTGGTATTAATAGAGCAAATTTATAGAGTAGTAGCGATTAAAAATAATTTGCCATATCATAGAATTTAGAAACCAAAAGTGATATAATTAAAAAATATGACAAAAACAATAGAAAGTAATTTTGAATGGGAAGACTATAAAGAAGGTGACGTTAAAAAATTTCCAGAACAAGTAAGAGAGTTGATAAAAAACTATAAAGATGAGGTGTTAAAAATTGATAAAAAAGATTTAAATTTTAATAATTTTATGCATATTGGAGAAATTTTAAATAATAAAATTTATGAAAAATCGGCAATTTTGTGGTGCATTATAAATTTACATACAAATACAAAACTCAGAGACGCTGCAAGAGTTTTAGAAATTGAACTCAGTAAAATAGGAAGAGAATTTGCATATGATGAAGAAGTTTACAAAAAATTTATAGAGTATTTTTCCGTAAATTACAAAAAAGAGAAAAAATCTTTAAACTTTGAATTTGTAAAAATAGTGGAAGAAACTGAAAAAGGTTATAAAAAAATGGGAATGAATTTAGACAAGAAAACTAAAAAAGTTTTGCAGAATATACAAAATAAAATGCAAAAAATTGCAAGTGATTATGAAAAATTGACAACAGAAAACTACAGTAAAGGTTTATGGTTTAAAAAAGAGGAGTTGAGAGGTGTTCCAGAAAATGTCTTACTTAATATAAAATTCGATACAGAAAAACAAAAATATTTTGTAAGTATTCGCCCTACGGAAATTTCTTATATTGGTAAATATTGCCAAGTTGAAATAACAAGAAAAGCAATGTCAGAGTTATCAGCTTTTGGTGTAGGAGACAAAAATACAAAAAAGTTAGCAGAGATTTTAAAACTACGAAGCGAAATAGCAAATATTTTAGGTTTTAAAACTTTCGCAGACCTTGGTGTGAACAATGAAATGATGAATAAACCTGGAGATATAAACAAATTCTTGAATGATTTAGTAAAAAAAATAAGTCCAAAATTTGAGCAAGAAAAAAAAGACGATTTGAAAAGCTTACAAACTTTAGATAATGCTTATAAAAAATTACAAAGTTGGAATTGGTCTTTTGCCAATAATTTGTCAAAAGAAAAAAATCTCGGTGTAAAAGAAGAAGAATATAAACCATATTTTGAGCTAGAAAACTGTTTGAGGGTATTGTTTAAAATTTGGGAAGAAATATTTAATGTAAAAACTCTTGAGGTGCAAGACAGGAATTTTTTTCACCCAGATGCAAGATTTTTTGAATTTAGAGATGCTATAAATAACGAACTTTTAGGAAATGGTGTTTTTGACTTATTCCCTCGTGAAGGAAAATATGGACATGCGTGTATGAATAATGTCATAACGAATAGATTCATATATTTAATTTGTAACTTTATGAAATCAAGTGAGGGTAAAACCTTACTTTCATTGAATGATGTGACTACACTTTTCCATGAAGGAGGACATTTTCTTCATTTCCTTCTAATGAAAACAGAATATAAATCTAGTTGTGATGTATCAAATGATTTTGTTGAAATTCCCTCACAGTTTCATGAAAATTTTTTGTTTGATAAAAAATTCGTAAAAGAAAATTTCAAACACTTTGAAACTGGTGAAAATATACCAACAAGACTTTTAAACAAGATAACTCAAGTAAATGGCAAAGGCGAGTCTTCTGCTTGGATAGTTCAAAGTACTTATGCACTTTTTGATCAAGAACTTCATGGAAAAAATATAAAAAAATACTATTCTAATTTCAAACAGATAGATAATTTATTTGAAAATTTGTACAAAAAAATTATCAATATTGAAACGGTAAAAAATAGACATTTTGCCTCACGGTTTGCTCATATTGTTCATGGATATGAGTCAAAATATTACTCTTATGTTATATCTCGCGTGTATGCACAAGATTTTTGGAATGAATTTTCCAAAAACGGAGTTAAAAAAGGAGTTATGACTGAAAAATATAAAAAGTTTCTAGAAGCAGGTGGTACAAAAGAAGAAAAAGAAATTGTGAAAGACTTTTTAGGTAGAAAAGTAAGTCTAAAACCATTTTTAGAATTATTAAAATAGACCCCACCTAACCTCGTCTCTGCCCTGAGTGTTCCCTCGACCTTAGAAAGGGGGAATAGAACAAATATATGCTAAACTATTTTAATGATAGAAGAAAGTGAAATAAAATACTTAGAAAATAAAGCCAACGATATTCGTATATCTATTATCGAAATGCTACAAATTGCTGGTAGTGGGCACACTGCGGGCCCACTTGGAATGGCGGATGTATTTACGACTTTGTACGGTAAAGCTCTGAAACACGATCCTAAAAAACCTTTTTGGGAAGAGAGGGACAGACTTGTTTTAAGTAATGGACATATTTGCCCAGTACTTTATTCTACTATGGCGCACTTTGGTTATTTTGAAGTTAAAGAACTTAAAACACTCAGAAAGTTTAAAAGCCGACTTCAGGGTCACCCCCATAGAGAGTTTTTGCCTATGTTGGAAACTTCTTCAGGCCCACTTGGGTCTGGACTATCACAGGCTGTGGGAATGTGTTTGGCAGACAGAATTCAGACCCCCCCTAGCCCCCCCTTAATTAAGGGTGGGAATAGTTCACAAAAATTTTTTTATTGTTTAATGAGCGATGGTGAACTAAACGAAGGGCAAAATTGGGAAGCGATAATGCTTGCAGGTAAAAAACAATTAGGAAATCTTATTTGTATAGTAGATAGAAACAATATTCAGATCGATGGCTTTACTGAAAACATAATGCCTCTTGAGCCACTAGATAAAAAGTTTGAAGCTTTCAATTTTCATGTAGAAGATATAAATGGAAATAATATTTCTGAAATCTACAGTGCAATACAAAAATGTAAAGCTGTTTTTAATAAGCCAAGTGTAATAATTGCTAGAACTATTCCTGGAAGGGGTATAAAAGAGTTTGAACGAGATTTCCACTGGCATGGCAAAGCTCCAAATAATGAGGAAGCAGAAATGGCAATAAAAGAATTAAGAAATTTAGGAGGAAAAATAGAAAGTGACCATAATTAAATTTTAAATAAATTTATGAACAAAAATATTGAAAATATTATAAATGGAAGGATGAAAGATATAGCAATGATAGCTACGAGAAGTGGTTTTGGTGATGGGCTACTTTTAGCTGGAAAAGAAAACAAGCGGGTAGTTGCACTTTGTGCAGACCTGACTGAAAGTATACAAATAGAAAAATTCAAAACTGCATTTCCGGATAGATATTTTGAAATGGGGGTTGCTGAGCAAAACATGGCAAGTGTTGCGAGCGGAATGGCAGCAATGGGGAAAATTCCATTTATTGCAAGCTATGCAATGTTTTCTCCTGGGAGAAATTGGGAGCAAATTCGAACTACTATTTGTTATAACAATGTGCCAGTGAAAGTTGTTGGTGCTCATGCTGGTGTGTCTGTAGGACCAGATGGAGGGACTCACCAAGCCTTAGAGGATATTGGTCTTATGCGAATGCTTCCCAATATGGTTGTGGTTGTTCCTTGTGATGCATTAGAAGCAAAAAAAGCAGCTCTAGAAATATCACGAACCGAAAACCCAAGCTATTTAAGGCTTTTTAGAGAAAAAAGTCCTGTTTTAACAGTAGATGAAGATTTATTTGAAATTGGAAAAGCAAATATTATTTATGAGACTTCTAGCACTTCATCCCTCTCCATCGAAGAGGGGAAGGGTGTGAGGCCTGTTCTAAAAATTGGAATCATTGCTTGTGGGGAAATGGTTGCCAGAAGCCTTCTGTGTGTAAAAGGTTTAGAGGATAAAGGTATTGAGTTGGGAATATTAAATTTACATACCATAAAACCCATTGATGTAGAAAAAATAAAATACATGAGTAGTAAATATAAAAATATTTTAACAGTTGAAGAACACCAAGTTGCAGGTGGAATGGGCTCAGCAATATTGGAATGTCTAGCTGAAAATAATTTATTGGGGAATGTAAAAGTAAAAATGATGGGAGTAAAAAATAGATTTGGGCAAAGTGGAACAAAAGAAGAGCTTTACGAAGAATATGAAATAAATGAAAAGCACATTTTTTCAAATGTGCTATCCATGTTGGAAATAATTTAATTTTAAAATTTTATTTTACGCCATTGTTATTTGCTTGCGGACTTGTTTCTTTGTTGGGAAAAGTTTGGTCAATGAATTCAAAGAATCCAGTATTTCCAGATTGAGCGTTTATACATTCTGCTCTTGTTGCAAGAGGAATGGCTTTTTCGTGAAAAGGAAGCGGATAATGCATATATACCATTGCAATTTTACCTCCAGATTTATCAACTATTCCTTTTATAGTTGGGTGAAACCTTTCACAAAAGGGACATTGCAAATCAGAAAATTCTACCAAAAATGTCCCCGCATTTGGGTTACCATAAATATGTAAGTTTTCATTTTTAATGACATTTTGAGTTAGTACTTTGTTAGTTGCATTTATTGCTTGCAGAACTACTTGTTCAGGAAGTGCACCCGAAACGTTGTCTTTATATAAAACAATATTACCTGAAGCATCTTTCTTGCCAATAAAAGTACTAGGTGTTCCGTTTACCCCCAGTGATTCACCAATTTTTTGATCAGCTTGAATTTTTGAAAGTATGGCAGGGTCTTTTAGACATAGGTTGAATGCATCTGAGTTTGGAACTAATGATCCTAAAACTTTTGCATCGTCATTTGATTTCATTTTTATCCTAGCTTCATAAAGTTTGGGAGCAATGTAACTCTGAGAAAAAAGAAGAGCAAAAGGTTGAAAAGCAAAAGCTATAGCTATAGCTAGACCTGAAATAATATAGGGTTTTCTTGACATATTTTTTAAATTTGCGCTTGGGCAACGTAAGTAAAGGTTAGGAATAGAGGATTAAGAACTAATATTCCAAAAATTATAAGAGCAGTGAAGATATATAAAGATTGTTCTTCTTTATGATTTCTGAGTTGAGATCTATCCTCAGAATGAGAATGTGTAGCGTGTGTTTCCATATTTTTTAATTTTGTTATTACATTTATAATATGTTTTAGTATTACACATTTTTAAAATTTTGCAATTTGGTTTATAATGAAAAGTAAAGCCGACGTAGCTCAGCAGGTAGAGCAACTCCATGGTAAGGAGTAGGTCGCCGATTCGATTTCGGCCGTTGGCTCAAATTAAAAATCTGTGTTATAATATTCTCATAAATATATAAAATTATGGTAGTAAGAATGAGACATACAAAGGGGCACACGAGAAATCGTAGAAGTCACCATGCAATTGAAGCAAAAAATCTGGCAACTTGTAAAGAGTGTGGTACTAAGCTTATTTCGCACCAAGCGTGCGCGACATGCGGAATGTATAAAGGTAAGCAGGTTGTAAAAATAAAAATAAAGAAAGAAAAGGCTTAAATATGTCCAGATTTGATTTACGTAAAATAGTTATTCAAACTTTGTTTGAATGCGATTTCAAAGGTAAATTTGATTTAGAAAATATACAAAGTATTTTAATTAGGAATTTTGAAAATGAACCAGTTGTTCCTTTTGCAGAAACTTTAGCGCTAGGTGTTTTAGCTAAAAAAGATGTCCTAGACGCTGTAATTTCAAAAGCTGCACCTGAATGGCCAGTAGAGAAAATAGACATCTCAGATAGAAATATTTTAAGACTTGGGATGTGGGAAATGATGTTTCCAAATGAAAGTGGAACACCACAAAGAGTAGCTATAAACGAAGCTATTGAGCTTGCACATGCATTTTCTGGTGATAAATCAGCTAAGTTTGTAAATGGGGTTTTAGGAAATGTATTAAAGGATTTACAAGAAAATAAATAATATGAAGAAAGATTTAACAAATTTTGAAAATAAAATAGGTGTAAAATTTTCAGACCAAAAAGTTTTGGCTCAGGCTTTTGTGCATAGATCTTTTATAAATGAAAACTCTGGAACTAAATATGAACATAACGAAAGGTTGGAATTTTTAGGAGACGCTGTTTTAGAACTTTCGGTAACAGATTTTCTTTTTCGTAAATTTAAAAATAAAGCCGAAGGAGAACTAACTGCTCACCGAGCAGCGCTTGTAAATGCTGTAACACTTTCTGAAGTTGCTAGTGAACTTGAAATAAACGAATACCTAATGCTTTCAAAAGGTGAGGCGAAAGACGTAGGACGTGCAAGACAGTCAATTCTTGCAGATGCTTTTGAAGCTTTAATAGGTGCAATTTACCTTGAGTTTGGCTATGAAAAAGCAAACCAGTTTATAATAAAATTTTTACTTTCTAAAACTGATGAAGTTGTACAACGTGGACTTTTGAAAGATCCTAAAAGTAAAGCCCAAGAAAAATCACAAGACATTTATGGTGTAACACCAAAATACAAAGTAGTAAAAGAAACTGGCCCCGACCATGATAAACAATTTACGGTAGGAATATTTTTCGGCGGAGAATTAGTTGCCGAAGGAGAAGGTAAAAGTAAACAAGAAGCAGAAACAGATGCTGCACAAAAAGCAATTATCATTAAAGGCTGGAAAAGCTAATAACAATCAACATGCCCAGAATAAAAACTACAATAAACAAAACTGATTACCTAAATAGTTTATTGAGTCAATATTCAAATCAATACGAACATTATAAAGATTACTCCGAAAATATAAGTAAACTACTTTCACTTTTTTTAAAAATTGGTAAGATTAATTTTCATTCAATTAACTTTAGAACCAAAGATATTTATAGTTTAAAACAAAAAATAAAAAGAAAATCTTTGGCTGGGAAAATTTATCAAAGTTTAGACGATATTAGTGACCTTTCAGGAGTTAGAATTATTCTTTTTTTTAATGACGATTTAAAAAAAGTGTTAAACATAATCGAAAAAGAATTTTTTGTTTTTGTAAAAGATAATTTAGATAAACCATTTGTAAAAATTTTAAATGAAAATGATTCAGGATATACTTCTACTCATAGGATAGTAAAGCACAATAAGACAAGAGAAAAACTGAATGAATATAGATATTTTTCCGGTATGAAATGTGAAATACAAGTTCGTACAGTTTTGCAGCACGCCTGGGCCGAGATCGAGCACGGAATAGGCTATAAAAACAATATCAGTAGAAAACTATCTAGCAAAGAAGTAAAACAAATTTTTAGAGATACTTCTAAACTTTTAAATGAAGCAGATAATAATTTTTCCGAAATTCGCACAATTCACAATTCAATTTTACACAAAATTTCTAAACAAATTAATGGTAAAAATTTAAACTTAGCAATAAATCCTGATAGTTTAGAAATCTATTTAGATAAAATTGAAAATTTTAGTAGTGTTTTAGATTCTAAGAAAAATTTAATAATTGCAAACTATATGAAGATTTGTAAAGATCTGGATTTTAAAATAATAAAGGATCTGGATGATTTTTTAAAATAAGATTTAAGTAAGATATTGATTTTAGAATTCTTTGGTATACTCCTAAATTATGGATATCTCAAAACTAACAATACAAGGTTTTAAAAGTTTTTATGAAAAAAGCACTTTTACATTTTCGTCAAAAATAACCGGAGTTGTTGGTCCAAATGGTTCTGGTAAGTCTAACATCACAGAAGCAATAAGATTTGTACTGGGAGAACAATCGACTAAAAGTATGCGTGGAAAAGACATTACAGATCTGCTCTTTCGAGGAAATAATGTGGCATCCAGTAAAGCAAGTGTAGAGATAGAATTTAAGAAATCAGGAGATATCCTAAACACAACTACTGAAAATGTATTTGTTAAAAATGCACTCGAGAAAGAAATTATCACTATATCTAGGATAATATATCTGGACGGGAAAAGTGAGTATAAAATGAATGGGGTGGAGATAAGAGTAAAAGATTTACATGAGTTTTTGATTTATATCCATATTGGCAATAAAAGTAACTGGCATATTTCTCAGGGTGAAGCTGACAGGGTTTTACTTGCAAATAACCAAGACCGAAGAACATTAATAGAAGATGCGCTCGGTCTTAAAATTTACCACGCGCGTATTAATGAGTCTATAAAAAAATTAGATAAAACTAAAGAAAATATTAAAGATGCAGGGTACAAAAGAAAAGAGATTTTACCAGAATTAGCAAATCTCTCACGACTTGTAGAAAAAATTCACAAAAGTTCCGAATGGAGGCTTGAGCTTGGCCAAAAATCTTCAGAATATTTATCATTTAAGAAATTAGAAATTGAGAAAATTAGCGAAAGTAAAAAAAGTGTTGATAACGATAAAAATATAGATCATGAAATTAAATTGATTGAATCTAAAATTTTAGAAAAAGAAAAAGAACTAAATAAGAATAATAAAAGTGATATTGAAGTTTTTATGCGAGAGCTCGAAAAAGAACAAAGATTATTAGAAATGGTATTAAAAGAAAAAAAAGATTTAGAAGTAAAGATTCAGGATTTGGAGAATAGAAAGAGCTATAACTTAATAGAAAAAGATAAAAATGTTAAAGAATTAGCACAAATAAATAACGAACTCACACAAATTATCCACAGTGGAAATGATATTGTGTTTCCCGAGCATCTAATTTTTGACTTTGGGAAAAAGCTTGATAGTAATGTTGGTAAAATATTAGAAGAAGAGATAAACACTGAGTATAAAAATATTGTTACCAAAGGTTCTATTGTAAATAAAGACAACGTAAAACAAGTAACATATTTACAAACAATAAAAGGAAGACTGGAAGTAAAATTGAAAGATTCTGCAATAGAATACCAAGACCTTGAAACCAAACTTAGTCAAGTTGTTCCAGTTTTAGAACATACAAACCTAAAAGAAAAACTGGTTCACGAAAGAGTTGATGAGCTACAGAAGCAAGTTTTAGAGTTTAAATATATAAAAGTTGAGGCTGAAAAAGATATCCAAAAGTTACAATTTGAAAGGATCGAAATGAATTCAAAATTACAAAAAAGTCATGACTTGGAACAAAAAATTGAAAACTTAGAGATTAGTTTTATAAAAGAGAAAAATGAATTTATTCAAATATTAGGGGACATCAATTTTGAAAACACAATTTCTTCTATTGAATACAATGACGAAGAAATAAGCAACTTAAAAAGAAGTATTGAGAGGTTAAAAATAAGACTCGAAGAAAGCACGGTAAACAATAGAGAAGAAATAGAACACAATTATAAAAATCTGAGTGATCAAGATGAGTTTTTGCTAAAAGAAATAAAAGACTTGGAAAGTAGTGTGGAAAATTTAAATACTTTAATAAGTGATTTGAGAATGAGTTTAAAAAATGAATTTGACATTGGTCTAACAAATATTAATGAAATTTTTGATTCTTATGTAAAAAGATTATTTGGGGGAGGATCTGGAAAGTTAAAAGTTGTAGAGATAGATAATAAAAATAGTGACGACAATGATGAAAAAGAAGAAAACAAAATAGGAGTTGAGGTTGAAGTTGAAATTCCTAAAAAGAAAATTAAAGGTTTACAAAGTTTATCTGGTGGGGAAAGAGCCTTGGTATCTATTGCTTTAAATTTCTCTATTGTTTCTCAAAATCCAAGTCCATTTATGATTTTGGATGAAACTGATGCAGCACTTGATGAGGCAAACAGTAAAAGGTATGGTGAAATTTTGGAAATGTTAAAAGAAAAAACAAAACTTATTGTAGTTACTCATAACAGAGAAACTATGCATTTTGCGGACCAGATTTATGGTGTAACTTTGCATAAAGACGGGCATTCTAAAATATTATCTGTGTCTTTTGAAGAAGCTTCGGAATTTGCGAAATAAAAATAAACTATTCTTTTTTCTGTGCTTGAAATTTTTGAAATTCATACCAAGTAAGTTCTAATTCTTTTTCGTTATTTACTATTTCTGAAAAAAGTGTTTCCAATCTTTGTTCAATCCACTCATTTACCCGTTTTGTATTGCGGGGAATATTACCATCCATATAAAAAAATAAAAACCCAATAAGCCATTCAAAAAGACTAGCTTGTCTTTTACCAAGTCTATAGCTTTTTTCTCTAGTAAAATTATTTGGTGGTAAAGGCAATTTAACACTTCGGTAAAGTCTATTTAAATACCAATTAGATTTTAATAGAGTATTTAGCTTGTCATTCCTATCATCATTTCCTGTGTATGGATAATTTCTATCAACATATTTGTTGATTTTTGTATCACCAATTAAGTCATAAATACCTTGGATTTTTTTTTCTGCAATCAATCTTTTCAAAAATCTTTTCACCATCGCTCTTTCAGGAAATTGAATATTCATAGATTTTTCAATTCCGGAAATTATTTCATCGATATTATATACATTTTTTTCTTTAGAAAACTCTGGCTTATTATTTGATGGATTCATACTTAAATTATACCACTACAAAGTTTAATTATGTTATAATACATCCAAATGACATTAGCAAAAAATCAGATAGTGGACTGTGTTTTGAATACCAACTCCAAAGGAGAGGGGTTTTGTAAATTTGTGGATAGAAAAAATACTGACAAAGTAGAAATTAAAAACGAAAACCTAAACCGAGCTTTTCATGGTGATTTTGTAAAAGTTGAAATAATTGGTAAAAATGGAGAAGTTTACGAGGGAAAAGTAGAGGAAATTGTAACTAGAAGACAAGATGTTTATGCGGGTCATTTGGAAGAAGAAGCAGGGAAATTTTTCTTTACCTCACATGATAAGAAAATATATACAGATTTTTATATACCAAGAGACGAAGTTAATGCAGGTAAAGCCGGGGATAAAGTAATAGTAGAAATATTTGAATGGCAAGACGCTAGACGCTCACCTCTTGCGCGGGTGGTAAAAGTAATGGGCAGGAAAGGTGACAGCTTTGCTGAGATTGCTTCAATGTCTGAAGAAAAAGGATTTAACGTTGGTTTCAAAAAAGAAATTGAAGATGAAGCAAATGAAATTCATCAAAAAGGAATTCAAGAATCAGACTTATTAGGAAGAAGAGACTTTAGAAGTACTCCCACTTTCACGATTGACCCATTTGATGCGAAAGATTTTGATGACGCTATTTCTGTAAAATTTTTGGAAGACAATAGAGTTGAAGTGGGGATACACATTGCCGATGTTTCGCACTATTTAAAAAACGGAATGGAAATGAACGTGGAGGCAGAAAAAAGGACAACCTCCGTGTACCTAGTTGACCGAGTGGTTCCAATGCTTCCTGAAGTTCTTTCCAATGACCTTTGCTCACTTGTGCAAGATAAAGATAGACTAACAATGGCTGCTGTTTTTATATTAGATAAAGACGCAAACGTTGTAGAAAGATGGTTTGGAGAGACGGTAATAAAATCTCACAGAAGATTTACTTACGAAGAAGCACAAGAAATAATAGTTGCAAAAAGTGGTCAATTTGAAAAAGAGTTGACTTATTTAAATGACACAGCAAAAATTTTAAAACAAATTCGCTTTGATGCTGGAGCAATATCGCTAGAAAGCGAAGAAGTAAAATTTAAGTTAGACGAAAATGGGGTACCGATAGAAGTAATAAGAAAAGTGCGTTTTGATGCACACAAGCTTGTAGAAGAATTCATGCTTTTAGCAAATAAAGAAGTAGCAACATATGTTCATGCTCTTGGTGAAAAAACACATGTTGGTGTTTATAGAATCCACGACAAACCTGATGCAGAAAAAATGCAAAATCTCTCTATTTTTCTTTACAACCTTGGCTACAAAGCCCCATTTGTCGATGATACAATTTCAGCTCATGATTTAAACAAAGTAATGATAGAAGCTCAAGATGATCCAAATAAAACAACTATTCAAAATCAGATTGTTCGTAGTATGCAGAAAGCAATTTACAGTACACACAATATTGGACACTACGGTTTAGCTTTTAAATATTATTCTCACTTTACTTCACCTATTCGCCGGTACCCGGATGTAATGATCCATAGACTAATGAAAAAATATTTATCTGGTGGACACTCAGAACCAAAAGATATAGCTTGGCACGAAGCAATGTGTCTTAGGAGTTCGGAAAAAGAAAAAGATGCAGCCGATGCAGAACGGGGCTCAATACGCTATAAACAAGTAGAGTACATGTCTACAAGAATTGGTACAGAAGTACAAGCTGTAGTATCGGGACTTTCAGCATGGGGGATTTATCTGGAAGATGAATATAGTAAATGTGAAGGAATGATAAAGTTTAGAGACTTAGGTGATGAGTTTTTCAAACTCGACGAAAAAGCCTTTGTAGTGGTTGGAGACAGAGGAACAATAATCCGAATGGGAGATGTCTATAAATGTACTGTCCAGTCTACAAATATCGAGATGAAAACTATAGATTATAAAATTGTTTCTAAGGTTAGAGAAATGGGGAAACGTAAGTTGCAAAAGTAAGGTTTTGTGTTATAATCAACGCATCTAAATAATTATGTTAAAAATAAGACTACAAAGAGTTGGAAAGAAAAATGACCCATATTTTCGTTTGGTTGTTACTCCTCATACACACAAAGCTCAAACTGGTAAAGCTACAGAAATACTAGGATCTTTTGATGTTCAAAAAGGTGATTATAAACTTGATATTGAGAGAATTAAATATTGGTTATCTGTTGGAGCTCAAACATCTGCCACTGTAAACAATATGCTTATTGACCAAAAAGTATTGTCAGGAGAAAAAGCTAGAACAATAAACACTAAAAAGAAAAAAGCAGGTAAGAAAAAATAAAACTTATCTACAGTTAATCTAGTTGCTAAAATTTAATTTGCACTTATACTAAAATATAAGTGCTTTAAATTATTGGCACAAAAAGAAAAGTATGAATGACGCAAAAATGAATGAACACAAAGATTATGTTTTTCTAGAAACTATTATTAAGTATTTAGTTGATCATCCTGAATCGGTAAAAATAGAAAGGATTGTGGACGAAATGGGTGTACTACTTCTATTAGATGTTCACCCTGATGATATGCGCCAAGTTATTGGACGTGAAGGGAACACCGCTAAAGCAATGCGTACATTACTTCGAATAGTTGGAATGAAAAGTAATGCTCGGGTTAATTTAAAAATTAATGAACCAAACAGACCAGAAGGAGAAGTGGTAAGAACAACTGAACCAGAAACGACACCAAACCATGCAGATGGTTATGCTGAATAAAAAGATATCCACAATTTATATTAAAATTGTGACTTTACAAAAATCAAAAAAATACTATACTAGTACTACCTTAAAGAAAAGGGGGGATAAGCTCTGAGTTGCACACGACGCAATTCAGGCTTTTCTTTTTGTAAATAAAAAGGTATAATATTGACATGTTAACATTTCATGTTCTAAGTATATTTCCTGAGTCAGTTGAAAACTATTGCGGTTTTTCTATTTTAAAACGAGCTCAAGAAAAAAAACTTGTAGATTTTAAATTTTATAATCTCCGCGATTACACAAATGACAAACATGGAAAGGTAGATGACAAACCATATGGTGGAGGACCTGGAATGGTAATGACAATACAGCCAATTGTAGATTGTGTTAAAAAAATCAAAGAAAATTTAAATACAAAAAAAACTAAAATTATATTGTTTAAACCTGGTGGTGAAAAATTTACAAATATTATTGCTAGAAAACATTCAATTAAGTTTTCAGACATTATTCTTATTTGTGGACGCTATGAGGGAATAGATGCACGAGTAGAGAAAATTTTAAAACCGGAAATTATATCTATTGGTGATTATGTTCTTACAGGTGGGGAAATCCCCGCTATGGTGTATATAGACTGTATTACTAGACAAATAAAAGGAGTACTTGGAGATAATGAGTCCTTAGAAGAAAACAGGGATAGTCATGATGAGTTTTTTACTAGACCTGAAATATATGAATATAAAAATAAAAGTAAAACAACTAAATTAAAAGTTCCAAGTGAGTTTCTTTCTGGTGACTCGAAAAAAATTAAACAATGGAAAGAAAAACAAAGAATAATTATTAAAGACAAAAATGAGAAACGTGGTATAATATAGACAAATAAAAAATATATGGCATTTTTAGATAACGTAATTCTACGAGTAAAAGCAGGTAAAGGAGGTGACGGTGTAGTAAGGTGGCGCAGAGAGCGAGCTATCGACATGGGAGGACCCGCAGGAGGTGATGGAGGGCGTGGTGGAAGTGTTTATATACGAGGTCTAAGAAACTTGCACACATTATCAAATTTTGCTCACGAGAAAGACTTTGCAGCTGAAGATGGTGACCCAGGTGCTTCAGCAAATAAACACGGTAAACAAGGTGGTGACATTACTTTAAATTTTCCATTAGGTACAGAATTATACATAGAAGAATACAACAGGACAATTGACCTTTTAAATGAAGGAGAAGAAATATTGCTTTTTAAAGGTGGGTACGGAGGCCTAGGAAATACAAATTTTAAATCCTCAACTAACAGGTCACCGGAAGAATGGACACCCGGAAGAATTGGTGAATTTGGGACTGTGCACGTTAATTTAAAGATGATTGCCGATGTTGGTCTCATTGGTTACCCGAACGTTGGAAAATCAAACCTTTTGAATACTCTCACAAAAGCACAAAGTAAAGTAGGAAACTATAACTTCACTACTCTAGAGCCCCACTTAGGTGACTATTTTGGACATATTTTAGCTGACATTCCAGGACTTATTGAAGGAGCGTCAGAAGGAAAAGGGCTTGGAATAAAATTTCTAAAGCATGTTGAGAGAACTAAAATGTTGGTGCATATGATTGACGCCTCAAGTAAAGATTTTCTAAAAGATTATAAAACTATTCGTAGTGAGCTCGGTAAGTTTAATAAAGAAATGCTTAAAAAAGAAGAAATAATTGTAGTTTCAAAAGTTGATAATCTTCCCACTATCAGTAAAAAAGTAAAGGCGACAAAGTCAAAAAAATTAACTGCGGCCCAACTGAAAAAGTTAACTAAGGACGAGCTAAAGATTCACAAACTAATAGAAAAAGAAGAGGAGCAAAAACTTAAAGTTTTAAAAATAGAGGAAAAAAATATTTTAACCAGTATAAAAACTTTTAAAGATAATGTAAAGAAGCTTGAAAAGGCTACAAAAAAGAAAGTTCTTTTGCTTTCTCTCTATGACGATAAGAGTGTTAAAGAATTTGAAAAAGTTGTAAAAAATTCTTTGAAATGATATAATATATCTCCAACCAAGGAGATCAGGACATGAAGATTGTAGTTGAAAACTTCTCTATGGCACTTATTTGCATCGTGCTTTTTCTCCTAGGAGTGCTAGTCGGATTCAACATCCGATTCGAGATCCTGGCAGGTTTGACGGGATTGGCAATGGCTGGGGGTATCTACCTCAAGCTAAGTGAAACTGAAAATGACTGGAGAGACCTCATTGTTTTCATTTACTTTGTGGTTGTATCAGCCACTATTTCGGGAATGTGGGTAGGTGCCCTAGTCCCCAAAGGATTTTGGGTACATGTCAGAACATTCTTTAATCCTCTCTGAGAGTGGGGAAATATTTGTTGCGGGGGCGTACAGCGTACGTCCCTTTATTATTTCAAATTTTCTATGAATATTTTTTTAGTAATAGTTGGATTTGCCTTACCATTTGTTTGTTTTATTGCCTGACCAACAAGTGCCATCAATGCTGGCTCAATTCCTTTTTTATAATCCGCAATTGATTTTACATTTTTTTCATCTGCCAGTATTATTTGGATAATAGGAAATAATCTTGCTTCATCAGAAATTTGCATCAAGTCTTTCTCTTCTGCATATTTTTCTGGAGTTATGTTTTTATCAGCAATCATAGAGGTCAAAATATCTTTTGCGGCACGGCTGGCAATTTTTTCATCAATTATCATTGAGATAAGTTCTCTAAAATTAACAATTTCTGGGAATTGCTCCTCCTTTTCATGTTCAGGCTTTTCTTTTACTGCACCAGCCAAGTCTGAAGAAATGTAGTTTGCAGACAAATTAATAAAGTTTATATTTTCTAAACTTTCCATTACTACCGAATCAAAATAATTTCCAAAAATAGGCTGAGTTACAAAAAGCTCTATAGTATCTTTTTTTAATCCTAAAACTTCTAAGCGTGCGCGCTTTTGGTTGGGAAGCTCTGGTAACGAAGCTTTAACCTTTTCGTATTCAAAAACAGGATTATCGTGCAAATACATTTTTGTGATATCGGGGTCTGGGAAATAGCGGTAATCTGCAGAGTTTTCTTTTGTACGCTGTGACTTTGTAGTCCCGCTTGCTTCATCATAGCCTCGAGTTTCCTGAACAATTGTTTCTCCCGTTTGTAAGCATTCAATATGTCTTTTAAATTCGTATTTTATTGCACCCTCGAGACTTTTAAATGAACCTATATTCTTCACTTCAACTTTTATTCCAAAAATATTTGGGTCGAGGGATATAGAAATATTTGCTTCCATTCGCATGTGTCCTTTTTCAATATCAGCATCAGAAATATTTAGAGTTTTTAATAAAAGTTGCATTTCTTTTGCAAAGTGTATAGCAGTTTCTGAGTCGTGTACTACTGGCTCGGTAACCAGCTCCATAAGTGGCACACCTGCACGGTTGAAGTTAATAAGCGTCGCATCATCTTTGTCGTGTGTACTAGTAGCTGTGTCTTCTTCTAAATGAATTCTTGTTAATTTTACACCTGCTAAATTACCATCTGTAACAATAGGGAATTTATATTGAGATATTTGGTAGCCTTTTGGAATGTCAGGGTAAAAATAGTTCTTTCTGTCAAACTCTGTGAAGTTGGCAATATTGCCACCTACAGAAAAACCCATTTTCATTACGTTTTGTATTGCTTGTAAATTTGGCACAGGTAAAGTTCCAGGGTTCGCCATACATATTGGGCACACGTGTTTGTTAGGCTCATCTTCAAATGGGTCATTTTTGCATGGGCACCACATTTTTGTTTTAGTGTTCATTTCAGCATGAATTTCCATTCCTATAACTGGGTAATACTTTTTTCCATTACTTTCTATAAATTTTGTTAACATAAATTATGTTTGTATTATAACATTTTTTAAATTTTCATGCTAAACTTTTTAGCAGATTACATGATCAACTATCAAAAAATAATTATGGATTTGGAAAAACAAATTAAAGGGGAAATTGTTTATGATCCTAAAATTTTAGAAAAGTATTCTACTGACGCTTCACTTTTTACGGTAATGCCATCTCTAATAATTTATCCAAAAGATAAATGGGATATTTCTAAAATCGTAAAATATGTTCATGATTTAAAATTGGAATCTTTGGATGTTAAAAGCGAAAAATATAGAAAATTTGATGATTTATCAATAACAGCTAGAGCTGCTGGAACCTGTATGTCTGGAGGAAGCTTGAATAACTCTATAATTTTAGATGTTACAAAATATCTTAATAAAATAGAAATGATTGGAAAAGATTTTGTAATTTGTGAGCCCGGACTTTATTATAGAGATATGGAAAAAGAAACACTTAAACACAATTTATTTTTAGGGAGCTATCCTGCGTCAAAGGATTTGTGTTGTATTGGTGGAATTGTAGCTAATAATTCCGCGGGTGAGAAATCACTTCTTTATGGACAAACTGTTGACTATGTTGAAGAAATTGAAATGGTAATGAGTGATGGTGAAATAAGAGTTTTTAATGAGACTAGTGGTGAATACAAAAATATTTTTGATTTAATTAATAAAAACAAAGATGAAATTTTGAAAAATGAACCCAGAGTTACAAAAAACAGCTCTGGATACTTTTTGTGGAAATTGCTTGAAACTAATAATCTCTCAAAAATTATCTGTGGTTCACAGGGAACTTTTGGAATAATAACTAAAGTAAAAATAAAACTAGTTGAAGCTAAACCTAAGTCACAAATGCTAACAGTTTTAATGCCAAATTTCGAAAACTTGGTGGAGCTTGTAGAAGAAGTTTTAAAATATAAACCGGAAAGTATTGAAACTTATGATGATCAGACATTTAAAATCGTCATGAAGTTTTTACCAACAATTTTATGGAAGCTAAAAGGATCAATTTTCCAGCTTGCATATTCATTTTTACCGGAAGTAAAAATGGTTTTATTTTCCGGTATTCCCAAACTTATAATGCTAATAGAATTTACAGGGCAAACGCAAGCAGAGGTAGATAAAAAAGCCAAGGAATGTTTAACTCACATAATAAAATTTAAATATTCTGCTAGAGTTTCAAGAAGTGATGTTGAAAGAAATAAATATTGGCTTTTTAGAAGAGAAAGCTTTAACCTTTTACGTTCAAAACTAAAAGATTTTCGTACTGCTCCGTTTATAGAAGACACAATTGTGCCAATTGAGAATATGAAAACCTATATCCCCGAAATTCAAGAAATATTAAAAAAACATAATTTTATAAATACCATTGCAGGTCATGCGGGAAATGGTAATTTTCATATTATACCCCTCATGAAAATGCAAACTCAAAGTGAAGTAAATGAAATAATACAAGCTAATTCTGAGGTATTTGAACTTGTACAAAAATATGGAGGCTCACTTTCAGCGGAGCACAATGATGGTTTGGTTCGTACGCCATATTTACATTATATGTTCACAGCTAAAATGTTGAATCTATTTCAAGATGTTAAAAATATTTTTGATCCACTAAACATTTTTAACCCTGGAAAAAAAGTAGGAGGATCTATTGTGGAAAATTACGCAAAGATAAAATTAATAAAATAATTTGTGTGCTAGACTT
>JBBQKQ010000006.1:0-57934 GCA_038326985.1 Minisyncoccia bacterium | reverse complement strand
GAACAAATAGTAGCCCAACTGGAACTGTGATTGGTGCCGCAGCTTCAGTATTACCAACTAGTTTCTTAGCAACTTCAGCTGAGATCATTTTGCGGTTTATAATCTTGTGTGCGTTTGGAGCTTTTACTTTAAAGTTTATGAACCAGAGTTCAGATTTCTCTACTGGTCTTGGAGGTAAACTCTTTAAAAAAGCTGGGAGATTCGCATTAGGAAGAAGTCTTGGTGCTGGAGGAAATATCGGAGGATATATAGGTAGAAATACCGTAGGAAGAGTTTTTGAAAGTAAAGCGTTTAATGGTGTGCGAGAAAAATTAGTAGATTTTTCTGGGAAAAGTGGTGTGTTTTCTAAAAACTTCGGTGCCGCTGGTGTAAAAGTTTTTGATACTTTAGCAAAAGGAAGTTACAATATTAACCAAACAGGTGTTGGAAAATCTACTTTTAACGCACTTGGAAAAGCCGCTGGTGGAGAAGTTAAGGCAAGTGGTACTGAAAGCTTAGGATTTAAAGCTCAGAAAGCAGCTGATGTTAAAAGTGCTGAAGACCGTAAAGCTGAGGCAGAGAAAAGATTACTTGCTAGAAAAGAAATAGCCAGTGATCAGACTACAGCTGAAAAAGACATCGGTGAGACTCAAATAGAAGTATTCGGTAAAAAAATGAAAATTAAAGATTTTAAAGCAGGTTTTGCTGGAAAATCAAATGAATTTATTGAAGCACTTAGAAGTAGTAACGGGTTAACTCCACTATCTTTTGGGGGACAAATATTTACTATTGCTGAGATAGCAAGTTTAAAAGTTGATAAGGATATAGCAGCGAAAATTCAAAACAAGAAAGATGAAGTTTCAGAAAAAGTTGCCGATAAAAAGAAATCTATTATTGCTGGTCGTGGTAAAGCAGCTGTAACAAAATTAAACGCAGACGTTGCAAGCGGTCAACAAGATTTTAGGTCTGCTTCTGAAATTGCAAGACAAACAATTGATAGAAGTGCTGAGGAAGTGAAAGGACAACTAGAAACTTCAGCAAGAAAATCAGGGAGAAGTGCAGATCAAGAAAAAGCCAAAAAGGAAAGCGGTGAAGATGAAAAAGTTCTAAAATTCAAGAAAGATATTGACAATGCAATTCAAGAACTTGATAAAACCTCTAAAATTGATCCTGATCTAGTAGACGCAACGAGAAAAACTGATTTAGACAGAATAAAAACTGAACTGTTTGCACTTTCAACATCTGTTGGACTTAATGGAAAAATAGACCCTAAAAGTGATACTGGTAAAAAACAAATAGAAGATGCAAAGAAAGTTTTGAAGGCAAACCAAGATATGGTAGATGGTCTCATAAAGATAAAAAAAGAGGCAGGCGAAAAAATTGCTGAGGTGTATGAAAGTTCAGATGACCGAAATATTGTTTTTACTGCTTTAGCTGCTAGAAAGAAAGTTGCTTCGGATAATGTAAAAAGTATCGAACGTGCCACTAGAGGGCGAGCAATGAGTGCCGCAGAAATTACAAGCTTGAAATCTGCAGAAGATGAATTGGATAAACTGACAGAATTATTAAAAGATAGAGAGCAAAGATATAAAAAAGGAAATGACATTTCAGAAAGAGCCGATGGACATAAAAAAACTTTTGAAGAATTATTTACTGTTAAGCCTACCGACGCTGCTAAAACAACACCTACTCCCTCTACGACCACTAAAACACCTTAAAAAAATAAAAATGCTTAGAGAAAACATTTATTGTAAAAAATACTTCGACTATTTAAAATAGTATTGTATACTAAACATTATTTATGCAATATACAGAAAAGGATTATGCACAAATGTATAACAACTTACCAGAAGGTTTAAAGGACCTGGTTCTTTCTGGTCGCCTAGTTATTTTAGTAAATATCTAAGGTTAACCTTACATATTTAGCTAAATATCTTGACTAAACCTTATAAATTTGATAAAATAACTAACATGGAGGAAAAAAAGTTATATAAGAGAACTCTGGAAGACCAAATAAAAGGAAAGCTGTTTGAAGGTAAGATCATTGTTATCTATGGGCCAAGACAAGTAGGAAAAACTACATTAGCAAAAAAAATTATTCTAGACTCTGGCAAGAAATATAAATTTCTGTCTGGGGAAAATGTTTTAGACAGAGAAGTTCTTTCCTATTCACAACCAGAAAAAATAAAAGCTTATTTTGGAGATGTGGATATTGTACTCATTGATGAGGCACATTTTATACCAAATATTGGTAGGACTATGAAAGTATACTATGACTCTTATAATGAAATACAAATTGTTGCAACAGGATCTTCCTCTTTTAATCTAAAAGATAAAGTGGCAGAAGCAATGACTGGTAGATATTGGAGTTTTATGTTGTACCCCCTCTCTATAGAAGAAATCACAGGTAAAGATAATCTTTATGATTTCAAAAGGCTCTCAGATCAAGATTTTTCATTAAAATTTGGAATGTATCCTTATGTTATAAATACAAAGTCACAAGCAAAAGAATACTTAGAGACTTTAGTTGAAAGCACATTATATAAAGACGTATTTGTAATGCAAGGTATAAAAAAATCTGAAATATTATCAAAATTAGTTAAGATACTAGCCATAAATATTTCGCAAACTGTTACGGTAGGTGGACTTGCTAAAATGGTTAATACTTCACCAGAAACAATTAGAAATTATTTAGACCTGCTCGAAAAAACTTTTGTAACAAAAATTATGTACTCATTTTCTAGAAACTTAAACAACGAGCTGAAAAGGGCTATGAAGGTTTATTTTGTTGATATTGGTTTTAGAAATGCTGTAATTCAAAATTTTAATGATTATGATACGCGAACTGATATTGGTCAGGTCTTTGAAAATTTTTGGGTAATGGAGAGAATAAAATATACTAATTATAACAGAATGTATTCGAATAAATACTTTTGGCAAACTTATAACGATATAGAAATTGATTACCTTGAGGAATCTGGTGGAGAGCTAAAAGCTTTTGAATGTAAATGGACACAGAGAAAATCAAAGGGTGTTAAATTATTTGAGGAAGAATATAAAAAAGAAAAGGCAAGTGTAACAATGGTAACAAAAGAAAATTATTTAGACTATTTAAAATAGTATTGTATACTAAATATTATTTATGCAATATACAGAAGAGCACTATGCACAAATGTATAACAACTTACCTGAAGGTTTAAAGGACCTAGTCCTTTCTGGGCGCCTAGCTATTATGGTGTCCGCTATCGGTGCGAGACACGCTTTGACTGCAGACCAAATTGCCGACCTTGAACCCGCGATTGAAGACGTGTGTCTTGGGCTAATAACAAAAGAAGAGCTTACGGAAAATATAAAAAGTTCAATAAATGTTGAAAACAGAGTGGCAATGAGAATATCGGCTGATACAGAAAATGATATTTTAAAAGACTATATTGAAGAACTAAAAGCGGCAAGACTTTTTAAAATTCAACTGGATGAACAAATAAGAAAAGATAATGGGGGCATGCCCCAAGTATCAGGAAAAAGCTATACTTCAAATGTTCCAAAAGTAAATACTCAAAACTCAGATAACTCACCGAGAGATGTTTCTGAAAAACTTAATAGTAAAGATGATGATATTAAAAACTTTTATAAAAATACAGGTGAAGAAAAAAGTTTACTTTCAGACGGAACGACTAACAGCCAAACTGGTAATGTACAATTTGATTGGGAGAGTACTTTGTCAAAACCAAAAATTCACACGCCAATAGCAGGGGAATTTAAAGAGGAAGTTAAACCAGTTGAAGCTCCAAAACACACAATAGCAAATGTAGAAGGGCAGCTTGCCACTCTAACCGAGAGTATTAACAAATTGGTAAATAGTAGGTTTGGGGCTGTAGATAGTGAGGGTACTGCACCATCGGCAACTTTGCAGGACCTTATAAAAAGACTGGAAAAAGCAGAAAAAGAAAATGACGAAAATAGAAAAACTATAAAAGAGCTTCAGGGAATCAAGCCAGTACAGAGTATTTTTGGAGAACAAGTAAAAGAAGAAATCAAAATACCAATCGATAAAGAGAGAAAAGTTTCAATAATTAAAACAGGGGAGGAACTTAAAAAAAGTATTTTTGATTTTTCAGAGAACGCTGGAGATGTATCGGGTAACGTGAAAATATCTAGTGTTTCGATGGCAATTCCGATCAATACACCAATTCAAAATAATTCGTTTAGCAGCTCAGTCTCTAAAAACGCCTTGGATACTATACTCGAAATGAGACGATCTACACCTCAAACAAATTCAAAAACTGAAAGTCCTACCAAGCAAGTATTGAGCATGTCTGAGCTTACAGGGGGTGATGAGAAAATAAAAAATGCTGGAACAAGTATTAGTAAAAATTCTACTCCTGAAACTAAAATTGAAGTTAAAAGTGGGGCAAAAAGTATTTTACTTGCCGATATTGAATATCTTTATAATTTAGACCAGAAGACCGACATTTCTCACCCGAATATTAAGAAAGAAATAGTCGATGAAGCACTTCAACAAACAGCAAATGAGGCAACTAAAGAAACAAATTTTAAAAGTGAGATTTTACCTGCAACAAAAGAAGAAAGAATGAGACAACTTCAAGATAAAATAAAATCACTAAATAAAAATGTATCCAGTGGTGGATCAACAAATATTATGAACACCCTTGCTGGAGCTGACCCTTATAGGTTATAATAACCATAGTTATATTTGCATGCAATACAAAGTCCCACAATTTATTGAAGTAGAAGATAGAATATTTGGTCCTTTTACTTTAAAACAATTTTCTTACCTAGGGGGTGGTTTTGGACTTTCGATAATTGTCTGGAGATTGTTCACGGGGCACTGGTATTTGTACTTTATACTTTGTCCGGTGATTGCTTTTTCACTTGCGCTAGCCTTTTTAAAACCCAATGGAAAACCTTTTATTTTTCTAGTGCAAAATTTTGTTTTTTATATTTTGCGCCCAAAAAGACTTTTCTGGAGAACACCTTCAGTGCAAGACTCAAAAGATAATGTTATTAAAGCTAAAAAAGAGGCAGATATAGAAACTAAAAAAGATGCTAAAATTCCTAGAAAACTTTTCTCAAGTGGTCAAATAGAAAATCTGGCAAAGAGTTTAGATAAAAAATAATTTTCGGTTATACTATTTTTATGGCAGAAGTAAGAGCTCAAGATTTTGTACCAATAAAAAATATTAAAGACGGGATAATGTACATGGATGATGGGCGCATAAAAGTTGCGCTTGTTTGCTCTTCTTTAAACTTATCTTTAAAAAGTGCTGAAGAGCAAGCTGCAGTGATAGGGCAATTTTCTGGTTTTTTAAATACACTGGACTTTCCAGTACAGATACACGTCGAGAGTCGGCGTGTGGATATGCGGCCATATTTATTGAGTTTAGAAAAAAGGCAAAACGAAGTAAAGGACGAGCTAATGACAAACCAAATTCGTGAATATAGACAATTTATAAAAACTTTTTCTGAGAAGACAAACATTATGAATAAAAGGTTTTTTATAGTGATTGATTTTGATCATGGAGAAGGGAGCGGGAACTCGGGTGGAGGATTTTTGAGTAATTTCGGAATTGGCTCTAAAGAGGTCCAGCTTGGCGACAAGCAGGTTGAGGAGTGGAGAACCCAACTTGAGCAGAGAATATCTGTAGTAGCAGGCGGACTTTCTGGTTTAGGACTCCAGGTAAACTTGCTAGGAACTGAAGAACTCATAGAATTGTTTTATAAAATTTACAATCCCAACATGGAAATAAAATCTGCAGAGATGACGAGTTAGATTTTATATTTTTAATGTATACTAAAAACATGTCATTTTTAGATACACTTTTTTCTTCCAATAAAGAAGATGCAATAAATAAACAACAAACAACTTTATCCCTGAAAGACATTTTGTCACCGAGTGCTATAAAAATAGACTCAAATACTATTAATGTTTCTGGTGCATATTCACGAACTTTTTTTGTTATTTCATACCCAAAACTGCTCACTGACTCTTGGCTTTCACCACTTATAAATCTCGATAAAGTGTTTGATATTTCTATTTACGTTTATCCAATTGACACTGCTAGTATTTTAAAAAAGTTCGAAAGAAAAGTTGCGGAGGTTGAGAGTCAGATTTTAACCAGAAGCGAAGAGGGGAAAGTTCGAAGCCCAGAGCTCGAGCAAGCTTACCAAGACTTGGAAAATTTACGTGACGCCCTTACACAAAGTGAAGAAAAAATGTTTGATGTGGGAATTTATATAACTATGTATGGCTCTACCCTTGTAGAGTTAGACAAAGCAGAAACAGAACTTCGAAGTATGTTTGAGTCAAGAAGTATTTTCATAAAGTCTGCAATTTTCCAACAAGGTGAAGCCTTTACTTCAAACATTCCAGTTGGGAAAGATATTTTAGGAGTGCATACCAAGCTCAATACTGGTCCTTTATCTTCCACTTTTCCTTTCGTGTCAGCTGACCTTACCCAAGACAAGGGAATACTTTACGGGGTAAATAGGCATAATGCATCGCTTGTAATTTTCGACCGGTACTCAATGGAAAACTATAACTCTGTTTGTTTCGCTCGCTCAGGTGCTGGAAAATCTTACACCATAAAACTTGAAATTTTACGTTCACTTATGTTTGGAGTAGATGTAATAGTGATTGATCCAGAGTACGAGTACAAACATTTGTCAGAAGCTGTAGGAGGTAGAACTTTTAACCTTTCTTTATCAAGTGATCACCACATAAACCCTTTTGATTTACCGCGTGTTGGTGAAAATGAATCACCCCAAGAAGTTTATAGATCTCACGTTATTGAGCTGGTTGGTCTTTTTAGAACTATGTTAAATAGACTTACTCCAGAAGAGGACGCACTCGTTGATAGGGCAATTACAGAAACCTACGCTTTAAAAGATATTGACCCTGAGTCAGGCTGGGAATCAAAAGATGTTCCATTACTTACAGATTTTGAATTAATTCTTGGAGGAATAGACGGGGCAGAAAGTATTTTGATAAAAATATCCAAATATACAACTGGTACCTGGGCAGGATTTTTAAATCAACCGACTAATGTGGATATTGATAGGGCAATGGTAGTTTTTTCTATTCGCGATATGGAAGACGATTTAAAGCCAGTTGCCATGTACCTTATTACTCACTTCATTTGGAATGCAGTTCGTAGAAAACTTAAAAAAAGATTAATGGTGGTGGATGAAGCCTGGTGGATGATGAAAGCCGAAGACACCGCTTCTTTTTTATCTTCTTTAGTAAAACGTGGACGTAAATACTACTTAGGAATCTCCACTATTACTCAAGACGTAGGGGACTTTTTGCGTAGTCCATATGGAGCACCCATTGTTACTAACTCTTCCATTCAGCTCCTTTTGAAACAATCGCCACTGGCAATTGACTTGCTCCAGCAGACTTTTAATTTAACCAATGAAGAGAAATTTTTACTGTTAGAATCAGGTGTGGGGGAGGGTATTTTCTTTGCGGGTCTAAAACACGTAGCAATAAAAGTTATTGCTTCGGAAACTGAAGATAAAATTATAACTTCCAACCCTGAACAAATCCTCAAAGCAGAAGAAGAAAAACTCAAACTTCAAAATGCAGATCTTTCCCCTGAGTTGGTAAACTAATTTTAAATTTTCGGTTATACTATTTTTTATGAAGCAGATTTGTTTTTTAAGTTTATTTTTCTTTTTAGTTTTTAATTTTTATGATAGTGTTTTAGCGGCGGATTTATTTATTTCTAAATATCCTGAAACTCCAAAAGAAGGCGAAGAGGTAACACTGACTCTTGAGAGCTCTACTTATAATCTTAATAAAGCCAATATAGAATGGAGTGTGAATGGAAAAATTGTAGACAGTGGGGTAGGTAGGAAAACTTTAACGGAGCGCACTCCTCTTGGGGGTTCTAAAGTGGTGAGGGTAAATATTACAGAAGAGGGACAAGAAAGTATAAATGCAGAAACTACAATTATCGCGAATACCTCATACATTTTTTACGAAGGTGCTGACTCGTATGTTCCTGCTTTTTATAAAGGTCGTCGACTACCAGCTCAAGAAGGACTGGTAAGAGCTGCTGTTTTTGAAATTGATAATGGAAATGTATCTAAGAACAACTCAGGAAAAAATTATTCTTGGAAAATAAACGGTCAAGATAGTAAAGAGTCTTCTGGATTTGGAAAAACCTTGAACACCTTAAAAGGCAACATTATAGATAAAAGTTTAAGTCTAAAAATAAAAATCGAGCCAGACGGTTTACTAGCTAAATTAACCGATGTGTTTATTCTACTTCAAAAAGTAGAAGCAATTATTTATAAAACTGATGAAAAAAATTTAGTCCAAAATGCTGTGGGACAAACTGAAAATGGAAGGGAAATGTATATGAGTGTAGAACCATATTTTTTTTCGGTACAAAATAAACGAGACAATTATCTTACCTATAGTTGGAAAATAAATGATAACCCAGTTAATATTACTTCGCCATGGTTTTTAAAACTTTCCAATAAAGAAAAAGAGATAACCAGAATAGTTTTAAACATTTTTCAAAAAAATAAATTGACCCAAGAAAATGATGTTGGTTTTACATTCAAATCAAATTAATATGAAAAAAATAATTTTACCTTTAGTTATATTCATCTCTTCTTTATCGTTAATTTTTGCTCAAGATGGAAAAATTAATTATCAAATGACTTCTGTCAGCAGTGGCTCGAGTGTGCAAAGTACTCCACTTTTAGATGTTGGGATTTTTAGTGGGGGAGTTTTTTCTATTGATCCCGCTAATGACTCAGGCATTCAAAACTTAGTCCAAACTGCTTTTGATTTGCTAATTGGAATAACTATTGCCTTATCGGTAATTATGTTTATGGTTGGAGCTTTTGAAGGAATTTTAAACCCTTCTGTGACAGGAAATATGAAAGGTAAAGAAAAAATGAAGAACTCTTTGTACTCGCTTGTTTTCGTTTTATCATCTTGGTTAATTATTAATACCATTAATCCCGATTTACTCAATCTTCCTGCATTTAGTTTTTTTAATAATACCGTAGTAGGGAATAGACAGACACCTGGTACAAACGCAGTTTTGTTACCAGTAACAACTCCTTAAATAAATATATGGACGAAACCCAAAAAACAAAAGGAAATGCTAAAGACTATATAAAAGACCATAAAAGATTTATAGGTTTATCTTTAGTAGTTTTTATATTATTTTTCTTAGTTTTAATATTAATATTTTTAACATATGTTTATTTTCCACGCTCAGTAAATGGTAATATTAATATTGTTGATACCAGCACTTCTACAAGTGCGGGTAGTCTATTACCAATTTTTAAAGAAACGGATTTGTTAAACAAAGAAAGTAGCACTAGTTTACTTACAGATTTTAGTATTAGGAAATTAGGAACTATTTTAGGTGCTGAAGATAGTCTTAAGTCAGCTGATGATGCTTCTAAGGTTTATCTGATAGAAGATAATCCTGTCTCGGGTTTTACCACTGTAGAGAAAAAAATATCTATAAAAAATTATATTAAAGACAAGCCAAAGGTATGTGGAGAAAAGCTTACTGTTTACCTACAGAAAGATACTAAAGGAAAAGAAGTAACCAATTTCCAAGTTCTTTTTAGAACAATTTCAGGTTTTGAAGACACTCCTCAAACAGATATTTTAGATGAAGAAACTAGAAATAGACTTTATATTTTCCAAAAAAAATATACTGAAATTTTATATAAAAACAAAACCGACAAAGAACCGACAAAGTTAATAGACAAAGAAACTGTGCATTTTTTAAATATGCTATGTGATTTAGAGGTTGAAAATAATGATGATTTTTATACTTATTCTGCTGTACGGTACGTAGTTAAAGAGACTGGTAAAATATTTGATTATGATACAGAATCTAAAAAAATAATACCTTTAAGTACACCGCCGACTGCCACAAGTACAGAAGAAGTTTTGTTTTCTAAGAATGCTGATTACATAGTTTTACGTAAACAGTTGAAAGGGGATATACAAACTTATCTAATGAATCTTAAACTAAACAGGACAGATAGATTAGAGGATAATATACTTACTGTAGATGTAGGAGCTGAGAAAATGGTTTACGGTGTGCAAAATGGTAACTATCTTCAAATTAAAGAATTAACCTTTAAAGACGAGAAAATAAAAAATGTAACCAATGTTCCGCTTGTAGACTGGAATTTAAAATATCTTGACGACTCTACACTTATTCTTGCTTTGAAAGGTACAGTTTATGGTGAGAGTATAGCTATAACTTTAGATATAAAGTCTGGTTTTCAAAAACAATTAATCAAACCTACAGTTGGACTTGCGATTCAGCCAACAGATATAAGTGATTTGCTAATTTATAGTGATGGGGGGAAAGGTAGCTTACAAACATATCTCGTAAATACCAAAACTAAAACTTTTGGACCCATTACTATCCCTACACTTGCAGAAAAGTGTGCACAGGGAATATTTTTAAATGGAATTTTCTGTGCAGTTCCCAAAGACTTAAACCAAAATTACCTATTTCCAGACGATTATTATAAAAATAAAATAAATACAGAAGATATTTTAGTATACAGAAAGCTAACTAGCACTTCAACAAAAATCGTGTCCTACTTTGAAAATAAACCATTTGACGTAATAGATCTAAATATTAAAAATTCTGGTATATTTTTCCGAGACAAAAAGACTTTAAAACTTTATAAACTAGGCTTCTAACTCTTTCTTAATTTTTATCTCGAGTGGTTTTTTAATGGAAATTTCTTGGAATATCATAAAAATATTTCCTACAATTATATAAAGTGAAATTACAGATGGAGTTACAGCTGAAACAACAGCGATAACTATTGGTAGGAAATATTTCATTTGGGTTTGCATGGCTCTTGCAAACTCTGGCTCAGCCTCGGCTTCTTTTCCAGATTTTGCCTTAAACATATATATTCCTAAAATATACTGGGATATTCCTGCCACAATTCCTAACACATAGCTTTTTTCAGTTAGTGTAAACCATAAAAATAAATGGTTAATGGTTTCAGGATAGGGAACAAAGCTATATAATAATTCTTTTCTAGTAGATAAGTCGACTAAGAATATTCTGTACAGACCAATTAAAAAAGGTAACTGTATTATCAGTATTAAAATTGAAATGAAAGGATTTACTTTATACTTTCCATAAAGTGCCATGGTTTCTTTGGCCAGGTCCTCTCGTTTATTTTTTAATTTCTCCTGTAAGTCTTTTAACTTAGGGGCCAAATGTGCCATAACAATTTGGTCCTTAACTTGTTTTTTATAAAGGGGAAGTAGAATTATTTTAAATAAAATAGTCAAAATACAAACTGCAACCCAAAGATAATGATTGGGTACCAAATTAACTATATAAATTAAAGTGTTATAAAGCGGCGCAATTACTATTGTGGTAAACATATATTTTTAATTATTTCTTGTAATTTTTCTTTCGTGAAATTTTTATTAGGGTAAAAAATAAAACTTTTTTTACTAAAACTAATTTCTTTGTTCAATTCTAACACCGAATTGTAAAAAAGTCTTTTTAATTTATTTCTCGTAACCGAACTTTTGGCTACTTTTTTTGATAGTACAATAGTTTGTTTGATAGGAGTAATTACATCTTGTAAAGCAAGCACAAAACCAATATCAGTATTAACTCGTTTAGTTTTCTGATTTTTTAAAGTTTGAAAATCAATTTTTCCGAATTTATTTTTAGTAGGAAGCATCTTGTTCTATTCCTCCCCTTATTTAAGGGGAGGTTAGGTGGGGTCTAACTTTTCTTTTTGAAAGTCTTTGCAGAAACAGTTAGTGCCCTTCTTCCTTTACGCATTCTTCGAAGAAGCACTTTTTGACCATTAGAAGTTTTAGAACGAGATAAAAATCCGTGTTTACGAGCACGTTTTACTTTTGATGGGTTGTAGGTTGTTGACATATGCACACAAATATATCAAAAAAAGTCTATTTTGGCAAGGGAAATAGCGGAATAGTTCAAAAGTTAATAACATATCCCCAAAGTTATCCACAAGCTTGTCAATAAGTTCGCTTATTTTTCCATTTTTGTTATAATAAAAACATAAATCATTGATACTATGCCAGAAAAAGAAGTTTGGAATATTGTATTGGAAGAACTGAAGGGAACATTGTCTAAAGCCAACTTTCAAACCTGGTTTAACAATACTTTTTTTGTAAAAGTCGAGAATGGCGAGGTATACATTGGAGTTCCTAATGATTTTGTGAAAGATTGGCTCAATGATAAGTATAAACTAAAGGTTTTAGAAATCATGCGCAACCAATTTCCTTCTGTACGTGCGGTATCATATACAGTAAAACAGATTAAAAAAGACCATAACGCATCTCCAAACCCGGAGAACAATGGCGAAAACCCTGAAAACAGGATTGCCCCCCAACTTATCAACCTTGATAGCCGTGAAGACGGCTTAAATCCACGGTACACTTTTAAGAACTTTGTAATTGGAGGCTTTAATGAACTTGCCTATGCTTCAGCCCAGGCAATAGTAAAAAACCCAGGTACAACTTATAACCCATTTTTCGTGTATGGAAATGTGGGTTTAGGAAAAACTCACCTTATTCAAGCAACTGGGGCGACCATAAAACAAAACTTTCCTCATAAAAAAGTCTTTTATACCACTCTTGACGCCTATTCTTCTGACTATGTTCAGTCAGTTCAAGCCAATCGACAGCAACAATTTAAAGAAAAATTTAAAAAATACGACGCCATTATTATTGACGACATTCAGTTTATTTCCGGAAAAGACAAAACCCAAGATGAACTTTTTCACCTTTTTAATAATATGTACAACGAAAATAAGCAAATTATTTTTTCATCGGATCGTCACCCAAACTTCATCATTGGCCTAGAGGACAGACTCAAGTCCCGCTTTCACCAAGGTATGATTGTCGACATAAATAACCCTGAGTTTGAGTCAAAAATGCTTATTTTAAAGGAGAAAGTGGCAAACAAGTCAAACCTCATTAGTGATGAAGTCGTAAAATATGTAGCTCAAAACTTTGGTGGTAATATTCGTGAGCTTGAAGGAATAGTGAACGTTTTAATAGTACAAACTGAGCTTCGTAAAATGCCAATAGACATTTCAGAAGCAAAAGCGCTTTTAAAAGCCCATATCAAAGAAAAAACTAGTAAAACTCCAGAGCAAATCATAGAATCAATATGCAAGTACTACAATATCGACCAAAAATTGGTTTTAGGAAAAACTCGTAGACAAGATATAGTATATCCACGGCAAATTTGTATTTACTTTTTACGAGAAGTTTTCAACATGGCATATCAACTTATTGGGGAAAAGCTTGGGGGAAGAGACCACACAACTATCATGCATTCATGTGAAAAGATCAAGACCGACAAGGAGTCAAACCCACAAATCAACAAAGAGTTAGACGAAATCCGCCAGTTATTAACATAATATATTACAACAAATTCTAAAAAAATATAGAAAATGTCTCCAGTTAAAAAAGATTTCCACATTTCCACACTTGTTATATAAAAAGAGATGGATAATTAAAAAATTAAAATATAGTACAATAAGACTAACAACAAGATGAAAATTAAAATTCCATTTGAAAAATTAAAAAAAGAAGTGAATAAAGCTGCCCAAGCAGTTATGAAGTCTGGACAAAATATAACCCTCAAAAGTATATTATTCAAGACCGAAATAAATAGTTTAGTAATTCGCTCTACAAATATAGATATTGGATATGAGTCGGTCACAATGGTAGAGGTAGTAACTGAGGGTGAATTTTCGATTCTAGGGGATGTTATTTCACGACTTCTAAATACTGTAAATCCTAAACTTGGAACCGAGTGTGTTTTAGAGTATTTAGACAATAAACTAACTATTTCTGTTGATACTCATACTTTTACATTAAAAACTACAGACTGTTCTGGTTTTCCAAAATTACCAAACGTAGAGGGAGAACAATTCTCAATTGATTGTAATTTGTTTTTAAACGGACTTAAGTCTTGTGTATTTGCGGTTGCAAAAAGTGACCTGAAACCAGAAATATCTGGAGTTTATATTTATTTAAAAGATGATGTTATTACCTATGTTGCTACCGATGCTTATAGGCTTTGTGAAAGAAAAATAAAAGTAGAAGGCAGGGAGTTTACTGAAAGTAAATTTATTGTACCTGAAAAAAATGTGAAAGAAATAATCCGCCTTTTTGAAGAGTTTGAAAAACATGAACTAAAAATAGTTTTATCCAAAAACTCTCTTCTACTTCAGGTAGATAATACTTTTGTAGTATCAAGGCTAATCGAGGGTAATTTTCCAAATTATGTACAAATTATCCCGACTAACCCGGTTTCGTTTGCAGTATTCTTAAAAGAAGATTTAGTAAAGTCCTTAAAAATAGTTTCTTTCTTTGGTGATAAGACTTCACAGATAAATGTTCTAATAGAGAAAGATAAATGTTTTTTAGAAGCAACGAGCTTAGATATTGGAGGAACTAAAGAAGAAGTCGCCACCACTTTAAAAGGTGAGGGATTTTCAGTAAAAATGAATTCAAAATATTTGGAAGAGTTTTTGCAGATCATGGGTGACCAAAGTGTTATTTTAAAGTTTACGGCTCAAAATAAAGCTATTATTGTGCAGGGTTTGAGCGACTCTTCTTATACTTATTTACTAATGCCAAGCTATAGGTAATCAAAAATTTAAAACAAGTGCAAAAACAAGATAAATATTCCGAAATTCAAGATATTGTCTTGAAAAACCAAGATAGGTTAAAAGTTTTGAGAGAAGTTTTAGTTTTAGTGTTGGGAGAGGAAATTGGAACACAAATAAAATTTATAGTTAAAAATATCAAACAAAATGCTCAGGATGAAAATATTGTCTTTTTAAAAATAATCAACAAAAGTAGTTTGAGGTTTTTGGTAATTAGAAAACAGGAAGAGATAGGAAATTTATTTTTAGAAAAGTTTAGAGAAAACTTAATTATTAAATAGAATTAATTGGGACTGCTCGTAGACACATTCGTAGAAGGAAGTTGCACAACGGGAGTATTAGAGAAAATGCCTCCACTAGAATTGCTTGGTGTAGTGGTTGGTGTAGAGGAAGAAGTTTCAGGTATTGATTGTCCACAAGATGAAGACGGGCCAACATACCAGCGGGGAAGTTGAGAGTCATTTGTAAGCCCAAATAAACCTTTTTGTGCTGCTAGGTATGAAATATCATAAGCTGTTCCGTTTGTACACTGAGTACCTTCAACCTTTGGCACTGAAGTGTACTCTTTATTTAGTGGCCCCGGCTCTTTTTTATTGATAAGATAAGTCATAATTTGCCTCCACATTGGAACAACTGAAAGTGAAGCAGCAACTTGTCCTATTTGGGTATTATCATTTTTACCGAGCCACGCACCAACTACATAATTTGTATTGTAGCCTATAACCCAACCATCTTTATAATCATTGGTTGTACCTGTTTTTACAGCAACGTCACGGCCAGGAAAATTCATTTGATTGTTCGGGCCAAATACTCTTGTTCGCGCTCCGTTATCAGAAAGAATAGAGGTTATTTTACCTGCAGTGTCAGGACTAATAACTCCATAACCACTATCTTCCCATGATTCCAGAACTTTTCCATTTTTGTCTTTCACTTCTAATATACCGTCTGGTTTTCTATAAGTACCATTGGCTTCAAATACTGAATAGGCACTTGTGAGTTGTAAAAGTGAAACCTCGGCTCCACCAAGTACAAGTGAAAGTCCATAGCGTTTGGGATCTGTAAGAGATGTAATGCCAAACTTTTTGGCATAATTTACAGCATTTGTTACACCCACAAGGTAAAGTATTTTAACAGCGGGGATGTTTCGTGAATTACCAAGTGCTTCACGCATTGTAAGTGCACCTTCAAATGAGCTATCATAATTTTGAGGAGAGTAGCAGGGTGCATCGCGACGTTTTCCATCTGCTGGCGGGCAAGAAGTGTTGAACTCGGTGGGTGTGTCAAATACAACAGACTCAGGAGTTAGACCTTGTTCAAAAGCTGCGGAATATATAATTGGTTTTATTGAAGACCCTGGTTGACGAAGTGCAGTAGCTATATTGTATTTACCATCAATTGCTGGGTCGTTGTAGTCACGAGAGCCTACCATAGCGAGAATTTGCGCATTGTCGCCACCCAAAATAACTATTCCCGTATTTAAAGTGGTAAGATTGAATGCTTTGGATTTTCCATATTTAGTAATGTACTCGGTAATATAATTCTTTGCTATTTCTTCCGTCTTGGTTTGGATATCTGAGTCAAGAGTTGTTTTTATCGAAAGTCCTTGAGTGTCAAAGTCGGGGCCGTATTTCTTTTCAAGATAATCTTTTATGTAAAACACAAAGTGGTGGGCTTTTGAAGCGTTGTCACTTTTTGACACAAACACTACTTTAGAATTTTTTGCTACTGCCACATCATTTTCACTAACTACTCCCGTTTCCAGCATTCTTTGTAATACTAGATTTTTTCTTTGTTCTAATGGGTCACGTGTTTTAGCATAAGGATTATAAAGGTTGGGGTTTTTTGGAATTGCAGCTAAATATGCCGCTTCTGCTAAGCTTAAGTCTTTTGCGTGTTTACCAAAATAATAAAGCGTAGCTTCTTCCACACCATAAATTTCTCCACCATAAGGATTATCATTAAGATACATTAAAAGGATTTGGTCTTTTGGAAGAGTTTGTTCGAGTTTGGTAGCAAGGATTACTTCTTTTATTTTTCTTTCTAAAGTTCTTTGTTGGGTGAGTAGTGCATTTTTCACTACCTGTTGAGTAATGGTAGACCCACCTTGAGTTTTGTCGGAAGTTAAATTTACATAAAGTGCACGTAGTATTCCTCGCACAGATATTCCTCCGTGTTGGTAAAATTTATCGTCCTCAATTGCAATTGTTGCTTTAACAATATTGTCAGAAATATTTTCTCTAAGAATAGGTGTACGGCGTATTTTTTGTCGGAAAGCATAAAGCAGGTTTGCGCCTGTACGATCATATATTTTTGTTGTCGACTCAAGCTGGCGGGAGGCGATGGTGGAAAAGTCTGGAAGAGTAAATGATGACACCCAAATCAGAACTAAAGAACCAGTAAGAATACCCAGAGACAAAAGTGTAACCAGGATTTCTAAAAATAAAACTTTTCGATAATTCTTTTTTTTCATATAAATTTGAAGGTAAAATTAAAGATAAAATTAGTGTAACACACTAACATATTTTTCTACCAAAAATTGTTATCATCAGCAATAATAATTAGTGGTAAATCATCTTCTACCTGACTCTCTCTTTTACCAACAAACATAAGGTCTTCGTCTTCTTCGTCTTCCTCCATGAAGTTATGAGTTTCTATAATTGTATGTTCTTCAGAAGCCGAAATCAGCTCGCCGTCAGCGTCGTATTCTTCCTCGGTTGTAACGGTATGTGTACGTTTCATATTTCTACATCACTTTTTACCAGATTTTCAAGAAAAAAGCAAGGGGTTTGATTTACTTCTTTAAAAATTTCTCATAAATGGAGTGATCACCTACGGTAAGTAAAATTGTTACTATTTTGCTATTAGTGTATTCAAAAATAATTCTGACAGAATAGTTAACGCTGAAAGCATAAGTATTCTTAAGTTTTCCTGACAACTTGTGCACTTTAAGCTCGGAATGATTTTCTGTGTGTTTAAATTTTTCTACCACTTTGTCTACTTGGTCTTGTAAGTCAGGGTACATTTTTTTATAAAGACGTAGAAATTTGGAAGTAAAAGTTACAGTCAATATAATATTCTTTTTTTCCATTTTCTAGTTAATTTCTGCTACCAATTTTTTTAAGTTTCCAGAATATACTCGTCCTTTCTTTACGTCTTCTTTTGCTTCTAAGAAATCATTCCAAAAATCATCTTCTTTCATTTTTAAAATTGCACGACGAACAATGTCAGATTTAGACGACATCTCACTTTTTGCTTTCTCATTTATATATTCTACCAAAGATGCTGGTAAAGACATGGTTACATTACTATACATATTATTATTTTTGAATATTATGTTTTAATAATATCATGCTAATTAATCTAATGCAAGGATTTTGCCATTAGCTACAAAATTAAGTTTTTAACTTAGTATGATAAAATACAGTTATGAAAAAACATTTTTTAAAAGTTTTAGAAAATTATCAAAAAAAGTTTGCAGGAGACTCGCATGTTAACAGTTTTTTAGAGTATCTGGATAAAAATAATAACTGCATAGATAGGAAGAATATGAACGGACACGTAACGGTGAGTGGATTGGTTGTAGATAATAATAAAGTTTTATTGTTGTTTCATAAAGTGGGTAATAGGTATCAACAACCAGGAGGGCATATTGATGATGTAGATGAAAATATATTTCAAGCGGCAATTCGAGAAGTAAAAGAAGAGACAGGAATGGATACCGAAAGAGTGGAGGGTATATACGGCAGAATTCCAATATCTTTAGATATTCATAAAATAGATGAAAGAATAGAGAAAGAAGAAGGAGAACATTTACACTTTGATATGATGGTTCTTTTAAAGCTTAAAAATCCTAAACAGAAAATTGTCGAACAAATTGAAGAAGTGGGCGATGTTAAATGGGTTGATATAAATAATGAGGAATTATTTTCGAATATGAACACTTTTAAAAAAGCTTTAGAAAAATTAGATTCTGGAATTGTATAAATAAGTAAGTGCTATCGCGATTGCATCTATTTCGTCATCTAAAACTTTTTTATTCCCATCCTCTTTTTCTAGTTTTAAAATCTTTCTAACTATGAAGTCTACTTGTTTTTTGTCAGCTTTTCCATAGCTAGTGAGTGAAGTTTTTATTTGGAGTGGCGTGTATTCGCCAATGAGGAGCTTATTTATCTGCATTGATAAAAGGCAAATTCCTCTAGCCTCTGCAACTTTCACCACAGTTTTTTGGTTGGTCGTCATAAAAATATCTTCAATACTTCCGTGTTGTGGTGAGTATTCTTTGATAATTTTGTTTAGTGTATTAAAAATGAATTCTATCCTTTCAGGAAATGTTTTCTTTTTGTCCGTTTCAATACAGCAAGAGAAAACTAATACTGGTTTAGAAAAAGTCCCTTCTATTACTGCTACCCCACACCTGTCATAACCTGGGTCAATGCCAATGATTTTTTTCACAGACATAATTTTTCTAAATTATAACATGTTTACAACACTTCTAATATTAAAGTAAATATTTACATAAAGTATTTTAAAGTATAGACTTAAAATATGTGCGAGACTATTAATTAATAAAAAATAAACACTTTGCGTTTCGTACAAAGTTAAATTAAACTCGGTCAAAAAAATTCTTACTCACGTCTTTACCCTCTCTACGGGGGCTCCGACGCCGTTCGTCAGAATCTTTTTAACCTCATAAATACCATGAAAGATAAAATTGTAGAAAAAATATTAAAAGATGAAGAGATAAGACAGAAGAAAAATATAACATTAATAGCCTCTGAAAATTATGTTTCTAAGGATATTGAACAAGCAATGGCGAGTAAGCTTGGAAATAAATATAGTGAAGGCTACCCAGGAAAGCGCTACTACAAAGGTCAAGTAAATGCTGACAAAATTGAGCTACTTGCACAAGAGAGAGCTTTAAAACTTTTTGGTTTAAATAAAAAAATGTGGGCAGTAAATGTACAGGCCCTTTCAGGAAGTCCAATGAACACTGCAGTGTATTTTGCACTTCTAAACTCAGGGGATAAAATAATGGGAATGGCATTAAACGCAGGAGGTCACCTTACACACGGGCACAAAGTTTCTTTTTCAGGAAAATATTTTTCAGCCATACAGTTTGGAGTAGATTCTAAAACCGAAAGTATAAACTATGAGGAAATTGAAAAAATGGCTATTGAAAATAAGCCACAAATAATCGTGGCTGGTTTTACTGCCTACCCAAGAAAAATAGATTGGAAAAAGTTTCGAATGATTGCTGATAAAGTTGGTGCATTGTTGCTAGCAGACATTTCACATATATCTGGTCTTATCGCAGGAAAAGCATACCCAAGTCCATTTCCATATGCCGATATTATAACAACTACCACTCATAAAGTTTTGCGAGGTCCACGAGGTGCAATGATTTTTTCAAAAATTGATGACCGCAAACTAAACGAGAAAATAGACAAAGCAGTTTTCCCAGGCCTTCAAGGTGGTCCACACATGAATAACATTGCCGGTATTGCTATTGCTCTGCAGGAGGCAATGAGTCCAAAATTTAAAGACTACGCAAAACAAGTAGTGGTCAACGCACAAGTAATGGCAAAGACTTTTAAAAACTTAGGCTACAGAGTCGTTAGTGGTGGTACCGACTCGCATTTACTTTTAGTGGATGTATGGATGGATGGAGCAGGTCTTACAGGCGAGCAAGCGGCTACAGTACTAGAGGCAAATGGGATCGTAGTAAATAAAAATACTGTACCAGGTGAAACACGCTCACCTTTTGATCCTTCTGGACTTCGACTTGGTTCCGCGGCCGAAACTACTCGTGGTTGGAAAGAAAAAGATTTTATAAAATGTGTAGAGAAAATGGATAAAATTTTAAAAGCTGAAATAAAAAGAATTAATAATTTACAAAAATAAATTTCTTAAAATTTATTTATATTTTACATTTGTGGATAACTTTTAATCGGTATTTATTATTTTGTGGTATCGTTAAAAATATGAAACACAAATTTACCAAATTATTAGTTTTGTCTTTTTTCACTTTATTATTATCCACTTCATCTTTTGCTCAATCAGCGAATTAACTAGATGACAATATCGAAAGTGATGGTGTATATTGTCCAGAAATTTCTCAAACTTTACGTAGGGGTAATATTGATGCAAGAACATATCCCCAAGGACAAGTCTCAGAACTTCAAAACTTCATTGCTGACTACTACAATCTAGATGAAAATGTATTTGTAGTGTCTGGAGTATACGGAAGACTTACCCAAAACTATGTTAAAAAGTTTCAACAAGAACAAGGTCTTCCTGCAAATGGCATAGTTGGGACATATACTAGAGCGAAGATTGCAGGAATTTGTAGAGAAGGATCCCTTATTCCTAGTCCATTATATCCAACCTCTTCTTATCCAGATTCCATAAAACTAAGAATCTCTGATAATCACACAATTGCTTTGCCATTAAATACTATACCTAGTTTAATACTAAATGAATTAAAAACAGCAGGAAAAATTAATAAAGCATATCTTTCTCTATCTCTAGTTCAGGAAAATGCTATATGTGGAGGATCTAACCCTGGTACAAATGTTTACGGAGATTGCACCACAAATAGCTATAGTTTTCAAAATATTCCAGATGGAGTTAGTTTAACTAAAGATTTAGATCTAAGAAATAGTATTTCAACTAATGATTTTTCAAAAAGATATAAAATCAAAGGATATTTATATTATAGTCCAAACAGTATTTCTAGTCCAGATACTTTAGATTATCAGTTGGCTAATAAGATAAACTTTTCTCAAAACTCAATAGATTATTCTAAATTGTATAAAGTTGAAACCGATTGGTTTGATCTAAACAAAGATTCAAAAATCTTAGCTTTCAAAATGTCGGACCGGATGCATACCCAAACTATAATAATGTGTCTTTAGATTTAGCTTCGAAAATTTGCTATGCAGTATTGCGTGGTGATACAACTGGTAAAAATGGTGGTTGTGATTGGAATAATCAAAAAATTACCCCGCAACCTTTTTGGGGATTATTCAAACCCGTTACATTTACGGGTGGAATTCAAATATTAACAACCAATATTAATATAAATGTAAGATTTAAAAGAGGGGTCAAAATGAAGTTAAATTTACAGATGCTAGAAATGTTTCTGTAAACCTTAACTATAGAGCTATTTTATATGTATCTGAAACAAATGGACAAAATTTAAAATCAGTATACATGCCTTACATTCCAAGTGGACCTAAAAGAAATCCGGACGGAACAATTTCTATGAATTGGGATGGCAAAAGTGTAATCGTTATAGGTACGGTAAATGGTGGTGGGCAAGCTGTAGTAAAAGAATTGCCAGCAGATATAGTACAATTTACATTAGGTGTAATTAATATGGATACTGGTGAAACAGCAGATTCCAGTGCATATGTTTTCCTTGATACAGATAATACCAATCAAACTTCAGTAACCCCACCCGTTCCCGCACCTAACAAACCCACCCCCACAACAATAAGTGAACTAGTAAAACACGGATACTCATGTATCCTTGGTAGATCACCAAGTCAAGGAGAATCTGATTATTGGGTCTCTTCAATTACAAACCATAATACAAATACTCCTCAGAAGTTTTACGATGCATTCTTTGGATCTCCAGAATATACAAGTAAACCACTTTCAAATGGTCAGCACTTAAACTTACTTTACCAATGTGTTCTTTTTAGAAATGGAGATGATGAAGAATTTGCCTATCACATGGCTACCTTAAATAAGGGAGAACCAAGACTTAATGTACTACACTCATTCTTAAATGATACAGAGTTTCAAACTAGAGCAGATCTTGTTAATCTAAAAAAATTAATTGTAAATGGTGGATCAGTTCTAGGTGCCTCAACCTTCAACTTCAAAACCAACATGGAAGCAGGATCATCATTATCACCTGACGTAACAGAACTACAAAAACTTCTCCACAAACTATTCCTTCTAGACTCAGACAGTATCACAGGATACTTTGGAAAGTTAACTACAGAAGCTGTTAAAACTTACCAATCTATCAGAAACATCCAGGCAAGTGGGGCGGTGTATGAGAAGACGAGGGAGGCACTCAACAAGGAGTAAAAATTATTAGTGAATTCTATTTGCCCTTATTTATAAAAAGGGTATAATAACACTTATGACAATATATTTAATAGTGTTTGTAGTAGTGGTTTTGACTTTACTTTTTACCTCTATAAAAATTGTGGAACAAAATAATGTCTTGGTTGTAGAATTTTTAGGAAAGTACTCACGCATGATGCCAGCAGGGTTTAATTTTAAATTGCCAATTGTTGAGCGTATAGCCAACAGGGTTTCACTTCGGCAACAAAACTTTGCAATAGATGGGCGCTATCCATCTGCAGATAAGGTGATTGTGGATATTGCTACCAACTTGATATTTATAGTTGACGCAAGTGACGAGGGAATTAAAAAATATACTTACTCTTTGGAAAACCGCGGGCAATCTATAGGTGCGATTATTGAAAATTCACTCCGAACTTATGTTGCCAAAGAAACTCACGAGGGAATTCTGGAGAAAAAAGATGAGCTGGCTATGCACATTCAAAATGATTTGGAAAAACAATTTGAAGAATGGGGGATGTTTATTAAAAGTTTCCAAATCACCAACGTAAATTTCCCAACGACAATTACCGACGCTATGAGTGAAGTTGTTGCAAGTTTACAACTTCGGAAAGCTGCGGAAAATAAAGGTGAAGCCTTAAAAATTCAAGCTATAAAAGAAGCAGAAGCAGACAAAGAAAGAAAACGTCTTCAAGGAGAAGGTATTGCACAAGAAAGAGAGGCTATAGCAAAGGGTCTTGAGAACTCTATTTCGACTTTACAAAAAATTACTTCTCAGAACCCAAAAGAAATTATGGCTATTTTGTCTTTGACTCAATACTTAGACACACTTAAAAGTGTAGGAAGTTCGAACAATTCAAAAGTTATTTTTATGGACACAAGTGTGGGTAAAACAAATGAACTGATGAAAGATTTGATTGCAAGTCAGGAGATAAAATAGTTTTACATGAGGGGAAAATTTATTGTTTTGGAAGGAATTGATGGTTGTGGGAAAGATACACAAATCGATTTATTAAAAAACTTTGTTTTGGAAAATAACTTACAAGAAAAGTTTTATTTTACTCGCTTACCTGGTGGCACAAATGAATGGACACAGAAAATAAGAAGCTTGATTTTTAATGAAGAGTATAGATTTTCTGACAAAGCTGAAGCCTTTTTAATTTATGCCGATAGAGCAGAAGTGATGGAAAAAGAGATTTTGAAAAACTTAAACGAAGGTAAAAATGTAATCTGTAATAGATTTGAACTTTCCCAATATGCATATCAAATTTATGGAAAGGAGAGAGAGGATTTGCGCTGGCTAACTGATTGGCTAATGAATGCGGTGGTTGGCGAGAGTCAACCTGATTTGTATATTTACTATGATATTTCTGTAACTGAGAGTGAAAAAAGAAGAATAAACAGGGAAAAAGAAATTGGTGGGGGTAATTATTTTGATCAAAAGAAAAAAGATTTTTTTGAGAGAACAGTATTGGGCTACAAAATTGAAATTCAAAAATACAAACATGTGGTTATAAATGGCGAAGAAAGTAGGGAGGTAGTTTTTCAAAATACACTTCAAGAAATAAAAAAGCTTTGCGGTATATAGAGGTTTGAGTAGAATTTGCAGCTTATACAATTTTTTCAAAAACTACATATTCTGTGTCGTGAGAATTTTTCTCATCTTTAGAAATTTTTTCTGTATGGGTAATTTTGTATTTTTCTTTATTTTCCTGGTCAAACTCTGGGAAATATATATCTGCTGGAAATTCTCCATCGACAAAAGTTAAATGTAGCTCATCTGCTAATTCTACAAACTGCTTATAAATCATCCCTCCTCCCATTATCCAAATCTCTTCTTCGTCTTTAAAATATTCTAATAATTCTGGTATAGAGTGAAAAACCTCAACATTATTTTTAGTGAAATCTTTATCCAAAGTCAAGACAACATTCCTTCGGTTTGGTAGTGGCCGCCATTTTTCTGGTAGAGATAAATAAGTATTTTGCCCCATGACCACTATTTTTCCATTTGTAAGAGTTTTGAATCTTAGCATGTCAGAGGCTAGATTCCAGGCGGGAAGCCCATTTTTAACACCCAATTCCCGGTTTTTACCCATTGCTGCTATAAGCTTTATCTTGCTACGTTTTAACTGTTCCCTTATCATGTTATAATTATATCATGCAGAAATATGAAATAGAGATAAAGAGTTTGCTTGGGAGTGTGGAAAATGCAGGTAGACTAAAACAAGAATTGATAAAAAAAGGTTACGATACTAATGAGGTGAAAAAAAGCTCACAACTGAACCACTATTTCGCTTATCAGAATGAGGAAGTTTTAAAAAGTTTTCAAGAAAATTTTTCCGAAATTGTATCACCCGATAAATTAGTAGAGTTCAACAAAATTTTAGACGAAGGAAAAGATTTTTCAATTCGCACAAGAGAAAGTAACGGTAAAGTTATACTAGTTGTAAAAGCATCGCTTGATGCTGGGACAAGTGCCAACGGGGTATCTCGAGCAGAGTTTGAAGAGGTGCTAAACATGAGTTTGCAAGAACTTGACCAGAAATTATTAGACTGTGGACTGACTTACCAAGCAAAATGGTCACGACAAAGAGAAGAGTTTACTAATAATAATATTGTCGTGTGTATAGATAAAAATGCAGGCTATGGATATTTAGCAGAATTTGAAACTATAACAGAAAATAAAGAGAATGTAGAAAATGTTAAAAAAGAACTTGAAGAGTTTATGAATGAAGTTGGTTGTGTAGAACTACAACAAGACAGACTTGCTAGGATGTTTGATTTTTATAATAAAAATTGGGCAGATTATTATGGTACTGAAAAAATATTTAATATTGAATAAAAAAATAAGTATAAAAATAAATTTATGTTTCTATCTGACACAGACATTGAAAAAGCGGTAAAGGCAAAAAAAATAAGAATTGATGGTTTTGATATTGCGAGAATGAACCCTGCGAGCTACGACATTTTACTTGGAAATAAATTTATTATAAATAAGGAGTTTAAAAGTAAAATTATTGACCCGGTAAATAAAATCTACCCCGAGACGGAAGAGATCCTAATTGCAGATAATGAAGAATTCGTTTTGCACCCAGGTCACTCTGTACTTGGGCTTTCTCACGACTTTTTTGGCTCAGATGAATACCTAATTCAGCTTGGTGGGAAGTCTTCACTCGCTCGTGTTGGGCTTATGATACACAACACAGCTGGAGTTATAAACCCAGGCCACTATTTAAATATTGTTTTAGAACTAACAAACCAAAACACTCTCCCAATAATTCTCCGCCCTAAAATGCCGATTGGTCAACTAGTTTTCTCTAAACTTTCAAGTCGTCCAAAGCGAGATTATAAAAAAGTAGGAAACTTTGCAAAAAATAATTGGGATAATTTCATAAAAGAGGATAAAGTGGTAAAGCAAGTTGTTAAAAAATAAAATATGAACCCATTAAACAATGTATTAAATAATTTACTAAATCAGCCAATAAATATTGTGGAAGAAGTTTGGCACTATTTATCACCGTTTTCTGCTCACGAAATTGAGATAAATGGAGAAATATTTAAGACCGCAGAACATGCTTACCAGTGTTTAAAACTAAAAGTATCGACAGAGCGAGAAAATATTAAAAATGCCAAAAGTCCACTTCAAGCTTGGCTGATTGCACAAGAATATAAAAATAACTCAGAAATTCAAATGGCCTACTCAAGAGAAAAGCTGGAAGAAATTATGGAAGAAATTTTTAGAGCAAAAGTAAATCAACACGCAGAAATCAAAGAAATTTTAAAATTATCACATGGGCGAGGAATATTAAAAGTTTTTGGAAGGGATGAAAACTGGGGAACAGGAATAGATGGAAGTGGGGCAAACACTATAGGGAAAATTTGGATGAAAATAAGAGAAGAGTTATAAAAATTGTCAAAGTTGTGAGATTTTGTATAGGTGGTAAACTAAATCTGTAATTATCATTTATAACAATCAACAAAAATGTATCGACTTCCTGACGTCAAGAAGTCGATCGGTAAAAAACTTTAAACATAATATGCAAGAAAATAATAAAAACGAGAAACACAGTGAGTACCAGTACTTAGATTTAATGAAAGAAATTTTGGATACTGGAGTTAAAAATGTGGATAGAAGAGCAGGAGCAGTATCGTACTCACTTTTTGGAAGACAAACAAGGTATGATTTGTCAAAAGGTTTTCCATTACTTACAACTAAAAAAACTTATTGGAAAGGTGTTTTGCATGAGCTTGTTTGGTTTACAAAGGGTATGACAAATATTAAATATCTTGTGGACAATGGAATAAATATTTGGAATGATTATCCGTATAGAATATATTGTGTAAATAGAGAAAAAAATAATTGGCCCGAAATGACTCAAACTGAATTTATTGAAAAAATAAAAACAGACGATGAGTTTGCAAGAGTTCACGGTGAATTACCAAGAATTTATGGGGAAATGTGGAGAAAATGGCCGACAAGAAAAGGCGATAAGAAAGTGGACCAACTAGCATGGATTGTTCAAGAACTAAAAGATGACCCAGACGCCAGAAACCTCGTAGTAAATTCTTGGAACCCAGAGTACCTTTATACAATGGCAGATTTAGAAGACACTTCACGATTTCCGATTTGTCACAATATGTTTCAAGTATCTCAGAAGAACGGAAAACTTTCATTGCAGCTTTACCAAAGAAGTGCAGATATTTTCTTAGGTGTGCCATTTAATATTGCAAGCTATGCACTTCTCACTATTATCTTAGCTAAAATAACAGGTTATGAGCCGGGAGAATTTATTCATACTTTTGGAGACGTGCATATTTACGAAAACCATATAGAGCAAGCAAAAGAGCAACTTACAAGAGAGCCAAAAACTTTTCCAACTATAAAAATTGATGACAGTATAAAAAGTATAGATGATATTTCAGCAGAGAAAATAATTTTAGAAAATTATGATTCACACCCTACACTAAAAGGTGATCTTGCGGATGTGGGGGGAATTTTTGATGTGGAAGAAAAAAATATAACAGACAAAGGAAGGGTACAAAAATAAAAAACACCTTTCGGTGATTTTATCGTAACTTATCCGCTTAAATCTCTAAATAATCCTCCCTCGCGGGAGCCACACTAAACCATAAGTGTTGTCCCAGTAAATTCTCGTACTAGCGAGAGAACCAGGTGCAAACTCCGGACAAATAGTGAAGGCGAGAATCTCGTCAATTCCTTAGAGATTTAAATTGATAAGGGGACACTTATACTCTGGAGTATAAATTGTGAACAAATATCCTAATGTGCTATACTTTAGTTTACTCTCTAAAATACTAAATTTTTATTTAGATTTACTATTATAGCAGCAAATATTTTTATGTCAAGTATTTATAAACAGACCGATAACAGCAGCGAAGAAAGTATTGAAAATACTGGTGATTTTGGGAATAATAAAAAAAATCATGAGGAAAAAGCTGAAGTAGAAACTAAGCAAAGGGACCAAGTTTTGGACTCGGCTTTACGCCCCCAAACCTTCGACGAATACGTGGGTCAAGACACAATAAAGAACAATTTAAAAATACTTTTACAAGCGGCAAAAGAAAGAAACCATCAGCCAGAACATATATTATTTTATGGACCGCCTGGGCTTGGGAAAACTACTATTGCTCACCTTGTTGCTAAAACTTTAGGTGCAAATATGAAGACTACTTCAGGACCTGCTATTGAAAAAGTGGGAGATCTGGCTTCCATACTTACAAACTTAGAGAGTGGAGACGTGCTTTTTATAGACGAAATTCATAGACTAAACAAAATGATCGAAGAAGTACTTTATCCTGCGATGGAGAGTGGAGTGATAGACATCATAATCGGGAAAGGACCTGCAGCTCGGACAATCCAGCTTGACATCCCACCTTTTACGCTAGTTGCGGCAACCACACGAGTGGCATTAATTTCATCTCCCCTTAGAAGTCGTTTTTCTGGAGGAGTATATAGGTTGGAAAATTATTCGGAGCCAGAGATAGAAAAAATAGTAAAAAGAAGTGCGAAAATATTGGAGGTAAATTTGGATGATGAAAGTAACGCTGCACAAGAAATAGCAAGACGAAGTAGAAGTACACCTCGCACAGCAAACTATTTATTAAAGCGCGCGCGTGACTTGGCACAAATAAGAAAGTCGGAAGTGACAAAAGATATTGTACGTGAAGTAGTTACGCTACTAGAAATCGACGAATACGGCATGAACCAAAATGATCGTAACCTTTTAATAACAATTATAGAAAATTTTAAAGGTGGACCAGTAGGATTAAACACTTTAGCGGCTTCTCTTGGAGAAGAGATGGAGACGATAGAAGAAGTTGTTGAGCCATACTTGCTACAAATAGGAATGCTCGAGCGTACAACACGAGGGCGCGTGGCGACAGAAAAAGCCATTCAGCATATTGGAATATCACTAAAACGTTAAAAAAGTAAAAAATGCGACTATTTTAACGAATAAAAGTATAAAATTCATGAATTAGTATTAAAAAGTTACTTTATTCACGAATAACTTGACAAAAAAGATGAATAAATATATAATTTCTACTATATTCACGAACTTAGGAATATGACAAAAATAAATATACATCTAAAAAAGATAGAGAAATTAAGGGAAAGATATTATAAGGCTTTGCCTGGAAAAGAACAATTAATTAAAATAATAGGGGAAATTGAGGTTGCTGAACATGTATATAATTCTAATGCAATTGAGAACTCCACTTTGACATTAGAAGAAACGGAGAAAATTTTGATGCAAATAAAACTAGATAGATATTTAGAAGAAAGAGAAATTTACGAAGCGAAAAATTTGGCCCGAGTTGTGGAATATGTTGATAATAATGCCAAAGATAAAGAACTCGATAATGATATAGTTTTGTTTTTACATAAGATGTTAATTTCAAATATAAATAATGGAATTGCTGGGCGATTTAGAAATTTAGATGAATACGTAAGAGTGGGGCAATATCATGCACCCGCTCCTACTGAAGTAGGCAGTAGACTTTTTGCGATGTTTTTAGAGTATAGAAGTGGGCAAGAAGAAAATATTATTAAAAAAATTGCAAAGTTTCATTTAACTTTTGAAAATATTCACCCCTTTGTTGATGGTAATGGACGTATCGGAAGGGTGCTAAATAATTATCTCTTAATAAGAGAGGGGTATGTACCTGTAAATATTAAATTCTTTGATAGGCAACATTATTATGACGCTTTTAAGGAATTTGATAAAGAGAAAAAGACAGATATTATGAACCAAATAGTCGGCATCGCACTTTTAAATAGTTATCACAAAAGACTTGCATATATGGAAAATAAAAAAATCATTACTTTAAATAAATTTTTCAAAGATGAAAAATTAAATATAAAAAAAGATTCTTATTCTAATTTACTAAATAAAGCCGAGAGGCAAACCATTGAAGCGTTTTTAGATAAAGGCGTTTGGAAAATTGGAAACTAAGAATGCTAGAATTTTTAATTTAGATTAAAAAAATATTTTTGTTGTATACTCATTTTTATGACGCTGCAATTTAAAGATGATCTGGTTAAAATGTTGTATGGAAAGGCCAGTGAAAATCAAGATTTAGATTTGACTCAATCAAAAAGTGATAAATATGGAATACCATTTATCGATTTGACTACTTATACAATAGAATTTGGAGCTCTTGGAAGTATTTTAGAAGAAGACTCAAGAGAAGGGGAAATAGCAGGTTTTCATAAAGCGGGAAGAAAACTTTTTGTTGCAGTTGTAGACCCAACCAATCCTAAAACAATTAGCATTTTAAATAAACTGAAAGCTCAAGAACTGATACTTAGCATATTTATTACAACCCACAAAAGTATGAGAAGAGCCTGGGGTCGATACGCTGACATGAAAGACTCAGTGTCTGTGGAAACAGGTGTGGTAAATGTTAATGACGAACTTATAAATGAATTTATAGAAATAATCCACTCAGTAGAAGATTTTAAAAAGGAAGCAGAAAAAATTCTCAGCCAAGGAAAATCCAGCACTACAAAAATATTTGAAGTGATTTTAGCGGGAGCATTTGCGCTTGGAGTGTCAGATATTCACATCGAGCCAGAGGAAAATAAAATACGTGTAAGATTTCGTCTCGATGGCATGCTGCATGACGTAGTTGAAATACCAGTTCAAACTTTTCACTTTTTTAAAAGTCGCTTAAAAATACTTTCAGGTTTAAAGCTTAACCATGATGCCAAAGCACAGGACGGTAGGTTTACTATTAAAGTTGCTAAAAAACAAGTGGAGGTGCGTGTGTCACTTATCCCTGGCCAATACGGTGAGTCTTCGGTGATGAGGCTTTTAGACCCCGACAATATAAAAGTAGATTTAGAAGTTTTAGGCTATGAGCCATACTTAAAGAAGATAGTTTACGACTCTATCGCCAAACCAAATGGAATAATTCTTCTTACGGGTCCAACGGGTTCTGGAAAGACAACTACTTTGTATGCGATGCTTCAACACGTTTACTCGGAAGACATGAAAATTATCACTATTGAAAACCCTATTGAGTATAAAGTGGCGGGGATCGTGCAGACTCAAGTGGAAGACTCGGCAGGTAAAGAAAACGGGGACTATAGTTTCGTCACGGCGATGCGCTCAATTCTCCGGCAAGACCCTGATGTAATAATGGTTGGGGAAATCCGCGATGCTGAGACTGCAGACACAGCTATTAACGCCGCTCTCACTGGCCACTTAGTATTTTCCACGCTCCACACCAATACTGCAGCAGGTGCTATTCCCCGCTTAATAGGTATGAAAGTAAACCCAAAGATATTGGGCGCCGCTCTCACACTTTCTTTAGCACAAAGACTTATGAGAAGAATTTGTAAGGATTGCATTATGGACTATGAAGCAACTGAAGATGATAAAAGAATTATCGATAACGTGGTGAGTAAAATGGCAAAGTACGAAAAATTGCGAGAGTTCTTGAAAGAGTTTAACTATGGAGAAAATGGTGAGTACTATAAATTAAAAAAAGGTAAAGGATGTGCACAGTGTAATGGATTTGGCTATAAAGGAAGACTTGCTGTTCATGAAGGAATATATATGAATAGGGAAATTGAAGATTTGGCTTCGAGTAATCCATCGGAAAGAGAGATACGCGAGCTCTCAGCTTCACAAGGATTCTTAACATTACGAGAAGACACTATGCTAAAAATACTCCGTGGTGTAACTACAGTAGAAGAGGCAATGAAAAACGTGGACATGCTCGAGATACAAGTTGATAAACAGCCTGAGCTTGAAAAGAAAGAGTTCCTGTAGTACTTATTCTATTTGACTTGCGACTAATTTCCGACTATAATGAGACTATGTATAAATACAAATTAAATGTTGTTCTATTAAACAATATTGTTAAAATAAAAAATTTAATCACAGATCTTAATGGTCAAAAATTTCCCAGTTTAATTTTAGCAAAATTTGAAAAAGATTCCTTTGCTGTATCGGCTTTTGCCTCAACTAGTATTGAAGGGAACCCCCTTAGGCTTACTGATGTAAAACAAATTTTAAAGCAAACCCCATCACATATTCGAGATACAGAAAGAGAAGTTTTGAACTATAATAAAGCACTAGAATATTTAAGTAAATTAAAAAATAATGTAGTAGATGAAAAATTTATTTGCAACATTCAAGGAATAGTGACGGAGAACTTAATGGATAAAAAAAATATTGGTAAAGTTAGAAATGAAGGGGTAGTAGTAAATGATCCCAGATTGCGTAAAATTATTTACATTCCACCAGATTATAAAGACGTTAAAAAGCTTATTAAGGATTTGAGTAACTTTCTAGAAGAAGAAAAAAATAATTTAGACCCCTTGATTTTAGCTGGTATTTTTCATAAACAATTTGTAATAATTCATCCGTTTATGGATGGAAATGGAAGAACTACGAGGTTAATTACCAAATACTTACTTGCCAGAATGGGGCTCGATACATTCAATTTATTTTCTTTTGAAAACTATTATAACCAAAATGTTACAAAGTATTTTGAAAACGTCGGAGTATTTGGGGATTATTATGATTTAGAAGAAAAAATAGATTTTACAAATTGGCTAATTTATTTTACAGATGGAATAATTGATGAGCTGTTACGGGTACAAAAACTTTTGCAACAAACTATAAATATAGTTAGACAAAATCAATGGGAAAAGAAAATCCTAAATTTTATAACCAAAAATGGTTCTATTTCAGAAGCTGAATATTCTAAAATTACCAAAAGAGCAAGGTCCACTAGGATATTAGATTTTAAAAGAATGGTTGAGAAGGGACTAATAGAAAGACATGAGCAAAGTACAGCCACTTACTACACTCAGAAAACCCTTTAAACTAAGGCTTTATAATAGCTTGACAAGCAATTATAAAGTGTTATAATGTGAGTCTATGAAAAAAAGAGTAATAAATTTAACAGTGTTGTTCGTTATGTTCTTGGTCTTCTCAGTGGCTACAGGCCTTACTAGTATTGCGAGCGCAGCAAGTCCATTTGATATTTGGAATAATAATACTTATAATAAAGTAGAACCAAATTGTTATTTGCGAAAAGAGTATAATTATTTTATGAACCAATGGACTACAAACGAAGTTTGTGACCCGGTTTATAGTACAGTTTCAAGAGACCAAAGAGACCAAAATGCTGGAAGTTATAATAATTCTAGTACAAATTCTAATTCTGTTTCTAATTCAAATTCTAACTATAACGTGAATTCGTATCCAAATACAAACGCAAATCCTTACCTAAATCAAAATACAAATCCAAATAGTAATCAAAACAGAACAGGAAGTTCAAACTCTGTAAATTATCAAAATATTGGTAATGGTAGTCAAACGGTTAACCAAAACCAAACTTACCCAATTAGTAATTCTAACAATACCAATCATACAAGTACAGTTAGCAATTCTAACAATTCTAATAGTACTAGTTTGTATTTAAACTACAATGCCAACACTGGGTATTCTGTACCTTCTACAACTGGATATCAGCCAAACTATAATTCTAAAACTGGTTACAATAAGGGAGTAAATTATAATAATGGTAAAAGTTTAGGAAACTCATATCAAGGTTTCTATACTGGTGATAACAGTGCAGGTAACTATGGTGACTCAACAAATTATTTCTTATCATCTTTCGGTACAGCAAATAATGCTTACGGGTCGCCTTATTCATCTTATTATGGTGGTTACAATATTGGATGTGGATATTACAACTGCCCATCTTACAACAGCTATTCTTATCCTTCTTATGGATTGAGTCTAGGATATGGGTTGTCAACAGGGTATATTGGTTATGCAGGGTCAGCATATGACTATTACGTAACTCCTTATTATGCTTCTGGCTACGCACCTTCTTATGGATATGGTAGTTATGGGGGAGATAATTATGTGAGTTCGGGATATGCACCGAGTTATTCAAGTTATGGGGATTATTCTAGTGCTAGCTATTCAGGAACACAAGGTATTGATAGTGTAAATGATTAAAATTTTATTAATAAAAAAGACCTTGACAGGTCTTTTTTATATGTTATAATAATAAATAGGAACTCAACCCTTTTGGAGTAAAAAAAATGGCCATCTGGAATAACGCCGTGTCTTTCTTCAAGCGTGCTGGGAAAGTCGTGAGTAAGATTGCTCTTTGGGCAATTGGTCTTGGAGTAGTTGCACTTGTCATCTCGCTCTTCATTTCAGGGAATACGGTTCATATCCGTTTTCCTACTCTGATTCTGGAGAACGTGACTGTCAGTCCAACTACCACCATTATCAATCGTCCCAACACCGAGGTTACCATCCCTCGGGAAATCCCTCGTCGTGCAGAAACCCCAATTGACTGCAGTGCTGCACTCGCAGCAGTGCCACATCGGGTCTATCAAAACGGATCAACAGGTGTGGCCAGAGTTGGGAATGGCTTTTGTTTGGGGAATGGAACCCAGAGCTACTATTATGGGAATTTCATCTCTCGAGACTTCGGCTTCAGACCCGATGTGCCTATGTGTGAAGTGTGGGCGCGAGCAGGTGGAATTCGCCGGTGCTTCTGGAGAGGGGCAGACGGTGCTTACCGATCAGCCGACTACTATCGCTAATAAAACCAAAGTGAACTCATCAGAGTTTACTCACAAACTTGCTGGGTCTTCCATTGTGGAGCCCAGCATTTTTTTTATATTTACTTGACATATATTTATTAATATGTTATATTATAATTAATGGTTAAGTAGTGCGATTCTCGTACTATCGCCAATGGAGCCTACAACATGACAACTCTTCAGTCCACGACGACAATCTCGATCTCCATAGCATCAACTCCTTTTGTTATTGTGGAAGGAGCTATAGCTCAAGCATTTGCGGTAAAGGGGAAAGCTATGCCCATCAAATACGCACTTGCACTCGGATTTAGTCTGGGTGGGATTGTCCTCTTCAAGTTTGCGGATACGGTGCATATCAATATTGCACCAATCATTCATCAGATACAAACGGCTGTTGCTCAACCTTGAACAAAACCTGCACAAGGTCAATCAAGGGGTGCGATAACCTGGCATCACAAAAGTTCTGTTGGTTCATGGAGCGGTGAGAAATCACCGCTCCAGCAAGAATCGCAGGATTTTTTTAATTCATTTTTTATTCAAAAATTAATTTCATTTAATTTTATGCTATAATTTATATCAGACCTAAAAAGGTAAAATTCTAGATCATTGCTGCGCCAGAACCTCTTGAAAGGAGATACTCTCATGGCTCGCCTTATCTTCGGGCTCTTACTCATCTCCGCTTACACTGTACTCAGTGCCTGTGCAGATCGGCCGATAGCTCAACCAGACCCTTCGATGCGTCTCTATCACCCAATCCGGATGATCGCCTGAAACACTTGAGGTGAAACCGGTGAGCAAGCTTGAACGAGCTTGTCACATACTTACTGAGTCTTCAACCGTGAAGACTCAGTATTTTTTTATAAAATATTTTTTATAACTTATCACTTTTTAAATACTTTATTACTCCTTGACAATGTCATTTTTAATGCTATAATTTATCTTAAGAACCAAGCAGCTAAAACTGTTTAGGCTCTGAAACCCCGACGTCCTGAAAGGACCTCATCATGATCCGCAAACTGTTCGCCCGCTGTGTCATCCTCGCTGTGGCCGCCGCCGGTCTCTCCGCCTGCGTCGCGCCCATCCAGGGCTCGAACGCTGGTTGGGACGCCCGCTTCGCCGCCGCGCGCAGCAACCCCAACTTGACCGGTCACTGCATCACCAACAACGGTGAGTGCAGGTATTACGGTCCGGAAAGGGTGGTGTCGCAGCCGCGTCCCGCCTATGTGCCAACAATGCCACATGTCGTGCCCAGGTCTTTGGTCCGGCGTGCTCCTGCAAGGACTCTCGCAACACCGGCTGTCTGCAGGGACAATTGCCGCCCCAATGAAACGATCATCAACAACACCGGAACGGTAAATATCATGTCTGGACAAGGCGCCACCCCGCTAGTCGTGATCCCCGCCGCGCCGACATCTGCTGCTCCTCCAGTCCCACCCGCAGCGCCGGCTCCAGCTCGGCGCTGAATTTGTCAGACTGAGTATCTGGCAAATCAAATATTGTCCTTGGTTCGCGAGGCGATGGAATTCTCCATCGCCTCGAGCTACCTCGGGCTTTTTTTATTTTAATAACCCTTGACAAAGATATTTTTAGTGCTATAATTTTAATTAAGGCTAATCCACCTTTCGAGATGGAGAAGTTCTAAAAAACGAAAACCTCTGGTGCAAACCAGCGTGTGCTGCACGATACGCAGCTGTCTCGAAAGGACACAAACATGAGCCGCTTTCTCTCGATCTTCGCTCTTCTCTCCCTGCTCATCGTCGGCGCTTGTGCTTCCACCTCTGGTGGTCAACATGGTTTGGGTGGCGGAAATGCCACCTTCCGCCAGACTGCAGAGCAGTCATGTGCTGAAATCCGTGGACACGGCAGGATGTGTCGTGTACGGGAAGGGTACTTTACCCTCCAATCGTCTGCAACGGGACAAACCTTACACTATGACTCGTGCCGCCCCACCGGGATTAACCTCTGGAGTTGCATCGCAAGGCAACCAACCTACGGTACATGGGCCATGCGAGTGTTCTGCGACGAGCCTGGCAACGGGTGGTGGACGACTCTCACTTATGGAGGCCCTTCAAATGGCCTTCGTGAGCGGCCCGCTGGCTATCCGGTCGTCTGAACGCTGATACGATGGGGTGGTGGGTGAAGTCTTTCAGGTTTGAACGGTTTTGTGCGAGAGTAGACAGAATTTTTCAGATCTGAGAAATCAGACCCGCCACCCGAAGCATGCAAATGTTAGGGTGGTTTTTTATTTTCATGATATGCTAAAAACAACTATGCAAAATCAAAACTATATTGCCACTAAAACAATTCCTGTAGTAAACACACCTGTGAACGTAGTTTACGTTCACAAGTTTGTAACTTCAGCAGTTTTTACAATTATTGTTGAAACCCTTATTTTACTAGTTTTAGTATATTTTTTACATAAAAGAAAACTCATAAAAGAGAAAATTAACTTGTATTTGCAGGTGTTTGCAGGAATTTTTGCATCTTTTGCCACCATTCCTTATGTTTGGTATATTTTTCCTAATTTACTGTTTCCAAGTACTACACTTGAACAGTCATACAACTATAGTGAGCCTTTTGTGTTTTTAGTCGAAGCAATTTTCTATAAGTTTATACTAAGGTTACCAACCAAGTACGCTCTGCTAATTTCGTTTGTTGCCAATGTCGCCTCGTACCTGATTGGACCTATTTTGAGGTCATTGGGAATCTGGTTTTATTGGTAAGCCAATTCACAATTCCTTGTATTTTACAATGGTATAAAGTGCTTGACAAAAATAATAGTGTTGTGTTATAATTCTAGACAATTATTATAAGAGTAATAATTATTTAAATTAAATTAAAAAAAGAGAGTATATGTTAAAAAATATTTATAGTTTATCTTTTGTTGTTGCATTTGCATTTGTTGCAATAGCTACAGTAGATGTAAAAATAAACAACCACGGAAACTTTGACTTTGGTGCAAAAAAAGTCTTAGCTGATGATGGTGGAGGTGGTGACGGTAGTGGAGGTGATGGTAGTGGAGGTGATGGTGGATGTTGTGGTGACAGTGGTGGAGCACCTACTGGTAGTGACTCATCTGGTGCTGGAGTTAGTGAAGGAGGAGCGAGCGGAAATAGTGCTGGAGGATATGAGTACGTTCCACCCCCAGTTTACTCTTGTACCAACGGAGCTACGAATTATCCAACATGTACTTTTCCTCAACCAACATGTTCAAATGGATATACTAATTATCCTACTTGTGGACCAACACAATGTACAAATGGAGCAACAAACTTTCCAAGTTGTAACAACAATGTATGTACAAATGGGGCAACTAATTATCCTTCTTGTAACAATAATGTGTGTACGAATGGGGCTACTAACTACCCAAGTTGTAATAATGTTTGTACAAATGGTTACACAAACTACCCAACTTGTGGACCAACACAATGTACAAATGGAGCAACCAATTTCCCAAGTTGTAACAACAATGTTTGTACAAATGGTGCTACTAATTATCCTTCTTGTAACAATAATGTGTGTACGAATGGGGCTACTAACTACCCAAGTTGTAATAATGTTTGTACCAATGGTTATACAAATTATCCAACTTGTGGACCTACACAATGTACTAATGGGGCATCTAACTTCCCAACATGTACTTTCCCTCAGCAATACTGTTCTAACGGAGCAACAAACTATCCTTATTGTAATAACCAATATATCCCTCCAACAATAACTTATGTTTGGTGTGATGGTATTCAGTATATTGCACCTCATGCATGTTATCAAAGACCTATCCCTCGTTACAGCTTTGTGGTTACAAAAGATGCAACGGCAATTGGCTATACTTATGCTCAACTAAACGGTGCATATATCCAAGAGAATACAAATAACTCAAGATGTGTAGCATTCTTTGATTATGGTCCAAATGGTAATCTTAGTAAAAGATCAGCTGGTCAAACATTGTATCCTAACTATAAAACTAACTTTTTCTCACAAGCAGTTTACGGACTAACACCAAATACTATTTACTCTTATCGCGCAGGTGTTAGTTGTTTAGATGGAACAAAATTTGGAAATATTTACCAGTTCAAAACTCCAGGATACGTATATCACTACGTTGCAAAAAAGAAAGTTGTAAAATATGTTCACTACGTTAAACCGGTGACTGTTGTTTCTAAAACTCCAACTTGTAATTGTGAGGCAATCGTGTACATGACCCTTGACGTACAAAATCTTGAAAGTGAAGCGACTATCGGAAAATATGCAAACTACAGAATTATATTCAAAAATACTTCATCTTCTACCTTAGAAAATGTGGTAATACGAGTAACATTACCCGAAGAATTATCAGTTTATAGTTCTGACCGTGGTCAGTTTACTAAAGATGGTAAGACTGTAACCTTCACAACTCCATTCTTACAAGCCGGAGAAGTTGGCGGATTTATCATTACAACATCGGTAGGAAATAATCTCCAAGTTGGAAGACAAATAATTGTAAATGGTTATGGAAATTACACAGTGAGTAACACTCTTAAAAAAGGTTTACCATTAAAAGGTGAAGTAACAGGGTATGTAGTTTCAATTGCTGGCAACGGCAGTGGAAATGGTAGTGGATTAGTTCCTAATGATACTACAAATACAGTTACTAAAAACTCATCAAACTGGTGGCCAACAAACTTGTTAGACTGGTTAATTCTCCTAGCTGTTATAGCAATATTCATTGCCGTCCTTCGTTACTTATTCTCGGCATTCCAAAGATCTGGAACTAGAGCGTAATTTTGGATTAACTTAAAAATTTTAGTAAATAACAAAAACTCTTCAGAAATGAAGAGTTTTTGTTTTGTGGTAGAATTACAAATATGATAAAAGTTTTTCAGAAAAATGATTTAATAGGTGTAGCGCAAGAGCTTATAGCTACAATTTTGGAAAATAACGGGCATATTGTTGGACTTTCTGGTGACTTAGGTGCAGGAAAAACCACTCTCATGCAAAATGCGGCTAAACTTTTAGGAGTAGAAAATAATGTAGTCAGTCCAACGTTTGTTTTGAGGAGGGATTATAACCTCACCCCTAGCCCCTCTCCGATGGAGAGGGGGACAATGCAAAGAATAAGAACTTCGGTTTTAGAAAATTATGATGATTTAAAAATCAAAGCATCTCGAATGAGAAAAAAACCAACTGTAGCTGAAAAGTTTTTGTGGAAATTTTTAAGAGGTAGAGAATTTTCCATCAGATTTAGAAGGCAACATATTGTAAATAATTTTATTGTAGATTTTATTAATTTAGAAAATAAAATAATTATAGAAGTAGATGGGGAAGTTCATGAAAATCAAAAAGAAAGAGATGAGGAGAGGACAAAAATATTTGAAGATTTAGGATTTAAAGTTTTAAGATTTAAAAATGAAGAAGTGTTGAATGGTATAAATGTAGTATTAGAAAAAGTAAAATTAATTTTAAATAGCACTGCCCCCTTCTCCAACGGAGAAGGGTTGGGGATTAGGCTTAAAGCTCTAAACTTTAAAAAACTTATCCACATCGATGCCTACAGACTAGAAAGACCCGAAATGTTATCGCAAGTTTTGACAAAAGAAGAGCTAGAAGATAAAAATAATCTGATAGCTATTGAATGGCCAGAAATGGTCGACAACAATATTTTTAATTTAATCTTTAAATTAGAACACATTTCTGAAGAAGAGAGAAAGATAGAGTTGATTTATACCTCACCTAGCCTCTCCTTATAAAGGAGAGGAACAGTGCGCAACATGCTATAATTCATTTATGAAAACTTTTTTGATTGTTGATGCGCATGCGTTGATACACCGTGCCTACCATGCAATGCCTTTTTTAACGAATAAAGAGGGAGTACCAAGTGGAGCATTATTTGGAGTTACAAATATGCTAATGCTTGCAATCCAAAAATTTAATCCGGACGAAGTTATAGCTGCATTTGACTTACCTGGAGAAACTTTCCGACATGCTGCATTTGCAGAATACAAACAAAACAGAAAAGGTACAGACGATGCTTTGGTTGAGCAGATAATTTTAGCTCCCAAAATATTTGAAAGTTTTGGAATCGAATGTATTTCCCAAAAAGGTTATGAGGCAGACGATGTGATTGGGACATTGGTGTGTCGAATACAAAAAGAGTTCACAGATTACAAGATAATTATTTTCACTGGGGACATGGACATAATGCAGTTGGCTGACAAAGACAAAGTAGTAATTTATACTGGAAAAAAAGGTGAAGAAGATTTTATCTTTAATGAAAAAGAAATTTTTAATAAATATGGTTTAACCCCCAAACAAATCCCTGATTACAAAGGCCTTCGGGGTGATACTTCAGATAACATACCCGGTATAAAAGGAATAGGAGAAAAGACAGCTATGCAAATTTTAAATGCAGCTCAAAATCTTGAAAATGTTTATAAAGAAATTGAGTCTGGAAAAGAAAGAGAATTTTTCGGTGTAACAGAGCGAATGTATGAACTTTTAAAAAATAATAAAGACGAAGCCTTTTTTTCAAAAGAATTGGCAACTATAAATTGTGACCTAGATTTTAAATACAAATTTAAACCGGATTATAAATTTGATGAGAATATAGAAAATATAAAAAATATTTGTGAAGAATATAATTTTTTGAGTATAAAGAAAAAACTGGATAGAAAAAGCTATGATGCAGGTGAAATTGAATTTGCAGAAGTTCCAGCCTCACCCCCTAGCCCCCTCTCCGAAGGAGAGGGGGAACCAGTACAAAAACTTTTTAATGATCAAATTGACTTCAGTCCTGAGAATTTAAAAAAAGCTCAAATTGCATTGTGGCTTTTGAACTCTGCAGAAAATAACGCCGACTCAACTCGTTTGCAATACCTAACCAAAAAAAATAGTGAGAAAGATATTTTAGAATACTTAGAAGCTGAAATAAGAAAGAATGACTTGCAAGATATTTATTTTGAAATGGAACTAAAACTAATTCCAATTTTAAAAGAAGCCAATGAAGTAGGAATAAGGGTTGACCGTGAGGAGCTGCAAAAATTATTAAAAAGGTATGAAAAGACACTGGAAGAATTAACTGAGAATATTTACCTCCTTTCCGGTAGAGAGTTTAATATTAATAGTCCAAAACAACTTGGGGAAGTACTTTTTTCAGAGATGAAAATTGGGGACAGTGACGGTGAACTACGAAAAGTAAAGAAAACAAAAACAGGAAAAGTGTCTACAAATTTTGAAGTTTTAGATACTTTGCGTGAGGCTCACCCGATTATTCCTAAAATTCTCGACTACCGTGAAAAAGAAAAAATGGTTAATACTTACTTGGAACCCCTTCTTGAATATTCTACTTTTGACGAGCGTATTCATACTACATTCTTACAAACTGGTGCCGCAACTGGAAGATTTGCATCTACCAACCCCAACATGCAAAACATACCTGTGAAAGGGGAAGAGGGTAAAGCACTTCGTAAATGTTTTATTGCAAGTCCTGGAAAAGTTTTGCTTGCGGCAGATTATTCACAAATAGAGCTTCGAATTGCAGGTATGCTTTCGGGGGATGAATATTTAAAAGAGATATATAAGTCTATGTCTGATGTGCACACAATGATAGCTGTAAAAATGTTTAGAAAAACAGAGGCCGACATAACAAAAGATGAAAGGAATGCTGCTAAAGCAATGAACTTTGGTATACTTTACGGTATGGGAGTTTCGTCTATTAAAAACTCTTTGAAGGTAGAGAGAAATATAGCTCAGGCATTTTATGATTCGTACACCATGTCACTTACTGGACTAATGAAATATTTAAAAGATACCGTACAAAAAGCAAAAGAAGTTGGCTACACTGAAACACTCTATGGTCGTAAACGTCAGATAAAAGAATTGTTTTCCAATATACCGTTCATTCGTGCTAGTGGTGAAAGAATGGCATTGAATGCTCCAATACAAGGAACCAATGCGGATATTATAAAACTCGCGATGGTGGATTTCTATGAAGTGTGTAAAAAGAAAAAGTGGGTTGATGCGACAGTAGTAGGCAACAAAATAAATTTCCTACTGCAAATTCATGACGAAGTACTTTTTGAAGTAGATAAAGATTTAAAAAAAGAAGTTGAATATGAACTTAAAAAATGTATGGAAAGCGTAATCGAAAACCATAAACCAAAAATACCTTTCACTCCAATTCCACTTTTAGTAAATATAAAATCAGGGCCCAACTGGGGAGAAATGTAAGGGAACACTTATACTCCGGAGTATAAATATATGTTAAAAATAATATCTAGTAAAAATGAAAGTGAGATTTATAACCTTGCAGGTAAAGAAAAAACTAAAGCAAAATTTTCTACAAAGTTTTTAGATTGTAGTTTGGAAGATGCAATTGTTCGAGCGGAAGATGTTTCAATTTTTGGAGATAAGGAAAGTTTTTTGATAAGAGTAAACAGAAAAGAAGAAGTAGAAAATATTTCAACAAAGCTTTTAGAAATATTAGAAAACTCGCAACATTTTTTTGTTGTAGTTGGTAATGGTGCCGATTTCGAAAAACAAGTTAAAGAAAATTGTGAGGAGACATTTTTCAAAAAGAATTTTCTGAAAACAGAAGACAAGTTTGTTCAAGATTTTCCGGTAGCACTTGTGCAAGCACTCCAAAAAAAAGATAAAAAAAACTCTTGGCATCTTTTGTTACAAGAGCTTAAAAATAAAGATGCCGAGCCAATAAATGGAAGTTGTATTTTTGCTTACAAAAGTCTTCTAACAGTTTTAAATAATCCAAATAAAAATGACTCTGAAAGCTCGGTAAAAGATTTTTCCTGGAACCAGGCAAAAAAAGCTGGAGGGGCGAGAAATAGGGATGAGGTGCAAAATAATTACTTTAACCTTGTTGTTGCTTATCATCTAGCACGACGGGGTGAAGGTGACTTATCAACCCAACTTGAAAAATGGTTGCTGGAGAATTAAATTATGATATAATAGTTTTCACATGAAAGAAACATTTCCAAACAAACCATTACCAACAACATTATTTTTTCAAATAATTCAGGGAATAAATATGATAACAGAAGAAAATTCTAAAGTCGCTATTTCTAACTTATTGCAAATAATAGCAGCAAACCTTGACGACAGATCTGTTCGAGGAAATCCTGAAATTTTGCACCTCTTCAATGAATTCAAAATAGTAGTTGAAACTGGAGACTTAAAATTAATAAAAAATTTTGCATCTGATTACAACCAAGCCGGAGAAGATTTAGCAAAGGCTTAATAATTTGAAAAATAAGGATTTCGTGGTATAATTCGCCAAATGTCCCTATAGCTCAGCTGGTAGAGCACCTGCCTTTTAAGCAGAGGGTCGTAGGTTCGATTCCTACTGGGGACACAAGGTTAAAAACTGCGAAAGCAGTTTTTTACACTTGTGTCAGGCGGAGCTCTATTTTTGTTTTGCGAAGCAAAGGTAAGGGTACACTTATGTAAAGCCAAAAATTGCGAGCCGGGGCCGAACAAAATTTGCGTCAGCAAATTTATGTGTGGCCACAAATAAATTAAAAACAAGAAAAATATGCGTGACCACCAAATCACTCAAAAAAACAACAGACTAAAAATGTTATAATATTAAAACATGAAAACTCACACCCAAAAACATAATTTCTCTGTCCTTCTCCACGACATTCGCTCTGTTCAAAACGTAGCAAGTATATTTCGCTTGTGTGAAGTATTGGGTGCTAAGGAAATAATTTTGTCTGGTGTAACCCCTGGTCCTATAGATAGGTTTGGCTTTGAAAGAAAAGATTTTACGAAAATTTCTTTAGGTGCTGAAAAAAGTGTGAAGTGGAAGAGGGTAGAAAATGTAACAGAATTTATTAAAGATTTTCAGACCCCACCTAACCTCCCCTTGGATAAGGGGAGGAATGTAGTGCTAGCACTAGAGCAAAGTGAAAATAGTGTGGACTTTAAAAGAGTGGAAATAGATGAATTTAAAAATTATTTAATAATTCCTGGACGAGAAGTAGAAGGTTTAGAAGATGAGATTTTAAACTTATGTGATTTTGTCGCGGAGATTCCACAGTATGGTACAAAAGAGTCTTTAAATATTTTCTCGGCACTATCTGTCTCATTGTATAGATTTTTTGATAAATAATTATGAATAAAATTAATATTGGAAGTTTGAATATTGAAAAAAGAATACATTTAGATAAATTTATTCCTTTCTTTAAAAAAAAGAATTTAGACATAATTGCCCTACAGGAAGTGTGTGTTTCGGATGTAGGAAAAATTAGTGAGAAATTAAAAATGCCTTATGTGGTTTATCAAGCAATGGAGCTAAACTCTCATGTAACAGGTCCAAAAATAGAACAAGGTGTTGCCATTTTTTCAAAGTATCCGCTGGACAAACGTGAAGCTTATATACTAGGTCTTGAAAGAATACAAACTTTTTACTTTTTAGTAGTGGAGATAAAAATTCTTGAAAAAAGTATTTTTTTTGGTACAACACATTTTCCAGTTACTAAAGAAGGTCAGGTTACAAAATTTCAGCTTAGTGTTTGCAATAATTTATTAAAAGTTTTAAAAAAATATCCTGAAATAATTTTTATGGGAGATTTTAATGCTCCTAGAGGAAGAAAAGTTTTTGATAAAATTAAAAGTAAATTTACTGATCATATTCCCAGTATTTATAAAACAAGCATTGACCAAAATTTACATAGAGTAAAAGGACTTCAGTATATGGTAGACGGTTTATTTACTACAAATAATATTAAAATAAACAACGTAACTTTACATGATAATATTTCTGACCATATGGCTATAACCGGTGAGCTTTTACTTTAAATGTTTATATAAGGTAGTTTGATTGATAGATGTTTGCTATACTATTAATAATGAATAAAGAAAAGTCAACTAATCCACAAAATAAAAATCGGAAAGAAAAAGGACCTATAATAAAAAAAGAAGTAGCAAGAATTTTTCTTCTACAAGCAATAAGCGTGGAAGATATTAAAGACAATGAAGACTTTTCTTCTATTTATCTTACAAGATTAGTAATGGCAAAAAAAAGTGATAATGCAAACAATCCAGGACAAATAATGCCAATTGGTGGAGAGATACAACCAAATTTAGATGTTGAAAAAGAGGTGAAAGCTATTGCTTTGCGAGAATCGCATCTGATATTTGAAAACTTAAGACCTATGCCCATTTCTCATACTTATGAATATACCTTAAAAGGGGAAAGGGTAATAAATAAAGCCCGGTATTTTATAGCTACACTTTACCCATCTCCTTATGACATACCGTATGCTCTTAATCCAGAAGAAGACAAAATAAATAACTTTGTAAGTTTAGATAATCAAAATTTAGAAACCCTGTTCAATGGAGGAAGTGCCGCCGAAGGAACACTTCAAGATGCTCTTCTTTTAGATGAAGAAAAAAGAAAAAATTTAGGAACAATTGCTGCCACAGGCGAAATAGAAAAAATAAAAAAAGAGCTTGAAGGTAGAATGATGATTTCTGAAGCGCAAAAAAAGTTAAGCGTGTTAAGTGTTTTTTTAAATAATGATAAACAGATTAATGATGTTTTAAAAAAAGAACTCAAAACCTTGAAAGACTCATTTGATAAATCTATAAATGAGAAAAATAAAATAAATATTAAAGTAAATTGTCAAGAAATAGAAATAAAATGGAAAGAGTTTTTTTCTCAGAATAAGATTTATGCATCTGACTTCAAAAAAGCCTATCAATTTTCTAATTTGCAAGAAGTTATGTCAGATATCAACTCTTCCCATGTAGAAACTAAAGGAAGACAAGGAAAAATGTTTCCAACTGTGGCCATGATGTTTCCAGTTCTTTTTGGACAAAACTTTGATAAAACTTTTTTAGAAATTTTTAAAAGCAATTTACATCTTGCTAAAGTTTACGCCTTCTCAAGAGTCATGTCTTTATATAGCTCTTATTTAAATGAAAAAGAACTTGGGAAAAAAGTTAAATTACGAAACATACTGGAAAATATTTTCAATAAGTTTACAAATGGAAAAGCTAAATTTATAGGAGAAAGTGAGGGAGAAGATCTCCTAATTTTTTTTAGAATGTCAGGAATGTTAAAAGGGGAAAGTAAACAAAATGTTGTATCTTTAACAAAATTTATCGACTCATTTTTTAATGAACTGCAATCACAATCGAGAGTAGATGTTAGTAAAGTAAGATTGGGGCAGTCCAACGAAGTATTAGACAAGAGTTTGAAAACTCTACTTACTTTAGCCTTCCGAAAATCAGAAAATAAAGTCCAAGCGATAGTCTCATTTGAGGCACAAAGAAAGTTAATAATGATGATGATTTTGCATGAAGCAGAAAGTTATTATAATAAAGTTACAAGTAAAAGAGTTGAGGTGCTAGATGGGCTGGAAGAGGCCTTAGAGGTAAGTGGCAGTGGGCCGAGTGCATTTGGTGAAAAAGGAAGAAGTATCAAATTAAAAGGGGTACTATACCCAGTAATTATTGATAGAAGAGAAAAAACGCTCTCCTCATTATTTAGAAAAGTTTTTATACGTGATGTTTTTATTTTTGAAGCAAATCCTCAGTTTAATGACTTGTTTGGAGAAGCCTTAGTTTTTGAACAGGTACCTCCCAAAAAAATGTTACAAGAAGAAAGGTTGGTGCCAGAAAATTTACAAGCCTATTTAAAAATTAAAAATTCAAACACTAAAGATATAAGTCCTAATTTTAAAGCTGAAGAAGTTATATATGATTATATTTTAAGTTTAGCTGAGATAGCAAAAGTTCAAAATGGGCGAATTGAGATTTTGGATTATAAACCAATTGTTGAAGGAGAATCATTTCAAAGTAACAGTGTAGGGGGAGGAGCTTCTATAAGAATGTGTAAATTTTATATAAAATATATTGATGAAAATGGACAAAGTACCATAAGAGAAACACAAGTATTTTTACCAAAAGAAGTTGACGGTGTATGGGTATCGGGTAAAGAGGATTATAATTTTAAAAAAGAAGACGACATTAGCTATTCACTCAAGCGGTTATTTACCCAAGGAATGGTGTCTTCTTTTATGGAATTATTTTTCCCAGCTTCTGTTTACGGCCAAGAAATAAAAATGATCTATGCAGATTTCTTTAAGAAAGAATAATATTAAAGCTTCTTTAAACTTTTCTCAACTTGCTCTAAATTATTACCATAAACATAAATTTCTTGATTTGAAAATTTTGAGTTGATGCGTATTAAAATAGAATTTTCTTTTAAAATCACTTTTGGCTTTGTAATGGTTTTACTTGGAGGTTTTTTATTTTTAATAATTCCAAGAGTATATTTGGTAACAAACTCATTTTTCTCCAAAAACTTTAAAATACTTTCTGCATTTTCAATATATGTTGAGTGAGAGCGTGAGTTTTTGGACATAATTAATATATATCACAAATTTAAAAAAAATGTTATTATATATAAATATGCATAAAAGAACATTTATTAAAAATTTAAGTGAAGTAAAAGGAGAAACGGCTTTGATAAAAGGCTGGGTGAATATTCGCAGAGACCAAGGGAAAATGATTTTTCTTGACTTTAGAGATATGACTGGAGTAGTACAGGGGGTAATACTGTCTGGTCAAACAGAAGCTTTAGAAGTTGGTAAACAACTTCGGCAAGAATACGTGGTGGAAGTAGAAGGAAAGGTAAACGAGCGGCCAGAGAAAAATAAGAAAGAGGGTGTTTTAAATGGCGACATTGAACTAGAGATATTAAAAATAAAAATCTTAAATTTCTCCGAAGCTATACCATTTCAAATAAATGAAGATACAAAAGGAATAGATGAAGGGGTAAGATTAAAATATAGATATTTAGATTTGAGAAGTGAACGTATGCAAAAAAATATTCGTAATCGTTTTAAGATTCAAAAATTTATTCGTGATGAACTAGAAAAAGAAAATTTTACTGAAGTTGAAACACCCTTACTTTCTGCACCAACTCCAGAAGGTTCACGATCCTATCTTGTACCATCTAGGATTTGGAAAGGAAGTTTTTATGCGCTTCCCCAGTCGCCACAACAATATAAACAACTTTTGATGACAGGTGGGTTTGAAAGGTATTTTCAATTCGCTAAATGTATGCGTGATGAAGATACCCGTGGAGATAGACAGCCCGAATTTACACAGCTAGATTTAGAAATGTCTTTTGTAAATGAAGAAGACGTTATGAATTTAAATGAAAAACTTTTGATTGATTTGGTTCAAAAATTTTATCCAGAAAAAAGAATTCAACAAATTCCATTTCCGAGAATGACATATAAAGTAGCAATGGAAAAATATGGAAACGATAGACCAGACATAAGAGAAGATAAAAATGACGAAAATTTGCTTGCCTTTTTATGGGTAATAGATTTTCCTTTTTTTGAAAAAACAGGCTCAGATAATTTTGACGGAACAGGGGAATGGACTTTCACCCATAATCCTTTTTCAAAACCAAAAGATGAATATGTTCAAGATTTTTTGGATAAGAATAATATTACAAATATTCTAACAACCCAATACGATATAACTTTAAATGGTTTAGAAATTGGGGGAGGAAGTATAAGAAATCACGAAAGTAAAATGCTGAAAAAAACTTTTGAGATTATGGGATACGATGAAGAGAAGATAAATAAAAATTTTGAACATATGTTAAAAGCCTTTGATTTAGGTACACCGCCACATGGGGGAATAGCTTGGGGCTTTGACAGGTTAATGATGATTTTAGAAAACGAACCAAATATTCGAGAAGTTATTCCTTTTGCAAAAACAGGAGAAGGAAAAGATCTTATGATGGGTGCTCCAGCTGAAATGCCAAATAAACTAATTTCAGAATTAGGTATTAAAATGGTAGAAGATTTAAAAGTTCAATAAATGATAATTATAAAAGGCGTGTTATAATTTAGTTAAATAAATTTATGGAAAATATTAAAAAAATAATCCAATCAAAAGCTGAAACCCACAAGAATGAAACTCAATTAATCGAACTTAAAAAATTAAAAGAAGATTGTAAACAAGCTGGACTTGAAAGTATATTTGAACAATTAATAAATAGAGCTTATTTATATGTTTAAGATATTTACAAAATACAAGAAGAAACATCAAAAGGTTACAGTGCTAGTGATGGAACCAGAGACGAAATTGAACGTTTAGACCAAAATAGAAATAAAGCACATACAGCTTTGTATGAACACATAATTCTCATGGTCAGAAATCTGAGAGAAAGAGGTATAGATGTAAGTTGGACAAAAGAAATTGCCGACAGTCATGGCGCAATTTCGAGAGGTGGCTCAGCCAAATTGGCTATACAACTTGCATTTCAGGTTGTTAATGAGGCAGAAAAGAATATTTCCACTGAAAGAGGAGGGCATATTTAATTCTTGCTAACTGTATAAAACATTTTATTGACCGGTAACATAGTAGATAATGCTTTTCGAATCAAAGCTATTTTGACCAGTAGTAGTCACTGTTAGTGGTCCACCGGTAAAAGTCATTGGTACAATATAACTTGAGTTGTTAAAGTTTCCACTTGCATCGGCTGAGAAAGTGGTAACGGTACCAGAATTTCTACTAGTTGTAATATTTATTAGTTCATTTGGAAAATATCCACTACCTATAAATTGTATAGCAGTTCCTGGTGCCCCTGCATAAGTACCAAGGTTTAGACTTGTATAAACTGGTGCAATAGTAAAGTTGGTTGTGGAAACTGCACCAGAAAGTGAACCTACTGCTTTGAATGTTTTATTTCCAGACGGTGAGAATGGAACTAGTCCATCAATTGAGAATGCACCTGAACTATTTGAAGTAACAGTCGTCACTGGAGTAATAGCGCTTGCTAAATCTTGACCAAAAGTTATCGTAATTTGTTCGTTGGCAGCGAAACCACCTCCGGCAAATGTTTCAGCAGAGCCACCGAGAGCATAATAATTTGTAATGTTAAAGTATGGTGAAAAGCTAGAAAGAGAGATATCTAAATTTGAAAGATTATTTGTTACCGCACTTTGGAATGTGTAGTGTAAGGGAGATGCAATACCAAATGGGGTAGTAGTAGAATAGGTGAAGGTACCATTTTCTCCAACTAGAATATTGCCGATAGCTAAGTTGTTTAATTTAACAGTCATATTTTCAGTAGGGGCAAAACCTATACCACTAAAAGTTAAGGGAGATCCTGGAGATGTGTAATATGAATTTGGGGTAACCGAAGTTACTAGCGACCCAATAGAAATATTTAATGTGGCTACTGCACCTGAGCTGGCACCAGTAAATATTACTTTTAATGTCGACCCACTTCCATAAGCTACAGGTATTGCAACAGTAGGTGTTGTTCCAGTTGCACTTGCAAGCACGTCAGCACTAAATGACCCAGCAACAATGTGAACTGTTTCGCCTGAACCAAACCTGACACCGTTTACATGAATATTTGCTCCAGGATTTGTAAAATATGCATCAGAATTTACTTGTGGCTCCGGTGCACCTAAGGCAACTGTTACAGAAGTAAGGCTTCCACTAAGATTACCTTTTGCTGTATATACTGTTGGAGAAACCGTGCCAAAGGGAATAGTTATAGGAGAAGAAATAAATGTTCCACTAGCAGTCGCTGAAATATTTGTTGAGCTAGAAACACCTGCACCACTTATTGTAATTGTTTCCAATGGAACATATCCACTACCAGACAGAATCAGCTGTCCGCCTTGAATAATATAGTATGAACTTGGACTTAAACTTGGAAAAAATGAGGCAAGTGCTACACCAACAGACATAGCTGACTTACTTTTACTTCCTAAAACTAATATACTTGCTCCTGTTCCGCCAAATGGAACAAAAACTTTAGAAGTAAGCATTCCGGAAGCTGAAGTGGTGGCGGTAGTTGTATTTGTGGATGTACTGTTATTGTTATTTATTACTGAGATTGTAACTTGTTCGTTGGGGGCAAAGTTTGACCCAGTTATTGTTATAAAAGAATTACCATAAACGTAGTACTCAGACGGAGATATTTGAGGGTAAAACTGACCTATCGTTACATTAACTGGGCTGGCTGATGCATGGGAAGAATTACCGATTAAATAATATTTTGCAACTCCTCCAGAAGAATTTGCATCGGCGGGAGTGTTTCCTTTTAAATTAAAACTGCCGTTTTGATCAGCTACAATTGTCGAGACTGTCGCCCCACTTTCTCCCAGTTTTACTTCTATTGTTTCTCCTGCAGCAAAACCACTTCCACTAAAAGAAAGGTCGGCACCAGGTAAAAGCCAATATGAAGAAGGCGCCGCAGAAGGGTAATAATCACCAATTACAACATTTGTGCTTGCTGCTTGACCACTAGTTTCTCCAGTCAATCTAAAATTCTTAGTTAAACCATTGTAAGCAGGAGGAAGATTAAAACTCCCTGCAGAATTAAAACTTCCAAAATTGTCTGCTGTAAAACTACTTAAAATAGTAGTTGTTCCTGTTTCATAAATGTTTATTTTTTCATTAGCTGCGAAGCCTCCTCCATTAAAAGATATTTGTGAGCCAGGTGTAAAGTAATAAGAACTAGGATTTACATTTGGATAAAAAGCGTCAATCCAAAAATAATCAAATGTTTTTGCACCAGAGCTTTGGCCAGTTGCATTTAAATGATAGAGTGTAGAATTTGTACTTGGTATGGTAATTGTTCCGATAGAAAATGATCCGGAGCCATCAGTAGTTACCATTGTTGAGGAACCTACTAAGCTACCAGTAAATGCATTGTTAAAGTTTAAATTTACCTTTTCATTTGGAGCAAAACCACTTCCAGAAACATTAACTTTTGAAAATGGAGTGTGTGATGGGGCATTTACAATTAAAGTTGGGGAAAAGGGAACTACGTAGTAAGAATTTTCTGCTTGAACGTTTCCAGTATCAATTCCTATTAATTTTAAAGCACCCTGTGAAGTATTGCTAGGAATAAAAATTGAAGTCATAAACTCTCCTACTTCTGAAGTAGTTGCTGTTTTTATCGGTGAGCCTGTAATGCTACCAGTATAAATACTTAATACTGTGCTTGGTGTATACCCTCCACCAGATACATTTAATGTGACTCCGGGTGTACCGCTAAAAGCGTCTAGAGTAATATATTGGTTACTCGCCGCTAAAACAGTGCTGTTTTTAACAAATAAACTTATAATTGTTAAAGTGAATCCAAAAATTAATTTTTTCATGGTTTTGTTTTTATAATTAGTTTTAATGCTATCTTTAGACGATCAAATAAGATATATATTACTGGGAATACTAAATTCTAAAACAAATTTGTTATTAAAATTACTTCTGATGCACAGGACAAAAGTGAGTACCACGGCCTAGAAAAACTGTTTTTTGGACCATCCCAGTGCATTTTTTATTTCCAACTTTAAATTTACAAGGTTTGTTTTCTTGTTTATAGGCTTTATGAAAATGAGCATAGTTACCACGCTTGCCATCGGCTAGTAGATAGTTAGCCACGCTCGACCCCCCACTATTTATTGCCTTATCTAATATGAGCCTAATGTTTTTATATAGACTTTTTATCTCTGTTTCATTTAAAGTGTTACAGCGGCGCATGGGTAAGACACTTGATGCAAAACACACCTCATCGGCATAAATATTTCCCAGACCATTAACAATTTTTTGATCTAAAAAAACTTTTTTGATAGGGGATTTGTTTTGTAGAAGTTTATCTTTAAAATATTTATAGGAAAAATTGGGTGAAAATGGCTCCACAGAAGTATTTTTAAAATGATTGAGGTTTTCTAATTCCTGGTAATCTTTAAAATAAAGCACATAGCCAAACTGGCGGACGTCATTATAATAAAGAGTCCCATTTGATAGGGTAAAAATAATATAGGTGTGTTTGTGGGGCAAAGTATTTTCTGATTCTTGGATTGGATGACCACCTTGTAAGTAGCTGTCAAAGTTGTGACTTTTAAATACTAGTTGACCAGTCATTTTCAAATGTACTAAAATGATACTTTTGTCACTCATGGTAAATATCAAGTTTTTAGCAAGTCTGTCAATAGCCATTATTTTTTTATCCCTTAACTTTCCCGTAAATTCTAGGATTTTGTCATTATTTATAACTCTTCGCGTTCCGGATCCTGAGACTATTTTGCCATTTAATATTTCTATATTTTTTATAATGCTTCCTATTATTTTTTGTTCAAGACCTCTTTTCAAAGCTTCTACTTCTGGTAGTTCTGGCATATTTTGTTTTATTCTATCATAAATTATGTTATAGTTAATTCTTAATTTTAAATATCGTGATTTCACATTATTTTATTTTACCAACAGCAATACTCGCGTCTTTGGGGATTATTTACTATTTGTACTTATCTTATCTAGGTAAGGTAAAACCAAACTCTGTTTCCTGGTTCTTTTGGGGTTTTTCACCTTTTATTGCCTATGTCATAATGATACAAAATGGCGTTGCTTTTTGGGACTCTATACCAATTTTTCTTGCTTGGACTTTGAATTTCTTAGTTTTCTTAGTCTCCATTTTTAATAAAAATTCTCATTGGAAATTACAAAAAACAGATTATATTTTTGCAATTTCAGCTATTGTATCTATTTATTTTTGGCTAGTTCTGGATAATCCATTTTTAGCTTTGTCTTTTGCGATTTTAGGTGATTTTCTTGCAGGATTACCAACTCTTTATAAATGTTATAAGTATCCAAATACTGAAAGTGCTTTGGGTTACGGACTTTCTATTCCAAACCTTGCGGTAGGGATTTTGGTTTTACCAACGCTCACATTTTTTAATGCTTCTTATACAGTTTGGATTTTACTTTCTAATATTTTAAAAGTATGTTTGATTTTGAGAAATAGATTTTAAATTCTTCTCAATGCTTCTAGGACCGCTTCTTTAGTTTTTGCAACCAGTATGTAACCAGTTTTATGATAAAAAACCATGTCCGGAACTCCTATTTTTTTTGACAATTCATCATCTCTAAGTCCAGCCCAGGAATTTTTCTTTATTTTTACTTTCATAGAATTTTTTGACACAGGTACACCAACGGCCATCCAGTGACCATTTTCTCTTTCATGAACTACAAAATCGATATCATTTTCTTCATCGAGGCTTAAGAAATCTTTCCAGGGAAGTGGTTTTGGTAATACTAGCGCTTTTACGGAGTCAGTTTTAAAATAGTTTTTTTTGGATTTGAAAACCAGCTCAAATTCATCACGCAAACTTTCTCTATTTTTTTCTTCCTGTATTTTTCTTTGCAAATATCCTTTAGCAAATTCTACTGCTTTTAAAAACCCTTTATACAGGTTTTCTTCTGTGCGTTCATTATAAAATGGTCTGAAAGAAAAAATAAATTCTTCTGGGCTTAGAGGCTGTAAATTTTCTATTGCAGGAAGGGAGGTAAGCAAACCATTATCATTGGCGTCAATAATGGTGACAAACTCGTTACGTATTTTTTCCCATACATGTTTATTTTCGGTTATCTCCTTCCCAAAGTGTTTCCAAACCAAACCGAAAGATGAATAGGGGATTTTTAAATAACCAAATTCTTTAAAACTTTCTTGATGGTGGTCAAATCTGTTTTCATCTTCATCGTAAACATGACCTACATCTACGACATAGTCTCCAGAATTAATAATATCTTCGTCACGACTTCTTATAACTGTATATTTTTCACTAATATTATCAAGGTAAATCTGAAGTGTTGCAACTGCAAACACGTCATCGGCGTGAAAACTGCTATTGTGGGTGACTATTTTTTTCATATTTTAATATTTTAGCATTTTATTTTCCAGCATTCTTTAATGCCGACTTTATTTTCTCATTAACAGTGTCACCTTTGGCAGACTGTGAGGCCAATTGTGCGTCCCGCTCAGTGTAACCCATAGCCTTTAGGGCTTGTACCACTTCATTGTCAGAGTCACCACGCTCTAGAATATCGGAAATTTTACCTCGAAGTTCTAAAACAATTTTTTCAGCCGTTTTTTTACCTATCCCCGAAACGGATGTTAGGTAACCCACATCTCCTTTATTGATTGCTTCTGTCAAACTATCTATTGTTCCGACGTTCACTATTCCTAAAGCACCACGTGGTCCGATGCCAGAAATGCCTATAAGCCTCTCAAAAAGCCCTAAACTAGTTTCATCTTGAAAACCAAAAAGCTCAAGAGCATCTTCTCGTACAACAGTATGAATTAGAAACTCTTTTTCTTCTCTACTTTTAATATTTTGAATATTACACAAAACTTTATAGCCAACCCCGTTTACATTTAGGACAATATTTTTCTCATTTACTTTTAAAACCATTCCTTTTAGGTAAGCTATCATTATTTTTATTATAACATAAAGTTATCCACACAAATTTTATTGCTTTAAAAACATTTACGGAATATACTAATTCTATAAAATAAAAATATGGAAGAGCAAAATAGTATAAGTATTATAAATAGAAGTAATACTACCTTAACAGGTGAAAATGCCCAAGCATTTCCTATTAAACTTGTGGATGGAAATAAAAGTAAAGTCAGAATACAATACTTTTGTTTTGGGATATTGGCTTCAGTAGTACTTTTTACAATTTTTATTTTCGTTGCAAAAAGCCAAGTTGTTGTTGTGGATATTTCTGGCAAAGCAGATAACTACCAAGAGTACAAACTAAATTAAAATTATGAAAATGAAAAAAATATTTCCTTTATTCTTTGTTACAATTCTTTCTATAAATTTATTACATGCAGAGAGTACTACTTTTTTTAAAAATTCATCTGGGCAACTTGTGGGTAAAATAACATATAGTGAGGAGTCACTTGTAAATAGTGTTAAACTATCTTCTTTTTGTGTTTATAAATTTTTATTTGACTCAGTAACTTGTGAAAGTATTGACCCAAAATCACCTCTTGCAAGCGACCCTAATGCTCAAATAAGAAATAATGGAACAGTTTCTGGAGGTGGAGGAAATAGTTATTTTAGTCTCCGTGGTCTTATAAACGGTGTTTCCAATAGACTTGATGGATTTATCGGAAGTGTAAAAAGTGTTTTACCTGGTGTGTCAGTACCGCCACCTACACAAAACGTAGAAGTAGTAAATAATAATCAAACTACAATTCCAACTACTCCAAACACGACTGTTACACAGCAACCTACTACTCAAACTACAAATACAACCACCCCTTCTCCATCTCAAGATGGCTCAGGAAAAATTGTCTATGTGGCTGGTCCACGAGGTCCTGCGGGCCCACAAGGATTGCAAGGAGCTGCTGGAGTTTCAGGGGTTGCTGGATCAAATGGATCGAATGGTTCTAGTGGCGGGGGGTATTCGGCACCAAGTTTTAGTGGGAAAGCCCAATTTAATGGGTACATTGATCCGGCGACAGTACAAAATATTTCAAATTCTATTACTAATAGTATTTTAAATTTAGTTGCTGCTATTCCTGTAAATTCTAATTTTGCTACAACTACTATTGGTTTAGCCACAATATCAAGCGCAACAGCTACTAACCTATTCTCTACTTTATTAACTTCGTTGAACGGTATTTTTACTAATCTGATAGGTGCTAACGCAACATTTTCTAACGCTACAACTACCAACCTCTACGTTTCAGGAACTCTAACTACTAATAGTCCAGCTAGCTTCACTGCAACTTCTTCTTTCTCTACAACTACCGCAGCTTCTTCGACAATAACCAATCTTTCTGCTACAAATATTTCAACTACAGGATCTTCTACTCTAGGGTCAACTACAGTGAGTAACTTAACTGCAACAAATTTAGCTGCGAACAATTTAACTTCTGTAAACACTTCAGCGACAAACGGAACTACAACTAACAGTACTTCCACCAACTTCTTCTCCACTCTCCTCACTTCTTTAACTTCCATTATCACCAACTTAATAGCAACTGATGCTACCACTACTAACTCTACCTCCACTAACTCATTTGCAACCACAGCATCATCTACCAATCTCTTCTCAACTTTCGCTAAATTTGCTTCCACTTTCATCTCTTCATTATTCGGCTCATCATCTAACTTCATAACTTCAAATGCCTCTACATCTAACGCTACCACTTCTAACTCTGTAACTTCAAACGTATCAGGTACCTTAACCTCAGGTAACTTAAGTGTA
>JBBQKQ010000005.1:0-59591 GCA_038326985.1 Minisyncoccia bacterium | reverse complement strand
TCGAGGTGCCGAACTGCGCCGTCGCTATGGACGCTTAGGCGCAACTAGCCTGTTATCCCCAGAGTAACTTTTATCCGTTAATCTTCGTCTGCTTCTAAAGCAAAACGTCGGTTCACTAGATTCTACTTTCGTATCTGCTTGTCATGCCCGACTTACAGTTAAGCCAGTTTATGCTCTTACACTATCGTCACGGTTTCCATTCGTGACTAACTGACCTTTGAACTCCTCCGCTACTTTTTAGGCAATTTTGTTACAAACATTTTTATTTGGAAAAATACGCGGAAATATTTTTCTCTTTATGTCACCATAAAGTTCGGACTATATCATAATCAGTTTTTCTGATTGTTAGCGTAGAGTCTCTACGGGCGTTTACAAGTTTTGTTGAGGACCCAAGGTTTTTAATGCTCGGGCTCAATCTCTTATCTTGTGAAGGATTGAAGAGAGGAGGGTGGGATATGCTGTTTCCAGAATAAGTGGTGGCTGATTTAGAAATGCCTTTCGAGGTTCAATTGCAGAAGGGCCCTTCTGCAATGTATTACTTCTAATTGGGAAATCAAGGGAACAGCCCCTATGGTCTCTGGTCATCATCCGCACTCTCCTCAACAAAACTCATAAACTTCCCTCGGAATTGACTTTTAAAATTTAAAAGTTTTTTTCCGATATAACTAACTTCTCAATTAAATATCGCTATTTAACGTCCCCCTATTTTATTTGTTTTGTGAGTGACCTACTCACGACGGGGCGATAGATTTTTGGATACAAAATATATTTAATTAAAAGTATAAATTATATCCAAAAGGATACCGCCCCAGTCAAACTACCCACCAGACACTGTCTGCGTGCGGTTTTTCCGCACACGTTAGACTTTGCCCTATTGAAGACCGCTATTTCACTGTCGAGTCCACATCGCCCGAAAGCAATGCTTCAACCTCTCACGGCTATTCTACACATCAATCGAACAAAGTCAATGCCAAGCTATAGTAAAGCTTCTGGGGTCTTTTCGTCTACCTGCAGGTAACCGGCATCTTCACCGGTATTGTATTTTCACCGAGCTGCTCCTCGAGACAGTTCCCCACTCATTACGCCATTCATGCGCGTCTGAATTTACCAGACAAGGAATTTCGCTCATGTATTCCTAAACACGGACTCTATCTTAATCTTTTTCTATCACTAGAATGAAGATCCATAACATTTGGTCTCTTGTAGGTTATGTGTGACTAAAATTTTATTTCTAAAATCTAGGTAGCTTTGAATGGCCATATGATTATTAATTCTTCTGTTACCTTGTTCTATTAACAGTCCCAGTCATCCTGAACACATCTTAAAATTTTCACTTAATAAGATTTGTGCAGGACCTTAGGACCGTTATAGTTACGGCCGACATTCACCAGGGCTTATATCAGACAGCCTTGCGACCACCAATATTTGACCTTCTGGCATTGGTCAGGCGTCACCCCGTATACATCCTCTTACGAGTTCGCACGGAGCTGTGTTTTTGGTAAACAGTTGGCAGGGAAAAATTATCTGCGGCCCATATTGCTATGGGCAAGTCTTATCCCGAAGTTACGACTACTTTTTTGCCGAGTTCCTTAAGGAGCAATCACTCGTTCGCCTTAGTCTCTTCGACTCGAACACCTGTGTCGGTTTGCGGTACGGGATATACTACGATAAACTTAGAAACTTTTCTTGGAAGCTTGTTCTCTACAATAAATCAGTATTGCTACTAACCTTTTATCTTTACTTTCGTGTCCCATCAAAGGGATGACCCGGATTTGCCTAAGTCACACAATCATAACCATAACTTAAATTCAATAATAAGCTGTAGGTATAAAACTTCGTCATTCCATCATTCGTAGCACATGTTAAGGAATATTAACCTTATGTCCATCGGATCCGGCGCATAGCCATTTCCTTAGGCCCGACTTACCCTCCAACGATCATCGTTGTGGAGGAAACCTTGTTCTTTCGGCGGGAAGGGATCTCACCTTCCTTGCGGTTACTTGTGCCAACATTCTTACTTCACAACACTCCATAATGGGTCACCCCTTATACTTCAGCGCAGTTGTGAACACTCTCCTACCGATTGCGAATTTCATTCAGCAACCTAAAATTAAAATAAAAAATTAAATTCATAATAAAACAAAATTAAATAAATAAATTAAAAATAAGTCACTGAATGAAATTCGCAATCCCGTATCTTCGGTAATATACTTAAACCCCGATTATCTGTGGCGCAGGAACCCTCGATGGGTGAGCTATTACGCTTTCTTTCAATGATGGCTGCTTCTAAGCCAACATCCTCATTGTCTATGGATTCCTACATCCTCGCTTGTACTTAGTATATATTTAGGGACCTTAAATTACGATCTGGGCTGTTTCCCTTTTGACCAGTGGAGCTTCGCCCCCACGGTCTTACTGCCGCATTTGGATTCTGGTATTCAGAGTTTGATAGGTTTTTCCGTCTTGCGACAAGTAAAAACCTTCCAGTGCTTTACCCCCAGAATAAACACACGACGCTAGTCCTAAAACTATTTCGGAGAGAACCAGCTATTGCCATGTTCGATTAGCTTTTCACTCCATACCACAAGTCATCCCAAGAAGTTGAACGATCTACGGGTTCGGCCCTCCATTTATATTTCTATAAACTTCAGCCTGCTCATGGTAAGCTCACATGGCTTCGGGTCTTTATTATACGACTAAGTTCGCGCTATTAACACTCGGTTTCCCTTTGACTCCATATCTTTAGATACTTAGTCGTGCCGTATAATAAAACTCGTTGGCTCATTCTTCAATAGGCACGCAGCACAGGTCTTGCAACCTGTCGCTACTCCTTGTAAATATATGGTTTCAGTTCTATTTCACTCCCTTTCCAGGGTTCTTTTCACCTTTCCCTTACGGTACTTGTTCACTATCGGTATCTGTATGTATTTAGCCTTGCCAGTTAGTTCTGGCAGATTCACCCGGGCTCTTGATGTCCCGAATTACTCAGGTATAGAAGCAAAAGAGAAATAATTTTTTCGACTACAGGGCTATCACCTTCTTTGGCCAGTCTTTCCAAACTGTTCTTCTAAAATTATTTTTTGTAACTCTCCTAGTAAACTACGCTTCTAACCTACAACCCCATCGAATATTGCTATTCTACGGTTTGGGCTTCTCTCATTTCGCTCGCCGCTATTTTGAGAATAATTAACTTATTTTATTTTCCTCCCGGTACTGAGAGGTTTCACTTCCCGGGGTGTGCTCCGTGCATTAAAGCTACGGTTCTCTGGTATAACCCAGAGAGAGTTTCCTCATTCGGAAATTTCCGGATCAAAGCCGTTAGTGGGCTCCCCGAAACATATCGTTCACTTACTACGTCCTTCATCGCCATACAGATCCAAGGCATCCACCATATACCCTTAACACTCCTATCAGGAAGTGTAAAGCTATATTTTAAATTCAACTTACCCCGAAACAAAATAAATTTTGTCTCTCATAAATTAAACTATGATATATTATATTGAATATTAAAAACTTTCAAAATAAATTTCCAGTTTTTAATCTTTGCAATTGCATTGGTTAAGACCGCTCCTAACATACAACTGCTTTCATAAATATTATTTACCTAAATAATATTTATTCGAGAAACTTTCATATCACGATTTTTATTCCAACTCACATGCGTTGACTACGCTCCAACACACTGTAATATTTAGAGAATTACTTCGTCTAAATATTTGCATCAGTGTTTGGGGTGGTTGGTATTTAATTGTCAATTTTCAGTCACTAACTATTTCTAGAAAAGCGATAGGGGGAATTATAACCGATTTTCCCTTTTAAGTCAAACAAAAAAGCAGCTATTCTTATTAGCTGCTATTTTGTTTCTTTTATATATATAAAAATGATCCTGAGGTGCTATTTTTCAATAGAACAGTGGTTACACTCACACTCTTCATCATGAGTTTCCCCATCTACTATTCCACTACACTTCTCGCACCCGAAAGTATTACAACCACACTCCAAATCATAGCACTCTTTCCCCATCCACTTTCGTGCCATGCATCTTGCTTCTTCTTTACAGCCAAGACCAAATGCAAGTCCAAGTGCCAGAGCAATCCCAAGGCCTAAGGCTTGAAGGAATCCTGACAAAATGTCTGTCAAAAATTTGGCAATTGCAAGCTGGTCAACAGCTGTTAACACACCTAGAGTAACAATTATTAGCCAAGTTAAAGATGCTATAACTGGTGAGTGGTGTTTTGCAACATAAGTTGAATGAGCTACAAAGTCTTTAGCTTTATTTGCTACTACAAAAGTTACAAATAGAGTGAGGGCAAAAGCTGTAAGCTTTGGAAGCAGGCCGAATAATGAAAGATCAATAAAGTCTGTCACAGTGTTAAGTCCTAGAATATTTGCCACACTCATAAATGTAACAGCGTACAAAATCCATTTTAAACCAATTTGTAATGCATATGCTACAGAAACCCGAAATCCTATCTCATGAAAAAGCTGAGTCACACCAACTTTAGATAATAAATAGTCAACGCGAGCAATTCTTAGTAAGTCCCCAATCATTTTTGAAACCACTTTAGCAATCCACATTCCTAAAACTAGGATAACAAATGCTAGTAAAAGAGTTGGTACATAGAAAACTATGTTTCTAAAAACAACATCAAGTGATGCGTCCAGGCCGAGTGCTAATTTTTGCATGAGTGTTAAATCCATATATTTAATAAATTATTTATTTTTGTACTAATTATTTTTCTAATACAATAAATAGTATATAGCCTATTTACTTTTTTCAAGCCAAAATTATGTGGATAATTTTATAATTATTTTACTGTAAAACATTGAATGTCCAAGCGTGAATATCGTGTACAGTGTCTCCGACAGTTTTATAACCAAAATAAATTTTTAAAGTATTACCTATCCATTCAGCACTAGGTGTTTCAAGAGCATGATTAACACCATCAATAATAGGATTTATAAAGTTTGTTGGTGGATACCAATTCATACCATCATCCGAAAAATAAATTTGAAATTTCTGATAAAACGAGTCTCCTAATTTTGTACCCAAAAGAACATATTTAGAACCAACTTTAGATACGTCAAGATTGGCTAGTAATACAGGATTAAAATTTGGATCACTAAAAGACAATCTTTCTGGAGATCCTATTTTTGAAATTCCGTTTAAGCTTATTCGTTGTCTCCAGGTAATAGGTCTAGAGAAATCGGTTGTTCCTGTGTGGTAATATATCCAAATTTCATCTTGATTTGGAGATAGGATAGCAGAAGGTGACCAAGCACCTTTTCCATCTCCTGCTTGGTTAGCATAAATAATAGTGCCTACATCAGACCATGTTTCTCCCCCATCAACACTCGTTGCTAAAACTACTTCATGTCCCGGACCCCAACCTGATGCTGGGCCTGCTGCAATAGTATTTGGTAAACCTGTCATAAACATATATAACCAGTTTGACCTATCAACTCCGTCAGAACTTGGGGGTTTTACAATTGTAGGATCATTCACATGGTACCCAATTTTTTTAAATACTAAAGTAGGTTCAGTCCAAATTCCATTATTAAATTTACTTTGAAAGATCTTATCAGGACCGTAAATATTACTTGGCGAATTTAATTGTAACTCTTTTAAATAATTATCTCTATCTGAAATTATTTTCCACCCTCCCATAGCCATTTTTTTCTCTCCATTATTATTTTTATAGACAAATGGTGCATAAGTATCATAAAGTCCAGAAATTTGTACTTCAGTACTTAAAGGATTTAGTCTTGCAAGTGTTTGAGGTTTTATAATATCAGCTTGAAGATTATTAATAGTAGTTTGTACATTTTGGCTCCCAACATTTAATGAATAACCTGTTGCATCTGAGATACTTTTCCCGACCCCAGTTCGAAACTCACTAGAAGAAATAAATAATGGAATAAATGACGCTCTTGCTTGTCCTGCTTTTAAGCCATTTGACCATCCATTTATTTCACTCTCAGAAGAGTTTCTTTTTAAGATACATTTGTAAAGCTGAGTTACGTATTGACTATCTGATTTATTTTTATTGGTGTATTCTTGTGATAAGAAAAAATTAGAAAAAATATTTAATAGTGTTTTTTGTTCTGTAGAAGCTAGCACGTTACCAAGAATACCTTGTTCTGGCTCTCTCTCTAAAATACACTTGTAAAGGTCAGAATAAAAAGATTCTTTAGGAGAGAGTTGAGGAGAAACTATCACTACTGGTGTCGCTTGAGGCGTTGAAGGAGTCATAACTTGAATGGTTGAAGTACTAACTTGAGGCAAGATAATAAAATTTGTGGAATTAGAATTGGTAGGGTAAGTTTTAACTTCTAAATTATTACCTGATATATTTGAACCACAAGAGTTAATAAGATTTTTAGTTGCCTGATCAAAATATGTACTCCTTGCTCTAAAGATTTTATTTGGTGAAATTAAATTGTTTTGTTTTTGATAAAGATATAATGCATAAGAGGAGAGATTGCCAAAGCCACCAGTAGGAATAATTCTAGGATTAATAGATTTTAAAAATAATTGGAGTTTAGAAACTTCTCCATTTGTAGTTCTATCTGTAGCACCATAGGTAAAATTGTTTTGGAAGTTGGGGCAGGTAGTTTGGGCAAAAGTATTTAAAGTAAACAACGATAACAGCACCACTAAAGACAAAAGTATTTTTTTATACATGTATCAATAGTATAAACGTAAAAATACTTTTTATGTAGACAACTTTGCCAAAACTTTTATATGCGGACTTTTGAAAAAATCTTTTAAAAATCTGTCAAACATGTTCATGCGATAGTTATACTCTTCACTTTCGTAAACAACAAAGCGTATTTCTGTTCCAAAGTCAGCTTCCATTCCACGTAAATAATACTCTATTTTTTCTTTGTCGAGTGCATCTCCTACCACTATGAGGTCAAGCTTTCCTTTTTCATCATTTAAAAATATTCCCCCTATTGCAAAAAGCTTTATCTTACCAAACTTTTTAAGGTCACTTAATAAGTCTTCATTGTCAATAAATTTAAAATCTAAAAGTAGCTCAGAAAGCTTGTCTTTATAAATAAATTTTTGGTTCATCTCCACTCCGTCACTTTTTACAGTTTTAGTTTTTATAGTGCCGTTTTTTAATTTTATTTCTACGTCCTCCTCTACAATGATAGGAGTAAGCATGCCTGTAGTTTCTAAGTTTTTAATTTCTTTTTTTAGAACTAGTTTTTTTACGCGTAACCTTTTTACTAGCTCATCAATTTCTATTTGTGCCTCTTGGTGTGAAAGGAAAAAACGCATTAGTTTTACCCTTTCAGTACTCCCAAATATTTTACCTAATTCTTTCAGCATATATTCACTTATTTTTTACTCTAGTAATAGGTATGAGTCTATCAGGCTTTTAGAATTCTGCAATTTTGACAAACTAGTTTAGTGCTTGTGTTCGAATTTTTTTCAGTGCATCATTAAAGCCGTTTGTTGTAAGTGAAGCACCACAAACAGTGTCTATTTTCAAATTATTTATTTCTTTTCCTAACAAACTTGATTGGCAGGCAATAAACTTTTCCTGGAAATATCCACTTGTCCCATCTGATTGTTTAGTGACATTTAACTTTAAAATTTTATCATTTTGTAACGAAATTTTTACTAAAATAGTATCCGCACCTTGCGGAGAATTATATTCACCCACAACATTATAATTTCCATCCTCAAATTTTGATGTAACTTTTTCAATAACTTTTTTTACTTCTCCTGTATCCTTTTTTACATTTCCACAAGAACTATAAATTGAATCTCGCACACTTTTGTCCAAACTTCCATTTATTATTAAATTATTTATTTTTTCATAATCTTTAACATATTTTTCTGTGACTTTTCCGTAACTTCCAGTAACTAAAAATTGATTGTCTGACAAATTCAAATTCTGTTTTAAAAACTTTTGTAAAACTGTTACCTCTCCTTTTGTTCGCGCATCAACACTACCTTTGTGTAAATTAAATTTTAATTGTGGACATGAAAAATTTTGAACACTGTTTTGTGCAAAAACAGAATATATACTTAAATGTGAAATAGCAATAGTTGCCAATATTTTTTTATTCATATTATTATTGTAACACAAAACAAAAAATCTCTTTTATAAAGAGATTTTTTGTAAACTTTCTTATTTATATTTAGAAAATTATTTAAGTTCAACTTTTGCACCAGCAGCTTCAAGATCACCTTTCAATTTATTAGCTTCGTCTTTTTGAACATTAGCTTTTATTTCTTTTGGTGCAGCATCTACTAAGTCTTTAGCTTCTTTAAGACCTAGACCTAGAGCCTCTTTAACAACTTTCATAACCGCGATTTTTTGCGCACCAGCATCAGTTAATACTACTGAGAATGAAGATTTTTCTTCAGCTGCCTCAGCTCCACCTCCAGCTGCAGGAGCAGCAGAAACTGTGGCTGCAGAAACTCCGAATTTTTCTTCTATAGCTTTTACAAGCTCGTTTAATTCTAGAACTGAAGCACCCTCGATATCTTTCAAAAATTGTTCAAATTTCATATTTTTATTTTATAATAGTTTTAATAATTAATTTTTAGTCTATATTTTAGACTTTGATACTTCGTTAACGGCAATAGCCAAACGCTGAATTGGAGATTTAAGAAGGTAAGCAATTTGCGATATAAGAACTTCTCTCGAAGGTATAGTCGCTATTGCCATCATTTCTTCTTTAGACTTGAATGCACCGTCAAAAATTCCTCCAACAATTGTTAGAAGACCTTTGTGCTCTTTTGTGAAATTAAGAATTTCACGAGCTGGTGCCAACAAATCATCTGCCCCAGAAGACATGTAGGCAAAAGCTGTTTCTTGACCAAGAACTGGCATCTCACCGGAAATATTCTTTCCTTCAAGTGCTTTCCAGATCAAAGACTTTTTAGCAACTTTCAATCCTACTTTTTCAGACGTTAGTTTTTTGCGCATCACAACAGTTTCGTTGGCTGTTATACCTTTAAAAGAAATAAATACTGCCGACTTTGAGTCGTCAAATATTTGGTTCAGTTTAGAAAGTATTTCACCTTTTTTAGCTTTTGCAATTGGCATGTTTGTAATTTGTTTTACAAGCACAAAGCGTAAATAAAAAGTTATTTTTAGATACCTCAAGAGGATTATTTTTGAAGTTAAGCTTTCGCCTTACTTCCCCTTTTCTTTGGCTTACAGAAGTATTATACCACAGAGACTTACCTATCGCAATTCGTATGAAATATCTACCGTTACTGTGACCTTGTCAGTTCCTTCAGAAATTTGAACTGGAGATGCCGGAGCAGAACTTACCGATTGGTCCAACATAGCAGCTTTCGCATACATAACAGGTGGATAATTTCCCCCGCCAGTATTTTCAGTATATGACTGTACTTCTCCGAGTCTCATTCCCAAACTCTTTGCAATTCCCTCTGCTTTTTCTTTTGCTTCTGCAACAGCTTTTACTCGCGCTTCTTGAGTTGCAGCTTTATTGTCCACTGTAAAGTTTGGTCCATTCATATTTTGCACTCCAAGACTTGGAAGTAGTCCTAATATTTTTTCTACAAGTGCTTTATCATTATCAATTGAGATTGTAAAATTTTGAGTTGCAGTGTACCCAGAAACTCTGTTAGCATTTGGATTTCTATTACACCACACTGGCATAGCAGCCCCATATGAATAACAATATTCATAATCAGGGTTAAGAGAGACATTCTGAGTTTTAATCCACTCTTTTTTTACACCAGCCTTTTCTAACTCAGCAAATACTTTATCTGAAATTTTTGAAAGCCCGTCACCTGCAACTTTTTGGTCTTTGTCTTTAGAAACAAAGTCAGCTGAGATACTAGCTTTTGTAGCTTTTACCTCCACCTCTCCTTTTCCTTGAACTGCAAAAAATTTCTTATCTGAAATATTTCCAATTTTAAAAATGGAATATACACCCGATACTGCAAGTAGTCCAATAGCAACTAAGGCAAACACGCCAGCTTTTTGTAATATTATTGTGTAATTATTCATGCATTAAGTGTAGCACCGAATAAAAAAACTGCAACAGACTTTATAAATCAAACTTTTTCATTATCATCTCATCTACCTCATCTTTTGGAAGTCCATATTTTAAACTAGATAGCTCTTTTACAACATCTCGTACCTCATCATCTCCTTTTTGTTGAAGTGGAGTGTAAAGGTTAAAAGGTTTTTGGGGAGAATTATTTGCTAAAAGTTTTAAATAACAATTTCCTACGGATTGGCCAATAATATCTTTCGCAGAAAAAGTAGGCGAAAAATAGTTTTCTATAAATTTTGCATCCTCAGGGTTAATTCTAAAAATTGCCATACTACCTACGTTACCAAAAACCGCGTCTTTAATATTTTTCGGCAGTTGTTCGATAAACTGGTGAGCAATAGTTAGCCCTAGTTTATATTTACGGGCTTCAGAAAGTATTTGAGCAATAGAATCTGAAGCAACGTTTTGAAACTCGTCGAGGTATAGATAAAATGGTGGCGGGTCTTTTTTCGGGTCACGGGCTAGAGCTGCAACTAATATTTTCCCAACAATTATTAGTCCAATTAAATATGACCCAAGTTCCCCAAGTTTACCTTTTGACAAATTCACCAGCAAAATCTTTTTATTGTCCATGATGTCAGTAATATTAAAAGATGATTTTTCTTGAGAAATAATTGGGCGCAAGAATTCGTTACTTAAAAAGTTATCAAATTTGTTTGTTACATATGGCACGTAGTTTTCAAATCCTTGCTCTCCACTTGTAGCTTCAGCATTTTGAAAAAACTGTTTTACCATCGGGTTTTGACAATGCTCAAGCTTCATGTGTCGAAACTCTTGGTCTGAAAGAACGCGAGAAATTTCTAAAAGAGTACAGCCACTTTCTGGGTGTTCCATTACTAAAAGTGCAGAGTTTCTAAAGTATTGCTCGAATGCAGGACCTCCTGCAACTTTCATATCAAAGAGTTTATTGAAAATTAAAAGCAGTTCATTAACAATTAAAGTTTTTTGTTCGGGGTGTGCTGGGTCATACTCAAGCATATTTAACCCAAATGGACGAGTCAAGTCGGAGGGGTCAAAATACACCACATCGTCTATTCTTTCTTTTGGAATATGAGTTAGAATTTCCTCAAGATCTGCACCATGCGGATCCATAAAACAAATCCCTTGTCCATTTTTAATATCCTGGATGATCATATTTTGTAAAAATTTTGATTTTCCGGTTCCTGTTTGACCAATAACATACATATGACGAACGCGAGATTCTTTTTGAAAAAAAATCTTATTTTGTAAATGTCTGTATTCATTATTTCCAAGAAATATTCCATCTTTTGGTAAATCAGCAGGAGCGGGAGCCGAGGCTGAGTCATACTGTGACAATTCTGAAAAGTCACGATCGGAAACTCCTTTAGGAAAATGGTAAAGTGTTGCAAGCTCGGTCACGTTCAGTGGAAAACTTTCGTACTCATCAAAAAATCTAAAGGAAAAATGTTTAAAGAATTGTGAAGCTGATTTTTGTTTTATTTCTTTAAACTTTATACTATTGCCCAAACTTTCTGTATACTGTTTAAATGACGATGCTACCTCTTGCATTATTTGTGCACTTCGTACTGGTGACTCTGAAGATGTCACAATACGAATATTGGTATTAAATATTGTCGAGCTGAGTTTTTCGGAAATTAGTTTGGTTGCTGCCTCCTCAACATGAGAGACAGATGCCTGATTTTTTTCAGAATTTTCCCCTTTAAACATTTCGTAAGCCGACTGTTTAATACTTCCTAAAAAAGTTTTTTCATTAAGAACTTTTTTTAAACTACTTCCTTTTCGTATTTTGTCTAGCATTGTCCCATACTCTTTTATAAACTTTTGACCTGCTGGTCTTACAACTATTTGTACGGCCGCTCCTTCGTTTGTATCATTTAATTGTGTAAGAACAGACAACACTACCGATATAGAGTCTCCCCCTATTTCTTTATAAGTTTTTATTGGTAGGGCTGGAGTTTTTCCTGGTGTACCATAAGCACCTAAAGAATAACTTTCTTTATTTTCATTTGAATTGAAAATATTATAATCATCTATTTCTGCCATAATTTTTGCCTGTGGGTAAAGTGCTAAAACTTGTTTTTGAAATAAATCTTTAAAATTATTTGGCACAGATACATAAAATTTTATTTGCGAAGAATTCTGGGGTTTGGCTATTTCTAAAGTGAAATAATTTTTATTTTTATCATCATCAACTGATGTTGCCAGTGCCATCATGCCACTGTAAAATCGCTCCATTAGTTTTACATTTGCCTCTTGATTTTGAGGACCACTTTGCTGTGAATTTCCTGATTGGGCTTCGCTTTTGTCAGTTGGTAAAATTACTTGATAAAGTGTTGACTCTAAAGATCTGACAGTATCTTTATATTTATTTATTTTACCGTCATGAGCATAATTTAAAATATATTGCACAAGAAATCTGTGAAAGTCATCTTCAAGATGAGGATTTTTCATTTTAGAAAGTACAGCAAAGGAATTTTTTAATCCATCACTAATTAAAATATTTATAATTTTCTGTAGTTTATCATCATGGTCTTCTGGTTCAAGACCTAGTGCCACAGTTGTTACATGTTCATCACTAAGCATATATTTTTTTCCTAAAACTTTTTCACTATCTAGGTTTTTATATTTTCCGAGCAAATTACTAACTCGAAATTCTTTATCGGCTTTATTCTCTCTTTTGTAGCTCAAAAACGTTGAGGTGTTTTCTACATTATTTTTATCAGTTTCATGTTGCGCTTCCAAAATAGATTTTAAAAAAGCTATTTCCTCAGATGGCGATTTGAACTGTTTTCTTATTTCTTCAAAATTGAGCATAATTTAAAAATAGTATAACCTAAATACACAAAAATAAAACGCACATCTGTGCGTTTTATTTTTGTAATTTTTTTTATTGAACGGCTATGACTCGTGAGTCATATTGAGTATTAGTTCCAGAAGAAATTGCATAAGTTCTTATTGTAAAAGTTCCATCATTATTATAGTAGTGCGTTGCTGGAGCTATACAAGAACTTCCTGGTGTATAAGGTGTGCTTTGTCCATCTCCCCAGTCAATAGTGCCAGATAGACAAGGGTATCCAGAAGCGGTGGTAATCTGTACATCTACTTTTTTGTTTACATTTGAGATCAGAATAATTGTCGCGATATAACCATTTGTATTATTAGTCAAATTATTAACATTCGGACCATTTACAGTAATATAAGTAGTTTGAGAAACACTTTGTCCATTTGTTCCTATACAATTAACAGTATAAGCTGTAGAAGTTGTAGGGTTTGCAGATATTGAACCATTAAAGTTTACACCGCTAGGACTTCCGTTGACAACTGTGTATGGGCCTCCTGAAATCGTACAGCTATTTGTATAGTTGGCAACAATTGCTATCGTAGTGGTTTGTCCTGAAACTAAACTCGCATTTGTTGGGTTGATGTTTAATGTAGGATTGGAATATGTATTACTTCCAGTTATGTTAACAGACAAAGTATACATTAGAGAATTATAGGTGTTATAAACATTAATAGTATAGCTTCCAGAATTTGCGTACCTATGAGTGAGAGTTAAATTACAAGGTGTTGTAAAACATTGAATTTGATTAAAATTTTCAACCAAGCCATCTCCCCAGTTAATTGTTCCTGAGGTTGTTGGCACCGTAATTGTTACACTATTTCCACTTTGAGACGATAGAGAAATTCCTCCCGCATTGTAGCCTCCACTTACCAAACCATTTATATTACCTGTTGCAGTTTGACCATTTCCATAACAAGATACAACAAAATTGGAATTAGAAATTTGTACAATTACTTGTTGGGAGCCACTTGTTCCTACTTGTTGACCATTGTATGTACAATACTGTGCGTTTGTTGATGTCCAGTAAAGAGTCGCCGTTTGACCCGCAACTACAGTTGTTGGACTAATACTAACATTAACTGTTGGAGCGTTATAATTGTTTCCATATGAATTACTTTGAACTACAACACTTTTAGAAACATTATTTCCAGAATACCCGATACAAGAAATGGTAAAAGTGGTTGGAGAAGTAACTGTAAAAGCTTGAGTCCCAGTTGTTTGAACTTGTTGGTTGTTTAAATTACAACTTTGTGCCCCTTGTGAGCTCCATCCGATTGTAATACCATTTCCAGAAGATGTTGTTGGAGAAATAGATACTGAAAGTGGAATACCATTGCCCGTATTTGTAGTAGGAATGTTACCATTATTATTATCTCTATATACATTACTATCTCCACACCAAAGTTGTCGCATACGAGAAAGAGTTTTAGGTCCTACACCTCCAGTTGTCTGAAAACCCGCTTGTCTTTGAAAGCTTTTTACAGCATTTACAGTTAGTCTACCAAAGTAACCAGTAGATCCTAGATTTCCTAAACCTTCTTGAGTAAGTGCAATTTGCAATTTAGCCACGTCATCACCCTGCTCACCAAATCCAACGGTTCGATTTAAAACTGCACAAAGTTGTGGATATTTTTGATTGTTATTTTGTTGATAATTTAAATCTTGATAAGGTGTCTGATCATTATATGGGCTATAATTATTTGAATTTATATTTGTATTTCCTGCACAATATAGTGAACCAGCTGGGCAACCTACGTACACTTGAGCGTTTGAAGTGTTAAAATTCAAGAAAAAAGAAAACAAAAACACACTTATAACAGTTATTAATTTATAATTTATTTTCATATATACCAATTGTATACCTTTTTTACTCGGAGCGCAATGCTTTATCCGCATCTTTTGCCCAGTCAAAATCATGCTCTTTTAATAAAGTCTTTTCTTCGGGTTTCATATCTGCATAATTTTGCTCTTTTGGGAAAATACTATTTTCCATCATTACCCTGTGAGTTATTTGTTCAACTTCTCCACGCTCTATGTCTTTTTCATTTTGTTTTAAAGCAAGTTTTACATCAAATATTGCTCTTTGTACTTTTATAGGGCTTAATATATCTTTTGCTAAAAACTCCCTACTTGTTCCAGCAGTCTGAACTTCTAAAGTTCCCCATCCAATTAAATTTTCAAAAACCGCGCTCACTTCTACGGTAACATCTTCAATTTCTTCAAGTCCTAAAGTTGATAGTCTTCTATCAAAAAGTTTTAAAAGTTCGCTTTCGATAATTCTTTTGTTAGTTAGAATCCAAAAGTTTAAGGCATATTTTGTATATTTTTCAGCAAGATAAATCCAAGATAAAATTGACCACATAAAGATTAAAATATTTGATATAGAATATAATGAAATTCCGAAAATATTTATGACAGGAAAGCCAAATGCATAAAGTATAAGAAACATTACTAATAGAGGAAATGCGAAAACTATAAAAACACCGGCAGTTTCCAAACTTATCCAGACCCAGTGTTTACGTATGTACATTATTATTTGTTCGTCTTGGTGAAGTTCTATCATAAAATTATTTTAGTATTAAATACAAAAGTGGCGTAGAGAGCAATAGAAGTCCAGAAAAATAAACATACATGTAGTTTTTTATATAAATATCTCCCAGGTTAAAATTTACCCAATGGTAAACATATACTACCGACATAACTATAACAAAAAGAAAAAACATCATTATTAAAAAGTAAAAAGGAATTGTGAGTATCTGACTAGTTTGAAACACGGTATTTTGCATATTATTTTGATTTTGCGCGTTAACTACAGTCACAAAAAAGGGATTTTGATCAACTTGCCAAGTATATTCTTTTTCAGGTAGTTTTGTAAGCAATGGACAGATTGGTTCGTTCATTCTCTTATGATAACACAAATTTATTTTTTTGTCAAAACAATGGGTTCACTGTTTGTAACTAAAATAGTGTGTTCAAATTGGGCCGATTTTGATCCGTCAGTAGTCAAATATGACCAGGAATCTATTTTTGAAAGTTTTACCTCTCCTGATCCGAGAGTAATATGAGGCTCAATTGCCAAAACCATACCTTCAGTAAACCTTACACCCCCTTCTCCCATATATCCATAGTCAGCATGTGGTATTTGGGGTTCGGCATGTATTTCCCTACCGACTGCATGTCCACACAAAATATCAACCACATTCATTCCCTCACTTGTAACATATTCCTCAATAGCCACTCCCACATCATTAACCCTATTGCCCGCTACACATTTAGAAATACCAAGTTCCAAGGCTTTTTTTGTCACCTCTAAAAGTTTTTGCTCTAGGGAAAATTGCTCATTTTGTAGCTCTTGCTCTTTTCCTCCCCTTAACAAGGGGAGGCTAGGAGGGGTATGCACTAAAACTGTAATTGCACTATCTACCACCAATCCTAAGTGTCGAAAGCCCAAGTCCAAACTCACAACGTCACCAGTTTTTAAAACTTGGTCATTCCTTGGTATGCCATGTGCAACAACTTCATTTATAGATACACATAAACTCGCTGGAAATGGATAACTCGCACCTCTAGGTTTATAGTTTTTAAAAACTGGGATATCACCATTTTCTAAAACCATTTTTTCTGCTAAAGAGTCTAAATCTTTTGCACTAACTCCCACTTTACAGCTTTCACCCAAAACTCTCAAAATCTTAGCAAGTCTTTTTCCACCTTCTTTTAGAATTTCTATTTCTTTCTCAGTATAAGTATCATTTTTTTTCATTTAGAGCATTATAGCAAATTATAGGTTGTAGTGCGACTTTAAAAAGTGTCCAATATGGGAAGATATTTCTTCGACACTTTTCATCCCATCTATTTTTACATAACTATATCTGTTACTTTCACTGTACCAATCTAGCATAGGCTCCACTTCCATTTTATACCAATCCATTTTCTTTTTAAAATTTTCCACATTGTCATCTTCTCTTTTTCTATCCATCATTCTTTTAATACTTTCTTCATCACTCACGTCAATATTTATTACTATTGGCTTTGGCCAGTCATAAAACTTCATTGCTCCTGACAACATTTCTGCCTCCTCTTTTCTTCGTGGTACACCATCAAAAATAATATTGTCATTACCGTGGATATGCTCCATTAAATATTTTGCCCAGACATACACACTAAAAAACATCGGCTGTAAATCTCCATTTTCCATTGCCTCTTTAGAAAGTTTTGCAGTGTAGGAAGCTTGTTTCATTATCCTTCTCATTTCCTCCCCTGTAGATAAATAATGCATTTCGTTTTCAGGGAAATTTTCTTCTAAAAAACTTTTAATAAACTTACCCTGAGTTCCTTTCCCGCTTCCACTTTTTCCAACTAAAATTATTACTTTACTTTTGTTTATGTTTTCCATAATTTCATTATAAACAAAAAAACACTTTTTACAAAGTGTTTTTTTGTTTTTTTAATATTCCGTTAGTGTTGCCTGTGCTTCAACTTTTTTATAGGTATCGAGTGCTGTAGATACTGCGATTAATATCGAAGTTCCACCAATTGCGAGCGACTGAATACCAGTTAGAGCTTGAACCCCGATTGGTAGTACCGCCACAAAACCAAGAAATACTGCACCTACAAAAGTAATTTTAGTTATGATGTCCCCCAAATACTTTGTAGTATTTTCACCTGGGCGAATTCCTGGAATGTAGCTACCTCGTTTGTGAAGATTTTTAGACATTTCTTCTGGCTCTACCACTACAGAAGTGTAAAAGAAAGTAAAGAATGCAACTAATAAAAAGTAAACCGACATGTATAAATATTTGTTTGCAAAGAAAGCATTAATATAAGTAGCGATGTCTTTTAAATAAACATTGGACGAAATCGCAAAATATTGTGCTGCAAACTGAGGCATCGTAAAAAGAGCGAGCGCAAAGATAATAGGTATCATTCCTGCTTGGTTAATTTTAAGTGGCAAATATGTATTTACCGTACTTCCAACTTGGTCATATGAGCGAGCGTAAGTAATTGGTACTTTTCTCTCAGCTTCGTTTATATAAACTACTAGAGCAATTATTAGAATACCAACCGCAAGTAGCGCTAGGTAAAGCGGGATTTGAGCTGTGTCAAAGATAGAATAAATCTGTGATACTTTTCCTGGCATTGCAGCTGCGATTCCAGTAAAGATGATTAAAGATGTTCCATTCCCTATCCCATACTCGGTTATTTTCTCACCGATAAACAGTAGCATCATTGTTGCTGCGGTCATCACAAGAAGATTAACAAAAAGTTCATAAGTACCTGAGTAGTTCAAAATTCCTTGAGCAGATAAAATTTTCATTAAAGCGAAACCTTGAACAAAGGCAAAAGGAACTGTCATTATGCGAGTGTACTGAGTAATTTTCTTTCTACCAATTTCCCCTTCTTCGTGCATGAGCTTTTTAACTGCTGGAAAAACCATACTTGAAACTTGTACAAGAATTGATGCCGTAATGTAAGGACCAAGACCAAGTAGTGCAACTGAGAAAGTAGAAAATCCTGACCCTGAAAATAGTGAGAGGTATTCAAAAAGTTGATTTCCAGCTAAGAAACCAGCAAGTTTTGCTGTGTCTACTCCTGGGAGTGGGATAGAAGCAATAACTCGAGTGACAGCCAGCAGTCCTAAAACAATTAATACTTTAGTACGAAGTGACTTCTCATTAATAACGGCCATTAGTGTTTTTTTCATATATATTGGGTGTATTATATCAGAAAATTTAAAATTGTATTAGTTGACACAAACACAAAGTCAATGTAAAATATAAACATAAATAACTTTATGGAAAATAAAAAAATAAACAAGACTTTAAAATTTCATATTATTGCAGGACTTGCCGGATTGGTACAAATACTGGTTGTGTTTATCACAATATTTATCCTATACGGAAAAGTAGAATTTGAAATAGTATTAAAAATACTACTTATAGTTTATATAATAGCAACAATTACTTTATACGTTGGTGGAAACTCAGTTTCAAAGTCATTAAGAAATCATGACCAACATTAGATTGACAAAATAAGAAATATAATTTATAATACAAATTCCTGAAAACCGTAACCCAAACGGAGGCATAAAGTTTGATTAGCTCTACGAAACTGCAGAATATAATGGGAATAGTGTTCTTTACACAAGAAGCTGTCGTTTTTACAGCCTCTTACCTCCTGAATAGGAGGGTAGAATTCACGCCCCAAGAGAAAATGTTGTTTATTGTTTACTGTCTCCTAGCAGTAATTGCGACTGTTGGTGGGAGTGTGCTGGCTTTTAGATTACGCAAAAAACGATCGCAGTAAACAAGTTCAGCGGTCAAAGAGGGTCCCAGATTCGTGCGACGAAAGTCGGACAGAGTCTGGGCTTTTGTATTTGTTTTTTATGGAAAAAATATTCTTTGCACTACCCAGTAAAATGCAAGGATCGCGATTATTACTGAAAATATTTTAATAAAAGTAGGATAGTATTTGGTATTTCTAAAATAATAAATAAACGGTAGAGCACAAGCTATAATTATTAATTGGCCAATTTCAATTCCGACATTAAAAAAAAAAGTGAGGATATGAATTTATCGGCTGGAATTTGTATTTCTTTTAAAAGTCCGGCAAACCCCAAACCATGAAAAAGACCGAAAAAGAAAACACTTATAACTTTTCCCCTTTGCTGCCCGACATATTTATTGTCATGTAAAAATACACTCGTGAGCGCAACATAGGCAATTGACAAGGCGATAAGAGGCTCTGAAATGCGTGGGCTTACGGTTAGAATACCTAATCCCGAAAGAACAAGAGTTATGCTGTGTGCAACCGTAAAAGTTGCAGTCAGGCGTAAAATATCGCGAATACCGACAAAAACTAATAGTAATGACAGCACAAATAAAATATGATCTGGCCCTGATAAAATATGCCCTACACCAATTTTCAAAAAGTCCCACATATTGTCTAGAAAATTTGTGTCTCTATTTCGTACAATGTTTACAATCTCAGCACCATCTTTAAATTTTTTAGCAAAATCTGGAGACTGGGAATCTGCAAAAGCTTTCACCTCGTCCCCCGTTGCGTTTGGATGTTCTTGAATATAGACTTCAAGTTCTTTAGGAATCAGATCATGTGCAAAAACATTTACTGGAAAGTAACTTATTAAACTTAAACTTATAATTGCTATTATTATATATTTTTTCATTTTGTTTATTTGATAAATTATTTTATGCTTGATAATGTATCTTCTAATGTTTTTTTATATAAAATAGAAAAATTGGGATTTATTTTTTTTGACTCAGTCAAATATTTTTTTGTATTTATAAAATCATTATTTTTATAAGCAATCATCCCTTGGTGAAAAAGAATTAGTGGGTCATATTCTCCAAGTCTTAGGGACTCTTTATTATATTTCGCAGCTTCTGTAAAATTGCCATTTTTATAATATGCCCACGCGAGATAGTCAGAACCATAAATACTTGGTCGATCTTGGTAGGCACGTTTCGCCATTTCTAAAGCTTGAGCTAAATTTATTTCATGGTCAGAAAGAAAAAGTGATTGTTCCAAGTCTGTATTTACTCCCGTTTGTGATGCTAAACCATAAGCAGACGTTGCAAGTGCTATTTCTTGGTTACTTTTCACCTTATCGCCAGTCACAGAATAAAAATCTGCTAAATCTGTTGAATATTGAGCAAGTGAAAGAGTGGAAAGTGCTTGAGCAAAATATTTTTCAGATTCTAAATTATTACCTTTAAAATATTCCACTTTCCCCAAGCCTTCCATTGCTTGAGAATAGGTTGGTAGAACTTTTAAGGCATTTTTAAAGTCAGATTCTGCTAATGTTAAGTTGTCGTGCATTTCTAGTTTGCCAAGTTCAACATATGCCTAGGCAATGTTTTCATTAAAATTACTCCCTGATGTTATTGCCTGATTCAGAGCAACTTTTGCTCCTGGTATATCGCCGTACAATTCCCTAATGTAAGCAATACGACTATAAGAACTAAAGTCAGGTCTAATATCTACCATTTTTTGAAAATTATCTACTGCATTTTGATATTGACCCAGCTCAATTTCTGCATCTCCTAAAAGTCCATAATATATTTCACGGTTCGGGTTTATGGTTAATGCTTTTTCTGCAAATTCTTTTGCTTCTTTAAAATGGTGTCTGCCGATTGCAATACTTGCACGTATAGCTGGAACATCGGCATTTTTTGGATCAAGTTTTTCTACTTTATCTAGTAAGTTTTCAATTTTAGAATAATATGTACTGTCACCCGTTTCTCTTACTTTTTGCAAGAATGCGTTTGATAAATCAAAATAATTTTTTGTAACCTTAGGATTCGAATTAATTGCAGATTGAAGTTGAAAAATAGCATTATCTAGTTTTGGGTTTGTACTTTTCACTTGATTATTTGAAAGTCCGTTTTTCTGATTTTGACTACTTGAGTAAAAAATAAATAAAATACTGATTATCAAAAATATTATTGTCACAATAATATATGCATACTTTGAACTTAATATTTTATTCATAATTTTTTTTGAAATTTATCTTAGTGTAGCATCGAATTATTATTGGTCGATGCTACTAAAGTTAAACTTTTAATTTAGAAATAATATAAATATTATCTTTCATTAAACTTTGACATTGTCATGCCTCCAAAATATCCTGAGCGAGAAATTCCTAGATCTTTTTGGTAATGCACAAGTGCTGCCCGTGTTAATCCTCCGAACTTACCAGTAGGTGCTCCAAGTGATAAATATCCTTTAGAGATGAGTAAAGTTTGTAAACAAACTACATCAGCTCCGACAGATCCAACTCTTAGAGTACGTTGAATAGTACATGTTCCAGTATTACCTGTATTACCATTATTACCTGTATTTGATCCACCATTTGACACGAAAGTTCCATGTGGAACACTTTCATATCCTTGGTGTGGAAGAGCTAAGTATGGGAACGAAGTTCTAAAGGGAACATCATTTGCATCTACGCCATCACCCAATTGGTTTGCTAACGGATCAGCAGTAAACGTTGGATGAAAGAGTGGATAAGCTGCACCTGCGACAGCGCGAATAGAGATATCTGTAACATCATCTGCTAGACGTCTTCCGTTTGGAAAACCTGCATTATCATTTGCTAATACTCCAAGTTTATTTGGGTTACTAGATGGCGGTACTGCAACATTTAACCGAAGTTGTTCTGAAGGTATAACAGTTGCAGGTTTTGTAAGACCTGGAATTCCGGTTAGAAAAATTGCTTCCAAGTCATCACGTTGTGTAGATGATCCGAACGATCCTTGAGGAGGTACATTTACATTATAGATTGCTTTTAGCAGTTTACTTAACTCTGGATCAGCAACACCGTTTGCAAACTGAGCGTCATCTTTTGGTTTAGACCCATTCCAAAGATCTTTGGCTGCAATAGGTACTACAACTTCATTTACAAGTGGTGCTCCAAGACGAGATACTTGTACATAATCCCCCGAAGTAGTATTTTGAGAAGGATTTGCAGACAATACCCGAGTTGATGGTCGAGAAGATGTGGTCCATACTCCGATTATCGCTCCAGCATCAGTTAGATTTGTAGGACGAACTTTAGTACTTGTTAAAGATGAGATTGGTACCTGAAGAGCTAATGAATTAACATTGTATCCTTTCAAACCATCAATTCCTCCCCCTTTATTTCCAGGAAGTTTTCTAATTGTTAATAAATCAAACAATCCGCCCAATTCTGCAAAGAATGGATCATCACTTTGACCAGCGAAGGTAGTTACTCCCCCGTCAACTGTTTTAATTGCCTGAGCTTGCAAGTTAGCATAATTTGGAGTTGATTTTGGTCCGATATTTGACGGAGCTACAGGAATATTACTTCCAATAACTGTTGTAGAACCATTTTCTATTTTGGTAAGAGTATATGTTTGTTTAACATTTAAACTTGCATCTGATAAATTATTCACTGCACCAGTGTTATATAGAAAACTATTACCATTACCTACACTAGTATTAAACTTAAACCGGTAAGTAATATCGGGCATAGCATCTCCATTGTTATCAATATTTATATCATAAATTGCACTAGGATCAAACTGGTAAAAATTCGGCCCCCCTGCAGGTTCTTCAAATGGAATATAATTGGCAATAAGAGTCACTGTGTCAGGTCTATCAGGACTAACAAATGCGTATAAATCCGTTGCATCAACTTTAGGATCTCCACTAATTAATGGAGCTTCTCTGTGACTTGATGCGAGAGCAAACATACTGAGAGAAAGAGTTACTGCCGTAGCAGCAACTATTGAGGCTGCTTTTTTATATTTGTTCATATTTTTTTATAATTAATTAATTTTTTAGGTGATCTAAAATGTATTAGAATAAATTTTTTACTCACTTGTATACAACGACGCCACAAATATTATTAAATTACACTATATAAGGTATTTTAAATAAAAAAACACACTTTCGTGTGTATTTTTATTTTAAAAATATAATTATTTCTTTTTTGAAACTTTCTTATCTTTTTTTCCAGTCTTTGAAACTGCTTTCGGAGCTTCTTCACCTTCAGGTCTTACAAATTTCACTTTCTCAACTTTGTTTGTAATGTTTTTCTTTATCTCTACTTTACCGCCGGCCTTCTCAATTTTTTCGATTGCTTGTTTTGAAACATGGCACTCTTCAAAATTTAGGGCCATAGTGATTTCTCCTGTACTTAAAATCTTAACTACAGGATATTTCCCTAGTACTTTACTTAAAATTGATTTTTCAACTAAAGTTTTTGGAGTTACAGTGTCACCTTTTTCAAACTTTGAAAGGTCGGACAAGTTTATTGCTACAGATTTTACAACGTGAGAGTTAAATCGGTATCCACGAAGTTTAGGAAGTTTTTTGATAGCGTCTCGCATTTCTGGTCGGAACTTTCTACCAGCACGAGCATTTTGCCCTTTTGTACCACGACCACTAGTTTTTCCACGCTTTCCTCCACGACCATGGTCTTTAGAGCGGATTCTTTTTGTCGCTCGGTTTAATTCATTCATTAACATAAAATTAGTTTAAATTATAGAGATATTTTATCTATTTTATTTTCCTCAACTGCTTTTGAAGGAGCAGCTGGAGCTTCTCGTCTAAAATTATTTGGTCGACTACCAAATTTTCCTCCGTCCCTTGGACCACGATTTCCATCACGCCCACCAACAAATTTTCTTACAGAATCCGTTTGAGGATCTTTTGGTTTATGAGATCTTTCAAATGGAATTGAGAAATGTTCAAGGGCAGCCATTGTAACTTTCGCATTGTTAAGCTTGTTTTTTGAACCTGAGTTTAATTTTGCAGTTACGTCTTTTACTCCAGCAAGTGACAACACAATACGAGCTGAAGAACCAGCAATAAGTCCACGGCCTTTGTTAGGCATAAGAGTTAAGCGAGATGCGTTGAACTTTTCTGAAACGTCATGAGGAATTGAGAATTTCTTGTTTAGGCGAAGTGTTCGCATTTTCTTTGTAGCTTGTTTATAAGCTTTATCGATCGCGGCACTAGTGTCTCCACTTTTTCCTATCCCCAAACCAACGTGACCTTTTCTGTCACCAATAGCAAGTACTACAGAAAATGAAAATCTTCGTCCCCCTGAAACTACACGAGTTACACGGCGTACGTCAATCATTTTTTGTTCGAACTCTGGCTTTGGTCTATCAAACTTTCCGCCTGGTCTCCCCTTTCCTTTGAACCCTGGCTTTCCGCCAAATCCTCCTCCTGCACCTCTTGGTCCACCTTGACCTGCAAATCTAGGGTTTGCACCAAAGTTTTGTCTTGAATTTTCCACGGCTGCAACTGGTGCAGCTGCTGAATCAGCTTGTGGTGTTATTGTTTCTTCCATATTTTTTATTTTAGGATTAAATAGTTAGTCCTGCTTCGCGTGCGCCTGCGGCAACAGCTTCTACACGACCATGATATTTAAATCCTCCTCTATCAAATAGAGCTTTTTTAATATTCATTCCTAATAATTTTTTCGCAACTTCCATTCCGAGTGCTTTGGCGGTTTCTGTTTTTGTACCAGTCATTTTGATATCTGACATACCGAAAATAGTTTTTGTACCATTGGGAGTTGTGTCATCAATAACTTGCACAGTCATATTTTTGTTTGAGCGAAAAACTGATAGACGGGGCAACGCCTGCGTACCAGAAATTTTAGATCTAACACGTGCGTGTCGTCTTAATCTTTTTTCTTGCTTATTTACTTTCATATATATTTTAGAATTTTAATTAAGTTGATCGTTTACCTTGTTTACGTCTAATAACTTCGTCTGAGTATCGAATTCCTTTACCTTTATAAGGCTCTGGTTCTTTCAAAGCTCGAACATTTTTTGCAAAAAGACCTACCACTTCTTTGTCGATGCCGGAAATATCCATTGAAGTCTTGTCTGCTTTCACAGCTAGACCTGTAGGTATTTTCATTACTACTGGGTGAGAGAATCCGAGTGCCATTAGCACTTCATCTCCTTTCACTTCCCATTTGTAACCCACACCTTCAATAAGTAGCTTTTTTGCGAACCCAGTTTCTACACCTATTAACATTCCTTTTACGTGTGCTGCAATTGTTCCCCAAAGCTGTGAAGCCTTTTTATCATTTCCTCGTTTAGAAACTTTAACTTGGTTTTCTACAACCTCTACGTTTACTTTTGAAGCATCGAACTCTCTTTTAATTTCACCAAGTTTACCTTTAGCTGTTATGGTTGTACCACTTACAGTTACAGTTGCGCCAGTTGGAATTATCAGTTCTTGTTTTCCTATTTTTGACATAAAATATTATTTAAAACATTCTAAACAAAACTTCTCCTCCCACGTGTTCTTTTTTAGCAGCCTTTGCAGTCATGATACCTTTTGGAGTAGTCATAACAACAAGACCGAGCCCACGTTTGAATTGAGGAAGTCTTTTAGTGTTGGCGTAAACACGCTTTCCACTTTTAGAAACTCGCGCGACCTCGCGGATTTTTGGTTCATTCACATCACTATAAATTAAAACTACTTCCAAGAATTTCCCCGCTGGGTTTCCTGGTTGAGAGTCTATAAGTTTTACAGCTTTCACATAACCTTCTACTTTTAAAAGGTCTGCTATTTGGTTAATAAGTTTTGAGTACGGTACGAACACTTTTTCTTTTCCTACCATCGACGCGTTTTTCAGCGTGATTATAAAGTTTGCTATTCTATCCATAAAATTACCATGATGATTTCTTCACGCCAGGGATCATTCCTTCACTTGCAAGTTCACGAAAACAGATTCGGCAAAGATCGAAATCTCGCATATAACCATGTTTTCTTCCGCAACGGAAGCAACGACGCACGATACGTGTTGAAAATTTAGGTGTTTTTTTGGATCTAGCATTTGTACTGGTTTTTGCCATGTATATATGTTTAGATTTAAAACACTGTTTTATAATTCCAAATTCCTTTGGAGTCGAATTAATATCGCACAAAGATTCTTTTTAAAATTGTAGGTGACTGGACTATTCCCAGAACATTCTTCAAAAGAAAATTGATGGATTAAAAAGACTTGAGTATTGTAGCACATTTAAAATCATTTTTCAATGCAAATAGAAACCCGCACGGCCTTACCTTTGAGAGAGGTGTGGCACGAGCGGGAGTTGGGCTTATCGTGCTCCGACGGGGTGACTAGCCCAGGGTTTTAACCCTTAAGTCAATAAAATCCTTTCATGTCGAATCACATCAGATCACATGCGCCAGCCAGGCCCGGCGATGTCGGCGCAGATGAGGCCGATGTCACGTCGAATCGGAGACCAGCGCCTTGGTGCGGGTTGCCGATCACATTATTGGTGTGAACCGCCGGCGGGCCGTTGATACGGTCGTTCATGGACGTTCTCCTGAAGAAGATATATGGAGGTCGGGTTGACCTTCACAAATACAATAATACCAAGTTTGAATAAATAAAGCAAGGGTTTGTCAAGTGAGTTATCCACATTTTATTTTCAATACAATTTAAAAATCCGCACATGACAAATTTATGTCAAAATGCAGAATTTGTGTTGACCCCTCCAGGTTGGAGGGGTCGCGTAAATATATTATCCACGGTTAAACCTTCTTGACAGGATTTGGAGGACGTGGCGGCGGAAGATGAATAACTGTTGCGCTCTCTTGCGCTGTTGAGCCTGCTACAGAAGGAGCCTTCTTTCGAGGCATTTTGTACCAACTGCAGGTGTGGGGAGCAATTGCAAATTTATTACACCTCCTGCAATACATATGTAGGTTTGACATCTCCAATCCTCCAGGTTAACACGTGGGAAAATACCCACATTAAATTAATTTATATCATATAAAAATAAGCCCTGCAAGGTTAAATTTTTAAAACAAAAAACCTCTCCCATCAACCGTCCATTTAAGGACGGTTTTTGTTTGAGGTGTGTGTCTCGTAAAATCGAGACAACTATCCCTTGATTAAATCGAAGGGTTTGCCTGCTGCATAAAGCCCAGCAGATCTAAGCCAAGGCCAATTCCTCCCAGTCCATCCCCGTCCAAATACTCATCTTGCGAGGTGGGGTTGGGCGGGGTGTGCAAAGTTTGGGGAAGAACCATCCCCTCAATGCACGAGAGCAGGGCCAGATCGGCCTGAGGCTTAATTTGTTGAATTTCCATGGTCCGTCTTCCCTTTTTTTTTTGCAAGACTCTTTGTTCCTGCAAAAACAAATATATCATTATTAAAAAACTATTGCAAAAGATTTTTCAATACTTATCCACTTTTTTTTTAAAAAAATTTATTTTAAAGTGTGCAAAATTGGCTTTTGTGTTTTAAAAAGTTTAATAAGTAGTTTTTTAACATCAGAACCTTTTACATTTTCAACCATTTTTAAATATTCTTCTGAAGGTAAATAATCTTCATCATAGATTTCTGCAGAAATTACATCAGAAACTACCGACCCCACGTTTACTTCCCTACTTTCATAGTACTCCACGATAGGAATAACTTTTTTAACTTCATCTTCCGTCACGTCTAATATCATTTTATCGATTTCACTTTCGATTATCGAAACTAGTTCTTTTACTTTTTCTTTTTTGGTATTAGTTGCAAAATACATGTAGGAAATATTTGGCGCAAATGTGTCACGATGCAAACCAATTCCATATATAAGCCCTTCAACGTCCCGAAGCTTTTTCATCAGCCGACTAGTAAAAGCTCCCACCAATATTCTTTTCATGACTACCCACGCAACTCTTTCTTTTATATTTAAATTTGGGATTTTGTAGGCAAGACGAATATTTGCTTGTTCTTTATCTTTTTTTAAAATCTCAAATTCTCTTTCTTTTAATTCTACAATTTCATCATTAATCTTTGGCACTATTCCCCTCTTTTTTAAAGAGGGGCTAGGGGTGTTTTTATAAAAACCTTCTAAATAATTAATTATTTTTTTATTGTCTTTCTCAGTGTTATTTCCAATTATCAAAAAACAGTTTTTTGGGTTTTTATAAATCTCGTAAAAGTTTTCAAATACTTCATTAGTAATATTTTTCAATGTTTCTTCAGTTCCAAAGAAAAACTTACTCATACTGGTTTCTGAAAAAAGTTTTTTTAACATTTCAAAATAAAGCAAAGAGTCGTCATTGTCTAAATATTCTTTTGCTTCTGTAAGTACAACTTTTTTTTCTTTCTCCAAATCATCATTTTTGAAAGTTGTATTGTAAATAGCTTCAAACAAAAGCTCTACAGACTTTAAAATTTTACTAGGTATTTGGTTTTGGTAATAGGCAGTCGAGTCGGGGCTAGTGTAAGCATTACTCACAATTCCGTTTTCTTCTCTCACTTTGTCAAATTCACTTTTCCCAGGATATTTTAAAGTCCTCTTTCCTATTAGATGTTCAAAAAGGTGTGCGAGTCCAAGGTATTTTTCTTCATCGTGCCTCCAGCCAATTTTAAAAATCATTTGTACAGTACTATTGGTGAATCTTTTATCTGTAACAAAAATTACTTTTAAACCATTTTTTAATTTTAAACTCTCAATTTTTTCTTTCATACTATAAGTAAACTTCTTTACTTATTATAGCATAATCATAAACCTGATTTTAGAACTGAGAATAGGCCGCTTTTTCTTTTTCTACAACTAATTGTTGCTCAAAAATTGAAACTGGTTGAGCAACTTCTGGGTCACTAGCTATAATTGTATTTGCCAAATATGACTCGTTAAGTGCAGTATTACTATCAAGAGAAGTAACCACTAAAAAGTTTTTTGCAGATAATGGAACTATCATATTCCCACCAAATCTCCTTGACCCCATGAACTTATGTAAGCCTCCCATAGTGTTTATGGAAATATCAGCCGGCATAGAAACACCAACTTGAGAATCTGGAATACTTTCATTTTTATTTGGATAAATTTTCATCCACAAATGCTGCGTTGCATCAAAATAGTAATTAACAGTAGAACAAACAGGACATGCTCCCACACCACTTCCATCAATAATAGAAAGTTTGGGTGAGGTAAATTCTTCTATCGATATTCCCTGTCCGTTCGGACTTTTAACTAAATATTTTTTAACAATGGTACCGTCGCCATAAAGTTTAGAATTTTGAACTGGAGCATTTGCAACTGTCCAATTTGACGGGTACCAAAACGAAAATCCAAAATTTGTATCTTCGTATCTTTGCATACCAACTACACTTACTTGTGCAGAAGCTGTAGAAGTAGAATTATTAATAATGGTTGTAGTAGAGTTTACTACAGTCGTAGATGTTCCGATAGGGCTGTTAATTTTACTACTATTTATATAAGATTTACCAAGAAAATACGTCAAAGCAACAATCAAAACGACAATTATTAAATTTTTCATGGTGTGTATATGTTATAAGACTTGAGCATTAATTAATAATTACGACTTTCTTAACAAGAACTGTGCCTTTATGGTGCCACTGGTTCTGTTGAACTGCTAGTTTCAGGGGGTGGAGTAGTTGCAGGAGTAGTAGAACTTTCTGGTTGTGCAACTGGAGTACTTTGAGTTTGCGGATTATTTTGGAGCATTTGTTGTAGTTGAGATTTTGTAACACACACGTCATCAATACAAAGCTCTTTAGTTTGTACTTTATCAGCTTTAAGATTTTTTATCCATAAAGTCATGTCTAGGAATACATCAGTTATTTTTTGGAAAGATGTAACAACTAGTCTAGTAAATCTATCAGCAAGACTTCCATCTGCGAGAGTTGTTGAAGTCGCAGTAGTTGTAGCCAAAGTATCCCCTCCGTCATAATAAGTATTTTTTATAAATACTATTACTTGTCCTACTTCGGTGGTAGAAGCATTGTCATAACTCGTAAGGGCTTGCCCCACAACGTTACCAGCTTCTGTTGCTTTCATACCTACTCCAAGAATGTTAGAAGCAGTTATGAAGTCACCAGCTTTTATAGCCCCGTTCTTAGTGACAACTTTCACCGGCACTCGCCCTGAAAGTCCAACAATAACTGGCTTTCCAGTTCCATTTGCATCACTATCACCCATTACTTGACCTGGTTTTGTCGACACTATACCTAGAGAATTATTTTGATAATTTCTACTTGTTCTTTCTACTTGCACTGCACCTGTGCCACTCAGAGCTATAATATCTCCCACTGAAGTAAGAGTGTCTTCTGTATAGTAAACTTCCGCCAAATCTGCACCACGAACACGGAATGCAACAAGTGAAGAACTAGCAAGAAGTGTAACAGTGTTTACTGCGTCAGCTGTTCCTTGAGCTGCTTGGAAAGTGATTGTTCCACCTGCCGACCCGGCTGAAACCACACCAGTTACCAAACTATTTTTTGTTCCCGTAACTAAAGTATTCCAAGTTACTGCTGTTCCACAAATACTGGTCGCATAAACAGAACCAGCCGCTGGAGTAGGCTCATCAGAAGAAACTATTCCGTAGTTACATGTTGCTCCAGTAGAAGAGTTGGCAAGGGCAACCCGAATATCAGGAGTTGCCGAATTGTTTGAAGTATATAGATAATTTATTTGCACTACCCAGCTTTCATTAGCCCCAATTGCAAATGTCAAATTTGTATCATTTTGTAAAGTAGTAGAGTTTAGAGCTAATGCTTGGTTTGCACTTTTCGTTTTAGTAACTATATATTGACCTGCTCCGTCACCCACACTTGACCAGGCAGTTCCATTCCAAATAAATTGTCTGCCAGTTGCTGTTTTTACTCTGTCACTATTCATAATAAATTCTACAGTTCCAATATTATTAACATAAATAATTTTCCCGGCAGTGGTGTCGGTGGGGTTTGGTAAAGTTAGAGTTTGGTCTGGCGTGCTTTGGTTGACATTAAATACCGTTCTAATATCTACAGTTGCTGCAGCTGTACCAATATTTCCCCCTCCGGCAATATTTGCAATTGTTATTGAACCCAATAAAGTTGTGCCATTTATAGCTAGGTTTGATGTTGTTGCTGTTGTAAATGATGCGTTAGTAGCTGTAAAATTAGTAGAGAAAAGGTTTGTACTTGTTGCTGAGGACATTGTTGCAAGACCGCCAGTTAAATTTGTAAAAAATGAGTTTGTTGAAGAAGCGGTGGTTGCAAAGAAGTTTGTAGAGGTTGCATTAGTAACAGTAGAGTTTGTTCCGCTAATATTTGTAAAGAACGCAGTAAGTCCAGCAAAAATATTTCCTGTAATATTTAAAACAGTAGTTGAGGCAAGAGTTGACGATCCTGAGACAGATAGGTTAGTAAGATCAAGTGAGTTTGCAAAGAGTGAAGAAAAAGCTGCAATTCCTCCGGTAATATTAAGTATTGTAGTTGAGGCTAATGTAGCAGATGCTGTAACTAATAAATTAGCTGTTGAAGAAAGTCCTGATACATTTGAAGTAGTAGCGTTTGAAGTTGAGGAATATCTTGTTGTTGCAAAGTCATTGGTAGAATTAATTGTTGTTCCGTTAAATGTAAGTGCATTTGAAGTAGTTGCGTTGGTAGTGGTTGCATAAAGATTTATAAAGTATCCAGAAGGTGCAAATATCGAATTAAAAGCAGCTGTTGCAGCATTAAGAATATTTGCAGCTAATATTCCGATAGTAGCGTTAAATATAGTAGTAGATCCTAAGGTTGTTGAACCAGTTGTTAATATATTTCCAAATGTACCAGTTCCAGAAACTGTTGTGGATCCAGAATTAAGTGAAGTTACATTCCCCGCTTGAGCAATAAAGTTTGCCAATGTAGTGCTGGCTAGAGTTGAGCTTCCTGTTATAAGAAGATTAGCCGCAGTCTCAGTTCCAGAGTTTGTTGAAGATGAGACATTGAGTCCTGTAAAGTTTGCTAGTTGACCGGTTAGATTAGTGAGCGTGGTACTTGCAAATGTAGACGATCCTGTTACAAATAGATTATTAAGGTTTAGTGAGTTTGCAAAGAGAGTAGCAAAAGATGCAATGTTACCTGTGATGTTTAGTACAGTTGTAGATCCTAGAGTGGTTGAACCAGAGGAAAGTAAATTGTTAGTTGATAGAGTTCCAGAGTTTGTGATTGAAGCAGAGTTTAGTGAAGTAAGGTTTCCATTTCCTGCAACGAAATTAGTTAAAGTAGTAGAAGCTAGAGTAGATGAGGCAGTTACGGCTAAATTTTGAGAATTAGTAGTGGTTGAGTTTGTTGTAGAAGAATTGATAGTAGTTAGGTTTCCTGTGGTAGAGAATATATTAGAAAGTGAAAGAGTGTTTGCAATTAAAGTAGCAAAAGATGCAATGTTACCTGTGATGTTGGTCACTGTGGTAGAGGCGAGAGTGGAAGATCCTGTTGTTAGAATGTTTCCAAAGGTTCCTGTACCTGAGATAGTGGTAGAGGCTGCATTAAGAGACGTGAGTGCAGCATTTAAAGCAGAGATATTAGCCAGAGTTGTTGAACCTAAGGTAGATGAAGAAGTAATGAGTAGATTGGCAGCAGTTAAATTACCAGAGACTGTTGTAGAGGCCACATTTAAAGAGTTTAAGTTCCCTGCTTGAGCTACAAAGTTAGTGAGAGTGGTGGAAGCTAGAGTGGAAGAGCCTGAGTTTGTAAGGTTTGTGGAAGTTAAGTTAGTAGTTGAAATATTGGTTGACGTAGAGTTGGTGATAGTTGCATTTGTTGATGTCAGGTTTATTGGTGATAGTGTTACAATTGAAAGGTTTGTAATAGTTGCATTAGTTAGAGTAGCATTAGTAGAAGTTAAGTTTGTGAATACTGAAGTTAGAGCGTTAAAAATGTTTGCAGCGAGAGTTCCTACTGTGGCATTTAATATAGTTGTAGATCCTAGAGTGGTAGAGCCACTAACAGACAAGTTTGTTAAATTAAGTGAGTTTGCAAAGAGAGTAGCAAAAGATGCAATGTTACCTGTGATGTTTAGTACAGTTGTAGATCCTAGAGTGGTAGAGCCACTAACAGACAAGTTTGTTAAATTAAGTGAGTTTGCAAAGAGAGTAGCAAAAGATGCAATGTTACCTGTGATGTTTGTGAAGGTGGTAGAAGCCAGAGTGGAACTTCCTGTGTTTACGAAGTTTTGAGATGTTAAGTTTCCAGAGATTGTGGATGAGCCAGAATTTAGAGAAGTTACATTTGTGTTTCCAGCTACGATGTTACCTAGAGTGGTGGATGCTAGTGTGGAAGATCCTGACACAGATAGGTTAGTAAGATTAAGTGAATTAGCAAAGAGTGAAACGAAAGCCGCAATTCCACCTGTAATGTTTAATACTGTTGTGGATCCCAGAGTGGTAGATGCAGTAGTTAGGAGATTAGCAGTGGTTGTTAAACCAGAAGTATTGGTAGTTGTTGAGTTGGTGGTTGAGGCATATCTGGTAGTAGCAAAGTCATTTGTAGAATTAATTGTTGTTCCGTTAAATGTAAGTGCGTTGGAAGTGGTTGCATTTGTAGTTGAAGCGTATGAGTTAGTGAAATAACCATTTGGTGCAAATATCGAATTAAAAGCAGCTGTTGCAACATTAAGAATATTTGCAGCTAATGTTCCGATAGTAGCGTTAAATATAGTAGTAGATCCTAAAGTGGTTGATCCAGTAGAAAGTAAATTGTTTGTTGATAGGGTTCCGGAAATAGTTGATGATCCCGCATTTACAGATGTTACATTTGCATTTCCAGCTACGATGTTTCCAAGTGTAGTAGATGCAAATGTAGAAGATGCAGAGGCGATGAAGTTTTGTGCATTGGAAGTGGTTGCGTTTGTAGTTGTTGAATTAAGGGTAGTAATATTACCAGTAGTTGCAAATAGGTTTCCAAACAGTGCAGAAGTAAAGTTTGCCAAACTTGCAAAGAAGTTTGTTGACGTGGCATTTGATAAAGTTGAATTAAACGAATTCAAATTTGAAGTAGAAATATTTGTAACAGATGCGTTGGTAGAAACAATGTTAGTGTTGGTAGCATTTGTAAAAGTTGCATTGGTTACATCGATTTTTGTAAGTGAAATATTTCCTACAGAAAGATTGGTAATTGTGGCGTTTGTTAAAGTTGCATTGGAAGAAGTTAAGTTTGAAGTGGAGGCATTTAAAATATTTCCAGTTATAGAATTGGTTGTCGAAGAATTTGTGGTAGATGCATTTGAAGTTGAGTAGTTAGAAGTGTTACCAAACAGAGTCGTGATATTTGCAGAAATGAGATTTGCTAAATTAGCAAATAGGTTTGTTAAAATATTTAAATTATTTATAGATGAGGTTGCAGAAACTAATGAGTTAGTATTTATGTTTGTAGAAGTTGAATTTGTAACTGTTGCATAGGATGAAGTAAGGTTTGAAGTAGAGGCGTTTAAAATATTTCCAGTAATTACATTAGTTGTAGAAGAATTTGTAGTAGAGGCAAAAATGTTTTGAGAATAAGTATTTACCAAGTTTGTTGTGCCTGTTGCAAACAGGTTAGTGAAGTTACCAGTCAAAAGTGTGCCATTTGTTGAAAAGAAATTGGTAGATGTAGAATTGGTAATTGTAGCATTTAGCAAACTAAGCGCTGACAACAACAAATTTGTAAGACTTAAGTTCGTAATAGTTGCATTAGAAATTGTAGCATTGGTATTTACCAAACTGTTTGTATTTAGTAAAAGAGTATTACCAGTTTGAGCTACAAAATTAGAAAGCGTTGTACTGGCCAAAGTTGAACTTCCTGTGGCAAAGATATTTTGAGTATTAGTAGTAGAGGCGTTTGTTGTGGTAGCATTTAAAGTTGTAATATTACCTGTGGTTGCAAATAGGTTTGAGAGACTTAGTGAGTTAGCAATTAGAGTAGCGAAAGCACCAATTGAACCTGTAAGATTTGAAAGTGTAGTGCTACCTAGAGTAGCTGAGCCAGTTGAAAGTAGATTGTTTGCAGTTAAGGTTCCAGAGACTGTTGTAGAGGCCACATTTAAAGAGTTTAAGTTCCCTGCTTGAGCTACAAAGTTAGTGAGAGTAGTGGAAGCTAGAGTGGAAGAGCCTGAGACATTTAAGTTTGTAAAAAATGCAGTTAGAGAATTTAGCAAAGTTACAAAGAAGTTTGTAGAAGTAGAATTTGTAATTGTACTATTAAAAGAATTCAAATTTGTATTGGAAATATTTGTCGAAGCAAGGTTAGTGCTAGTTGCATTTGTAAAAGTTGCGTTTGTGACGTCAATTTTAGAAAGTGAAATATTTGAAATAGATAAGTTTGTTATAGTTGCATTAGTGAAGGTAGAATTTGTACCAACAAAATTGGTCGAATTGGTAGTTACAAAATTAGAAGTACTGGCATTTGAGGTAGAAGCATTTGAAGTTATAAAGTTAGAATTGTTGCCAAATAGATTTGCAATATATGAATTTACAAAGTTTGAAATGCTTGCAAACAGGTTTGTCGATGAGCTGACGGTTGCAAAAGTATTTGTGAAAGTTGCATTTGATATAGACGCGTTCGTAGATACAAGGTTAGTGTTGGTAGCATTTGTTAATGTCGCGTTTGTGACATCTATTTTATTTAATAAAATATTCCCTACTGATAAATTAGTTATTGTTGCTGAAGTAATAGTTGCATTGGAAGAAGTTAAGTTTGAAGTTGAGGCGTTTAAAATGTTTCCAGTTAGAGAGTTGGTTGTCGAAGAATTTGTAGTTGAAGCATTTGTAGAAGCAAAATTAGAAGTGTTGCCAAATAGAGTTGAAATATATGAATTTGCAAAGTTAGCGATATTTGCAAACAAAGTGCCCAAAATATTTTGGTTTGTTATAGTTGAAGTTGCAGCAACGATTTGGTTTGCCGCAAAATTGTTTCCCGTTAGGTTTGTGACTGTAGTGGAGGCAAGTGTAGAACTACCGGTAGCCAATATGTTTTGAGTATTAGTAGTAGATGCGTTTGTTGTAGAAGCATTTAAAGTTGTAATGTTGCCATTTGTTGAAAATAGATTCGCAAAAAGTGCAGATGTAAAGTTGGCAAGACTTGCAAACAAGTTTGTCGAGGTACTGTTTGTAATAGTTCCATTTCCAACATTAATTGATGGTAGTGACAAATTTGTAACTGAAAGATTTGTTACCGTTGCATTTGTTAAACTAGAATTTACAGAGTTCAAATTATTGAAGTTTGCAGTTGATCCACTAACATTTGTAGCTGTTAGGTTTTGGGCTGTTGTGCTACCGAGGGTAGTTGAACTCGTTGTGAGTAAATTTGCAGCTGTAAGAGTTCCTGAAACAGTAGAGGAGGCTGCGTTAATACCAGAGACATTAGCATTGCCGGCTACAAAGTTTCCAAGCGTTGTACTAGCGAGTGTTGAAGATGCAGAAACAAGAAGGTTTTGAGTATTTGTAGTTGAAGCGTTTGAAGTGGAAGCATTTGAAGTTGCAAAGTTTGCAGAATTTCCAAACAAACTTGAAATGTAAGAGTTTGTGAAGTTGGCAACATTTGCAAATAAAGTACCCAAAATATTTTGGTTTGTAACTGTAGATGTGGCAGCCAAAATCTGATTTACTCCCAGATTATTCCCGGTTAAATTAGAAACTGTGGTACTTCCAAGGGTGGAAGATCCGCTAACACTCAAGTTTGTAAATGTCGCTAATAACGAAGTTAATAAACTAGTAAAAAAGTTAGTAGCTGTTGCAGAAGTGATGGAAGCGTTGGTACTAAAAATATTAGTCGATGTTGAGTTGGTGATAGTTCCGTTGTTTACATTAATAGATGGCGTAGACAGATTTGAAACTGAGAGGTTGGTAACTGTGGCGTTAGTTAAAGTAGAATTACCAGAAACTAGGTTTGTGGTGTTTGTAGTTACAAAGTTAGAAGTACTTGCATTTGTGGTTGAGGCGTTTGAAGTAATAAAGTTTGAATTATTACCAAAAAGTGTTCCAATATTTACCGACAGAAAGTTGGCAATATTTGCAAATAAAGTACCCAAAATATTTTGGTTTGTAATAGTAGATGTGGCAGCCAAAATCTGATTTACTCCCAGATTATTCCCGGTTAAATTGGAAACCGTGGTACTTGCAAGGGTCGAAGATCCTGAGACTTGGAGGTTAGTAAATATTGCCAAAATTGAGGTCAATAAACTCGAGAATAAACTAGTTGTTGTAGCTGATGTTATAGATGCACTAGTTGAATATAAGTTAGTAGAAGTAGAATTAGTAACTGTGCTATTGGTCGTATTAATACCATTGAGGGTCAAGTTGGATACACTCAAGTTTGTAATAGTGGCAGATGTTAGCGTTGCTTTAGTCGCATTTAAGTTGGTAACATTCTCAGTTAAAACATTTGAAGTCGATGCATTGGTGGTAGTAGCATTTAAAGTTGTAATATTTCCTGTAGTTGCAAATAGGTTCGTAAAAATAGAAGTTGCAGCCGATATTAGGTTGGTAAAAAAGTTTGTCGAGGTACTGTTTGTAATAGTTCCGTTGGAAGTATTTACTCCGCTCAGTATCAAGCTAGAAACCGAAAGATTTGTAATAGTAGCATTGGTCAATGTGGCGTTAGTAGAAGTGAGGTTTAAAATATTTCCTACAGTTGCAAATAAATTTGTCAAAACGTTGAGCCAAGAGATGGTCGATGAAGAAACTGTCTCAGTTGCTACTGAGAAACTTCCTGTTAGAGTAGCGTTATTGAAAACTACATTTGTATTGGTTACAGCTATTGGTTTATAAACTCCAGCATTTGTTGAAATTTCCCAATTTTGGGTAGTTACGTTGTATCTGAGTCTTCCAGTATTTGCGACAGATACAGCAGCGGCACTACCGTCGTAGGCCTCGTAGTAAGCACCAGTCCCAGTAGCAGAGTCTTTCGCTTGGAAATATAGTGGGTCAATACCACCAGTAACTGTAAGTTTTTGAGTTAGAGGATTGTAATTGAAGTGAGTAGTATCCTGGGAAAGTTTTCCAGTTATTGGGTCGGTAAAAAATATTCCTGTAGCAGTAGACCCGATAACGGTAGCACCAATTGTTGTTGAGCTTGCAAAGCTTGATGATGCAACAAAATTTGAAGTATCTATACTACAGTTTCCAGGAGTACAAGTTGGGTATCCCTGAACAGTAGGGTCTGTAGTAGTTCCTGAAGGAATAGCAATTGCAAAAGCAAAATTTGACACAACAAAAAATCCAAACACAAAAACAGCAATCAACAATACTCTCTGTGAATTTTTCTTTATAGAAGTAGGCATTCGATCTTTTAAGTATAGTCTAAAAATAGCTTTTTAAGACGTAAAAAAATGTGTATAACTTTGTATAAACTTCAGGAAAAAATATGAAAATAAAAAACACTTTGCTCCGCGACTAGGGCTCGAACCTAGGACCCACTCCTTAACAGGGAGTTGCTCTACCGACTGAGCTATCGCGGAACGAAGTGTTCTTTGCTGTAAATTTTAACACTAATTTCCCTTTTTTGCAATTAAAAATAAAAAAACAACCTGAGGGTTGTTTTTTTAAATTTATTCAAAATTTTACACTTTGTATTCTTTTACATTCATTGCGCCATGTCTTTCAATAATATGTTTTGCAGTCGTAAGCTCTGTCCGAGTTACAACAACATAGTCACCATCTTTAATATTTTGTTCGTAGAGTTTTGCGTCTTCTTCACTAATACCAATTTGAGTAAGTCCTCCTACCAATCCTCCCGCTATTGCACCTGTGATCACACCACTGATAGTAGCGGCAACACCTGCAGAAGCAGTTAGACCAAGAGCACTTAAAAGTAGTGGTCCTCCAACAAGCACTGTTCCCAAACCAGGAAACACTGCACTAGCAACAAGAAGCCCTGCAATTGCCCCAACAACTCCACCAGTTGCAGCTCCTGCTATAGTTCCACTTCCAACTTTGTCAGCTGAAGTACTATCCTGAAGGTCTCCAGCATGATCTACATAAAGGTTAGATATTTCTGAGTCAGAAACACCATTTTGCATCAATTCATCAATGGCTGCAGCCCCCATCATCCGATCTTTAAAAACACCAACTGTAGTTATTTTCATCATGTATTTGTATTTATTATGCTTTATAATTATTAAAAGACGCCAACAATATTATTGTTTTAGCATCAACATATATAAAGACGAGCGGATATAAAAATACTTACAGAGGTGCTATAATATATTAAAAATATATGGATTTAACAATAAAACTGGAAAAATCAACTCTAAACATTAGAGTTGCAATAATACTTAATTCAGAAAATGGATTTGTATTAGAAAAAAATAAAGCTGGGACTTTTCACCATTTTGTTGGTGGCCGTATTAAAGAAGGAGAAAGTTCTTTAGTGGCAGCAAAAAGAGAATTAGAAGAAGAGACTGGACTAATAATTTCGAACTTAGAGTTTATTTCAGCCATCGAAAATTTTTTTGGTCCGGAAAATGATAAAGTTCAGGAAATATGTTTCGTTTATTATGCAGAAACACAGAAAAAAATTGATAGTAAGTATAATTTATTAGAAATTAAAAAAGAACAATTTGAAAGTATGGACATTCGTCCAAAGATGATTGTGGATTTGATTTTAGAAGATAAATTAACAGAAATTACTCATTTTATTATTTAAAAACTTTGTGGAGATGGCGGTATCGAAACCGCGTGCAAAAGAGTTGTAAGTGAGATCTACGACGTGTAGAAAATTCTGAAATTTTCGTATTTTACTCTAAAGAACTTTCAAAACAAGTAAAATCTTAAGCGTGATCAGATATTTTTCATCGCCACGAAAAATAAATTTTCTCATTTTATATTACAATCTTTTAAAGGTATGAGAAACCCTTATTAGACCGCCTCAAAGGCAATACTGCTTATGCAGTTGCGATTTGTGGAACCCCTTCACTTACAAAGTTTTTACCCAAATTGGACAAAAACGCAAAGTAAGGAGAAGGGATTGATGCAGTTTTGTTTGCATGCTTTTTGATGGATTTTTAAGAAGTCCCATCAATTCTACGCGCGTCACATTACAATATTCTCTTGTCAAATAACCTGTCACCCCCAAGACTTATAAATATAGCATACATCAAAACCTTGTCAAGGAAAGTTAAATATATTTGATCGCAGGGGTAAGGCACTTGTTCATCTACCTGGAGAGCAGATATATTTAACTTTCCTACTCTAGAACTCCTTTTTTACTTCTATCCCTATCTCTTATCACTTCCCTTTTATCTTGTTTTTTAAGCCTCTTGCCAATTCCACACTCAAGCTTTATTAAATTTCTAGTTAAAAAAAAGTTTAAAGGAAAAATGTGTAAACTGTGTCCCACATTTAGCTGAGTCACGTCATATATTTCGGGCTTTTTCGCCAGAAGCCTGCGTGTTCTTTCAGCATCAATATGCAAATTGTTTTTAGGCTGATAAACCGGTATAAAGCTTCCTAAGAGTTTTAGCTCGCCATTCACTACAGCCACCCTTGCCCCGTCAATATTTCCGAGCTTAGCTTTTAAACTTTTTACTTCAGCACCAAATAGCTCAACCCCAAAAGTCATTTTTTTTTCGATTGAATATTCCAAATGAGCTTTTTTGCTTGCTACTAATATCATAATCCAATTATACCACAAACACTCACTTGCAATTAAATTAAAAATTTAATATAATTTGCAATTATTTTGTAAAAAAAATGTTTAACAAAAAAATATTACAAGAACAGGCAGATATCCTGCTTAAAGAATTACCAATTGAAAAAATTGAAGAACTAGTGAAAGTTCATGGCTCGCCGATACTAGTACTTGATTTGAAAAAAATAGAAGCTCAATACAAAACTCTCCAACAGCTTCTCCCCAATGTTAAACATTATTACGCCCTAAAGTCTTACTCCAATCCTGACATCGCCAAGAAAATATTGAGCTTAGATGGTTTTATAGATGTGGCCACGACTGGTGAAATAGAGCTAGTTAAAAGCTTGGGTGCTAAAGGTTCACAGTGTCTACACTCGCACCCGATAAAAAGACCACAAGACGTACAAGCAGGAATAGACTTTGGTATTGAAAAATTTGTTTTTGAAAATGAATATGAACTGGAAAAACTTCTGCCTTTTAAAAACAAAATTAAACTCATGATGCGGCTAGCCTTCCCCAACCAAGAGGCACAGTGTGACCTTTCGTCGAAGTTTGGAGTATTGCCCGAAAATGCATTCCTCTTAGCCAAAAAAGCCGTTGAAATGGGATTTGAACTTAAGGGGTTGAGCTTTCACGTAGGTTCTCAAATGAAAACACCAAAAAAGCACTTAGAGGCAATTAAATATTGTAAAACCTTAATAACAAAATTGGCAGAAGAGAACATTTGTGAAATAAAATTTCTAGATATTGGTGGTGGGTTCCCAGTAACCTACACCGAAAGCCACACTTCTATAGAAAAATTCATCGCTCCAATTAAAAAAGTTTTGGACAAGGATTTTAAAAATATTGAGGTTTTAAGTGAACCTGGAAGATTTATTTCCGGACCGTCAGTGACGGCAATAATGAGTGTGATTGGCCGAGCTAAAAGAAATAGTCAGAATTATTATTACCTTGACGATGGAATTTATAATAGCTATTCAGGAATGCTTTTTGACCATGGACAATATTTAATTTATTCACTAAAAGCTTTGAAAAATAAAAATCTCAAAAAATTCAAATCCACTTTAGCTGGCCCAACCTGTGACAGTATAGACGTTATGTACACCGACATAGACTTGCCAGAGCTTGAGCTGGGGGACGTTTTAATATCGCCGATGATGGGAGCATATGCGGGTGCTGTTCACCCAACCGATTTTAATTTATTCATGCGCCCCAAAGTGATAATTCTTTAGCTTTTCTTTTTGTACTTTATAATCTGGAATAGTTTCCGCAACTAAATCCCAAAAGCTTTTTGCGTGGTTCATTTCTTTTAAATGACAAAGCTCATGTGCCACCAAATACTCTTGAGCAGCAGAATCCAGAAAAACAAGCTTATAGTTAAAGGATAAATTTTTCTTTGAGCTACAACTTCCCCACCTTGTCCTAGTATTTTTAATAGAAATTTTGTTAAAATTAAAATTATAAATTGAGTTTACTTTTAATATTTTTTCATTTACAATTTGGAGAGCTTGTTCTTTATATTTTAAATATTCATTTCTTTCAATTTCTTTATCTTTTTTACTAAGCTTTTTTCTTACTCTTATTTTCACGATTTTAAATTTTCGCATTTCACCTTTAAACATTTTCCAAAAGGTTGTCATATTTTTATTTTAAATTTTCTAAATAGTTTTCAGCAATAGTTTTATACTGCTCTTTTTTCTCACTACTCATTTTTTTATATTGTACACCAATAAAGCCCAGCCTTCCTTCTTTTTCTAATTTTTGAAAGTGATTACCCACAAAGTTCCAGAACATTGCATCCCATATCTTGTCCCAAGATTCCCCGTCACTTTTTAGATTATTAGTTTTCCCTTTTTTAAAATTACTCATTTTCAGAACATATGATGAGCCAGAAATGTAGGGCTTTGTAGTTATTTCCCCACCGTCAGCATAAAGTGCCATACTGTAAACATTGGGAACCATGACCCAGTCATATGCGTCAATAAATCTTTCCATGAACCATCTGTAAACTTCATCTGGGTGAAAACCCGCTAGGTTCATAAAATTTCCTAGTATCATAAGCCTCGGAATGTGATGGTCATAAGCGGTATTATTTATTTTTTCTATAGAATTGTCGATTGGTAATATCCCAGTATTCCCAGTCCAAAAGCTTTCTGGTAGTTTTCTTTTAGCTTCAAAATAGTTTCCACTTCTTATTTTACTTCCCAGTTTTAAATACACAAGACGCATATATTCCCTCCAGCCAATTATTTGCCTTATAAATCCCTCTACAGATTGCAGTAATACTTTATCATTATTCTCATAATATTTTAAAGTTTTCTCTATTACATATTTTGGCGTGAGAAGGCCTGAGTTTAAATATGGAGTGAGCACTGAGTGAAATAAAACGTTTTCTGTATCTATAACTGCATCTTCATATGGTCCAAAGTTATTTAATTTTTTTTCTAGAAAATATTTTAAACACTTTTTCGCATCCTGAAAGTTTGTTGCATAAATAAAGTCATCAAATTTTAAACTAACAGGAATTTCAATATTTTTAGGAACTTTCTGCCTGTTATCTTCATCAAAGCTCCATTTATTTCCATTTGGTATTCCATCTTTTTGGATTAGGATATTTAGTCTTTTTCTTTGCCAGACATAAAAGTTTTTCATAAAATACTTTTGCTTATGAGTTTTTTGAGTAATTAAATAAGTATCAATTTCAGAATTACTTGTCAAAAACATAGGTGTTTCTAAAATTTCTAACTCAATTTTTTTAGTCGTAAAAAACTTTTTTATCTTAACTTCCAAATAATCATCTACTACGTCATACGTATATACTTTTTCTATATGTTCAATATTTTTTATTTCCTCTAAACTTTCAATTATTTTTACATTAAAATCCTTACTTTCTAAATATTCTCTGTAGTACTTCATACTACGCTCATGAAATTCTATTTTTAATTTATGAAAATTATATTGTTTAAAATAGAGCTCATCTTCAATTAAAAAAACTCTGTCTTCTTTTTTATCAATTTTGGTAAATATTTCCGTATCTTCAAAAAGTTGATGCGGGTAAACTAAGAAAATTTTCATATTTTAGGATATTATTTTATTATTTTGCAGATCTTCTGTATTAAGTAATATTTTATCATAGTTATTTTCTAATACAGATAGAACTTTAGCAATTATTAAATCATGATCTCCAACTTCTATATATTTTTCAATTACCATTTCTAAAATAAAAGCACTATTTTTAAGATATTCAGATTCAGTTAGAAGATTATTTTTCTCTAAATATTTTTGTTTGTCATATTTTAAACCAGATTTTTTGCCTAATATTTTTACTAAGTTTATCTGACCTTTTGATAAGGCTTGGAGAATAAATGACTTGTTATTTTTATTTTCAAATATATTTTTATAAGTCTGAGTGTTTTTGTAAACTGCAATCACATATCTTTTTATATCCATTGTTATTGGAACTACGTAAGTTGCAATATTCATATTTATTTTCCCCTCAATATCGTATGTAGCAAGACTGTATACTTGTTCATTTACCCTATTCCAAACTCTTCTTTTTTTAATTTCACTCATTTTGTTTATTTATTTGTTTGTTAATTTTTGTTTTATTTAAATTTTTAAGCACCGCACCACGTGCCCGAGTACGCCATTTTATAAATTGTTTTATTGGCAAAAGCTTTTTCATAAGGTGAACTACCTCATTTTCAGTAAGATTGTACAGAAATTTTATATTTTCAAATGGAATATCATCAGCAAGAGCATTCCTGACTATTTGAGTCTTCGTCTCTTCATTCATGTTTTTTATAAAAATATTTAAGTCTTTTTTTAGCATATTATTGTTTAGGTTTACTCTTTCTACACTTTTCGCTACAATATATTATCTGGTCCCAAATTCCTCTACTGTTCCATTTTTTTCTATTATTAAATTCTCTTTTACAAACGACACATATTTTTACTTGCTTTTTAATGTCAACCATAGCAAAAAATTATTTCAAAGCTCTTTTTAAGAGTATACCCGAAACGAAAATTAGAGCCGCAGAAAAAACAAATGAATACTCTACTTTGAAACTCGCTAAATAGCCTACAAAAATAGGAGCAATTCCCATTGCTAGGACTTGGATACTTGAGAATGACCCCAGAAGTGCCCCTTTATGTTCGGTTTTTATTTTAGCAATTTCTGTTTGAAGAAACACCATATTAAGAGAAACGAATACTGCAAATATAATTGCATTTATGAAAACTAGCATAGTTGCGAAATCAAATAATTTTCCAAATGCAGTAACCAAAATAGAAATGGCGAGTCCAAGACTAAAAAATACAATATATTTTTTAAAATCATATTTTTGAATAAGTTTATAAGCTACAAAACCTTGCATTACTGTCATAGCAACTCCTAAAATCAAAAAGTAAATCCCTGTTTGTTGGCTATCAAATTTATAGTCAGAAAAAAGGTATTGGGAGGAAAATGTAGTAAACGATGTAAAAGCAAAATAAAACACTCCAGAGGCTATAAAGAACGGCCTAGTGTCTTTCATTTTAGCTATCAACAATATATTTTTAAGGCTATCTATTACTTTATTGAAAAGAAAATTTACGCTTGGTATTTTTTGAATTTTTTCAGGCGAAAGTGTTTCTGGGAAAAATATTAAACAAGCTGTAAATGCCATGAGAGACAAAAGTGTAGCGAGAGCGAAAGGTCCGATGACTGAATAGTATTCTCCCGTGTATGAAAATGCAGTAAATATTATTGGTCCCATTACAAACCCACCAAGAGAAAACCCAGACATGACTTTCCCAATATATTTTCCTCTTTCTTCTGGAGTTGTGGTATCTGTAACAGAAGCATTCCCTAAAGATACTATTCCTCCAGTTGCCCCATCTAAAAACCTTGCAAAAAATAATAGGAAAATATTCATTTGCAAAAGCCCTACTAGGAAAATTAGTCTAGAAATAAATGTCCCAAAAATTGCATATGCTAAAACTGGTTTTCTACCAATAGTATCTGAAAGAGAGCCTAAAATAGGATTTGCGAAAAATTGCCCGAGGCCGTAAAGTGCTGTAAAAAGTCCGAAGTAAAAAGTGATATGTACAACATCGAGTAAGTTTCCAAGATAAAATGGATTAGAAGTAGAACCAAATAAAAGTCCAAAAAGCGGGAGCGCCATTCCAAAACCAATCATGTCAGTAAACATTATTAAAAATAATACCCAGATTTGTTTGTTTCTTATTTTTTCCATGAAATTATTTTATTAGCTGTTAATTATCTCATTTCTATCTGTATATTGCAATCTTTTCTGTATTAAAATTCCTCATTATTTATGGCTTATATTCCAAAAGCTTGCATTTTATTATATATGTGCTAAAATATTTTTTGTCAAAAAAGCATTGCATTCCCGCCATGTCTTGAGACCAAGTGAAAGATCATGTCTTGAAGCATACAGCCGACAGCCACAAAAACAATGCCCCTCAAATGAGGGCCGGCAACACAAGGCAGAACAGAGTGACTACAGTCGCCTCAGGCATCGACGATATTCTTGATGGGAATACCCAACTGCGGCACGTGAACCGTCTGCAAGAACAAGAAGAACGTTTGCCTGCTCCATGGCAACACATCTCAGCTTAGGGATAATTCCCAAACAACGTCCGGCGAGATCAAATCTCGCCGGCGTTTTCATTTTGATTTTTTTTATAAATTTTAAAATTAACAAAGCCCCGCGTGCAGATTTGCAGCGGGGCTAACATCTTTATTTTTTAGTGAAAATGGTTTTCCACCAAATGATGAATTTAGAGTAAAAACTTTTTTCCACCACTATCGGGCGGAAATTACGACCTCGAATGTACTCGAACATATTACTTCCCTCCTAAGCAACAGATTGATTTCTGTCACTACTTGTTTAAAATATAACATATTTCAGAAAATTATGAAAATCATTTGAAAAACCAAGTAAAATTGCAAAATTTACTTTTTATGTTAAAATGATTTAAGTCAATTTCGACAAAAAAAGGTTACCTGACACCATGGCTACTGACCACAACCCTACTAAAATCGCCGACAATCAAATGTCCGATTTGGAAGCGGATACACCCGAAACACTTCAGAATGATGGCAAACAAAGTTCATTGTTCGAAAATTGGGATCGTATTCCCGCCTTTCTCTCTCTGAGGGAATCTGATACTGACGATCACCATCGTGCCTGAACCCCCCCCGCTAGGACTTCGGTCCTGGCGGGTTTTACTTTTTATTTCACCTCAACCAATATTTCATTCCGCATCATAAAAGGGATTGTACCTGGTCCATTGTAGCCTGCAAATAGTGGTTTCCCTATTATTTCTATATTATTATTTTTTAATATTTCTAAAAACTCTTTTTTCTTTTTTGCAATTTTTTCTTCATTGTAATACCAGGTAAACGCATAAGCTGCAATTTTCTTTTCATCGACTTCTATAAATTTTATCCTACTGTCATTTGTTTTTGGTAAAGTGTCGAGAGAGAATTTACTAGGCATGGAAAATGACATTGTTGTACTTCCACTTTCTTCTGTAACAAATACTGGAGAAGTCATTGAAACTTTGTCACCATTCCCACCCAATTGGTTGAAACTTTTTTCCTCAGCCAAAACAGGCACTGTCATGGCAACTTTTTCTTTTCCGAGGTTATCGCCAAATATATAATTCGCTAGAATTCTAAATGCCGTATTCATTCCTTCGTCTCCACTTTTTGGAACCTCAACCTCTGCTTTTAAATATTTGTTGTATTTACGAATCTCAAAATTATTTTTTTTTTCTAGAACTGTATATTTTGGTGACTCTAATATTGAAGAGTACCAACTCCAAACTACCCAACTGACTAGTCCAATGATTATTATAAATATTAGTATTTTCATGTTTATTATATTAGCATAATTAAACGTTTATTGCATAACTTATACAGACGTTTATTTTTAACAAAACTTACGCAATACAAATGAGTATAAAAATATAAATAAATTTTAAATAAAAAGCCCTAGTAATTAGGGCTTAATATTTTAAAACTTCCAGTAAATCTACATTGGCATTAAAACTGTGTCAATCGCATGGATTACTCCATTGGTACATTCAACATCAGCCATAACCACCATTGCGTCGTTTACTTTCACTCCATTTGTTGGGTCGATCATTACATCGTGACCTTCCAAAGTTGTAGCAGAAGTCATTTTCATAACATCTTCTGCCATAACTTTTCCAGCTACCACGTGATATGTAAGGATTGAAGTTAGTTTTGCATGGTCAGCAAGTACTGCGTCTAAAGTTTCTTTTGGAATTTTAGCGAAAGCCTCATCTGTTGGTGCGAAAACCGTAAATGGTCCCTCTCCCTTCAAAGTGTCAATAAGTCCAGCTGCAGTTAGAGCTGCAGCAAGAGTGTTGAAGTGACCCTTAGCTACTGCTGTATCTATTATATCGTTCATATATTTATTTTAAATTTTATTTATAATGTTGGTAAAATTTTTACCAAATTCAATATAGCATATTTTTTATTAATAGCTAATATTTAATCAAATTATTATTTTCAATAATGCGCTTAGAATATATTTATCTATAAGAACCTTATAACCCTGCTTGTTTGGGTGAATACCGTCAGGAAGCATTAAACTACTATCTAAGAAAACTTGTGGATCGACGAAGTCGACAACTTTTACACCTTCACTGGTTCCAATTTTTTCATACATTATGTCAAACCTCTTTTTATAAGCTAGACCTAAGTTTGCAGGAGCTTGAATTTTAAAAAGTATTATATTTTCTTTTTTAATTTTTTCTTTCAAGTTTTTTAAAATATTCTGAATATTTTTTTCGATTGTTTCTATGGATGTGACCCTTAAAGCATCGTTGCCACCGATCGTTATCAAAACAATACTTTTATCCTGATTATTCACTTGCGAATTTATAAAATATATACGCTCCAAAAGTCCCGCTGTGGTTTCGCCGCTTATTCCCATATTTATGACTTCGAGGTCATAATTTTTATCTTGCAATATTTTCTCCAATTGTTTTGGATAGCTTTCATTTTCCGGCAGTCCGTACCCGGCAGTAAGACTATCTCCAACTGCAAATATTTTTATCTTATCTTTATCACTGCTTATAGCTTTTTCTGTTTTATTTTGTACTTTCACTTGTTGTGTAGAATTTATGTTATTTTTAAAAAATAACAAGTATCCCGAAACAACTATTAATAATAATACTATTAAAAATAAAATGCTAATTGTTTTCTTCATAATTTAGGTATTCTTTAAGACTTCTACCGCTACTTTTCCAAAGAGTTATACTAGTTAAAATGATTGACAGTAAGATGAACACAAATATATAGAACGAAACAAAGTCAAAGTAAACTATATTTTCTATTTTTAAATATTTGATGATCAAAAAATTTGACAAAATTACTGATAGGATATAGGCAAAGCTTGAGGCTAAGACAACAGTACTCGTACTCTCAATAATATAATAATTGCGAACATAATTTTGAGTTTTACCAAGAGCCATAAGTCTTGCCCCGTCACGCTTTCTCTCTGTGGCCACACTTCCAAGTATTGTAACTATCAGCATTGAAGATAAAAATAGTGGAGGTATGGTAATAATGAGAATAATTAAAAGTAAAATATTGATTAAATTTTCTGCAATATTTGTAATACTTTTAGTATTTATAATGTTAGCGTTTGGTACGTTTTGACTCAAATATTTCTTGAGATTATTTTGCTTGACTTCATTATAATTAGCAAATCCAAAGAAAGTCTGGGGGAACTTTTCCAGTGTTTTAGTTGATAATATAAAATAGAAGAAAGGATATCCTGACCTAGTATCGACTTCTCTTATACTTGTTACTTTAACATTTATTTTTATACCTTGGATAGAAAATACTAAATTTGAACCCAGTTTTATATTTACTCTTTTAGCAAAATCTTTTTCTAGAGAAACTTCATTCTCGCCCATATTAGAAAATTTGAAATTTTTTGTACTTTTATAAATTTTCTCACTTGACAATAAATAATTTCTATAGGTTAAATTAAACTCTCTGCCGAGTTCTCTATCTAAATTTTCACTCTTATTATCTAGTTCTTTTTGCACGTCAACATCATCAATACTTATTATTCTGGCTCTGATATTTGGAAAGAGAGTAATCTCTTTAAAGTTTTCTAACAATTTATCTTTTTGAGATTTTTGAATATCTAAAATATATGTGCTGGGTAAATTTCTCTTTAAATCATTTTTTAAATACTCCTCGACAGAAGTTCGGACAATCGACAAATTATAAATTGAGACTAAAGCTACAAAAAGCGATGCAAAGGTAATCAGTCCAAAAAAGCCGTCAAATTTCTTTTGAGAAGTGATCATTTTTAGTGGGAAGTTAAAAACATTTCTTTTTTTATACAAAATATTTATAAAGTAGTAGTAAAAAATCATAAGTCCGGCGTAAACTAAAACTATACCTATAATTGCAATTAAACCATAGAGAAAACTGTTTAGAAAAAAAATCGCAAGTAAAGTAATAGGTAAAATACCTACAAAGACATCGACTAAAATATTCTTAAAAGTATTTTTGACACTTTTTTCAGTTTGTCTTTGGAGTAGTTCTTTTGGAGAAATATTTCTCATTCTGTTTATAACCGGAATTGTAGCAAATATAGAAGTTGTCAGGATTGCTCCGGCAATATAGAAAAACTCTAAATAATTTATCCTAAAAAACATTTCTATTTTATAATTTAAGTCTATGAACTGTGAAATATGGTTTGTTATAAAAATACTCCCCGTAAGACCGAGTAGGATAGAAATAAAAATAATTGCAAAATTAATAATAAATAGAATTTTATAAATATTAATAATTGGCATGCCGAGTGAAATAAGTATTGCAAAACTTCGACGAAGCCGAATAGATAAATAATTTACCGAAGCATAAATATTTACAAGTGAAAGAACGGAGATAATCAAAATTGTGATCACCAAAAACCTTTCTATCACCTCGAGCGCAAAACCAAAACCGCCTTGCCCAGTAATGTCTATTTGGACTCTTACATCTACACTTTTGGCTTTATTTTTTATATCTTCAATCTCATTTTTAGATAAATTTCTATTTAAAATAATGTTTTTTTTATACTCTTTTCTAAATAAATCTAGGTTAATTTTTGCATAATTAAGAGACTCCTGTGCCACTACTGCTTTACCAGAAAAATTAAAAGACGGAATAAGGTCTTCTGGGTCAGACTTTATTATTCCCTTAACTGTGAAAGTGGCATTATTAAAATAAATGTCCTCACCAAGTTTCTTGATTTGAAAACTTTTTTCTAAATTTTCATCTATATATATTTCACCTGCTTTTAAATATTCATATTCTTTGTTACGCAAAACTATTTGTCCATAAAGGGGAAAATTTTCATCTACAACTTTCAGGCTTACTCCAGTATTTATATCTTGCTTTGTGAATAGAGCCTGGAAAGCGACCTGCTCTCCCACATTTTTTAAAATACTTTTATCAATTATTTTTCCTAATTCAAAGCTTCTGTTGGCTTCAAAGGAAATATCACCACCTAAAATCTCCTTATTTTTCAAAATCAGAAAGTCTTTGGCGGAATTTATAAGTAGAAAAGATGTAGTTACTACTATAGTAGTTAGTAGTACAGATAAAAACGGCAATAAAAGTTTTCGCCATTCTTTCTGCAAAATTTTAAAAGAAATTTTTAATATCATATTTAAATATTAGTTATTTACTTTGTAAAACAAGTTTTCTATCCTTTATAAGATAGATTTTATCCATTTTTTTAGCGATTTCTTCATCGTGGGTTATTATCAACAAAGTTCTTTTTTTAACAGTTGTCAAGTTTATCAAAAGTTCTAAGACGTGGCTACCAGTTACTCGGTCCAGACTTCCAGTTGGCTCGTCTGCTAAAATAATATTTGGGTTGTTAGTAAGTGCCCTAGCGATAGCGACTCTTTGTTTTTCACCACCAGAAAGATTTAAGACTGGTGAATGGGTTTTATTTTTTAAATTTACTTCTTCTAATAGCATTTCCACTCTACTTTTATTTATATCTTTTTTTATCTCTTGAGGAGTAATCACGTTTTCATAAACCGTAAACGGTAGAATAAGTTCAAAAGACTGAAATATAACTCCGATACTAATATTTCTGTATTTTGATAATTCTTTTTCCCCCATCTTATTTATAACTTTATTTTCTACTATTATTTCACCATTATCTGGCATATCTAAGCCGGCAATAAGAGAAAGTATTGTCGATTTACCAGAACCACTTGGTCCAACAATGGCTATTTTTTCTCCTTCAAATATTTCTAAATTTACTTCTTCTAAAATTTGAATTTTTCTTCCATTCTCTTCGAAGTATTTCGAAACATTTATAAGTTGTATAATCTTATTTTTCAGCATATTAATAGATTATACCATATGCTATAATCTATATAATATGAAAAAAGTAAATATTTATTGGTCAAGGCGTGATTTCAGACTTCATGATAACCCTGCACTATATGAGTGTGTACAAAATTGTCGAGAAACTCATTCTGAATTTTTACCTATTTTTATCTTAGAAAACTATATGTTAAAAGCTGAACCTAAGTTTCAGTTTGGCTATCCATCAAGATATTTTTTAGCAAAAGCACTTCCAGAGTTTGGAAAACACTTTGAAAACTTCTTACTTTTAAAAGGAAGAGGTGCAGAAACTATTTTAGAAATGCAAACAGAACTAATTTCTAAGTATAAAAATGGTCTTGAACTGCAATTATATGTTAATGAGGATGTATATATTGATTTTTATAAGCAAATCAAAAAACTAAAAAAGCACAATATTGTCGTAAAAGTATTTAACGACCAGCTGACAGTCGACAAAGAAACCAAAAGTAATAATGGACTAGGAAACTATTACTCAGTTTTTACGCCTTTCAAAAAAGCTGTTTGGAAAGAGTTTTTAAACTCCAAAGTTTTACCAAAGCCTGACTTAAAAAGTTTAAAGTATGTTAAAATAAACCATATTAATAAAGTAGAAAATACTTTTGAAACAATTTGGCATGAGTTCTCTAAAAATAGAAAACTAGAAATTCTGGTGGAAAATAAAAAAGAAGTTGTAGATATTGAACAACTTTTAGATTTTAAACCTGACTTTCAAAATCTTGAAAATTTTATTTATGAAGAATTTGAGGCGCAAAAACATTTTAAAAAATATTTAGAGCATGAGCTAAGAAACTATAAAGAAAATAGAGACAGCCTAGAAAAAGACCAAACATCTAAAATGTCTCTCCCACTTGCTTGGGGTTTAGTATCGGCCAGATATTTAAAAAAAGAAATAGTGGAGCATTTTGATGATGATTTTTCAGAAATAAATTGGTTTAAAATTGATGATAAATTGGCCGGGTCAATTCAATATATTAGTGAGCTAATCTGGAGAGAGTTTTACAAATATCTATTCCATCATAAACCAGAGCTTATGAATGAAGAATTTCAAGAAAAATTCCGTTACAAAGTGAAATGGGTAGATAGTAAAATAGCAAAAGAAAGGTTTCAAGCTTGGATAAAAGGTGAGACTGGTTACAAAATAGTTGACGCTGCAATGATGCAACTTGCAAAAACTGGCTGGATGCACAATAGAGCGCGTATGATAGTTGCGAGCGTGCTGACTAAAAATCTCGGAGTGGATTGGCGCTGGGGCCAAGAATATTTTAGAGCAATGCTTCTAGACTTGGACGAAGCCTCAAACAACGGGGGGTGGCAATGGGGAGCGAGCGTGGGGGCCGATCCAAAACCAATTCGTATTTTTAACCCGTATCTTCAAGCCGAAAACTACGACAAAAAAAATATTTACCAAAAAAAGTGGCTAGGAGATGATAGATTTTTCTTTGGTCCTGAACCATTAGTAGACCATAAAGTCGCAAGAAATGATGCACTTAAAAGATATGGGCTATCCCAAGAAAAAGACGGTGAGGTGAGGGATTATTAAATATAATTTATTACCACGAACTATTGGACCCACCTCCACCAGAAAACCCACCTCCACCAAACCCCCCAAACCCTGAGTCATTATCTTTAAATCCGCCGCCAAAACTAGTTCCCCCTGCCCACCAAGCAGGACCTGAACCTCCACCAAAGCTAGAGCCATTTTGTAAAAACTCTCCTTGCCAATATTTATAATTTTTAGATATAAAATAGTCAAAAATAAACCCGCTCATTGTGAAGAGAAATAATATAATATCCCCTATTGGATTTAGTCCAAAAATAAAATATAAAACTGGAAAACCTAAAACAAAAGTAATAATTCCTCCAAGCCACCAACTTTTACTGCGACCCATTATTGCCACAAGCCACCCTAATATATTTACTCCAATAACAAATGCAAAGAAAAGCATCCCAAACCAATTTGCTGATTTTTCACCTGAAGAATTCTTTTGCTTAGGTAAAATTCCCCCGTTTAGCACCTCAAAAGTTTTTTCTACTCCAAGCTTTATACCACTAAAATAATCATTGTTTTTAAAATATGGCCTCGCAAAGTTGTCTTGTATGTATTTCGTCACACCATCAGTTAAAATCGGCTCCAGTCCATACCCCACTTCCATACGCATTTCGTGGGTGTTTTTAGATATCAACCATAGCATTCCCTCTTTTGTATCTTTATTTCCCAAACCGATTTGCTCATAAAGTTTGTTGGCGTAGTGCTCAAGATAGTCTCCTTCAATGTCGTTGACCATTACCACAGCCACGTCATAATTTTTCTCTTTTTTAATTGTGTCTAATATTTTGGAAATTTCTAAAATTTGTTCTCTACTTAGAGTATTTGTGTAATCTGTAACATAGTCTGTAGCTTTTACTGATTCGAGTTTTTCTGCAAAAGCAAAACCCCCCCGACCCCCTTTGATAAGGGGGAGTAGTGCGAAAAAGAAAATTAAAATCAGTAAAATTTTTTTAATCATGGCATTTTCCTCCCCTTATTCAAGGGGAGGCTAGGTGGGGTCTTAAAAATTCAAGTTTGGCGCAATTTGTGGAGCCTTAGTTGCCGCCGCGTCTACAAGTTCAAAATAGGCTTTGGTTTTATAGCCCAAGAAACTTGCAAATATTGACCCTGGGAAAACTTGTATAGAATTATTAAACTCTTTTACTTTCTCGTTATATCTTTGTCTTTCTACTGCTATTCTGTTTTCATTGCCCTCAATATTTGTTCCTCCCATTAGCCCTCCTATAAGTTCTGGTGTTTTCAAATTTGCATAAGCTTCACCATTTATTCCTCTTGAGAGTAAAAGACCATTCAGTGCACCATTGTAGTTATTTACAGCGGCAACCTGGGCGTCTCTGTCTCCACTCGCTGCGGTATATATTTTTCTCGCGTCAGTAATAAGTTTGATTGCCTCAAGCTCTTGTTTGTTAGAAACTTTAAGTGCTCCCACAGCTTGGTCGATAGAGTCAAAACGTCGTTGAAGAACCGTGTTTACTTGTGCCCATTGCCCTTCTACTTCGTTATTTAGCCTTACCAATTTATTATTGGCACTTACTCCAAACACTCCAAGAACTACTACCACTCCCAAGATTCCCAATATTATTTTATTCATAATTTATTTTATTATTTTAATATAGACGTATTATATACCTAAAATTTAAAAAATGTAAATAGTTTTTAAAAACAAAAAGGGGCTCGCGCTTTGCGCAAGCCCCACGAACCATAATCTAAACCTATTTGTGGAAAGGAATATTTACCCTAAATCAGGGACCATTCCGAACCACCAAAGGGTGTCCCAACCATAAGTACGACTGCTGACATACACACCTCGATCCTGTCCGTAGCGGCCACAAGACAGGTAGTAAAACTCAGGGTTATTCCCTTCTATTACCCGCTGTGTAGCATTCGGGTGTTTGTCGGCAAAGTCCCGTTGACTTTTGTTGAAGGCGGCCACCGAATGGGGATTTGCAGGCTTGAGGGGAGTTGACGGTCTATGCAGTCTGCAGCACTCCCGAAGCTCTTTGCCTTTATTCAAATAACCGATCTTTGGAGGAGGTTTGACAAAAAAGATTTCCTTCTCGTTCGGGTCAGCATCAGGCATTGCTGCCACTGCCTGTAATTCGATAAATTGCTTCCGACCAAATGAGGCGAGCATGTCGCGACCGGACATCAGAGGAACATAAATCGGGAATGGTCCAAGAATCTCCATAACGTGTATCTCCCGTAAACAGCTGAAAAGCAAAAGCGGGAAACCGCTCTACCACAGTTGTTGTGTGTTTTTATTATACCACAAAATATATATATTGTACATATTATCTTTTAGTCACAACGACAAATAAACATCGTATCAATATACATGACATGAAAAAAATACTATTATTGCTTACTCTATTAATTACATTTAATTTTTACAAACGCAGAAATATTGCCGAATAATTCTTGTCTAAATTTGAACTCAAATTTATGGCGTGGAAATTTTTACAACAACAGAACTGAAGTAAAGGAATTACAAAAAATTCTTTTTACAAAATACAATGTCTCAATGCAACCAACAGGTTTCTTTGGCTTAAAAACTAAAACCTTACTTGAAAAGTATCAAACAGAAAATGGATTGCAAGTTAGTGGTGGACTGGGCCCATTAACAAGAAGTGCAATACAGAAAGAATGTGGAAATATTGACGAAAATATCGCTCCGAATAATTGTAAAATCTGGTATGACGGTTGTAATAGCTGTAGTAGACAATATGTTGTTGGACCTTTAATGTGTACTATGATGGCCTGTATACAAGGAGGAGACGCTGATTGGTTTGCAGCTCACAAACCTGTTTGTCGCGAATATTTTCCCACCTTATAAATCTTTAGATTTTTGTAAACCTTTTAATTTTCTTACCCTCCCACTCAACTTCCTCTACCCAGTTTTTTAGTAGTCTCGAAAAAAATGAAAATGCAGGATTTGGATATTCGGCTTCGTATACCACACAGAGCTCATCTGGGTCACTGTGCATGGAAATTAAAACTACTTTATACAAATCATTCTTGTAATGTCTAAAAACTTCCCCCACTTTCGGGCAATCATCTGGTAAGACTATTTTTCCTGGGTTCATAAATTTATTTTCTAATTATTTTTTGCATAAATTTACTTCTCTTTTTAATTCTAACATAAGTTAGAAATAGTGTTATACTAATGGCGGACCTACTAGTCTAAAACTTATTAACATTAAAAAAACTATGAACAAAATACAATTATCTGCCGGCGCTGCTATCATTTCAACTCTTGCTTTCGCTTCTTTAGCATTTGCACAAGCTGGAACAACCACTATTGCTACAAAAACTATGGCTACTGGTACTATGGCCACAGGAACTAAAATGATGGATCGCATGGAAAAGAAGGAAGTAAAGATGGAAAAGAAAGAAATGAAGATGGACAAAATGAAAACAGAAAGTGCTTGTCTAAAAACAGCAGTTGAAGCTAGAAAAACTTCTGTTAAAAATGCTGACGCTGCTCTAAAAGCATCTCTAAAAGATGCAAAAGCTATCACAGATAAGGCAGCTGCAAAATCAGCAAGAGACGCAGCTTACAAGGCATACAAAGAAGCTCTAAAGTCTACTGAAGATGCTTTTAAAGCGGCTAAAGCAGCTTGTAAAAATACTACTCCTGTTACAAACTAAGGCTGAAAATAAAATAAATAAAAAACTTGCAACTAGTTGCAAGTTTTTTATTTAAAAATTGTTTAATTATTTTTTAACTATTATTTCTTCTTTCGGAAATCTCACTTTTTTCATTTGTGAATATTTATCATCTCCCCTATATCCTAGTACTAGTAGTCCTAAAGATTTCAAATTCATATCTTTCAAACCCAAAACTTCGTCAACTTTTTCCGTGCTAAACCCTTCCATTGGGCTAGCATCTACTTTAAGTAGTGCCGCAGTTTCTAACATAAAGCCAAACGCGATATATGCTTGTCTTCCTGCCCAAGCAAATTGCGCCTCTTCACTTCTGCTTAAAATATCTCCCATCATACTTTTTTTGAATCCGTCCAAACTTTCTAAGGTCACACCACGAACTTGAGCAATATTTTCCACGTACTGGTTGATATTATTTTCCAAGTCAGTTCTTACTGCTATTACAAATAAATGAGGAGCCTCAGTTACCTGAGCTTGTCCGTAAGCAGCTTCCCTAACTTTGGTTCGCATATCCATATCCTCCACTTGGATAATCTCAAATGGTTGAATGCCGTAGGCAGTAGGAGCCATTCTACCAGCTTCTAAAATTGCTTCTACCAGAATCGGGTCAACAGCTTTTTCTCGATCATAAACCTTTACTGCCGCTCTCCAATTTAAACTTTCTGTAATTTTACTTTGTATTTCATTTTGCATATTTTTCTACTCTTTTTACTTTGCTACTCACTTTGTATTTCGGCACCAGTTATAAAATCCATTTTAGTAAGTTGTACTCCCATGTGTCGCAAAATTCCATAAGCAGTTACTAAGTGAAATAGAGAATTTTGAATGATGAAGTTTTGTGCATAGTTACTTGCTGAAAAATACTTTCCTTCAGGCATCCATGGCATTTTTATTTTCACATTGGCTGCATCTGCAAATTTGTCATCCCCCACACTCTCTATAAACATTTTAGTTTTCTCAACTCTTGCAAGTAGTTCATCAAATGTAGTTTCATTGTCCTCATATTTAGGTATCTCCATTCCAGAAAATCTTGCAACTGCACCTTTTGTCGAGTCGGTAAATACTTGTACCTGTCTTTTAAATGAAAACATATCCGGGGCAAGACTAGCATCAATAAGTTTTGACTCTTCTATTCCAGACTCTTTTGCTTTTTGGATAATGTTTTTTAAAGTAGCAAGACCGTTAAGTGCAATATGTTTAAACAATAGGTATTCATTATTCATAAATTTTTTTTAATTATTTTGTTAATTTGAACTACATTTGTAATCCTTTTTTAGGATATCTTAGTTACTTTCATTTGTAAAGTATTTAAAATTGTGCTATCATTATCGATAGATAAAAACCATGTTTCGAACAACCAGTCAGAAAAAAGCAATATGCACAAATTGCCCTTTAGCAAAAACTGCCAATATAATAGGAGACGCGGTAATACTCATAATATTACGAGAGCTCTTTACTGGTAAAAAAAGGTTTAAAGATTTTGAAAATAAACTTGACTCTGTAAGCACTCGTACAATATCTGACAAATTAAAAACATTAGAGCAGGAAGGAATTATTTCTCGAGAAGAATTTTCTGAAAAGCCTCCTCGTGTGGAGTACACACTTTCTAAAAAAGGTTTAGGTCTAAAACCTATACTCACCTCCACGCTAAAATACGGTGAAATGTTTTTAAAATAACAAATTATTCTTTTTTGTAGTCTATTTTGTTTAAGGGACTTTTTACAAAAATAAAATATATAACCAGCAAGACAGTTAGGAAGTCAATTAACGAAACTATAACTGCACCATATTTAAAAGTAACGTGGGTAAATGGCAAAGTATAAGAAAGCTCGGCCAAATTTCCTGCCGCGCCAGTGACAGCTCCAATTAATGGAGAGACAAGATTGTCCACAATTGAAGAAACCATTTTAGTAACTGCTCCACCGGTGATAATTCCAACCGCCAGACCTATTACTCCTTTTTCCCGCAAAAATGTTGCAAATTCATTTATCATATATATTTACTATCTAAAATTAAACCATTTTGATTTTGCTATTACTTGCAATTGATCTCCTTTTCCTTTAAAACAGGAAACTGAATAAGGAAAATCTTTTGTCATAACATAGTGATAACTATTTACATATTTTCCATCCAATTTAATTTGGGAAATAATACCATGGCATTCATCCAAGTCATTAGT
>JBBQKQ010000004.1:0-60975 GCA_038326985.1 Minisyncoccia bacterium | reverse complement strand
TGTGACCCCTGCGAGAATCGAACTCGCCTTCTCACATTGAAAACGTGATGTCCTAACCGATAGACGAAGGGGCCATTAATTTTTTAAATTATACCACATCTATTTTAAAAATCTAGTTTCATATTTTCCAATAAAATCTATACTTACATTTATGTCAGAAAGTAGAAAAATATTTGGAGGAAATCGTCTTCCCAGCTACAATCCATTTCAGAAACCAGGATCGAATCCCGAATTAAATATCATTACTCCCGAACGAGTTAAAAAATGGTTCGAAAAATCTAAAGAAAAAACTAAATTCCTCTTATTGATAGGCGCTCTTAAAGATGAGCCGCTATTTAAAAATTTTGTTCTTACAACAGATAAAGATAAGAAAAGGTGCTTTGCACAACAACTTAGACTTTCCACAAAATATCAAACCATATTTAAAGAACTAAACTTTGAGATGGGCAGCGACTTTTTCTTTTTAATTTTTATGAAACTTATTCAAGACTGGAAAATAAATCTTCCAAAATAACTTATTTTGTGCTAGAATAGTCCTCATTCGGGGTGTAATATATTGGTAGTATACATGCTTTGGGAGCATGCGGGCTGGGTTCGATTCCCAGCACCCCGACAAGCTGGTTATTAGTGATATAATATTTTTATGAAACAAACCATTTTAATTATTCTAATTATTATCTTTATAATTATTGTTGTTTGGTTTTTCCTTTCCGTTAAGAAAAATGCAGAGCCAACACAAATGGATTTGGGTTTCCCTCCTGAAGTTGCAAGTGGTACATCACATCAGGACACTCCAAAACTCGTAAGTGGTCCAACTCAACTTCAGTGGGGACCAACTGCAATGACTGCTAGTTTTTACAGTTTAAATGAATATGAGAACTCTAAAATCAACTATAGTTACCTTTCTGGATTTTTAGATGTTAAAAACAATTTAAATATTCCTAAAAGGATTTTTATCGATCTTTATGGAAGTAGTCATGGCGTATCGCCACATTTAGAAACATTTTTTTTAACAAAAATAAAAAACAGTGATCTTCCAAAATTAGTTGTTTTAATTTCTTGGGATGCAAGTAAACCGGGAGTTTCTGAAAAATATTACAAGGTTTTTATTTATAACGATTATGAACACAATAAGCAATTATATGGTAAAAATAGTTTGACATTTTTTGATGAGGAGCGAAATTATGGTCGTTCTGATCCTAAGAAATTCGAAAAAGCAAAATTTATAGATCAAGCATCAATTGAATCTGAATTAAAAAGACTTAGCTATTAAAAGTAATAAATTTGACAAAATTGTCAAATAGTGTATACTACACCTATCTTTGAAAACTTACACAAGTAAGCGCAGAATATATTTTTCTTAAAAGTTGCTCATATAAATTTAGTTTCGAGCGAATTTTAAATCAAATTTTCATTTAGTGCTTTCTCAATCATAATCGAACGATTGAACAATTAATAGTAAAAAGAGTTTTTGAAGATTTAAAAATGCAAAATAGAAATAATGGTGAAAAGAGAATATCTTTTACCGTAGAAAGGAGTGGTGTTAAGCCACGCAGAAGTGGAGGTTTTGGAACTAGAAATGATAGAAATACTGAGAAGTCGGAAAGACCCGATAGAAGACAAGAGCGAAGCTATGGAGATCGTCCACAAAGAAGTTTTTCAAGTGGATCAAGAAGTAGTTTTGGTGGTGGAAGTAGATCTTTCGGAGGAGGTAGCTCACGAGGAGGATTTGGTGGTGGAAACAGAGGTGGTGGAGGTCGAAGATTTGGTGGAGGAGGTCGAGTGGATATTAATAAATATATCCAAAAGGCTGTTGTTACGGAAGAAGAAGTGTATATCCCAACTCATACTTTCCAAGACTTTAAAGCTGATGTAATGCTTTTAGAAAATTTAAAAACATTAAACATCAATACTCCAACCCCAATTCAAGATAAAGCAATTCCTGTTGGTCTTGAAGGGCGAGATATTATGGGAATAGCTAACACTGGTACAGGTAAAACTTTAGCGTTTTTACTCCCAGTAATAACCAGAATTAAACAAAGTATTATTGATACAAAAGATGAAGCAAGTAAAAAAGCCATCATCCTTGCACCAACTCGAGAACTTGCTACCCAAATTGAAAAAGATTTTCGTAATTTTACACTAGGAATGAAAATGTGGACACATTTGGTAATTGGTGGGTCAAATATGTTCCGACAAATCCAGCAAGCAAAAGTTAAGAATGATATTGTGATTGGAACTCCAGGTAGAATTCAAGACCTTGTGAAAAGAAAAGTTTTGAAACTATCAGATATCTCAATTGTTGTATTGGACGAGGCCGACAGAATGCTCGACATGGGTTTTCGTGAAGATATAGAAAATATTCTTTCAATGTGTCAAAAAGAAGATCGTCAAACTTTTTGTTTCTCAGCTACAATGAGTAGAGAAATAGAAATGATTTCTCAGCGTTTTATGGTAAATCCAGTGAAAATTTCTGTCAAATCCCAGGAGACTGCAAAAAATGTAGACCAAGATGTTATACGATATTCTGGGCTTGCTGATAAAATAGAAAAGCTTCATGACTCTTTGAATAAGCCTGGCTTTGACCGAACTATAATTTTCTGTCGTACAAAAAGTGGTACAGAAAAACTTGAGCGTGACTTGTCTATTCGAGGTTTCAAATCTCAATTTATTCACGGAGACCTTCGTCAAGCACAAAGAAACAGAGCTATCAAAGATTTTAAAGATGGTTTGGTAAGTATTCTTATTGCAACTGACGTAGCTTCGCGTGGGCTGGATATAAAAGACGTAACACACGTGATAAACTACGACATACCTGAAAACTACGAAGACTATACGCACCGAATAGGTCGTACTGGTCGCGCTGGTAAAAAAGGTATTGCTCTTACTTTTGTAGAACAACACTAAATTAGGTTTACTTCTTCTTCAATAATTAAAGCAGTTTTATCATAAACTGTTTTTTTTATTTTATTTATAAATTCTAAAAACTCTTTTGCATCACCCTCACCATTAGAAATTATAACTAAGGCATGGTTTTTATAAGTAGCAAAATTACCATTCCAGAAATTTTCATTATAATTTTTAAAACCAAGTTTTTCTAAAACGTAAGCTGTGGGAATTTTAAACTGTTCACCTTGTGCAAAAACTGGAATTTCTGGAAATATTTTTTTCACTCTTTCTACTTCTTCTTTATCCAAGAAAATATTTTTAAAAAATGAGCCACAATTATAAACAATTTTTGGGTCTGGTAATTTACTTTCTCTAATTTTTATTATTTCTTCTCTCTTTTCTTGAACTGTTTGCACTTCTCCCCTCTCTGTAGGAGAGGGGTCGGGGGTGAGGCTTGCCCTTTTTATTTCAAATGTCACACTCAAAATTATGAATCTATTTTTTTGTTTTTTAAAAATAGAATTTCTGTATGTAAATTCACAGTCACAATTTTCTAAAGTCTTAAATTTTTTATCTGCTAAATCATAAACCGAAACTTGGTTTATAAAGTTAGAAACTTCTTCACCATATGCGCCGATATTTTGCACTGGTGCTGCACCAATAGTTCCAGGAATTTTGGAAAGCATCTCCATTCCCACCCCACCCATCTCAATATATTTTACAACAAAATCATCCCAGTTAACCCCTGCTCCAACTTCTACATCATTATCACTAATAATAATTTCTTGAAAATTTAATTTTATCAAAATTAGATTATTATTTTTATTTACAAAAACAGTATTTGTCCCATCCCCAATTACAAAAATATTTTTAATTTCTTTATCCTTTAAACTATTTATAAACCTTTCCAACTCTTCATCATTTTCTATATTTACAAGTATTTTTGCAGGACTTGCCAATACTCTCATAGAGGAAAGATCTTTAGTTTCTGGGTTGTATACAATATTAAGCATGATATGTTATGATAACAAATAAGTTTCCTTATGCAAAATGCTGACAAAACACTGGATTTTCAAATAGTAGGTGGGAAAAAACTTAGTGGTAAAATAAAAACCAACCCAAGCAAAAACGGTGCAATGGGACTTCTCTGTGCATCGCTTTTAAATGACAATAAAACAATTTTACATAATATTCCTCAAATAGAAGAGGTGAAGCGTATTTTAGAAGTTTTTGAAAGTATCGGTGTGAAACTAACTTGGATTTCCAAAAATAGTCTTGAAATTACTCCACCAAAAAATTATAAAATGGGCAATCTAAGTATTGACTCTGCAGCCAAAATTCGCTCTGCCCTCATGATGATAGGCTCACTTGTGCACAAAGTACCTAAATTCAATTTACCACACGCAGGAGGCTGTAAAATGGGAAATAGAACCATTTCTGCGCACAGATACGCTCTTGAAAACTTAGGAGTTAAAATAACTACAAAAGAGGAGTACTATGAAATAAATATTAACAAATTTAAGAAGAATCAAGAGATAATAATGTATGAAAGTAGTGATACTGCTACTGAAAACGCGCTTATTTGTGCGTCTCTTATTCCAGGTATAACGACTATAAAATTTGCTCCTCCAAACTACCAAGTACAAGACGTTTGTTTTTTCTTAGAAAAGTGTGGAGTAAAAATTGAAGGAATAGGCACTACAACTTTAGTAGTTCACGGTGTGGAGAAAATCGACACCGAAATAGAGTTTTATAATTCTGAAGACCCAATAGAAAGTATGATGTTTTTCTCCGCTGCTATTGTTACCAACTCAGAACTCACTGTAGAAAGGTGTCCAATAAGATTTTTGGAGCTCGAGCTTTATAAATTAAAAAAAATGGGTTTGAAATTTACAAAATCCAAAGAGTACTTTTCCAAAAACCAGCGTACTATTTTGTCTGACATTACTATTTTTCCTTCCAAACTGACAGCTCCTCCAGACAAGCTTCACTCTCAGCCGTACCCAGGGATAAACGTCGACAATTTACCATTTTTTGTACCGATTTGCGCAATGGCAAAAGGGCGCACACTTATCAATGACTGGATGTGGGAAAACCGCGCAATTTACTTTACCGAGCTCAATCGACTAAAAGGTAATATTGTACTTCTAGACCCACACAGAGTTTTTGTGTATGGACCGACAAAGTTTAAAGCTGCTCAAATAGTTTGTCCCGAAGCACTCCGACCAGCTATGATAATCATGATAGCTATGCTTGGCGCTACTGGTACTTCTATTTTGCGCAATGTTTACTCCATAAACCGTGGATATGAGGAAATAGCAAAACGATTAAATTCTATTGGGGCTGATATAAAAATTATTTCTTAAATAACTTCTACAGCATTTTCCCAATTAGCTATAGAAGCTTTAATTTGTGGATAATTTTTTACAAATGCTCGGAAACTATCAGTTTTTTTACCACTACTCTTTGCCTCTATTGCTTTTATAGGTTTATTGTTTTCAAATAAAACAAAATCCATTTCTTGCTTTTGCTTACTCCTCCAACATTTTATTTCAAAGCCTTTTTTTATAAATTCCATCATTAAAATTTGTTCTAATTTTTTACCATTGTCCACTTCAAATGAGAGAATATGATTTAAAAAACCAGCATCAAAAAAGTAAGTTCCTGGCTCAAATAATTATCCAGGATACTGGAAAATTTCACTACATTCTTATTGGTCTACTTTAGATAGAGCTAGCGCAGTTTTTGATCCTACAACATCCGGTTGTTACTGGGAGGTGAGTTCTTACTTAGGTGGAAGTGATTATGGGCCCTCCCCCATAGAGGGAGAGGTGTATATCTTGGATAAAAATTACAACGCCGGTCAACAAATAAGATGTGGTTCTACAGAAACTTAGTACAATAAAACATTTTGTGGCCCAGTAGGCTCTGAATTCGATTCATTTACGAAAAATATGAATGTCTTATCCTCAACTTCAAGCATTACAACAAAAGTTATAACCACTCCAGCTCCGCAAAATGGTACTGGAAATCTTACTGTCACTCCTTTTACAGGGTCTTCACCTTTAAATGTATCCATTGCCTTCCCAAAAGACTGGCAGGATTTGGCGAATCGTCTTTGTAAAACTCGCGACATAAGTTTAACAAGTAGAGAAACAAGTGCATATTCTGATGTGAGAACACTTACAATTGATTGAGGAGACGGGAGTAAAAGTTCCTCTTTGGGTGATACACTTCCATGTGCGAACCATATTTACACAAAGGCTGGAACATATAATATTCAAGCAGTGTTTGGACAATTCACCGATGCACCTTCCAATATAAGTGAGCCATACAATAAGCGGCAGTTATGGGTAGGCTCTACTAGGGTTGTGGTCAATTGACAAAAAAATAACATAACTATTCCCCCAACATCGGGTTTTCGATTTTCTCGACTTCTATTTTCTTACCTTCTTCCCCGTCAGTTATTTTATAAACATCTTTATCAATATTTTTTAACTGAGTGTAGGAAGAATTGTAATGATTTACAGCTGCCGAAATAGAGTTGCCAAGCTTTTTGTAGCCATCATCGAACTTTTGAATGTGCACTCCAAGCTCTGCTACTTTTTCTTGAATTTTTTTAGCATTTTCTTCTACTTTAAATGCTTTAATCCCCGACAATACGAGGTGCAAATATGCAAGTATGGAAGTTGGGGAAACAATAAAAACTTTTTGCTTTTGGGCAAATTCCATTAGGGACTGAGTATTTATTTTTAGCCTCGACTGCTCGCCTGCAAGCAAGTCATAATATATCGCTTCACTTGGTATAAACATAAAAGCTATTGGGAGTGTGTTTTCAGATTCTCGAATATATTTTGAAGTTTCCTGAATTCTTAGTTTCAAATCTTTCTTAAACTCTTCGCCATAATATTTCTTATCTTCATCCACTTCACTATCTATACACCTTTGGTAATTATCGAGGGAAAACTTTGAGTCAATGGGTAAAAATTTATCTTTAATATGTATGACAGCATCAACAACTTCGCCATTTTTAAAACCATATTGCATCTGATAATTATTTTGGAGACAATTAGCTAATATTAGTTCCAGTGAACTTTCACCCCAGTTTCCACGCTGCTTTTGGTTAGTCAAAACTTTTTCCAGATTGGAAAGTTGCTCAGTCATTCCTAAAACCTGTTTATTACCCTCTTTTACTTCAGTTATCTCTCGGGTAATTTCTCTTATTAGTTTATTTGCATGGTCAAATTGTTGAAACATCTTGGATGATTGTTCTTCTCCGGTTCTTTTTATTTCCCTCTCACCGCTAAGTACCCTGTTTTCCATATTGCGCATCATTTCTCCTAAGTTGTGCAAAGAATTCTCTAAAACCCTATCGTCCTTTACCTCTACTTTTTTATTTAGTAAAATAAATATCAATACCAGAAATGCAAAAATTAAAACAACTACTAAAATTATTAAAATTGTGAGGCTCTCCATATTTTTTGTAGTATACTATATTTAATGAAAACCAATAAGCACCACATAATATTTTTTGGTACTTTTTTTCTAACTAGTATTTTCCTTTCTTCGTATTTTTATACTCAAGCACTTATTACCAATCCTGAAAATTTGGTAATTCATACTAGGATAGTTTATTACGATGGAAAGTTCTCAAGCTCTTATGAAAAAGAAGATTTAAAAACTGCAGCTTATTTTCTAAACAAGTCGAGTGAAAATATTTATATAAGAGTATATGAATACGATGAAAATTATAAAGAAAAAAAATATGAGATGTTAGTTGCACCATTCCAAAACCAATTTTTGAAAACCGAAGGTCCAGGGACAATGTTTTTCACAAATGCAAACCATACATCTACTTCAACTTTAGTTTTTACAAAATACGTAAATTATAGAAAATATAATCCTTATCAAAATTAAAAGAAGCTAAATTTGTTTGATCGTAAGGGTCAGGCACTTGTTCATCTACCTGCAGAGCAGACAAATTTAGCTTATTTTGTGCTATAATTATTATATAAATATATGCAAGAAAAAATAAAAGAATTATTAAAAGAAGCCATGAAAGCAGGGGATGAAACAGCTAAAATGACTTATCGTGCTCTACTTTCAGCATTCATGATGCATTTAACATCTAATGGGAAAACTCCACAAGATACTCTCACTGATGAAGAAATAATGTCTGTCATAAAAAAAGAAATTAAAAAAAGGGAAGACTCTATTAAACAATTCATCGATGCTGGTCGTGCCGAGCTTGCAGATAGTGAGATATTGGAAAAGAATATTTTGGCAAAGTTTTTACCCGCTCAGCTTTCAGTAGAAGAAGTAGAGACAAAAGTAAAAGATATTTTAGGAAATATGGGAGAGCTTGATGCAAAGTCAATCGGCAAATATGTTGGAATGTGTGTAAAAGAGCTCAGAGATGTTGCCAATGGCGATACTGTAAAAGCTATGGTTGAGAAATACGTTTCTTCGGAATTGTCCTCACGATAAAGATAATTCCAAGGCCACACAAGAAAAGTATTGGAGTAGATACAGAGTTTGGGAAGCCAAGAAATGGTAATACCATTACTATCACACCTAGCACTGTAATCATTGTTTTTTTAGTCATTTATATATTATATCATAGATGAAAATTGAAAAAACGTCTGCTCTCCAGGTAGATGAACAAGTGCCTGACCCCTGCGATCAGACGTTTTTTCAATTTCTTTAGACTATCATCACAACAAACTCCCCTTTCTTTTTTTGTGGGTCCAGCTTAAATATTTCCAATAATTCGTTTGGAGTTCCAATTAATATTTCTTCATAAATTTTTGTAAGTTCTTTACCAATAGCAACTTTTCGTATTATTCCTCCCATTGATAAGGGGAGGTTAGGTGGGGTCTGAAGCTTTTGTAGCTCAGTTAAACATTTTTCAATTCTATGAGTTGACTCGTAGAAAATTGAAGAATATTCTGATTCTAACATCTCTTTTAGTAGCGTTTGGCGGCCATTTTTATGAGGTAAAAAGCCATAAAAAGTCCAAGCATGAGTTCCTACACCAAGTATCGAAGCAAAAGCGGTCAAAGCTGAAGCTCCAGGAATAGTTATTGTTTTTACTTCCGGTAAATTTTTTCTTACTTCTGAAACTGCTGAGTAGCCTGGGTCTGAAATTCCAGGTGTGCCAGCATCACTAACCAGTCCTATGTTTTTACCCTCCTCTAGATATTTTATAATTTCAAGATTTCTTTCTCTGTGGTTGTGGGCATTATAAGAAATTAGTTTATTTGAGATTTCATATTTTTTAAAAAGAATACCGGTTGTACGAGTGTCTTCAGCAAAAACAATATCAACTTCTTTTAAAGTCCTAATAGCACGGTATGTCATGTCTTCCAAATTTCCTATTGGGGTAGCGATAATATATAAATTTCCCATACAATGTTTTTTATTTGTGCGAATTACTGGACAAAGCTAGAACTGACTTTTTGTTGAATAATCATAATGTTAGGGTGATGAATAGACCTTATATAATAGGATTGTTTCCGCAAAATGAACTAGTTTAGGCTTATAACGTCTATATAAGTATAGATTATAGCATAAAACCTGCAGTCCTAATATTTTTATTATTAGTTTTGACTTACTTTTGCAAGTCTACCCGCCTTTCAATCACCCCTAGGGTGTTTTAAAAAAGTAGCTGTCTACTAAATAAAATATAAAACACAGGCACTTCCATCTTTAAGATTATTTATACTTTTAAAGGTATCTGACAATAAAATACCAAAATCCATTTATTGGGTTATAAACTTTTATAACATTTTTTCCATTACAAATCCACCTGTCCCTACAGGTTTCATAATGTCTGCTTAATGCAGCATAGAGGAAATATAACAATGGTAAACTTATTGCTTTTCACAATATTATTTCAATATCGGAGACAGAATTTCTTCAGCTTCCTCTGAATTGTGTCCTGTAAGCGTTTTCATATCAACATCACCAATTACACCACTAGAAAAAACTATGCATTTTTTTATGAATGGGATATTCTCATTTTTAATTTCAAATATTTTATTTAATTCAATTTGTATATTTTTTATATTTTCAATTCCTTTTTTTCCTATCTCATTCTCAAACTTTTCATAACCAAAAGCCAATAAAGGCACATTTAATATTTGATTTATAAGATTTACTTGAGTTTCGTTTAATTTCACATCTCTAATTGTTCATATCTTTTCCTCCAAGCCCTTTGTGTAATCTATTATGAGATTCTTCTTTTTCTAAATCTAAATCTCCTTGTCGGATTTGAAAATAGAAATTAAGGCCATCAACTCTCGTTGCAGGTTCCGTAAGGCAAGACAACATATCTATTAGCTTGAGGTAAACATCATTTGAAATGTTTCTTTGTACATCGTATATATTCGTAATAATAAACACCAAGTCGTTCACACCTTCTTTTTTCAAAAAACTAACACCTGAAAGGTTGTCTTGAAATGCATCCCAAACTACTCGGTCAGTATTTTCTGCTACACGCTTAACTAATTCTTTCTCATTAAGATAGTAAAAACAATTTATAGATTTGTAAAAACGATAAACAATATCATTTTCGTTTTTAACATTTTTTAGGTCAATTATAATTTCATTTTTCATATATTTTATTGAACTTTGTAGAATATAGGTTCGCCATTTATAACATCTCCAAAGTGGTTATTTGTGTAGTATATTTCACCATCAGCACCTTTAACAAATCTCTCTAATCCTCTTGTTGCAGCACTAGTTGGCTGATATATATCATATTCTTTATAATACCCAAGAGTTTTTATTGGAAGAATACTTGTACTATTTTCGTATACTTTTCCATTTGCTGCATATTGCCAGTTTCTAACCCACCCACTTTTATTTAAGTTCTCAAGAGAAACCTGAACTGATTGTGCTAAAGATGATTTAGAAATAGTTTTAAGACTTCCACTAACTCTCGCTAACCAACTTGCAATTTCAGTTTCCGCCACAACTTTATTTCCTCCAATATACTTCCCAATACTTCCACCGAGTGTCGATAAGTATGCTTTGCTCAGTGTAGCAAAGTTAATCTTTTCAGCAAGAGAAATTATGGATTAAGTATTTTTTAATTACCTTCAATTCTTGCTACATACTCTTTGAACTTTGTTCGCATTTCACCACCTTCAAAAATTTCAATATAAGCTTTGAAAGGGTCTTCTCCAAATATTTCTTTTGGCCCTACAATTCCTTGAATTCCTGAATTATTATCAGTAGCGTCATACTGACGATATGACTTAAAGTCAGAAGTATATATCCAACCTTCTGGAATAGAATTTTCAATTATTTCCAATAGTTCATGGTCAGGAGGAAGAACACCATCTCTTGTAAAGAGGGAAATTTTACCAGAACTCAAAATAGCAAAACCATAGCAATTCATTTCTCCTGTATCGTCTGGGGTAAGTGGACTTGCCACAAAGTTTTTGTATTTTATTTTCATATATTAGAAGTTTAGAAATTTAAAGTCATCCACAGCTACTATAAATTCCATTAAAGTGTATTTTCATTCATTGTTTTTAAAGCATCTGGTTCGTGCTCAAATAAGTCAATAAAGTGAAACGGATTATCCACAAGTTCCTTGTATCCAATATACAAAGAATCACTTGTTAAATATGGGTATTTAGGATGTTGAAGTGCAGGTTTAGAAAATCCAATTTTCCAATTTGTAGGAATTGTACCGTCTAAAATATCTAACTCATCAATTCTCATAACAGCCATTGTTCCTCCCCAATTAATTAAATACTGTACATTATCTTTTTCATTGGCAATATTTTTATTAAAGACAATTCCAAATACTTTATATTCATCATCATATTGAGTATTAACCCCCTCAGGGTCAGTTTTTTTGAATCTAACTATCATATTTTTATTTTAATGGAACTTTAGATATTATTTGTATTTTGAAATCGTCAATTGCAACCATAGCTCCATTTTTATATTGTGCAACAAAGTGCACTTCTGATTTTAAAGTTTGTCCTAATTCTGTAAATTCTTTTAAATAAGTCAATTTATTCCAACCTTCCGACACTGGCCATCTCATATCACTCATAGGTACAGAAATAACTTTTCCAAGTGCTGGGTTAGCTTTTATTTCAGATAATACCAATTTCTCTCCTAAAGTCCGTCCTTCAGCAAACCAAGTAATATTGTCTGCAGTAGAGCCCTTGCCAAGTGGGATTAATTTAGAAACTGGCACAAGAGCTTTAATTTCATTTGTTGCTGCCACTTTTTCTGTCGCAGTTCCATAGAGCAATTTATTTACCAAAGCTTTTGCAGCCATTGGAGACTTACTTGCAAGTGTTGTTGCTTTTAGAGAAGCTGCTGTAATACCAGTTAGAGCAATATTTAATTGTAACGAAGTAAGAGCGGAAGTCCATTCTACATCAGACACTACATTTCCAAACAAATCTTTTTGAGTTAAGATTTTAGAAGTAGAGTTTACAGTGTCATAGACAGTATATGACAACAATGCAACATTTGCAGCTTCTACAAATGGAGCACAAGCTCCTGCGGTGTATGCAATACATGCTGCAGAACCACCTACATAAATGACTGCACCACCAGCTATTAGTGCGACTGAACCTGGATTGTTTTTTGCGTATGACAAAGATTCATTTACAGAGCCACGCAAATCCTGTGTAGCTACTTTTTCTGCACTAACATCATTCGTCCTCTCAAATGTAGATTCATTTGCAACCTCTGCAATCTGTGCATCTACTTCTTTTTGTAGATTATCAATTTCAATTTTCAAATTATCAATAACTAACTTTTGTGCACTACCTTGAGAAGCAATCTGAGTTTTCAAAGTTGCAATTTGTGCTGGTAAAGTATTCACATTATTCACAGCAGTTGCAAGTTGAAAATTCAAGACAAGTAATTCACTTTGCATGGTTGCTAACACTCCTTTCTTTCTTTGTATTTCTTGGTCACCGAAAGATTTTAATCTGTTTAGTCTATCTAGCTCTGCTTGTGCATTGGATATTTGAGCTGAAGCATTACTTTTTTGAGAATTTAGAGAAGAGATTGTATTAGTGTAATTAGCTACTTGTTGTGCCCACCAGTTTCTATTAGACAATGCATTGTTAGCTTGAGATTGATAACTCATAGCTTGGTTGTAGGCATTGTTTTTGTTGTTCAAAGCAGATGATGCTTGTGAAGCATAGGCTTGATAATTTGAATAGTTGTAACTAGTTCTACTTCGGTTGTATTGGGCTAGAAAGTAGTCTCTACTTGCTACAGCTGAATTGTATTGAGAGGAATATGAATAGTAATTATTCATTTGAGAAGAATACTGTGAGTTGTAATTGTTGTATTGATTGTTGTAGGCAGTATAGTTTGCATTTGCATTGTTCAAACTGTTTTGTGCTGAAGTAATTTGTCCACTTAAAGATGAGAGTGTAGTAGAGAGTGAAGCTGAGAGTTTAGAGAAACTTGAAGATTGTGCTGATACCTGACTTCCAATTACACCTAGAGAGAAAGTTACTCCGTTTTGGGTAAATGTTCCTCCGTTGATTTCACTATTAAGAGAATTTATTGATGTTTGTTTAGTAGATATTTGAGAAGCTAGGAGTGATTTATCTGCGACTGCTTTGTTGTAAGCGTTTACTAAGTTTTGTAAAGTTAGTGGATTTTGAGCATTGGTGTAAGCGGTATATTTTGTGTTAAAGTCAGCTTGTTTTTGAGAGAGTAGAAGTTTATTCGCATTTAATTTTTGAGTTAGGATAGAAGTAATTGCATTCACTCCAATTTCGTTTGTATAGTCACTATTACTAAATGCATACAAACCATATTTAGCTTCTAGGAATAACTCTTGTGTGTTTGTTAGTGCACCACCAACTGCTTTTGCTAACACATTGTAACAATTTGTTCTCTCTGCATTTCTTCTAGCAACTGTTGAGTATGTTAATGCATTTTGAATACAAACTTTGAATGCATTTGCTGCATTTACAGCAGCTGTATTACCTGATTCTGTAGCTAAAATATATACCGGCACATATTTGCCCCAAATATTCGCAGCTACTTCGTCAGACATATCTGTAGTAGTGTCATTTAATAATTCGTTAGTAGTGTCACTTGAGATTACTAGAGCATCACCTGTGTAAATATGTTTGAAATCTTCCACAGAATATTTAATATTTCCAGCTTCAGTGTCAGAGAGTTCTACAATTCCATCTTTGTAACTTTTGATTACAGAAAAGTGTCCTCCCACCCCTTTCTTTTCATCGTGTATTAACACTGGGTCATCTGTAGTAGAGATGTATTTAAGTATTGTTTCTACATCCCACTTCTTTAAGTATGTTTTGTTTCCTAGAGAGATAGAAGCGTTTTTTAAAGCTAAAAGATTAGTTCCACTTGCAGAGTTTAAATCTACAGGTTTAATTAAATCCAAAATAGCTTGTTCACTAGTGTCTATTCCTAGTTGGGTAAGAAGCGTTGCAAGTGAAGCGGGACCACAGTAATAGTCTTTTGATTGACGTACTACGGCCGTGAAGTCTTTTTTAGAATCTAGTTCAGCTTTGTTGTCACCAAGTTGCACATCTTCTTGGTCTACTTCTTCGTTTGCTATTTCTTCTGTAGAAGTTGAAATAGTTTCTGTAGTTGTAGCAACTGGAAGACTGGTTACAGTTGAACTTGCTGCATCATCAGAAGTTACTGCAACTATTTGCGTCGTGGTCGCATCCCCTGCAAAAGCTACAGTTGTGACCAGTGTTAGTGACAAGATTGCAGTTAATAATTTAATTTTACTCATTTAATTTTAATTTTTTTAGAAAAATAACCCGACTACCTGTGAAGGAAAGCGGGTTTTGTTGAGCTCTTATAATTTGGGAAATGTTTTAACTCTCATTTCGGTGAACATATTCTAGCATAGGAGATTCTATGTTGTCAAGGGGGGGGTATTTTACAAAACCTTTGTGCGGGCAATAGGATTCGAACCTATGACCGGTCGTGTATAAGACGACTGCTCTACCAACTGAGCTATGCCCGCATGTGCAGAGCATTATAGCATTTTTATAACCAAAAACAAAAAATATCTTTTCTAAGATATTTTTTTGTTAAAGTATTGTGTTACTCCCTCTTCTTTGGAGAGGGATGGGGTGAGGCTTCTTTTAAGCTCTAGATTTTATAATCTCCGCTTCAACATTTTTAGGTACAACTTCGTAGTGCGAGAATTCCATTGTAGGGTTTGCACGTCCTTGAGTCATACCACGGAGCTCTGTAACATATCCGAACAGCTCTGAAAGAGGAACTTTTGCTTTGATAGCTTTATTTACCCCACGCTCTTCCATGCCTTCTATTTGTCCACGCTTTGATGAAAGGTTTCCAGAAACATCTCCGTAGAATTGGTCAGGTGTAACAACCTCTACACTCATGATTGGTTCCAAAATAACTGGCTTAGCACGTTTGGCAGCTTCACGGAATGCTTCCATAGTTGCAAGCTTGAAGGCAATTTCTGAGGAGTCCACGTCGTGGTAAGATCCATCATAAAGCTCAACTGAAATTCCTACCATTTTATAGCCCGCAAGTACTCCACGATCCATACTTTCTTTAGCACCTTTCTCAACTGCTGGGATGAATTCGTTTGGAATTGAACCACCTTTGATATTGTTTGTAAATTCAAAGTTATCACCATCACGTTTAACATTTTTAGGTAAATCATCTTTTAAAATACCTCGAACAATTGGTTTCATGTTGATGTAAACGTGTCCATATTGTCCTTTCCCACCAGATTGTTTTACATATTTTCCTTCTGCACTTCCAGGTCCCATAATTGACTCTCTGTAGGCTACTTGAGGTTTACCGGTATTACACTCCACACCAAATTCTCTTTTCATACGGTCAACAATAATTTCCAAGTGAAGTTCTCCCATTCCAGATATTACCGTCTCACCTGTTTCTGCGTCAGAAGTTATACGAAGTGATGGGTCTTCTTTTCCAAGAGAAGATAAGGCCATTCCCATTTTTTCTTGGTCTTGTCTTGTTTTTGGTTCTACTTTAAGTGAAATTACTGGCTCCGATGCAAATATTTTTTCTAAAATAATCGGGTTATCTTGATCACAAAGTGTATCTGAAGTTATCACATCTTTTAGACCTACTGCTGCAGCAATTTCTCCAGCATAAACTTTTTTAACTTCCTCACGGTCATTTGCTTGCATTCTTACTATACGCCCTACTCTTTCTTTACTGTTTGTACGAGGGTTATAAACATAACTTCCCGCTTCGAGCGTCCCAGAATATACACGGAAAAATACTAGCTGCCCAATAAATGGGTCACTCATCATTTTAAATGCAAGAGCTGTAAACGGCTCCGAGTCATCTGGTTTTCTAGTTTCTTCAAGTTCTGTGTCGGGGTTTGTACCGGTTAGTGGTGGTACATCAGAAGGACATGGTAAATAATCAATTACTGCATCGAGAATAAGCTGTACACCTTTATTTTTTAGTGCAGATCCACAGAATACTGGGAAAAACTTAGTTTCTATAACAGCTTTTCGAATAGCCGCTTTTATTTCTTCTATAGAAAATGTTCCACCGTCCAAATACTTCATCATCATTTCTTCGTCAGTTTCAGAAACTTTTTCGATCATCTCGATTCGAAGTGCATTTGCTTCTTCGAGGCATTCTGCTGGAACTTCTTTTTCAACAACATTCATTCCCATGTCACCTTCAAAATAGTAGGCTTTCATTTTTATTAGGTCAATAATTCCTTGAAAATTTTCTTCAAGCCCTATCGGCATTTGCACACGAGCTGCACGCTTATCCAATCTTTCAAGAATAGATTTGTATGATTTATCAAAGCTGGCTCCTGTTCGGTCTAGTTTATTTATGAAACAAATTCTTGGTACGTGGTATCTCTCAGATTGTCTCCACACTGTTTCTGTTTGTGGCTCTGCTCCTGCTACACCATCAAAAGTTACGATTGCACCATCAAGCACACGCAACGATCGCTCTACTTCAATGGTGAAGTCCACATGGCCTGGAGTGTCGATAATATTAAATCTGTGTTTTGCCCCAATATTCCCGATTGAGTGCGTAGGGGTCCAAAAACAAGTAATAGCGGCGGCAGTAATAGTAATTCCTCTTTCTTTTTCTTGTTCCATCCAGTCTGTTGTTGCCTCACCGTTGTGCACCTCACCAATTTTGTGTGACATACCGGTATAGTACAAAATACGCTCTGAAGTCGTGGTTTTTCCCGCATCAATGTGGGCAATGATTCCGAAATTTCTTACTTTACTTAGTGGATAGTCTCTTTGCATAAATATATTTGTATTTAATTTGTTTTTATTTTTTGATTATACTATTCTAACACAAAATTAGATAAAAATAAATACTCGGAGTATACTTAATTTATGTTGGAATTTTCTAATAAAAAAAATAAAATTGAGCCTAAAGTAGATAGGAGCAAAAGAAAGTTTCTAATTGGAGCCGGACTAGGTGTTGCAGCGGTTGCAGGCTTAGCAATAAAAGAATTAAGTAATGATACAGAAGATGATAGTCCTGAAAATGAAAATAGCATTCAGTCTGCGCCCCCTGTATCACAGGCCCAAGCTCCAGAAAATACCATTGACAGAAGACTGGATTTTTTGAATGTTGAGCCTGCGCCCCAACAAATAAATATGGGCCGGCTCACAGGAGTGAGTTTTGCCCATGAGTTTCAAATGATGATGGGGATAGAGGGTCGTGCAAAAGAAGTAGAAAATATTGACTTTCGAAAAAATATCTCTATCATGTGGCGAGCAAAACTTGAAAGATATAAAAGAAATGCTGGTGACTATTCCCCAACATTACTTCAAGCTGCACAAAAAGCTATTAGTGAATATTCTACTGGTGATCAAAATTCTTCTAGTCTTAGTGCTGAAAACGAAAACATAAATACTATAATAAATAGTTTACGTAGAAAAATAAATTTTGTCGCAATTGGAAACAGATTTAAAAGTAGTAATTCAAAAAAAAGACTCTTTGATAGATTGCAAAGCTTCATCACTTCCAAATCCCTTCTCAATTATTCTTTAACAGAAATAATGCCTCCAAGCAATGGTACAGTTAGAGTCGGCATATCAATGTTTGATTTTCTACTAAAACATGCTGGTACAAAGTTTTTAGATTTTATTCCCGCCCTTAATGATGACTTACTTTCCATGGGACCTTACCAATTCACACCTCCAGCCTTGAGTGATGCAATCACTTTCCAGGCAAGATATTTAACTGGAGGGACACCTCTCACAAGAGATGTATCAGAGTTGCGTATGGCAGATAACCATGCAGCCGCTTTTCTTTTTGGACTAAATAATTTGGTTTTTGCAATAGATAAAATTGAGAATTTGGATCATCTTCTAGATAACTCTTTTACTAATAATTTAATAACCACAGTGGACGTTGAAGATTTTCTTGCTGCGGCACATCATTCACCAGTGCGTGCATATGAGGCTTTTAAAAAGTTTTTAGAATTAAATTTAGATTATAAACGTACTCTAGACGCTGAAAATAGGAAACCAGCTAGACAAAGAAGATCGGGTGGTGTTACTAGGCCAAATTATTTAATTGCTTTAATTAGTATATCACCTCGTGTTTCTGTATATAGCCAAAGGTCTAGGCGAAATAGAATTGCTTTAGATAATGCATTTAGGACAAATACCCTTTTGTAATATCATTGATAAAAATATTAATTTTCTTATTTAATTAGGGGAAAGGATTAATTTTTTTGTTTAATGGTAAAATATTATTTAAAATAGGTCGGCTATATATTTCATCCAATGCAAAAAAATATGAATTTGGCACTATAACTCTTGTTGCAAAATAATTATAATTACTTAAATACTCATTTTTTACTTGATAATAATAAATATCTTTAAAATATTTTTCAATTTCCTTATAGGCAGAGTCAAAATCTTTTTTATCATAAATTTCTGAATAGTTAATACTATCACCTATTATATTTTTTATATTAAAGTTTTTTTGATTATGATACAAATCGTTAAACAAAAGAACTCTGTAATAAGAATCTCCCATTTTACTATCAGAAAATGAGTCTTTGATATTATCAATTTTAAATTGATTTAAATTATTACCACCTTTCATTGTTATTTGCACACTCCATAAATGGGTAGAAAATGCTTCATCGAGAGCCCTTTCCATTGCACCCAATAACTTTAAATTCATAGATCCTCCTACACTATACGATCCATATTTTTCTATAAAACATATAACGCTTGGTACTTTGCTCTCATTTGAGTAATCAAAAAAACTGATATTAAAATTTTGCTTTTTAAAGTTATCTATTTTTAGTCTAAGACTAGTATTAGGTGGTATAGAATTTAAATCTACGAAATTATTTTTAGTATTCATATACCAAGACTTTAAAAAAAAATGCCTATTACCAATCTCAAATAGGCCCGAAAAAAAAGCATTTTCAGCTGAGTAGCCGGCACCTGCGCCGTGCGTTGTTTGTTGAATAATATTTTTCTCATTAGGGAAATTTACAAAATTATTATAAAAAATCGTTTGAGCTTGTATTAATACCTCTTGATTATCTTTGTATTTTCTAGTATTTACCCATGAGAAAATATCATTTATACTAATCCTGAAATTAGGAAATTTTTCAAATTGTTCGAAAGTTGGCTTTGGAAATTTATTAAAGCTAACAAAATTTTTATTTAAAATGCTTAATTTATTTTCAGATTCTGCTATTACATTTTTATCATAATTATATTTAAGAGAAGTTCTTTCAAAAACTTCTCCAATAGCTTTTGCGTAAGCTGTACTTTTATCTGTAGAAGTCCCACGGCAAAAAACTGAGTTATCACTTGTTTTAAGAAAAATATCATGATAAATAAGAGTTTCAAAATAATATTTACTATAAATTATTGGTTCAGCATGTAAAATACCTATTTCTATTAAGTTTTTTACAACTAAATTTATATATAGTTGATCTGCTTTTTCAAAATCATAATTTTCATAAAAAATAATTCTACACGCTTCTATAAAACTAATCTTTTGTAATTGATACTTAAAACTTGTATTTCGAAGGTTTCTAAATTCAAAAATTATCCTTAATAAAATATTGTTACTGGGTTTTTTCATAGAGATTTATATATGATATTAACAAATGTGCATTAGTATCTAAGCAAACATATTGCGAAGACTGCTGTTCAAAATAAATATCTTCAGAATATTTACATAACATAGGGCTTAGATAATTCTTAAATTTTGAAATTCTCCTTTCATTTAAATACTCTCTACATAAATTAAATGCATCATGGTCATTTCTTCTTGAAAAATCTTCCATACATTTAGCAATTCCCGAGGAATAAGATTTATAGGATAAGTAGTTATTATTAAACTTTTCATTTATTAAATCGATAAATTTTTTAGTTGTTTCATCATCAAAAAAATTATGCGAAGTTAGTTCAGAAAAATGATAAGGTAAATATTTATTTTTCAAGTCAGTATTCAAAATAAATTCAAAACACAGTTTGCACTTGTTATAAATTGCCTCACTATAATCAAAATTTTTTCTAAATATTTCACACTCTTTGTATGTTGCCATGTAAATGTACATAGTAACAGGATAAGTATACAATACTGAAAACTTTACTTCTCTCATCAAAAACTCATCTATTATGTATTCATAATCCAAGTTTAGATTATTTAATAATCTCATCCCATACATACATACAAACAAATGTTCTGTAAAATTATTTCTCTCACTAGATCGTTTATAAATTTCTTCAAAAATTTCTTGTAAATATTTTTTTTCTTTTTCAATTAGTTTACCAATTTTATTTAGCTTCGACAGTGCAAAAATTATAAATGCCATTCTGCTATAGTCGGGGTTTTTAGAATTATTATTTATATGTACTTTTATTAGACTTTCTACTGAAGAAAAACTAAATAACACTTTTTTATTTATTTCAATATTTTTTACAATTTCTTCTATTGTGAACATTTCGTAATTATAACACCTAAACTCTATCTAAAATATTTAACTTTTTATCTAAACCATTAGCTATAACTACCTTTAATAATTACTTGACAAAACTTTGGTTTATGATAAAATACTAGCACATCAGGTGGATTTCCCATCCTGAAAATGTAGAGAAAACGTGATATGAACGAACTCAAAATGGCTGTGGCATCACTCTTCCTCGCCCTCCCGCTCCTCATGGGCTGTGTGACGGTTGGTTCCAACACCATAACTCAAAGACCAGTAGGCACCATCAGTGGAGTTTATTGGGTCGACAACTGCCTCGCAATAGCGACTCCAATGTCGGTCCGCCTGTCTTCTGGTCCAGATTCTACTACCCTGCGCCTGGTTCCTGCCAACGTGCTGGCACCGCGTCAACGATGTGTCAGCCCTGTGCAGGGTGCTTACGTAGTAATGTCGGGCAACCCTGAAGGGGCACGGATCAGCTACGTGGTGACGTACACCAACGGACGTGAGTCGTACCACTCCTACCGTCGATAAAATGTCCTATTCAGGACAGAAGATAATTGCCGTGCTCCAAGCTTGGGGTGCGGCAATTTTTTTATTTTAAAAAAATTATTTACCAAATTGAAATTATAATAAATAAAAGTAAAGTCGTATGATTTAATTTGCTTAATCATGAAAAATTTTTTCTCATAACTATAGCATAATAAAAACCTAACAAATAATAAAACTTTGCTCTTAATTTAAAAAAAAAGTTTGAAGTGCTCATAAAATTAAATTGTCTAGTTATATTAGTAGCAAAAAAGTCATAATAACCAATAATAAAAAGGTATTTAAATATTTCGATATCAGAAATATTGTTAATATTATCAATCGAAATATTAAGGTATGCGTGTACACACATATTACTATTTTTTTTAAATAAAGATGCGCCAGTAAACATATCTATTTTATAGTTTAAAGAATGAGATGTTAAATTAAAATAATTTGCGTCTATACTCAAAGCATCAAAAATACTAATTTCTGTACATTTTTTATTAATACTAAATTCTTCAAAATGAGAATTATATAACACCTTGTCAAAAAAAACTAAGTTAGGATTTATTTCTCTGATTGAAAAAAAATTTACCCTTGAAGTTATAGTAACTAAATTTTTATATTGTGAATAAAGCATTAAATGTTTTTCAACAAAATTTTTTGTAATTATTGTTCCCCGTTGTAGAAAAAATATTTTTGCTTCTTTTTCTAAATATATTTCTTCTTTTATTTCTTGGAAATTCTTAACTTGCACAATATTTAAATTTATTTTTTTATTCTTAGTACCATTAACCACAATTATTTTATAATTTATGAGGTTTAATTTTTCAATACTTTTAATGGTTATTTCTAAAGACTTATCATGGTTTTTCGAATTTATGACAAAAATTAGTCTTTTATTATTTAAATCTAAAATTTCGAAACTTTGTTGCCTCAACATGCTATTCTCCTTTATTAAACTATTATTATTACTGTAAAACTTTGAACTTAGATTTTCTGTATTTAAATTTGCGTGATACATAATACCTTTAGTAGAAACTGTTTTTCCATTTAGTAAATTCATAATTTCTTCTGCCGCTCTTTTTGCAGACTTACCGTCTCTATATGTAAATAATTCCTCTTTTACTTTCATCCTACTCTCTTTATAATTATCTAGTTCAAAAATACCGTTCAACTTAGATTCTAAATCTGCAGGATCTTCTAAAGTTTCAACCATTTTATTTTGCTTGATTTGATTTTCAATACTTCCCGAATAGGTTGAAGCACCTGCAATTCCTCTTTTTAAGATTTTTATTTTTTTATGTTCTTCATCTAAAAAATTCTGGTCTAAAAAATTTGTTATAAGAAGTTTTTTATCTGCTAATATTGCATCAAATATAGCGCTAGAATTATCACTAAGGACAATATCTGTTAGTTTTAAAAGAGTAATTAAATCAGTGTCATCTTTATAAGTAATTATTTTATTGTCAATAAATAGTGATTCAAATTCAGGATATTCTTGCACAGTGTAATAATGAAGTTTAACTATAATATTATACTTATTCTTAATTTTAATTAGCTCAGGAGCGATAACATCTATGGAACATAGATCACTATGGGTTGGTAAATAAAGAAGTGTTTTTTTCTTTTTATCTAATTTATCATTTAATTCTTTAATTAAATCTTCATCAAAAATATTATTAAAATAGTCGTCAAACTTTGGGTTGCCTACAATTTTTGTAGTTGTAAACAAGGAAAACAATTTTGAATCACGATCACCATATGCAAGAATAAGGTCATAAACAGCTCTAGTTTTTCTTACCATAGTTAGCTCCTTACCCGAACCATATGTCAAACATATTTTCTTCAGATGAGAAGTTTCTTTAATTCTCATACATCCTGATTCCCAGAGTGAAACAAGCGCAGAGTATTCTGCAAAAAAACTTTCCAAGTAACTATGATTTCCGTAATCATCATATTCTAAAATTCTATACTTAACATTATTTTTTTTAAGCAAGTCTTCAATGGATTTTAAATGACTACCAGCAAATCTAGTTGAGTGGGGTCTTAGATCTATGATTACTTCAGCGTATTCTTTTAGTTCATTAAAAACATTTTTATGAACAAACCATTGAAATGGGTAATAAACTACAAAACCTATCTTTTTCATAATTTTATATATTTTAAATCTTCTTTATAAGTTATTTTTATATTTAGTCTACTGCCCTCGACAATTGATATTTTTTCACCCATCATAATACATATTTCTGCAGCATCGTATCCTTCAATAGGTTTTTTCATAAATTTAGTAAAGCAATTATAAAGTATTTTAAAATTATACAAATGAGGTGTTTGAAACGACCATAGGTTAGATCTTTCAATTCTGGAATATCCATTATGAGAAAGATAACCAATTGAATCTGTTATCGGGTACCCCAATATAGCTCCTGAAGTATTTTTCTTAAAAATTTCTTTATAGAGTTTTTTAATATCTTTATTTTCAAAAACAGGATTGACAATATTGTTTATTAAAACATTTTTAGTTTGAGGCATATTGATTTTGATGAAATTTAGTGAGTTCATAATACTCTCTGACCTGGTGACACCACCAAAAATAACAAAAAAATTTTTATTTATTTTTAATTTATTAAGTTTTTTAAGGGTCAGTTTGACGTCCTTCTCTTTTACCACGAATACAAGATAAGATATTTCCTTTATTCCAGATAATTTTTCAGCAAAGTGAGTTATTAGGTCTTTTCCAAATAGTTTGAGTTTAGTCTTATCTTTTCCAAACCTCGTCCCAGAACCAGCAGCAAGAATTATAGAACCTGTCATATTATCAATCATTATATCATAAATTACTTTCAACAATTATTTCTTGATTGTTCATCTTATTATCAAGCACTGCTTTTAAAACTGATTCTGCTACTTTTTTTGGTGTAACCAATTCTTTAGTAGAGGTAGTATTTTTAATCTTAATTATCTCATCTTCAGTTTTGCCAAATCTAAAAAACTTTGTGTCTACAAAGCCTGGGATAATAACATTTGACCTAATTGGAAAAAATTCCTTACTTAATACTTTTGAAATATATAGAAGATTATTCTTACTTGAAGCATAAAAGATATTTTTAAGATTTTTAAGATTTTTAACATAAATTGAAGAAATTAAAATAATAGAAGAATTTTTATTGTTGGTAAAAATTGATTTAATCTTCTTGAGTATATATATTGGTGCAAAAATATTTACACTATATACATAATTAAATATTTCCATTTCATCATAATTTTGTAAAAATTTTTCATGTGTTCCGGCACAATTTATAAAATGATCAATTTTTATATCTAGATTTAGAATAAACTGAATTAAAAAATCTATATCTTTCAAATTTGTAAAATCAGCCTTAATGCCAAAACAATTGACTTGGTCAATTTTGATCATATCAATAAAGTTTTGAACTTCCATATTATTTTTAGAAAAATATTGAAAGTAAATATTATAATTATTTTTTGCTAAAACTTTGCAAATTTCTGATCCTATTTCTGACATCCCACCTGTGACAAATACATTTTTAGATTGCATGTAATTAGTTTAATTATATCAAAATACCATAAAAAGAGAAGTTATTGTATTTATTCTCTTTTCTTTTGCAATTATAATTTCTTTAATTGAAATTTTTGTTTCTTTTAGATGTGTTTTATGCCAAGAAGATAATGGAATTAAACAGTCTTTGCCTTTCTCTTTGTAATTTGCTAATCATCTCTTAATTATCCTTTCTCCATATTTACATATTTTTAGCACTTTTTTGATCTTCAACTCTTGTTTAGAACAGGGAGTATCAATCTAAGTCTTCCTTCTTGTATATTGTTTGACATTTTAATAGTCATTTATTAAGTGTACTAAAAGTGCCATTGTCTTTAAAGATTACCTTGGTTACTTGACAAAACTTTGGTTTATGATAAAATACTAGCACATCAGGTGGATTTCCCATCCTGAAAATGTGGAGAAAACGTGATATGAACGAACTCAAAATGGCTGTGGCATCACTCTTCCTCGCCCTCCCGCTCCTCATGGGCTGTGTGACGGTTGGTTCCAACACCATCACCCAAAGACCAGTAGGCACCATCCATGGAGTTTATTGGGCCGACAACTGCGTCGCAATAGCGACTCCAATGTCGGTCCGCCTGTCTTCTGGTCCAGATTCTACTACACTGCGCCTGGTTCCTGCCAACGTGCCGGCACCGCGTCAACGATGTGCCAGCCCTGTGCAGGGTGCTTACGTAGTAATGTCGGGCAACCCTGAAAGGGAAACGATCAGCTACGTGGTGACGTACACCAACGGAAGTGAGTCGTACCACTCCTACCGTCGGTAAAATGTCCTGTTCAGGACAGAAGATAATTGCCGTGCTCCAAGCTTGGGGTGCGGCAATTTTTATTTAATCAAAAAACTTTCGATTATTTTCACTCCAAAACTTCCACCTACAAGTTGATATTTATTTACAAATTCACTATTTTTATAAACTAAAAATGTTGGTATATAATCTATATTATCTATTAAACCATTATTATAAGCTGTTTCTATCTTCTTTTTAACACTTTGGTCGCTATCTACACAATCATAAAATTTACCTTTATCTTGCACATATTTTTCAGCAATTTTAATAACTTTTTTATTATCAGTTCTAAAGTTCCAATTATTAAAATAATCATCAATGTATTTAAAATACCCATCATCTCCTGACTGATTATACACACACTCCCCCATCTGTGCTTTATAAAAAGAATCTTCTTTTTCAAGTTTTGGGAAAATTCTTTGTACATAATTTATTTTAAAATAGTCAAGGTTTTGTTTTTTTGCTTCTACATGAAGTTTATAACAATATATACAATTAAAGTCAAAATACTCTATTAATGTATAGGGAGAAGTTGACGTTGATTTAATATGGTCACTTGAACTGAGTTTTAAGCTATTTTCTAATTTTGTTTGTTTCATGTACTCTTTAGTACGAACATTATTATTAATTTTAATTTTATAAATAAGTAGAAAAATAGCCAATAGGAAAGACATAAAAATAATGTATGGAAATATATATTTATTTTTCATATTTATTTATTCGGGCTAGGGGGTATATTCAAAGTTTTATCAAGTTGAGTGGAAGAAGCTGCATTAAAACTTTTCTCTTTAAAACCATCAAAAACATCTCTAGTAATTATTGGTAATCCCTCTTCGTTCCAATGTTTTATACCCCCCTCTATTCTTTGAATATTTCTAAATCCATAATGTTCTAAATATCCATAAGCAACTCCAGCCAACCTTCCACCAGAACATATTAAGTATATTGTTTGGTCAGTGTTTTTTGGAATAGGTATACCCTTCTCGTTTTTAAGACCATGAGTGTCGTCGTACAAATAATGAATAGGTAAATTTATGGATCCTTCCGCATGAGCTTGTTTGTACTCATATTCACTTCTTACGTCGATAAATACATACTTTTTAGGGTCGGTAGTTATATTTTTATGAGCAAAGTTTGGGTCTATATCATTAATATTTGGATTTATATATTCTGAATATTTTAATGCTCGGAGAGAAAGTGTTGTTAAAACACCAACAATTAATCCTATGAGGATAAAGTATACATACTCTTTTTTAAAATACTTCATATTGTTTAGATTACCATTTAAATGGAGCAAAAATTGCAATAATATCTTTATTTTTAGATTTTGAAATGTAGGTATAATCAGCTTTTGCTGTTTTACTGTTATTTAAGTATTTGACTAAATTTTTATCAGACGTAAAATCAACTTTTTTAAGAATAAAAATTGCTTTTTCTGTTTCATTATTTTTTAATAAATAATTTGCATATCTCAAGCATATATAACCTTTCGTATCAGTGTAGCCATACAGGTCAACGTATTTTAATGCGTCGTTGTAAGTATTATAGATATCTTCTTTATTTGAGTAACCATATTTTTCAATCTGCGATAAGAATTTTCCTTTTGCTAAAAGCGTATTTGGAATTAGATTTCTAAGCCCTTCATCCTTTAACATTCCTTCAATACTTATATTTTGTGGATTATTTATATATTTATCTAAAACTTTTTCTGCAGTTGAAGTTGAAGGTTTAATTTTATATTCATATTCTGCAATCCTAATTCCTGAAATTAAATATGGATAAGTTTCATATGTTTTTTTATCAACTAAATAATAAATTTCTGCATTAGTCTTCACCTTTGGTAAAGTATTGTTTGGGAAAAGTCCTGAAACCATTGAAGGATTCGAATCTTTGGCGGCAAAAGAACGAATTTTAATCATAGCATAGGCTCTATTCAAAGCTGAAAATTCGGAATTATTGACAATTTTAGTATAATATTTTGCACCTTCAATTTGATCAGATTGCATAAGTGCATATGCGGCGTATAGCATTAAAACTTGTTTTTTATTTGTTTCACTTTCTTGTGAAGAAGCTTTATCAAGTTGTTCATATACTGCTTGTCCACCATTTTTATCAGCTGAATTTATTAATTGAGCAACAATTGGATCACTTTTTAATTTTGCAATTGTAGTTTTTTTTTGCGTTTCATCTAATTTTTTTGAATAAACAGATTTTTCATAAATAAAGTACCCTCCTATGGAAACTGTTAGTATTAGAATAATTATTGAAATATTTTTTAGCATAAATTATATAACTTAACTACATGACATACCTGTGCCTTGTCCTTCTCCTTGACAACCTTGCCCTTGCCCTTCCCCTTCCCCTTCCCCTTGCCCTTGCCCTTGCCCTTCAGTTGTAGTAACACTTCCTATAACCTCATTTGAAATCGGAACATCTGCGTAAACTTTACCAATTAATATTTCACCAAATATTTTCTCATTGAATGAAGAGTAAATATTTAAAGCTAGACCAATAACCATAAATGGTAGACTAAGAAATATTAATGATATTTTTTTCATATCTATATTATAGTTCACTTATATTAAATTTGCAATTTTTATTTGGGGATAACTAATTATATATTTCTAAACACAAAATTAAAACACACAATTGTTAGATTGTATTTTTTAAATTTTTAATCAGCTTGTATAATACTTTTTTACCAAGCGAAGTGAGCAAATGCTTTATTTGCTTCTGCCATTCTGTGTGTTTCTTCTTTCTTTTTTACAGCTGAGCCCTCACTTTTAAAGGCTAAAACTAGCTCTTCTTCAAGTTTTGCGTTCATTGGCTTACCTTTTTTAGCACGAGAAGCATCAATTATCCATCTAAGTGCCAGTTGAACCCTTCTTTCAGGTCGAACTTCTCTTGGAACTTGGTAGTTTGCTCCACCAATTCGGCGTGCTCTTATCTCCATTACTGGTGAAACGTTCTCAAGCACTTTATTAAAGAGGTCGTTTACTGGTACGTTAGACTTTGCTGCAGCTCCTTCAAGAGCTCCGTAAACAATAGACTCAGCAATACTCTTTTTACCTCCCCACATAACATAGTTGATAAATTTACTAATTTCTTTTGACTCGTACTTTTGATCTGCCTCCACTAAATTTCGATTTTTTACTTTTCTTCGCATATTGAATATTTGTTTCTCCGAGAACTTCTCGAATACTAATTATGTCTTAACTGTTAATAATTATAAGTTTTACTTTATAATATTCTCGCATTATACCACACTTATTTGGTGTTTACAATATTTACTACTCTGTCTTCTTTGCTTCTATATATTATTACCCTCCCTGCATTTTCATAGTTCAAAATATTGTCCCCAACTCGCACATCTCTAAACAAAGGGTTTTTAAGAAATTCACTTTGCTCACTTTGGACAATATACACCTTAGGAGTCCCACTTGGTAGCACTACATGCGAACCCACTTTGCCTAAAATGTCTGAATTTGAAAGGGTAATTGAGGAATAAGCAGCGTAAGAAGTGAGAGAAACAACAACAACTGCAAAAGCTACAAGCGACACTGTGGCAAATTGCCTTCTATAGTTTTGGAAGAAGCTTAAAACATTTTTGATATACCCAGATTTTTTTGGCGCTTTAGTTTTTTTACTAATTTTAGAAATTGGTGCTATAAGTTTAGTTTTACTTACTCTTTGTTTTCTGGCTTTTTTTAAAGGGATAATAGGTGCATCTTCATTTACTATTTGCACCTCATCAATTTCAACATTATTAAATAAAAAACTATTCACTTCAAAATCAACTTCCTCAACCTTAACTTTGTCTAGTGCTTTTTTTAATTTTCCCATTTATAAATTAAGTATAATCATTAATATTAAATATGCAAATACTTATCCACAATATTTTGATATAATTATGTTCTGTGTTAGAATAACCAATAATGCGGTGCTAGTTTAGTGGTAGAATAGCTGCCTTCCAAGCAGTTGATTAGGGTTCGATTCCCTAGCGCCGCACAAAAATGTTTTTTATTCCAAGTTCTCAACAAGTTCTATTTTTTTTAGTGTTTTGTCTTTGTTTAAATACACTGCTATAAAGTTTATAGAAAATTCTATATTTTGAGCATGAAACCTATGTTTTAATATAAAAACTTCAACGTTTCTTTTAAAATGCATCACTTTGTTATAGTTCATGTTGTCAAAGGGAGTTATTTTTTCGCTAGCAGAGGTCTTTACCTCATAAAAGTAAACTTTTTTAATTTTATTTGTTAATTTTTCAGCTATTATATCAATTTCACCAAGTTTACTAACATATCCCCTTTCTTTTATCTCATAACCTAAACCTTTTAAGTATTCACATGCAAAATCCTCTCCAATTTCTCCTGTTGAGTTGTTTGAGCCAGATTTTCCGTGTAAAAATGAGCTAAAGGACATATAAATGTTGTATTAAAATTTATATAAGTATACATTAAATTAATAAATGTAATGGTTATTTGAAGTAAAAGACATATAAAACCTTACTAAAAGACAAATAGTTATACACTTATCCCCTAAGTTATCCACAATTTAGTTTAATTTGTCCTTTAAAAACACTAAATGTCTTTTATAATTTATCTTGTGTCTTTTATACATATCTGCTAAAATAGATTTTGAATGCGGAATTAGTTTAGTGGTAAAATACGTCCTTGCCAAGGATGAGATACGAGTTCGATTCTCGTATTCCGCACTAGAAATATAGTTTTTATGCTATAATTATAATTACGCACTCATAGTGAAATGGATATCACAACGGTCTTCGGAACCGTTAGTTCAGGTTCGAATCCTGATGAGTGCACATAAAATCCTTTAAATTTAACGTTTCATATGAAACAAGATACAAGAATTGATAGAAGTAAAATACCAAAAGAGGTCATGGATGTTATTTTAGGATTAGAAGAAGCCGGTTACCAAGCCTGGATTGTGGGAGGATCAGTAAGAGACCTTATTTTAAATTTACAGCCAAAAGACTGGGATATTACAACAGACGCCTTACCTGAACAAATACAAGCAATATTTCCACGTACATACTACGAAAACAGCTTTGGAACAGTTGGAGTGGTTTCACATGAAACCATAAATCCTCTTATCATAGAGGTTACTCCTTTTAGAAGCGAAGGAAAATATGAAGACGGACGTCATCCTGAAGAGTTAAACTTTGTAAAAGACATTTACGAAGATCTTAAAAGACGTGATTTTACTATAAACAGTATAGCTTATTCTCCAATAAAGGACATTTTAAAAGACAATCAGGATGGCATAAAAGATATTTCTTTAAAACTAATTAGAACTGTTGGTAATCCTGATGTTAGGTTTACAGAAGATTATTTAAGAATGCTTCGAGCAGTACGAATTGCTAACCAATTAGGTTTTACAATCGATAGCGGGACAGAAAAAAGCATTATTAAGCACTCAAATAGTCTGGAAAATGTTTCACGTGAAAGAATTCGTGATGAATTAATCAAAATTTTAGAATCTGCTACACCAATGATAGGATTTCTGACGTTACAATACACAGGATTGTTAAAATACTCCATCCCAGAGCTTGAGCTTGGCATTGGCATGCGCCAAACAGCAAACCACAAATACGACGTCTACGGACACCTTTTAAGGTCCATGCAGCACGCGGCTGACAAAGAATATGGTTTGCCTATGCGAATTGCGGCACTTTTACACGACATAGCTAAACCCCATACTTGCAGACTTAATAAATTAACGGGATGGAATAGCTTTCATGGACACGAAGTTGTAGGTGAAAAGGTTTCACGTGAAATCTTAAATCGTTTAAAATTCCCACCAGAACTTGTTTCACGTGTAACAAAACTAATAAGGTGGCACATGTTTAACAGTGATCCAGATCAGGTAACAATGTCGGCAGTAAGAAGAATGATAGAGAACGTTGGTCGTGAAAATATTTGGCATCTCATGAATCTTCGCTTTTGCGACAGAATTGGAAGTGGACGCCCTATGGAAGAGCCACATAGATTGCGTAGGTATTTTGCAATGATTGAAGAGGCTCTGACTCAGCCTACGAACCTAAAAATGCTTAAAATTAATGGGCAAATGATAATAAATGTTACACGTGAAACACCTGGAAGGCGAATTGGGCTGATTTTAAATGCATTAATGGGCGAAGTTTTAGAAAACCCAGAGATGAATACGGAGAGCCAACTTGTTTCACGTGTAACAGAATTAGCCAAACTGAGTAATGAAGAACTTTTAAAACTAGCAGAAAAGGGGGAAGAACTTGTAGAAGAAGAACAGGCAGATAAAAAAAAGGAAATTAGAAAAAAATTTAAGGTTTAGAATATACACTATAATAGTGTAGAATGTTTGGATGCGAGAACGTAGACTTAAGTGGGAACTTTTGAGACCCGAAACAAAAACTTTTGTAGAAAAATACTTAAATGAGGTTTTAGGATTAAAAACTGAGAAAGAAGTTGAGGCTTTTTTATTTCCTGATTTTGAAAAAGAAACTAGAGTTAAAGGAAAAATGAAAGATTTACAGAAAGCAGGGAAAAGGGTTTTACAGGCGATAGAGAAGGGTGAGAAAATTTGTATTTATGGCGACTACGACTGTGACGGCGTGCCAGGAGTTGCAATGTGCAAAGACTTTTTCGAAAAAATAAATTATGCTAATGTTATTTACTACATTCCACACCGACATAACGAAGGTTATGGGCTTCACAAAAATGCTATTAATAAATTAAATGAAGAGGGCGTGAGACTTATAATTACTTTAGACTTGGGGGTAACAAATATTGAAGAAGTAGACCATACAAACACTTTAGAGATTGATGTGATAATTACTGACCACCACTTACCAATTATTTTAAACGGTGAAGAAAATTTACCGCAAGCATTCGGAATTATAAACAATAAACAAGTTGACTGTAAATATGAAGATAAAAATTTATGTGGTACAGGAACAACTTGGAAATTGATTTGTGAAATTATAAAAATAGGAAAAGAAACTGAGAATGTATATTTTAAAAATATACAAGTTGGTTATGAAAAGTGGCTACTGGACTTAGTAGCCATAGCAACTATTGCCGACATGGTGCCACTAGTCGGAGAAAACAGGGCACTTACAATTTTTGGTTTACATGTTTTAACTAAAACAAAAAGAGAAGGCCTGAAACAACTTTTACAAAACGCTAAAGTAGATTTGAAAAATATTGGAGAAGTTGATATTGCATTTTCTATCGCACCCAGAATAAACTCGGCAAGTCGAATGGACCACCCACTCACCGCACTCAAAGTTTTATCATCTGATTTAAAAGAGGGAATTGATGGAGCAAATATATTAGAAAATTTAAACTTGGACAGAAAGGAAAATGTTGCAAGTATAGTTAAAAAAGTTTATAAAGAAATTGATAAAAGAATAAAAGATTCTTCTGATAGAAAATTGCCTGAGGTTTTGGTAGTGGGGAGTAAAGATTTTAATATTGGAGTAGTGGGAATTGTAGCAATGAACATTGTTGAAAAATATAATGTGAATGCTTTTGTCTGGGGAGTAGGTGAAGATAAAAATATTTTAAAAGGAAGTGTTCGTGGGAGAGGCGATACACATGTGGTCGAGCTCATGACAATTTGTAAAGAAACATTTTTACATTTTGGGGGCCACGAAATGAGTGGAGGGTTTGCAGTTGAGGAGAATAAAATACACGAGCTCGAAAATATTTTAAATAAAAATTGGACGCAAGCTAAAATAGCAGCCAATATTTTGGAAAGTAGAAATGATAAAAAAAGAAAACCCATTCAAATAAATTTGAGTAAAATAAATTCTGATTTTTTTAATGGCTTAAATTTAATTGGTCCATTTGGAGCTGGCAATGAGAAACCTATTTTTGAAATTGTAGATATCGCAGAGAAAAAGTTTGAAAGATTTGGAAAGAAAAAAGAACACTTAAAAGTTATTTTGACTAATGGAAAAATTTGCAGGGAAGCGGTAAAGTTTTTTGTTGACGAAAAGCTTGAAAAAGAAATTGAGGATAAATTTTTAAGTTCTGAGAAGTGTGAAATTTTTTTTGAAATTGAAGGAGGGTATAGAACAAATATTCCAAGGTTAAAGTTGATAATTTGAAAATTAAAAAATATAGTTTCTACACGTAGATGAACAAGTGTCTGACCACTCCGAAACTACATTTTCTTATTTTCTAGTTTTGGTATAATGTAACTAATGAAAATAATCTATTGTGATGGGAGTAGTTTGGGAAACCCAGGACCAGGAGGGTGGGGAGTGTTTGCCATGGATACAGAGAAAAATAAAGTCTGGGAATTTGGTGGAGGGGAGAAAACTGCGACCAATAACCAAATGGAATTGCAGGCTGCTATTTTTGCACTAAGACTAATTTCAAAAAGTGATAGTAAAAAATTTGAAATGAGGCTAGACTCAAAATACGTTATACAAGGTTCTACTTTATGGGTACAAAACTGGGTAAAAAATAATTGGAAAAATTCACAAAAAAAAGAAGTTTTAAATAAAGAAAAATGGCAAGAAATTTTAAAACTTTTAGCAGAGATAAAAAATAAAAATATCAAAATAAAATGGACTCATGTATTTGGACATACCGGTGAAACAGGAAATGAAAGGGTAGACGAAATAGCAAAATTATACGCACAAGGTAAAAGTCTATGATTGTCGGCCTTGCCATTAGCTACATATTGGGTATATTTACCGAAGCCAATATAAACCTAGACTTGTACTTTATAGGTTTAATAGTTTTGGTTAGTTTTATAGGTTTTAGTTTCTTTAAAAGCATTATAAACAAAGGGGATTTTAAAAACCATTTTGTCTTTTATACAATTTTACCTTTTTGTTTTCTTTTATCTTTTATATTTGGAGCGTTTTACACAAAATATGAAACTTTAAATGCCAACCATGTTTCATATCCAAACTCTCTTTACACTGTAACTGGAAAGGTTTTAAAGGTTAGTGAATCTATAACTTCTATAAATTTAATAATTTATCCAAGTTATGTTTTAGATATTACTAATAATAGCCAGACTAAAATTCAGGATAAGTATATAAAGATACTCGTTTCACCAAATAATGCAGTAAGCATTTTTGACACAATCTCCTTCCAGTCAGATCTGCAAACAAATGAAACAGGACATTTTTCCGATAAGACTAAACTTTTTGAATTTTCAAAATATGAAGATATTTTTTATAATACTAATTTAACTGTTTCATTTCCACAAAATTTTCATATAGTAAATTCTAACAAAAACTTTTATGAAACTTTTCTTTATAAAACATTTCAATTTAAAAAAAGATTAATAGATAACGTTAATATTAATTTGCATGAGCCATACGCTAGTGTTGCCAACGGAATAACATTTGGTGAAACAGAAAATCTCACAAAATCTATAAAAGACATTTTTAAAAATAGTGGTTTAATTCATATACTAGTTTTATCCGGAACCAATGTGTCTTTTATAATTTTACTTTTATATATGTCTTTAAGGAAATTTAACAGAAAAAGTAGAGTATTTCTGACACTCATATTTGCCTGGTTTTTTATTTTTATTACTGGTCTTAATCCTCCGGCACTCCGAGCTGGAATAATGGCCACTACAGCAATTTTAGGAGAATTATTTTCTAAAAAATCTGGCGCAGTTTTAGGTCTACTTATTTCAATTTTAATTTTAGGACTAATAAATCCACTTTCCATTTTATACAACACCTCGCTTCATCTTTCATATTTAGCCTCAATTGCAGTATTTGTATTAGTACCAATATTTAACAAAATTTTAAAAGAGAATGAGTTCATAAAAATAGAAAACAAATATTATAGAAATTTTGTTGCTATAGCTTTTGCAGTATTAATTTCGGTAGACCCATACACCCTTACTCTTTCAAAAAATATTCCCATATTTTCTACACTTCTTACTTTACTTGTTGAGCCATTTATTTTGTCAGGAATGATTCTCACTTTTATAACTTCTTTGTTTCCTATTCTTCCAGTTACAATTCTAAATACTTTAGTTATAAAAATAATATTAACTATTGCAGAAATTGGTAATTACTTAACTCCAAATTTTACTATAATTATATCCGGAACTTTTATAAAATTCTACTATGTTTTGTATTTTATGTTTATATATTATTTAGTTAAAAAATATGAGAGTTAAAATATTATTTATAATTTTTCTAATAACTCTTTTTGGTTTTACCGAAAGTTATATATTGTCGCAAAACAATTATTTAAAAGTAACCTATTTGGATATTGGACAAGGCGACTCTATTTTAATAACTACTCCAAACCATGCTCATGTCTTAATAGACGGAGGAAGAGATGATACGACTCTTACAAAACTTGGTGAAAATTTAAATTTTTTAGAGAGGGATATTGATATAGTTATTGCAACTCATGAGGATGGAGACCACATAACGGGTCTAATAAATGTTTTAAAAAATTATCGGGTAAAAGTATTGCTGACTTCATTTTATGATCATCCTGCCACACCACTTGCAGTCGAGCTTCTAAAAATAGCCAAAGAAAAAAATATTAAAATAGTTTTTATAAATCACCCACTCAATTTTACAACTTCTGATGGTGTCATTTTTAAAATACTTTTTCCAGTGCAGAATATGGATGGCGGTGATACCAATTCTCACTCAGTTGTAACTCAGATTACATATAACAAAATTAAATTTATGCTCACAGGGGATTTACCCCAAGCTGGAGAAATGTTTTTAGTGCAAAATTACGGATCTAGTTTACAAAGTGATATTTTAAAACTTGGTCACCACGGAAGCGACACATCTTCTAATGCTGAGTTTTTAAGAATTGTCCATCCAAAAGTTGCAATTATATCTTCTGGATTAAATAATTCTTTCGGCCATCCACATAGGTCAGTACTCGAGCTTTGTGAAAAATTTGGGATTAAAATATTTCGCACTGATCAAGATGGAACAATAAATATTTTAACTGATGGTAAAAACTTTTGGAGAGCATTTTGAACCGAGATTTTTTTGATTTTAGGATTAGTCAAGATTGTTAAAAATAAAAAAATCCAGGAAAATCCTGAAATCTTTTTAATCCTGGTTCACACTAAGCTACAAGTGGTGCGAGCTGAAGATGTTTCCCAGCTTTTATGCAGCGAGTACATATTTTGATACGAGGACCTTGGGGAACACGTGCCCATTGTAGGTTTGGATATCTACGAACGCCAGCCCCAAAACGACCAGGAACAGGTTGGAACTTTGTTGCACGAGTACGGTTGGAATATCTACCACCGTTTTGAGAATGTTTCGCACACATTAAACATATACTTGCCATAAATTTAGTTATTACTCTTTAAGATTTCTGTGATATAATTTTAACATAAAAAAGTGACTTATGCAACCTGAAACACTATTACCAATAATATTCCAAATTTTAGTACTTATATACTCCGTAATTCTCCACGAAATTGCGCACGGGTACGCAGCTTACTACTTTGGAGATAAAACAGCTTACTATCAAAACAGACTTACCCTAAACCCTATCCCACATATTGATTTATTTGGCTCTATGGTTTTACCTGCGATATTAATTTTTACAGGCTCTTCACTTTTGGCTGGCTGGGCAAAACCAGTACCGGTAAATGTGAATAACCTAAACCCAAGAAAACTTGGAGACTTGGTAGTTTCTTCGGCTGGAGTTGTAGTGAATCTCACTTTGAGTGCAATTTTTATACTTATAGGTGCAAATGTAGGCTCATCGATTTTAAAATCCCTTTGTTACGTAGTTGCTATTACAAATTTGTCGTTGGCAATTTTTAATCTAATTCCTTTTCCACCAGCTGACGGATACAGAATAATCTCAGGTTTATTGCCTTGGCACATAAACCAGAAAATCGAAAACATAATTTCAAGTTATTTTTTACCAACCATATTAATATCAATCTTTCTAGCAGTACAGATTTTCTCCTATGTTTTTCCAATACTTAGTAAATTGGTTTCTAATCTTATTTTTTAAAACTTAAGAGGTCTTTAGTTTACTTATAATATCTTTTACTTTTTCAACCAGGTCATCACCTTCATAGTCAGACTTTCGTAAATAGTAGTGGGCTCCGCTACTTAGGGCTTTTACCACATCTTCATCCTGAGAAAGATTACTCCAAGCAATGATAGGAATTTTTTTAAGCTCTGGATTTTCAAAATTTGATTTCAAAGATTGAAGTACTGAAAAGCCATCCATTTCCGGAAGCATAATGTCTAATAGTACAACGTCTGGCATTTCGTCATGCATTCGGGAAACAAAGTCCAAACCGTTCGGTGATGTAACAACTTGGAAACCCGCAACTTCGAAGCGCAGGCGGTAAATTTCTAAAATATCCACATTATCTTCAACAATGAAAATCTTTGGTACTTTTTCGTTTTCCATATATACTAAAAGTATAACACATGAAAAGTTTTTCTTGGCAAATTATATTCAAAAATACTATTCTTTTAGCTGTATTTTTTTTCTGTATTGCATTTGTTGCATCCTACTTAATTCAAAAAAAAGAAGAAACATATATTGAAAAAAATATCGAGTATATTCGTGATGCTAAATTTAAAAGTTTAAATAAAGATAACTTGCAAACTGCGTTTGATTTTCAAAATCTAATTTACACTACCTATGTTATAGACGAAACAGGAAAAACTATTTTTGGTAATGGATTCAGTGTTGATAATGAAGTAATCAACTTATGTAAAGCCTCTTTAGATGCAAGTAGTAAGTATGCAAAAAATGGCTCTACAAAATATATATCAGTGAAGAAAAATGTAAATTTGTGTTTTGTGGTAGAAAGTAATACAAACAATTCTGTAATTTTTGGGCAATTTGTGCAGCAAATTTTACTTAGCATTTTTGGATTTCTAACTTTAATTTTGTGTTTCTTATTATATAGAACAAAAAGAAAAATATCTAAGCCGGTTAAAATACTAACAGATAATGCCGAGAGTGCTTTGGTGGGTAAGTTCGACAATATAAAAAACACAAATTCTAAAATTTTAGAAATTCAAAATTTGGAAAAATACTCAAGATACGTTTCTGATTTATTAAAAGAAAAAATGAATGCTGGAATGACTACGGAAGCTATGCAGAGTAAAGACTTGCAAGCAAATTTCATAAAAGAAAAGTCTCTTTTAGAAGTGAATCGTTTCAAGCTTGCACTTGACTCTGCTAATGAAATTATAGCTATAATGGACAAAAATTTATACATTAATTATTTTAACAAGTTTACAAGTCATTATTCTGGTATTGATTTTAAAAATGCAGAAGGTAAAAAAATTACCCAACTTTGGCACGAAGAATCAGAAGAGAAATTATGGAAAGATAAAATAGAAGAAATTTTAATTACTAAAAAACCTGTTTCCTTTACTAGTATTGGATTAAAAAAAGATAAAATAAAATTTGAGTCGGTTACAAATATTTCACCCATTTTAACTGCAAAAGGAGAAGTGGATTATCTATTAGTAATTGAAAGAGACGTGAGCGAAGACAAACAAAGAGAAAGGACAAAAAGTGAATTTATCTCTGTAGTTTCTCACGAATTGCGTACTCCAATGACGGTTATTCGAGGATACGCATCTCTTCTTGGTGAAGGTAAACTTGGGGAGCTAAATACCAAACAGCATGAATACGTAGAAAAAATATCGGAAGAAACTACTCGGCTACTTGACATGGCAAATGACATGCTAGATCTGCAAAAATTTGACGCAAATAAAATTATTTTAAATTTAGAAAAAACAGATGTTGTAACTTTCTTGAAAGACGAGATAAAAGAATTTATTCCACTATATACAAAAAAGAATTTGTATTTGAAAGTTGATAATGAGTCTACAAATTCTTTTGCTACTTTTGATAAGAGATATATGCACAGAGCAATTTCTAATTTACTTTCAAACGCCATAAAGTTTACAGAAGAAGGTGGGGTTACAATTTATGTTATAAACCCGGATGAGGAAAATGTAGTAATTGCAGTAAAAGATACTGGTGAGGGTATAAATGAGTCAGCCCTTCCACACTTGTTTGATAAATTCTACCAAGCATCGAACGTATTAAACAGAAAAGTAGAAGGCTCAGGACTAGGATTATCAATTGTTAAAAAAGTTGTCGATGCTCACCACGCACTTGTTTGGGTGGAGAGTAAAGAAAAGGAGGGCACAACTTTCTATATCGCACTTTCAGTGAATTAATTTTTGTATTCCAGAGCACCAGTGTTTTATAAGTGATTCCACGGGGAATCGACCTACAAGTTGCACAAAAAATATACTTCGCTTTGCTTCGTTATTTTTTGGCACTCGCAGGCCCGTCTCATAAATTGGGGCCCCATCCCCAATTTCTTCCGACCGTTCGATTCCTATAAAACCAAATAAAATAAAAATACCCGAAGAGTGCAAATGGGTATTTTTATTTTATTGTGATTCCACGGGGAATCGAACCCCGCTTCTATCCTTGAGAAGGATATGTCCTAACCGATAGACGATGGAACCATGTTTTGTGTCTGTATTCTAACACAAAATTTGAAAATATGTATTATACTCCACTCATATGAAATTATTAAATAATATTAAAAATATGTTTTCTTCGAATGCGAAACCAATCAAGAAAACAAGAGGTGCGAGAAAAGCAAAAACTGTTAAAACAGAATTACTAGCTATGAATGTAGAAGAAGAAAAAGTTATGAATACACCTATGGTGCAAAGTAAAAAAGTGCGAGTAGCAATAAATGGATTTGGAAGAATTGGGCGAGCATTTGTTCGTCAAGCAATGGAGAGAGACGACGTAGAAATAGTTGCAATAAACGACCTTGGGAATATTGAAAATTTGGCTTACCTTTTAAAATATGACACTGTTTATAAAAAAGCAAAATTTGAAGTAGGAGTAATTGATAAAGGAATTTTAGCAGATACAAAAAACCCTGAGATAAAAGTCATTCCAGGAAAGTTGAAAATTGGTAACTCTGAAGTAATATTTTTAAGTGAAAAAAACCCTGAAAATTTACCATGGGGCAAACTAGATATTGATGTAGTTGTAGAATGCACAGGACTATTTGTAAAATTTGCTGATGCAAAAGTGCATGCGGAAAAAGCAGGTGCAAGAAAAGTAGTAATAAGTGCACCCGCAAAAGACGAACCAACAGACGCAGGACAAGGAACTGTATTAATGGGAATAAATGATGAAAAACTTAAAACTTGTACAATAACCTCTAATGCATCTTGCACTACCAATGCAGCCTCGCCACTAATATCTATTTTAGATGAAGCACTGGGGATAGAAAAAGCTTTGCTTTCTACTACTCATGGCTACACAGCTTCACAAGCTTTAGTTGACGCCCCAAGTAAAAAAGATTTCCGAGAGGGGCGTGCGGCTGCACAAAATATTGTACCAAGTACAACTGGTGCAGCTATTGCAGTAACAAAAGCTTTTCCAAAGCTTACTGGTCTTTTTGACGGAATTTCACTTCGTGTACCAGTAGCCGCAGGGTCTATAGTGGACGTAACATTTATTTCTAAAAAGAATACCACTACCGAAGAAGTGAATAATATTTTAAAAGATGCGGCTAAGAATAAAAAATGGGAAAATATTTTTTCAGTAACAGAAGAAGATTTGGTTTCTTCAGATATTCTAGGAGAGCCATATGCTTCAATTGCAGATCTACAATTTACAAAAGTTGTAGGAGGAAACTTGGTAAAAGTTTTGGCTTGGTATGATAACGAAAGTGGTTACACTCGCACTCTTGTTGACCACGTGGTTAAAATCGGGCAATAAAAAAATTAATACTGCGCTTTATATTCTCCGCCAGACTGTGCTTCTAGTTGAGTCTGTAAAACACCTGAGGGTGAAGAGTCGATAGGTAAAGATCGAATAGCTCTTATCTGAGCTGCAGTAAGTGGCAAATCACTATCTACTGGCTGATAAACTGGTCTGTAAGTTGTTTTTGGGACAGAGGTCGGTTTAACAATGGGCTTGGTTTGAGGAGGTGTTGTTACAATAGGGGTAGGATCTTCATTCGCTGGAGTTTGGATATCTTCTTGAACTGGCAGAGTATCGCTCGCAACTACTGTTATAGTTTCATTTACAACTTGCATTTTTTCAGTACTTGTGGAGTCATTGTTATTTTTCTGAGTCAGATTATCATAGGTAAATTGAGAAGTATTTTTCGACTCACCGGTAAGAGATATTGCTGTCCGGTCACCAGTTTTTTTAGTTACATTATCAAGTGCAACTTTTTTTGCAAGCTCTTCTTCCGCAATGCCGGCTTTTCTATAAAGTGAATAGCCAATTATTACTAATATCAAAAAACCAATTATTATTGCTACCGCTATTACTATTTTTTGCGTGTTTGCTACTCCGCTATCCATATAAAAACAGTGTATACTATTTTCCATGATTGTCTATATTGCATCTGACCATGCAGGATATTTTATAAAAGAGTTTGTGAAAAAAGATCTAGAAAATAGAGGTTTTTTAGTAAAAGATTTTTCTAACCCAGTTTACGATGTAAATGATGATTATCCTGATTATATTATTCCCTGTATAAAAAAATTTATTGAAGATACAAATGGAAACACAGATAAAGGAAAATGCTTAATATTTGGAGGCTCAGGAAATGGGGAGGCAATTTGCGCTAATAGATTTAAAAATGCTAGGGCATTTTTGTGTAATAATGAAAACTTAGAACTCGTTAAACTATCGCGGGCACATAATAATTGTAATATCATTTCTTTTGGGGCAAGATTTGTAAGCGAACAATTTACCAAAGTTGCCATAGAAACTTTTTTTATAACACCTTTTGAAGCCGGACGTCATGTAAAAAGGGTATTAAAAATTGACTATAATTTGTGATAGAATGTAGTTATGAGTCAAATAATCCCTAGTATTTTAGAAAAAAATTTTGCTAACCTTGAGCACGTTTCAAATAAGTTTTTGCAACTTATAAATAAACAAGATAAACCTGAGAGAATTGAAATTGATATTTGCGATGGGGAATACGTAAGAAATAAAACTTGGATTCCAGAAATAAAAACTGACCCCTATTTACCAAATTGGGATAGTTTTGACTACACAGCGCACCTGATGGTGAAAAACCCCCTAGATAAAATAGATATTTTAGCAGCTTATGGGTTTGATAGGGTTGTGATTCATTTTGATACATTTAGTGAGGAAGAATGGGGGGTAATAGTAGAGAAATGTAAAAAACTAGAAATAGAAATATATTTGGCTATAAAAGTTGATAATGACCTGAAAAATTTTGTTAATTTTGTTAAAAACAATTTACAAGATATTTCTGGACTCCGAATCATGTGTATAGACAAAATAGGGTTTCAAAAACAAGAATTTAGCGACCAAAGTTTGAAAATAATGGTGGAGCTTCGAGAGGCATTTCCTGAAATAAATATTTGCGTAGATGGAGGTATAAATTTAGATACAATAGAGTTATGTAAAAACGCTGGTGCAAATGAATTTGTGGTAGGAAGTTTCCTAGTAAATTCCCCTGACATAAAAGAAGATTTTAGTGCTCTTGGGCAATTTTTATAAGAACATCTGCAATCTTTTGATCTGCATCATATACTGCTGACTCTCTTGCCGATGCACTCATATGAGTTAAAGCACGATTGTCTTTGAGAAGTCTTAAAATTTCATTTTGTAGAATATGCGGTGTAAGATTTTTTTCTTCGATTACGATACTTGCGCCACGCCTCATACTAGCAAAAGCGTTACTTCTTTGATCACGAGAAACCTCTTGTGAGATAGGGATTAAAATTGTTGGAATTCCCCAAAGATAGGTTTCAAGAATTTGGGAGCCGCTTCTCATAATTATCAAACTAGACTGTGAATAAATTTCTCTCATTTCGTCCACGTTAAAAAAATCTTTTAAAAAATAATTTTCTTTTTCTTTCATATTTTGTAACAAACTGTCAGTGTTATGTTTTACCTGAGTAAAATTATTTTTACCTGTTTGATGAATTACTTGAGCGAAGGGTAAAACAAATGGCAGACATGAAATTATTGACTCATTTAATATTTGAGACCCTTGAGATCCACCAAGAATAGTTATAAGGGGTAAACTTTTGTTAATAAAATTAAACTCAGCGTTTATCTGCTTATTTTTTTCATATTTATAAAGTGGGTTCAAGACTTTTCTGATTGGTAGGCCAGTCTCCATTATTTTATCTCCTGAAATATGTTTAGTAGTGATTAAAAATTTTGCAGTTTCATTCCACGCTGTAGCAACTAACATTGCAAATTTTGCAGAATATATTGAAACCCTACCAGGTACAGTGTCAGAATCATGTATAACTACCGGGATTCTTAGAACTCTGGCGACAAATAAAATAGGAAAAGCAGTGTACCCACCTTTAGAAAAAATTATGTCAGGGTAGACAATGGGTAATTTTAACATTGCTATAAATATTCCCCAGCCAATTTTAAACATATCTAGAAAGTTTTTACCAGAAGAGTAAAGCCTCATCTTTCCGGCAGGTATTTTTATAAAATTTATTTTCAAATCGCTAAGATATTTTTCGTCGTGTTTGTTTGGACCAAAGTAAAATAGAGTAATATTTTGAGCCTGTAGCTTTTCTGCTACCGCCATAAGTGGGTAAAAATGTCCGCCTGTGCCACCACCAACTAATCCTATTCGCATAGGTTTTAGTATACAATATTTTTGTAAAAATTTTATTTTTGAATAATTTTATGCACGGACAGCTGCGAACAAAACCCGAGCATTCCCATAATAATAATTATAGAAGTCGAGCCATGAGAAATAAGGGGGAAGGGAACACCTGTAAAAGGAATAGTACCCGAAGCCGAGGCAGAATTTAAGAATGCCTGCGCGAGTATTGCAACACCAGTACCAATGAGAACTGATTTTTCAAATGGGTCACGGGTGTTTTCGCTCAACAATATTAGTCTTATCGCTAATGCAAAAATAACTAATAAAATAAATACTGAACCTGCAAATCCTAGCTCCTCACCAATAACCGCAAATATAGAATCTCCTACTGGCTCTGGCAGATGGTAATATTTTTGTAAACTTTTTCCATATCCATCACCCCAAAGTCCTCCAGATCCTAAAGATATCAAAGTTTGCTTTGCTTGATAACTTTGGTTTTGAAGTTTCTCAGAGGGGTTTAAAAATGTGTCAACTCTTTCTCTTGCGTGGGGGAAAAATAAATAGAAACTAAAAATACCTACTAAACCAATTCCAACTATAAGTAAAATATCTTTGTATTTAGCAGATGTAATAAAAAATACTAGTGAGACTGCTGAGATAATAATTGCAGTGGTACCTAGATCTGGTTGTATTAAAACTAATGTTGAAATTAAAAATAATAATAAAATCGGAAAAAGCCTCCATTTTGTATCTTGAAGTTTGTTCCAAAATTTAAAGTTGTACCAACCAAGAAAAAGAATAGCCGAGAATTTAAATATTTCACTAGGTTGAAAAGAGAATCCTAAAATACTTATCCACCTTCTAGCACCTCCGTGCATAAAACCTATTTGAGGAAAAAGAACCGCTATACACAGAAGTACTGAAACAATAAAAATTCCGGGTGTTATATTTTTAATAAATTTTTTAGGGATATAAGCTCCCAGAAAATAAACCAATGAACCTAAACATATACCAAATAAAAACTGGTTTTGAATAATTCCGTAAAATTTCTCTTCGTAGCGTGCCATAACTCCAAGTGAGGCCGAGAAAAACATTATAAAACCAAAAAAAAGAATGAAAAAAGTAAGTACTGTAGTAACGGCATCTAGCCGATGAGTTTTAAAGTGATTAAACATTTTAGTATTTATTTTAAATTATCAAATATATTTTGGAAAGTTTCTAAGTCCGGTCCAACAATAATGGTTTTAGAAGCTCCAAAACCGTAAACCAACAACACACCATCATCATCATAGGCCACACGTAAAATATGGTTATTTTCTGACAGATCTTTAAAACTAAGATTTCCTTTTATTTCTCTAAGTTGTAAAAGTGTCCTCAAATCATTATAGATTTCTGTTTCATAGCGCAACATTTCTCTGTTAGCATCTGGGGCAGATGAAACTGAGAAGGTCAGGAAATTTTGTTTGCCATTTTTATTTCCTACTACTCCCACGGCGTATTTTTCTGCAGATATTGTTCTTAAATTGAGGGGTGCTCTTCCTGCAAATGTGAAAAAAAAGTCATCTCCCCGCTGTAGCTCGGAAACTAATTTTCTGGTTCCATCTACTACAGTGTCCCGTAAATACGAAGGCATAATAATAGAAATTTCACCAGGAGCAACTTTTTCATAAAGTAAAGCCTGGGTAATAATGTTTCTAACAGCTTCTTTACTTGCACCTTCTTCAAGGGAAATTACTCTACTTTTTGTTGCACGGACAAGAGGGTTTTCAAAAACTAATTTTTGTTCGGTGGCTGAGACATCAGAATTCAAAAATTGATTTGCAAAATAGTAAACAAAATAACCTGTTATTAACAAAATAATAGTTAGAAAAATATAAAAAAAAGTTAAAAAGTTACTTTCTTTTTTTTTCGGAATTGTTTCTGAGATTACTTTTGTATGCACCACCGTCTCGCTTTCTTTTGTATCGGAAACAGGCTTATTGAAATCGGGTATCGTAGTTGAATTATTGTTTTGACTATTGTTTTCCATAATATTTTGAGTATACTATATTTTATGACAAATGAAGAAATATTTATTCGCTTAATTACAGCTTTAGTTTTGGGAATGCTAATTGGCTTTGAACGAATTTTGAACAAACACGAAGCTGGAGTTCGTACTCATGGAATAGTTTCAATGGGGTCCGCACTTTTCGTCATTACCGGAATAATAGCTTCTATCCAGCTCAACACTTCACAAATAGAAACCATAAGAATAATAGGGCAAATAGTAGCTGGTATTGGGTTTCTTGGAGCAGGGCTAATATTTATTAGTAAAGACGGTAATAAGAAAAAAGGTCTCACAAGTGCAGCTACTCTTTGGGCAACATCTGGTGTTGGAGCGGCAGCTGGGTTTGGACTTACCTATCTCGCTAGTCTTGCAACCTTTCTAACACTTTTTACTTTAGTTTTTATGTCAAGCATTGAATGGAGTTTTGTAAAAATGTTTAAAGGGAAATAGAGCTTAATAAATAAAGTAAATAAATTTTGAGAAAAAACGACTTAATGATATAATCTTCAAAGTCGCCGCTTTAGCTCAGTTGGTAGAGCAACGGTTTTGTAAACCGTAGGTCGTCAGTTCGACCCTGACAAGCGGCTCCGAAAATAATAAAAACCTGAAATATTTCAGGTTTTTATTATTTAAAAAGGATTCCTTACCAAGCCCACGGATTGTAGGCACCGTGAATCTCAAAGTGAAGGTGGGGTCCAGTTGAGTTTCCACTGTTTCCAACTTTACCGATGTTTTGTCCACGAGAAACTGACTGACCAACTTGAACATCTACCTCACTCAAGTGGCCATAAACAGTCTCAGTTCCGTTGTCATGAGTTATTACGATATAGTTTCCTATTCCAAAGTTATAACCTCCAGTTTTGGCTGTACGAACAACTCCTCCCGCCGAAGCTACAACTGGTGCACCAATATAGTTTGCTAAGTCACAACCATTGTTTCCGTGAAGTTTTTGAGTACGGTTGGCACCTGGTGCAGGGAAAATAAAATAGCCGGTAATTTTTTGCAAATTTACAAACTTATTAACATTGGAAAGAATATTTAAATGTGAAGTATCTCCAACTACCCAAGCCTTGGGAATGTATTTTGAAATATCTTTTGCCAAAGAATTTTTATTCTTGTCTTTTTTAACAACCTTATTACCATTATTTTTTACAACAACTACATCTGGGGTTTTTACACCCGGTAGATATATTTCGTCGCCAGTTGTCAGATCTTCACTTCTTATAAATCCATTAAAAAGAGAGATGTCATCCGCATCTATTTTAAACTTTAAGGCAATTTGTTCTAGAGTATCACCTTTAAGCACCTTATATAATGAGACATCTATTTGCGGGATTTCTAAAACAACTCCTGATTTTATTTTTTTATCTTTATTTGTTTCACGAATAGTACTTGCAGAAATATTAAAATAACTTGCAATCGAGTCTAAAGTATCACCTTCTTGAACTGTATAAATTGTCTTATCGGTTTGATTGTCTCTACTCTCAATAATCTCTTCACCATTTGCCAATGACTTTCCAGCTTTTAAACTATTTTCCGTGTCAGAAGTAATATCTCCAGGTTCACTATTTTGCAAAGACTGGGCAAGTGCTTTTTCAGGTTCAAGAAATTTTAAATTCTGCACTGTTTCTTTTCTTTCATACTCTTTATAAGTAGAAGTACTTTTATTTCCAGAGTTAAATAAGTTGGAAAGAGAATCTTTCAATGAAAAAGCAAAGGCATCTTTTGTATAAAGTAAAAAAATAATGGCGAATACAAAAATACTAAAATTTGAGACTTGTCTTGTTTTTGACATTGGTTTCCCCATCTTACCAGATAAAGAGAAACTTATCAACATACAAAATAAGCTTTTGGTATTTACTTTATCCTATAATAGAGTAAACTAAAAGTAATATGGTAATTCGAAAATTTCTACAATTAACACCTGCTGAAAATATGCACACAAAACCTGTAGATGTTGGTCAAGTTCATGATATTTTATCAACCGTCAGGCAAAAAATGGCACTTTTAAAAGATGCAGAAAACGAACGAAGAAAGGAGAGGAATACCTTGGTAAATTCTGTGCCACAGCAAGAAGTTGAGGATGAGATCCCTGATTTTACAGTACCCAACTTTTTGAATGATAATGAGGAGGAAGCAATAGAAATCAAAGCTCCCACTTTAGTTCCTGAAATTTTAACCCCGCAAGTTGAAACACAACCTAAGTTAGAAATTAGAGACCTAATGACAGGTGCAGAAATACAACAATCATTTTTATTTTTGCAAAACTTTTTTTCCGACGCTGCTAAATTTTTAAAATTAAAACAAAAATATGAAGAGGTAAAAGGTAGAATACCTGAAGGAAAAATTGAAGTTGAAAATGAAAAAACAGAAATTGAGAAAGGTGACCTTGATGAACTTCTTACAGAGGACGCATTAAAAAAACTTCTAGAAAGAGGAGGGTCGGAAAAAAGTAAAGAAATATTAAACAAAATTTCTCAAATGTTACTTGCAGATTACAGAGAAAGTATTACCAATGATAAAGAAGATGTTGAAGATAGATTGACAGAAATAGAAACTGGTCATTCTAGAGAACTTGCGGAGCTTGTTTCCCAAATGGAGAAATATCAAAAACTTGCGGACCCTAAAGTTATAGAAAATATCTCAATCTTAATAGAAGTTTTTCATGCCACAAAGTCTTCTACTGTTAGACTTGCGGAGAGTTTAAGAGTTAGTCATAGAAAATCAATGGAGATTATTGACGAAACAGAGGGCAAAATAGCACCTCAGGATATTTTAATGTTTATAAGCAGTTTAGAGGATTCTGACAATGGAAATGCAGGAAGAGTTCTATTGGATATATTAGTATCCAGATTTGGAAAAAATTAAATTTATGCAAGACACCACAAACACAAAATTTAATATTGACGAAAAAATAAAAGATATTTTAGGTAAAAAAAACTTTGGGACAAATGACCCTAAAATGCGTGAATACATCGCAGCCCAGCTTGGAGAACAAGCAATAGAACGTGCCATACTAGATATTGTTCAGCACTTGGGAGAAGATAAATTTACAGCATTTATAGAGTTCATAAGAAAGGGTGCTTCTCGAAACTCTTTATATGTATACCTAACATCTCTTTACCCACAAGCCGAGACTTTGATAATTGATAAACTAAACGAAGTGTTAGGTGAATTTGAAGAAGAGCTATAAAATTTTAATAATTAATGTTTGCGTGCTAAACTCCAAAGAATGTTAAATGAGAGACAAGAGAGTGCTGTAAACTATACCGAGGGACCACTTTTAATACTTGCAGGAGCGGGAGCGGGAAAAACTAAAACTATTGTAGAAAGAATTATTCATATAATTAAAATCAAAAACATTGAGCCACGGAGCATTTTAGCTATAACTTTTACCAATAAAGCTGCCAAGGAAATGCGAGAGAGAATTGTAAAAAGAATGAACGAAGTTGGCCTGATAGAAAATTATGAAAACTACGTGTCCACAATTGTCCAAACCCCAATGATAAAAACTTTTCATAGTTTGGGAATGTATATTTTACAAGAAGAATATGTGGCTGCAAATGTAACAAAGAGGCTAACTATTTATGATGAGGGGGACTCTGTAGCAATAATCAAAACCATATGTGAGCGAGAAGGGATAGATACTAAAATGCATGAACCTAGGCGAATAAAAGGTGCGATAAGTAGAGTAAAAAGTGACCTGGTAGACCCAACTGAATACAAAAGTTCTGCTTTTTCACCACTGCAAAAAGTTGTAGCTCGTGTTTGGCCACAATACGAAGCAGAGCTTGAAAAAAGAAAAGTAGTAGACTTTGATGACTTAATAGTAAAGACTTTAAAACTTTTACAAAACAATGGAGATGTGCGTGAGAAATACCAAAACAAATGGAAATATTTACACATTGACGAATATCAAGATACAAACAACTCACAGTATTTGTTGTGCAAACTTTTAGCCGACAAACACCAAAATATTTGTGCAGTGGGTGACGTAGACCAAAATATATATTCTTGGCGTGGTGCAAACTTGAAAAATTTATTGCGGTTTGAAGAAGATTTTAGTACAAGTGAACGGGAAGCCAAGATAATTCTTTTAGAGCAAAACTATAGAAGTACGAAAAATATTATTTCCGCAGCCAACGAAATAATTAAGAAAAATAAAATCCGAAAAGAAAAAAACTTATTTACAGAAAATGTAGAAGGTGAGGTGATAACAATTTACACAGGTTATGACGATAGACAAGAAGCAAAATATATTGCCAATAAAATAAAAAGTTTGGTAGAAGAAGATGGCCTAAATGCAAATGAAATTTGTATTTTATACCGCACAAACTTTCAGTCACGGGTACTAGAGCAAGCAATGCTTGCTGAAGGCGTAAAATACCACATGTTAGGAACAAGGTTTTTTGATAGAAAAGAAGTGAAAGACGTGATGAGTTATTTGAGACTTGCTCTAAACCAAAATAGCGTAGAAGACATGAAAAGAGCAATTGGGAACCCCAGCCGTGGATTTGGAAAAGTGGCTATGGCGAAAATACTAGGCGGCAATGTAACTGACTTGGCTCAACCACTTAAACTGAAACTTGAAAAGTTTGATAAATTTATTCTCGAGCTAAGTGAGATGGTCGATACAAAGTTCCCAAGTGAAATAATTTTAAAAATAATCAAAGACTCAGGAATTGAGGCAGATTTAAAAGAAAAAGCAGGTGAAGAAGAAGTGGAAAGACTAGGGAATATTTATGAGCTTATGACTTTAGCTACTGAGTATGACAACTTGCCAATAGAAGATGCTATGAATAAATTTTTGGAAGAGTCGAGCCTAGTTTCTGACCAAGACACGGATACAAGTGAAGAAAATAAAATAAAGATGATGACAATCCACGCTTCTAAAGGTCTGGAGTTTAATAATGTATTTATAACTGGTTTAGAAGATGACCTTTTTCCAAGCAAAAGATTTGATGCTAAACAGCCCACACAAGAAGAAGGCGAGGAAGAGAGAAGGCTTTTTTACGTGGCTCTAACTCGTGCAAAAAAGAAACTATATTTGACCAATGCTAAAAACAGAATGGTCTATGGAAAAAGACAAATGCAATTTCGAAGTGAGTTTTTAGATGACATTCCTAGTGAACTCGTTATGGAAGAAGAAGAATACTTTTCCGATGCCGATAGTGCACACGAAAAAATTGTGGTATATTTGTAAAATATGACTCCAATTCTCTTGGCAAAAAAAAGTTTAGGGCAGCATTTTTTGCGTAGTGAAAAAGCATTACTTCAAATGAAAGAGTCGATTGGGAGTTTTTCAGATGAAATTAAAAATGGTGAAGTAGTGATATTTGAAATTGGTCCAGGGGAAGGAGTGCTTACAGAAAAACTTTTAGAATACGGGGGTGTAGTTTATATTATAGAAATTGACCAGAGGGCGATTGAAATTTTAAAACAGAAATTTAAAAAAGAAATAGATAATAAAAAACTTTTTATAATAAATAAAAATTGTTTAGAAATAGATTATAACACTGCTCCCCTCTCCACCGGAGAGGGGCCGGGGGTGAGGCAATATGTTTTAGTAGGTAATATTCCGTACTATATAACAGGGGCGATATTTAGACATACTTTTGAGCAAAAAATTTTACCCTTAGCTGCTACTTTTTTAGTACAAAAAGAAGTTGCGCAAAGAATTGTAGCTATAGATAAAAAAGAGTCTATACTTTCTATTTCTGTAAAAATATTTTCATTAGACGGCAATGTAAAAATAATTGACATTGTGAAAGCAGGGAGCTTTTCACCAGCGCCAAAAGTTGACTCAGCGATATTGCAAATTTCAAATATTGAAAATCCATTTAAAAATAAAAGTCACTACGATAGTTTTTTCAAAATCATGAAAGCTGCGTTTAAACAAAAAAGAAAATTTGCACTTGGAAATATAAAACATATTCTAGGTCAAGAGGTAGCTGAAGAACTCAGAAAGTATTTTACAGAGAAACAAAGAGCTGAAGATGTTTCACTAGAAACTTGGAAAAAAATAATTAAAGAATTTTAAAATCCCCAAATAAATGCAGGTGGTGGCGGTATTAAACCAGTAATAGGTATACCTGTGCTGTCTGAAAATGGTAGAACACACTTCACTACACCGTTAGGAAGAAGTACCATGGATTGTCCACATACTCCTATTGGAGCCGGAAACACTGTGCCTAAGAATTTTCCAATCCCTGGGTTTGCTTCCATCAAATATCTTCCTGGAATCATTACACTCCCAGGAAGAGGTAATAAATGAATAGTTGGCACTCCCAATAATGTCCCCGGAGGAACAGTAGTTGGTTTACATACACAGACACCAGGAACTGATCCTACTCCTCCTCCATATATTCCAGAACTAAATAAACTCCCTATTGCACTACCGACGCTACTAGCAGCGCTTGATATCCCGCTAACTACAGCTCCACCAGTGACAGTATTTAAAAGCAAAGCACCGACAAGACCCATCATTATGTTTTGCACTAATCCTGAGCCACCTCCACTACTTCCGCCAGAACTATTTGAAGTTTGCGAAGTATTGGCGCCTGTGTTTGGATCTGGAACCATTGAAGTTCGACCGTAGCAAGGATTCGAATAATCTGTAACCGATACACTTGCAACTCTTGAACAATCCAGGTTTCTGCCATTTGTGATTTTAAAATCGCCTATAGTTGGAAAATCGATAGTAGGTGGCACATAATCAGGGTAAACAAAAGGGTTTGTATTGGTAGAACTTGTAGAAAGTGGGAAAGGTGAGGTAGTGGTAGCAGGTAATGGAGTAGAAATTTTAGTAACTACCCATTCGTTACTGGCGTTTATATTTCTGTTATTGTTACTGTCCTCGACTGCATCTGCTTCCATTTGGAATGTAATAGTGTCTCTCACATCTTCGTTCGGTACAACCAGAAAAGAATAAGTAGTTGAAGATATTTTTCTAAAAGATTGTGCAGAGGCTCCAGAAATAATTAAACTGGTGATACTTGGAGTTTTAATAGCTTTGTTGGAAGCCAAATATGCTTGAAAGGGAGTGTCGGTTACATAAGTACTTGGCCCTGCCATAGCAACTACCAAGGGAGTAGTATTTGTGTTGTTTGGAACGACTTCCTTATTCACATCATAAACCTTACCAGTTCCATTTGTAAAGTAAGGACCTTTACAAACCAAGTTGAGCGCACCTCTAGTTTTCTGATTAAGCTTTCCATCTGCAATACCAACGTATTCAATAAATAGGGCTTGAAACCGCTTTAAAGACTCGCGTGTTGCTTTTCCAAAAATACTAGTTTCTTTTCCGGGTGACCCAGCTCCTGAAAATGCAACCGAAGTTCTCCTGTCAGCATTTAAAATTTTTTGTAAAAGCCTAACATCTTCTCCGCTATTTCCTTGGACCAAATTTCGCTCAAATGAATAATTGGGACATTGTAAAACTTCTGCGGAGGCACTATTAATTAATAGGGTTAAACAAAAAAAAGACAGGGTTATTTTTTTCCACATAAATATATATGTATTTTAGTATACATTATTTTTTAATAGTATATACTAAAAATATGTTGAAAAGTATAGCTAAGATTTCTATCGGTTCTGCTTTTTTTGTTTTTCTATTTATTATTATTGTTCACGGACAAGATGCCGTTGAAGCAAATATTTTCACTGACACTGCGCGACCAGTTACAGAAGTAATACCAGTTGGACCAGCGCAAAATTATAATAATGAACGGGCACAAACTTATACTGACAATTCTTTAAAGTGTCCTTATGCGTTTGAGAGAGATTTATTTTTAGGGAAAAAAGGTGAGGACGTAAAACTCTTGCAAAAGCTTTTAAACTCTGACCAGAGAACTCAAATTGCAGTAAGCGGCCTTGGAAGCTCTGGAAATGAAACTTTAACTTTCGGCCAAACTACTAAAGATGCAGTTAAGAAATTCCAAGCACTATTTATAGAATACATCGGCATTGCCAACGGTCGCTTTGGACCACGCACAAGAACTGTTATGTCTGCGATTTGTACTGGAAATAGAGATTTGCAAAGTGGTGTACCCACAAATGTTTCTACAAATAATCCCGCAAACTACAATACAATCGTACCTGTCCAGACTCAAGTTTCGCAAATTAGCACCTCAAGTAGCACTGTTACAAATACAGATTTGAATGTATCTTTATCTTCAAATATAAATTCTGTATTGCAAGGTGAGACATTTAAAGTTTTTCTAAACGCCTCAAACGAAATTAAAAAGCCTGATGCCTCTTCGTTTATACTTTATGGTGGCGGCATAAAAGATATTCGAAAATTAGGGAGAGGATATTTTGTAATAAGCATTTCTCCCAATGAAGGAGTAAGAGAAGTAACACTACAAGTTGAAGCGGAAAAAATAGAAGATGCCAATGGCAATAAAAATCTAACAGCTTCCAACGAAATTTTTGTAGGAGTTTACGCCCCTAGAGGTGGTAATATTGTGGTTGCCAATCCTCCAACTACCGCAACTCAAACTGCTACAACTAGTGCTGTAGACATAGCCAATGATAGAAACATAGCTAGTGCAGCTAATCCAATCTTGCCAGACACATCCTCTCTAAATTCTCTTTTAGACAGACTCGCTGCCGCCCCAACTTTAAACACCTCGAATGCTCCTACAACTTATTACTGCAACGGCCAACAAATTCCTAATACTCAAATATGTATCGCTCCAGTGCAAGGCAACACTGCAAATAACACTAATACTTCAAGAAGTAACACTTCTTCTGGACAAACAACAGGGCAACTAATAACAAATGTAGGAATAGGTTTTTTACTGGGGAATCTTTTTAGTGGGAGTGGGGGCATTGGAAGTAGTGGTGGTGGGCTTTCAGGTATTTTTTCTAACCTTTTTGGAAGTCGGCAAACTACTTCTCCAATTCAAACTGGAGGTAACATGAGTCAGGCGGATCTCATGAGATATCTTAGTGGTCAAAACCCTACGTCTTTGACGGGCGGTTCATCTATTCCTGCTGGTGGCACGGGTCCATTAATTTCTCCTTTAGGCACTTCACCTTTAGGAACTGCCGCAGGGTCAACTGGTGCTGCAGCAACCGGAGCAGCAGGGGCTAGTGCACCGGGTGATGCAGCCACATTAGTAAACGTTCAAGGGGGCAAGATAGAAAAAGTATACGATTGCCAAGCGATACTACCGAAAGATAAAATCATTCCCGATACTTCCGGTGGTATAACAACAATATCAGGTAAAGTAGATAGTTTTATACTTAGATCGCCTACTGAAAGACCATTTTTCTTAAAACAAAAGCCAAATTCAGCAGTATCAAGTTCATTTACTGGAAATATTATAAGATACAAAATGAGTTTCAATGACGGGCAAGGTGGTCCAACATTAAGAGGTGTGAGTGAAAATAAATGTTACATAACAAATAATGTACGAGAAGCAACTGACAATAATGAAAAAAATGAAATCTGTTGCGTTCGCTTTGCAAAAGTACCAGTAACTTCGAATGTAAATTATCCAGAAGGCCTCAAAGGTGTTTGTACATTAGATAATGACCTTCTTAAAAGAAACCCTACATGGACCTTTACTGCACCTGTTACTTTCACCACAACTTGTGGAACTCCAGCCCCAAACTCAGCAACGCCAGGCGCAGCGGTAAGACCTGCAATAGCACCAACTCCATTGTATCAAGCACCTGCTGGCCCAACCCTTACTCCTGCTTCTCAGATTCCTGAAAGGATTGATGACACATTGTTACGTTGGTCCAAATGAACATTGCCAGACCCAGCTCTATAACACCCAATATTATTAAAACCTTTTTGTTTAAATACTAAAAATATAGCTTGCCTTTCTACACTTGTTAAGCTACTAACATTAATATCTAGAGCCATCCCGCTCAAGTGCGACGAACTGTCGGCTCAACCAACTCGCGAATTACACTCTGCACTTCTATATTGAGACTGAGAGGGTATTCTTTTTCTAGCAACAGTGCAGGCTTGCATAGCAGTCAGCTTTACTGTCGAGGTAAGATTTTCAACATCGACACAGCTCCCACTCGCATCTATGCCGTAACCTTGTCTACACATATCAATTATATCTTCTGGAATTTGGAAATTGGGGTCGAGCGGTTGTAAATTTGGTTGAATTGTTCTTGGAGTTGGGGTTCTATTGCTAGTTAAATAACTTAAAATACTATTTTTACCCGTATCGGCACTTGGGTTTTGAATCTGGGGTAAATATTGGTTGGTAGCAGTATTAGAATTTCTAAACATTCCACTTATACTTAAAATACTTAGAATACTGCTTGGATTGCCTGTAAAACTTGAAAGAAAAGAACTAGAATTATTTGTTGGTGCTGGAGTAGTTACAGGGCTCACAGTTTGATAGTTTAAATAATTTTGGTCAGATGAACACACGTTTATGCGAGAGTTGCAGTAGGGAGTTTGGGTAGAAAAAGAATTAGAATAAATTGGTAAACCAGAAGTTGTAGAACTACTAGAATTTTGCCCTTGACCAAAATTTTTATTTAAAATTAAACTTCTCACTGTAGTAAGTAAATTTCCAAGAGATGTGTTGTCCAACCTTCTAATTGCTCCAACCTCGTTGTCACTTATTTCCAGACCAGGTTGAAAAAAATTCCTTAGTCTTTGGTTGACTAGTTGTTCCTGCACATTTACTGGTAAAATACTTTGCGCCGATAAAAAACAGGGGAGTATTAATATACAAAATATATATAAAATTTTAAAATTAAATTTATTTTTCCTGACAAATATAGTATATACTATATTCATGAATGAAACAAAAAACTATTCTATTTTAGAAATACTTTTAGTATTATTTGTTGTATTTGGACTATTTATATATTATGTTTTTTTTAGATCAAGTAATAGTGAAAATATTGGGAACACAATGAATATAAACAACGATTATCAAAATAGCACTTCAACGCTTGATGAAAATACAATTTCTAAAAATAAAAATGATCTTTCAATTTATGAAATGTACTTGACTAAGAAAAAAGAAATGCAAGGACAAGGTGACGAGGAAGTGGTAAATTCTGTAAAAGCAGATTTGGATGCAAGGATAACTATCCCCGAGCAAGCAACTCCAACTTTAAAAGTAGGAAATTTTGATAAGAAAATTTACAGTCAAAAGTTTGAGAAAATTTACCAAGATCAAAAAAAAGCTGGTATGACAAGTGAGTCAAAAACTTTTGCATTGCAGTTTGAAAATGACAACCTTTTTATTCCGCTTTCTGATTTTGACAGAGAGAATTTTTTACGTACTGCAAATCTATACGCCGAGTTTGCAGATAAAATCCAAAGTCTAGATACGCCAATTTATTTTAAATTAAAAAGTGAGGAAACTGTAAAATCTGCTCGAAATATTGCTTATATTTTAAAAACTCTCCGAACAGAGAAGGACCCAACAATTTATAAACTTTGGGTGGTACAATACATAGAAGCATTAAATGCTATAATATTTTCACGTTATGCAGGTAATTAATTTTTCTAAAACAATTTCAAATATTATTTTTCAAAAAGTTTTTTTAGTAATTCTTTTATCATTTTTATTATTATTGGACTTAAAGTTTGTAAAAGCGGAACCATATGCGGACAATACAAACGCAGGATTAGTTGCAAACAGACTTTGTACTGCATACATAGCTAGACCAAGTACTCCAGGTTCTACTGCAGGTGGTGGTGCATCCGTACCTGTTTCGGCGATAAATATAGGGCCAGCAATTTTTGCCATCAACAGAGCCACAAATCAAACTGTGGATGAATTAAAAATAGCTCATTTTACAGAATTTTGTACAAAATCAAACGAACAGGCACGCTCAATTGTTGCTGTGAAAAATCAAGCCTTTAGAGAATTGACAGCTATAACTTCTGCCTGTGGTGCAGATACAGCTTGTACTTTAGCAAATGCAAGAGATAGAACCACAGAACGCCTAATTCAAAATTTAAGAAGTGATACCCTAAATCCTCAAGCCAGAGACATTGAGCGTCTATTAGTTTCGGCTGCTAACCCTGATACGGATCTTGCAACTCAAAGAAGAAATGCAATTTATAGACTTTCCGAACAGTGCCAAGCCCAAATGAGACAATATGGTTATATAACCTCTATGTGTCGTGAAGCTTTTGCAAATGGAGCCTACCCAGCAGAAATAATTCGCCAAGGTTTCCAATCAGCACAATTAACAATAGCCTCAGAACAATCTCATATACAAAGCATTTCTGACAGAAGTGGTGGACTACAGCCAACACGTATTTGTAGGCAAACTAGAAACGGAGCGAATCCGGCAACAGTTGACCCTCTTAAGCCAGAATGTTTATACTACGAAGAAACACCAATATTCTTTGCTCAGGAAGCAGTTAGAAATATTATAGCACTTCCTTATAACCAGGCTTTTTCTGCGGCTGGAATATTAGGGCCAGACGGTGGACTAGCAAATATTTCTACTAGGGTAAGAGAAGGAAATTTGTTTGACGAAAACATGACTAGCAACTTTGGCTCTCAAAGTGGACAATCAGGAGGAAGCCCAACAGGTGGTGCCGGAAATGTACTAGGAAACTTGGATACTGGTGGCTCTGCTGCCGAGCTTGAAGGTGTTAAAGCTAATTACATTAAATTAATAGGGAATTTAAATGTTGCAATTGACCTCTACGAAGCTGCAAAGACTTATTATGCATCTACTACCTCTCCATGTGTTAAATTACCAGTTGCAAATAGAGCTTCGACTATTACCGCGATAACTAAAGCACAAAAAATATTTAAGGATTATAAAACTAATATTGAAGCTGCCTATGAAAAAGAGGTCGGAAATCCTACCCAAAACCATACCGCTTTTATTAACAAAGTAAACACAGATTTGCGTGACAACATAAACCAAGCAGTGCTCGACACAGTTTTAGACGCTGTAAAACAAGTTTTACAAGTTTGTGTAGATGCGGCGGCGGCAAGTGTAAGAGCTACAGCAACTTCAACCGCTTCAACAACTACACCAACATCCGGAGTAAAAGTTTCAGCCACAACGACTACTCCATAAAATTTCTAATCTACACAAAAGCAGGTTATACTACAAAATATGTTTAGGAAATATCTTTCCATTGCTTTTTTCTCTATATTCTTTTTTTCAAACTTTTTAAATTTATACGCTGAAACAGCTGCAGAATTATCCTCTAGAGATTGTACACGTGTTCAACCAGGTAGACTAATAAGATATATTTGCCCAGGCAATATAACCTGGACTTGTAAAAATGGTCAATGTAATGTTGCATCAACAGTTGTTGATCCAAATTCTGGAGGAATTGCAAGGGCACAAGTACAGACTACAAGAGAAGGTTTGTTGCAAGAACGAAGGCGAACATGTACAGCAACTCAAACTGCTGAATGGAACGAGTCTACAAACAGTGCTGAATGTAGAGAGAGAGGTACTTGTTCTATACCCAATCTTGCCTATGGCAGTGGTTTTATTGCTACAGTAGGTGCATGTATAACTGCTCTATTTGCTATTATAATTAATAAAATTTTAGAATTTATTATTTTAATAATACAAACTATAAGTAGTTTTGTTGGAAGCTTTGCAACTACTGTAATATTTTTTACAGTAGTAAAATTTAAAGATGGATTTGTAGATTTTGCACAAGTTACAACTGGCGCGGCGAGCGCAGCACCACAAACTTTGATTTATTATTTGTGGGGTATAATACGCGATATTTTTAATACCATAATTTTCTTTTTAGTTATTTATCATGCACTTCGCAGTATGTTTAATGGATTCGATGAAACTAGAAGTAAATTTGTTAGTCTTTTGGTATTTTCACTTTTTATCAACTTTTCACTTTTATTTGTTAAGTTTGCAGTAGACCTCTCGAATATTTTCACTTTACAAATGTACACTCTTTCAGTCCAGCCTGCAGGCTCAAGTAATCTTGAACAATTTAAAAGTATCGGGCGAAACCCAAACAAACCCCCAGACCTGGGTGCATTTTTTTCTAAACAATTAGATGAGCTACGCTTTTACGATTATAGAGGCCAAGCTCAGCAAACCAGCTTTTTACAAAACAATTCGGGTAGCTATGATTTAAACGGAATACTTTTTAATATAGTCAAAATTTTAATTACTATATTTACAATTTTCATACTCTCATATATTTGTTGGATATTTATTTATAGAGCCATAGTTTTTGTGATGGCCATGATACTTTCTCCGTTTATTACCGCAGACTTTTTCTTTAAATTTGGTGGGACTGGTGCAACTAAAGACATCCTTGCTTTTCTTAAAACATTTAGTGACAAGGTGATGAAAGAATTTACCGATGAGCTTTGGCGCACGCCAATTCTTCTCCTTTTCATATTTTTAACAGGAGTTTTTATAACTGCTATTTTTTCATCGCCTATTTTTACTCAGCTTGGACTTTCAGGAACAAATAGTAGCCCAACTGGAACTGTGATTGGTGCCGCAGCTTCAGTATTACCAACTAGTTTCTTAGCAACTTCAGCTGAGATCATTTTGCGGTTTATAATCTTGTGTGCGTTTGGAGCTTTTACTTTAAAGTTTATGA
>JBBQKQ010000003.1:0-61016 GCA_038326985.1 Minisyncoccia bacterium | reverse complement strand
GCGCAATAAAAAAAGAGTTCCAGAAAAATTAAAGCCTAAAAAGTATTGTAAATGGTGCAGACTTTCTACTGAACATAAAGAAGTAAAAGCTTAATAAATGAAATTAAATATTAAAATTATTTTAATAATAATATGTTCATTCTTGGCAATAAGTTTATTTTTCGTTTTATTTAACAAATCAAAAAAAGAAATATTGGTGCCTGATGTTGTAGTATCAGAAGTTATTGTTAGTGTTGGTAACTCAGAAGAAAAAAAAGATAAAATAGTTCTAGACAGTCCAAAAGCAAATGAAACCATATCTAGTCCTTTAAAAGTTACTGGGAAAGCTCGTGGAGGTTGGTATTTTGAAGCATCGTTCCCAGTTTATTTAACTGATTGGGATGGAAAAATAATAGGGACTGGCATTGCCAAAGCACAAGGCAAATGGATGACAGATAACTTTGTACCATTTATTGCTACAATAAATTTTGTGAACTCTACAAGTACTTACTCAAAAAAAGCAACCCTTGTTCTTAAAAAAGATAATCCTTCAGGATTACCTGCAAATGATGACGCTTTAGAAATCCCAGTTATTTTACAGTAAACAAATTTTTGTTTTTTGTGGTAAAATAGAAACTATAGGGCGATTAGTTTAGTGGTAGAACGAAGCACTCCAAACGCTTTGGTGGGGGTCCGATTCCCTCATCGCCCGCAAAAAAATACGTGCACTTCGGTGTAATTATATTATTTAATTTTTTATTAAACCAAGTTCTTTTTCCACAAAATATTCCCAGATATCCAATATTTCCGGCATGTCTGGTATTAAATTTGTCAGCTTAATTCTTTGAATATCAAAACTTTTCTTAGCTTCTTCTTTGGTTACGTAATTATTGTCATTTATAAATTTTGCATTATTTAAAACTACAGTTATTTTTGGTAAAACTTTATCAAGAGTTTTTATATATTTTGCTTCTTTAGTATCCAAGCTCTCGTATTTTTCTATTGTTTGGTGTATCCAAGGGAATTCTGTCCCAAATTCTTCTTTTATTTTTAACAACGCTTCTGCTTCTCTTGCTTCTTTATCTTGAAAAAACTCTTCAGAAATTCCTACCAAAGTAGGAGTGTCTCCCGCATGAACTTCTACCAAATCATGAATTAGTGCAAATTGGGCAATAAGTCCCAAATCTAAATTTTTATAAAGTTTAGAAGCAATAGCACAGGCTAAAATTCCAAGCATTACGGTATGGTCAGTATCACTTTCAAAAGTAGTACCGTCTTGATGGCAGGATTTGCGATTCACTTTCCCAAAATCAAGTATTAAAGAGCAAAGTGAAAGTATTTTTGATTTCATAGATATATTCTATCATAAATGACAATATTATATTTATAATTATTTTCACTTTACACAAATATATTATTGAAGTATAATTTTTTTTATGTCTCAATTAAAATTTAAAAATTATTTATTATTTTTTGTGTATATTTTATCTCCAGTTTTCTTCCCATTACTCTCATTTGCTGGTGTTAATGCGCCTGTTATTATTCAACCATCTAACAGTAGCCAAATAGTAGGCGCAAATTTACAAAACCCCAATAGTTTTGTCATACCTTCCCACGTTGTTAATCTTGGTCAGGTATTTTTGATAGGCTCTCTCCTTGCAAATTCTGGCATCATAGCTTCAATAAACAACATTAATTATCCTGCACAAATTGATGCAAAAACTTTTTACCCCGATGGTTCTGTAAAATTTGCTGTAATCAGTATTGTGGCACCTTCATTTTTAGCAAATTCTTCAAACCCTACAATTTTTAGTTTAGGACAAAAAGAAACCCAAATTTCTTTATCAGATTTATCAGGCTATTCTTTTAATGTAAAGATCGATACCCAAGATGGAAAAACTTTTAATTTTGATGCAAAACAACTACTCACCCAAGCTTTGATAGAAAATAAAGTTACATATTGGAGACAGGGAGGAGTAGTGACCGAAGGCAGAATTGAGGTACCCGTCACATCGTCACTACGACTAGTATTGGATATTTCTAAATACTCAGACGGAACGTATTCAACAGATATCCAATATAATAATGATGCTACCATGACTTCAAATGGCGGCACATTAATATATACAACTGTTATATCTGAAATTGAAACTCCGCTTTATCAGTCACCTACTTTAACACATTATCAGTATGAACAATGGCATAAAGTGTTTTTTTCAAATGGCCCTGTTTTAGTAAATGTTCAGCATGATATCCCTTATTTAATTAGAACTGGGGCAATTCATAATTACGACCTAAGTTATGGGGTTGAAGAAAATATTTTAAATAATAAAACTCAAATTCTTTCTTCATTGGGTGATACTACAAGACCATTTCAGAATAATGGAGTAACAAAACAAATGTCCGCGACTGGTGACAGACCTGATATTGGTCTCACAACTGCTCAACAAGCAGAGTGGATAATCTCTCAGGATAATCGTGCTGCTAAAGAGGTGTTGGCAATGGCCGACACCGCCGCTACAATACCCTGGCACTTTTATGATACATGTCACTCTACATGGTTAAATGCTGATAATTATCCGGATCTGTGGATTGACGGCAGAGGTGGAGAAGGTCGAGCCTGTGATGGAACCTCCGGAACTGTTACTCAACCAGTAAAAAATCTTGATGGTTGGAATCCTGAAAGTGCTCATGACCCTTCACTTTCATATATACCACTTTTATTTTTGGGCAATCGTTATTACTTAGACCAATTAAATGCTCAAGCTAGTTGGGCAATTATGAATGTTTGGCCATCAGGACCTGAGTATGGCTATGCTCGTAATCACGGTGAGGGACTGGTTGCAAACCCTGCAAATCAAGTGAGGGCAATTGCTTGGGGACTAAGAAATATTCAACAAGCTGCTTACATGAATCCCACAGGTACAACTGAGTCAAACTATTTTACTAAAATAGTAAACAATAATTACTCTGCATTGTCAAAATTGTTTCCAAATCCTGGGACAGAAACTTACGGTTATCTTCCATCTGTAGGGACAGGAGGTTTAGAATTAAAAGCTTGGATGAACGACTATTTAATGTCGGCAATCGCACAAGGGGTAAATATGAATTTTTCGGGAGCCCTTACTAATATGAACCTTGCAAAAAATTGGTCAATAAACAGATTTTTAAATAGCACAAAGGGAGGAAATCCCCATGATGGTTGCGCTTATGCACTTACAATAAAACCTACCTGGGCAGAAACTAATAGTATTAATGTTACTAATGGAACCTCTAATGGTACAGGGTGGACAAAAAGCGAAGGAGACTACTGTCAGTTAGCCGCTATGTCGCTTGCACTTATTTATAATTCGACAAATGATGCTAATGCGCTATTAGCTTACAATTGGTTATTTACTGAAACCAGTTCATTAACTGCTTCACCATTTTTATGGCCAAAACAAAAAATTGCACCTAAATTTTTAATCGTACCTAAAACAGTTTCTGACACAGTTACTGTAATACCAGTGTCGCCACCTGTTCAGTCTTCTACTACAACAGTTTCTACAAGTTCAATAACTATTCCGGTTACGACAACTATTCCCGCAGTGGTATCGGGTGGAGGATCATCAGGAGGAGGATCAGGATCGTTTTACTCATCTTCCCCATCAATTTTACCTACTACAGCTTTAAAAACAATACTAAATTCAACTTCAACTATTCCTAATACGACAATTTTCCCCTTACTTTTACCTTCACCTGTTTTAAAAAAAGAAAAAAACGTAATCACTATAACTGGATTAAATGTTCGAAAAGTTGGATCTCTACGTGAGCCAGTATTTTGTCAACAACCTAAAGGTACCTCAGGTGTAATAATTGCTGGACCGTACAATTATTTGGGTAAAAAATGGACCAAAGTAGATTTTAAAACAAAATGTGACGGATGGGTGGTAAATGGTTACCTAAAAATGCAACCAAATTAAACTTTGATTTAATTGTTTTTGTGTATATAATATTAATAAAATTATGAAAAGAATACTAATCAAATTATCAGGTGAGCAGTTTGGGGGCGAAAAGGACGGACAGAGTGGAAAGGGAATTGATACCGACGTAATTCAACTTTTAGCAGAAGACATTAAAAAAACCTTGGAAATCCATGAGGTGCAAATAGCGATAGTTGTAGGAGGGGGAAATTTTGTTAGAGGTGCAGAATTACACAAAAGCGAAAACCTGATTTTAGAAAGTACTGCCCACTACATGGGAATGCTAGCGACAATTATGAACAGTATGGCACTAAATGATATCCTTGAAAGCAAAGGACAAACTTGTAGGTTGCTTTTAAAGTTGGAAGCCAATAAAATTTCTGAAGGTTTTACTAGGCTTCGGGCAATTGAGCATATGAAAAAGGGAAGAGTAGTAATAGTTGCCGGAGGAACGGGCAACCCTTTTGTGACTACTGATACTGCGAGTGTTTCAGCAGCTTTAGAGTTAGGATGTGACATTGTTGTAAAGATAACAAAAGTAGATGGTGTGTATGACAAAGACCCAAATAAAAATTCTGATGCAGTAAAGTATGAAAAACTTGATTTTGAAACCGTATTTGCCAATAAAAATATTAAAGTAATGGATAAAGCTGCAATAAGTTTGGCGGAAGAAAATAAACTACCCATTTATGTTACAAAATTGGAAAGGGGAATATTAAATAAAATTCTAGAAAATAAATTTGAAGGAACAATAATAAGCTAAGGAAAATCAGAATTTTTTAAAACAATAAGGTGCCGCAGATTTTGCGGCACCTAGGACATTATATACACGATGGGGTATTTTCACCCACAATATTTTTGGATCTGGTCATGAAGCTTTTTCGTCTCACGGCGTGCTGCAGCAGGAAATTCTTCCCCTTGGAGTTCCGTAGCATAGATGATTCCCCTAGAAGAGCTGATAATCATACCAGCTCCATTTGGGGACTTGCCTGCTGCCACGGTGGCTTCGACGTCGCCTCCTTGAGCTCCGATACCTGGAATCAGGATTGGCATTTCGCCCACGATTTTACGGACTTGCCGCAACTCGTGGGGATATGTTGCTCCTACTACCAAGGCACAGTTGCCATTTTTGTTCCACTTCCACGCGACTTGTTTAGCCACGTATTGGTAAAGTGGAAGTTCATTCACTGGTAAGTCTTGAAACTCACCAGCCTTGGGGTTTGATGTCCGACAAAGGACAATCACACCCTTTTCTTTCTGTGAAAGGAATGGCTCGAGAGCCTCTCCTCCCAAATAAGGATGAACTGTTATGGCGTCGGCTTGGACAATTTCGAACGCGAACTTGACATAGCCACCATTCGTATTTCCGATATCCGCACGTTTTGCATCCAGAATGATTGGTACATCTGGTGCTACTTGGCGGATATATTTAACTGTCTGGGTGAGTGCATTAATACCATCTGAGCCGCAAGCTTCGTAGAATGCGGAGTTTGGTTTGTATGCACACACTATATCGTGAGTGGCGTCGACTATTTGCTTGTTGAAAGCAAGTATCGCTGCCATGACATCGCTGCCATATTTCGTTCGGATTTCGACAGGAATTTTTTCAAATTCACTGTCTAGGCCTACGCAGACAGATTTGCCTTGCTGCCACTTGAGTCGCAACATTTCGTTGAAGTTTCTAATATCCATGACTGATCTCCCTGAAAATGGACGCTACGACATTATGCCGCAGCTATAGAATATATACTAACAATTTTAGGTAATTTTAGCAAATTTAGTAATTTTTGTATCTTCGAAACCAAGTATCTTGTCGACGAGCATACTGACAAGTTTCATTAAAAAGGTTTTCTATGAATTGTTCTTGTGTAATTTGTTTTCTAAAATATTTTGATGCCCATTTAAATTCTAGACCAAGTTTTTCTAAATAATCATAAGACAAATTATACTTTTGTTGCACACTTTTTATCTCTTTGAGCATTCCTTGTTCTAAGCGAATTAAAATTCTTTTATGAATTCTAGTTCTCAACTCTTCTCGCTCAACATTTGTAAAAATAAATTCTACATTTGAGAATCTAGAAACTTTTTTAAGTTTTGGTACAAACCCTATTTGAGAGATTATTTCCAAAGCTCGTATTAGTCGCACTTTATTATTCTGTTCATTTTTCTCAAAAACAACATTTGCATAATTTTTATCTCTGTCACGTATCATTAAAAACAGTTCACGACTAGTCTTTGTATCTAACTCTTTTCTTAAATCTTCATTTTTTTCAACAGAGGGTAGTTTATAGTCATAGATTAAATTATCAATATAGTAGCCAGTGCCACCGCAAATAATTGGAGTATTTCCTTGCTCAAATATTTCTTCTATTTTCTGCATTGCTTGTTCAGTAAAATCATACACAGAAAACTCCTTTCCTGGGTCAACAATGTCTAGCATATGATGTGGTATGTCTCCCGTTTCCTCGGGCGTTACTTTTCCGGTAGCTAAATCAAATCCTTTAAAAACTTGTCTGCTATCGGCAGATATTATCTCGGCATTACCAATTTTTTTAGCCAACTCAATAGACAAAGCAGTTTTACCACTTGCGGTTGGGCCCACAATAAAATATATTTTTTTGTTTGAAGAATTCATTTATGTTGTATACTAGCACATATAAAATATTTTTTCTATGAGGCAAAATAATTCTCCTTGGTTACACAACTTTGAATACAAAAGAGAATTGACTCAAATGACGGGCTCACGCTATACAGATATCTGTATTATTGGTGGGGGGATAGCTGGAGTCACCACAGCATATATGCTACTAAAATTTACTGACAAAAAAATAATACTTCTTGAGGGTGACAAGATTGCTCACGGAGCAACAGGGCATAACGCGGGATATATACTTGCCGAATTTGAAAAATCCTTTAAAGAAATAGTTAAAGAACACGGACTTGAGAAAGCTAGATCTGGATATTTTGAATTAAAAGATGCATTACAAATATATAAAAACTTAAACAAAGAAATAGGTCTTGGTGAAATGCAAGAAAAAAAAAGCGTGGTTACTTATTCAACTTTCAAACATTTTGATGAAAATTTACACGAAGAGTTTCTAAAATATGGAGAAATAAAAAGTAAAATTTATTTATATGAAAATTCTCCTTGGCTCAGAGAAATGCATGAAAATTTTAAAAATAAAATAGAAGTAGTTTCTATAGAAAAAATGCACCAACTATTAGGAACTGAAAAAAAAGATGTTAATGTTTTTCAGGCAATCATAATTGAAACCATGTTAATAGGTAATAGTGCAGTTTTTACTGAAACTTTGGCAAAATATTGTGAGGACAATTATAAAGAGCGTTTTCAAATTTATGAGAAAACTTTTGTAAATTCTATAAGACTTTTGCAAAACAATAATTGTATTATTGATAGTTTGTACGGTGTTTGTGTTTCTGATAAAGTAGTTCTGTGTACAAATGGTTTTGAAAATTTTAATATTTACGGTCCCTATGGTATGGAAATAGACAAGGAGTTTCATCACAATATCTCAGGACTCATTGGGTACATGATAGGGACTTTCACAAAAGACAAAAACACCGAAGACTCTGGTGGTATTTTCTATGAAGAAGGGTATGAAACTGTCAAAGACCCAATAGAAGCTGGACCATATATTTACTATACCAAAAGACATTTTAAAATTGACACGAATAATAATGGTGAACTATTTTCTATTGGTGGTCCAGAGATAAAACTTGATGATAGAAAACTTTATAAAAAAGACCACGAAGTAGATGAAAATATTTATAAAGAACTCGAAAGTTTTCAAAAAAATATTTTTAATATTTTTGAAAACCCAACTTTCAAATGGCATGGATTAATGGGTTACACAAAAACAGGTATTCGTATAGTAGGAAAAGACAAGAGGTTTTCCGACCTGCTTTATAATTTAGGTTGCAATGGTATTGGTATTGTCCCAAGTGTTGCAGGTGCTTTGCGTATTGCCAGAATAGTGAATAGGGAGAATTTACCATCATCAATATTTGATCCGCGATAGAAAAAACAACTCCTTTATGCTATAATCTTGTTTAAATCCCGGAGTGGCGGAATGGTAGACGCACTCGACTCAAAATCGAGCGGAGCAATCTGTGAGAGTTCAAGTCTCTCCTCCGGGACAAAAGAATTATTTAATTAGTTTGAATTTATATTATATGAAAGTGGTAAATAGTAAAAATAACCAATAAACGTTTTAATTAAGAAATACATTTTTTCAAACAAAGAATGTTGATTTAAATTTTTCCAGCACAAGTTTTCTTTTAGCTCATAACTTACCTCACCCTCCATCTCAATTTTTTTCCCATTATATTCAGCAGCAAAACTTAATTTTCGAGGTTCTGGTATTTTTGGGTTCAGATTTGCTGGAAAATCAATTTTAGATCCACCAATACGAGTGGGTATCCTCTCTAATGATCCTGCGTCGTTAGACTGGTTTTGACCAACTTCAAAATAATTATCAGTACCATATTTATTATTTATATACTTCATATATGCTTTTCCATTTTGAAATTTATAGACGGTTGATTCGATAACTCTGAGATAGAGTGGTGTTGAACTATCATTTACTAGAAAAAATATTTTGTCATCATAATTATCTAACTTTTCTATCACATGAACACCCTCAGGTAAAGAATCTTTATTTAGCGCGTAATTATATACAAATCCGTATCTAATACACGGGGCTGTCAAAGCATAAGCTTGATGGGAAAAAGAGAACAATATAATAAGTATGTAAAAATATTTTATTTAATGAGTATAACTTAATTTTAAGATTAAACATATTTAAAAATATGTTAGACTAATTTTATGACAAAAAATAGGCTCGAGACTTTTTCAGATTCTGTAATGGCAATCGTTATTACACTTCTTGCTTTTGATTTAAAAACACCAATACAAAATTCTTTTGATAATGGTAAAACTCTACTTGCTTTAATTCATCTTGGTCCGCAGTTTTTAATTTTTGTATTATCATTTGTTACAATTTCTATTATGTGGATTAACCATCACTATATTACTAACAAGATAGAGTTTGTAACTCATAAAACAGTTTGGGGCAACTCTCTACTTCTACTTTTCATTTCTATTATTCCTTTCGCAACAGACTTTTTAGCAAAAAACCCTTTGAACCAAATTGCTCTTATTACTTATTCATTTGTTATGCTGCTTTCCTCAATTTCATTCGCAATTTTAAAATATTCTTCTGTACCAAAAAATTCTCATACACACGGCAGGGAAACATTTAAACATATTGGAATTTACTCCTACACTTTTGCAATATTTGTAGCTGTATTTTCTCCACATTTAACATATATTGTTTTACTCCTCCCACCACTTTCATACATTTTACCAAAATTAGACTAAGTTTTTAAAAATTCTCAGAGCGGTTGTTTAGTGCCGAAAGCAGTGTGTCGCGGTCGGCATACTCGAGCTCGGTACCAGTAGAAAATCCTCGTCCAAAAGTTGTGACTTTTATTTGCATTTTTTCTTCGGCGCACAGCTCTCGAATTTTTTGATGTAAAACACCTGCCGTAAATATTCCATCAGGGTTTAAAGAATTACAAATAACTATTTCTTTTATTATTTTTTCTTCATTAATAAGTTTTTTTATAAATTTTAAAAGTTCTTCTACTCGTACGCGCGACCTATTTTTCTTTTCTATGACTGGAATATTTCCACCTAAAATAAATACCAATCCATTCCAAGAAGTTTTTTGTAAGAAGCTTTCTGCGTCAATATTTTTTTCAACTACTGCTAGTATTGACCGATCTTTCAAGCTTGATCTGCAAATTTCACATTTATCAAATTTTTCACCATAAATATTTTTAAAAATTCGAAAACAATCCACGCACTCGTGAACTTGCATTCTAGCTTTTTTAATTTCGTCTACATATCCCTCAACCCAAAAAGAGTCTTTGGTTAAAATGTGGTAAACAAACCTTTCAGCTTGCCGTTTACCAATTCCTGGAAAACTCTTCATGTATTCAAAAAGTCTTTTGTAGTCTCTGTGCTCTTCCATATTTTTTTAATTATCAAAGTATATCATATAAGACCCCACCTAACCTCCCTTAAATAATAGGAGGAATTAGACTTAGCTTTGCATAAGTGTACCCTTAAAATTCTTCTATATTTGAAATATTTGCCTCCGGTACATTTGCAAAATCACCAAAATGTTTATCGATTGAGCTAAATGATGTTCGCTCTTTATCGAAGTGCAGTTTTACATATCCTGTCGGACCGTTTCTATGTTTTTCGATTAATATTTCTGCTTCTGCGGGACCAGTATTCTCTCTATCTGCAGCTGACTTTTGATAATCGTCGCGGTGAATAAACATCACAACATCGGCATCTTGCTCGATACTTCCTGAGTCACGAAGGTCAGAAAGTTTGGGCTTACCACCACGAGTTTCAACTGCACGGGAGAGCTGAGATAGGGCAATCACAGGCACATTGAACTCTTTAGCTATTCCTTTTAAACTTCGAGATATTTCTGTCACTTGATTAACCATACTATCATAGTTTTTGTGCGAGCTCATGAGTTGCAAATAGTCCACAACTACAAGTCCAATTGGTGAGGAAGAACGGGAAGTCATTTTACGTAAAATACTTCGCATTTTTATTGGTGATATTGCCGACTCGTCATGAATGTATATTGGTGCTTCACGGAGTCTGTTTAAAGATTGTTGTATCATTTCCCATTCATTGTCATAAAGTTTTGCACCAGTACGCAGCTTCCAAGAGTTTACTTTACTTTCCGCGGATACAAGTCTATCTACTAGCTGTTCTTTACTCATTTCGAGAGTAAAAAAGGCCACAGGTGTTTTGCTTCCAATGGCTGCGTTTCTTATAAAGTCGAGTGCGAGAGAAGTTTTACCCACGGAAGGTCTCGCGGCAAGGATTATCAGGTCAGACTTTTGCCAGCCAGAAAGGAGATTATCTAAATCTTTAAAACCTGTTGGTACACCTCTTAAGTTTCCACTTTTTTCGTGCATCTGCTCAATTCTTTTCCAAGCATCTTCAAGGGTATTTTTTATTTCCACAAAGCTATTATCCCGGTTTCCTGTTTTTTGAGTGATGTCAAAAATTTGTTTTTCTGCAAGCTCAAGCACGGTATCTAAATCTTCATCTTCTTTATACCCAAGCTCACCAATATGGTTCGACGCACGAATCACGTCACGAAGAATTGCTTTTTTATATATTTCTTTTGCAAAAAAGTCCGCAGAAGCAGAAGTTCCCACACTTCCAGCAATTTCCGAAAGATATTCTACTCCACCTATTGGGTCAAGGCTTTTTGAGTCACGCATTTTAGAGGCCAAAGTTACAAGGTCAATAGGATCATTTTTATTTAAAAGCTCTAAAATGTGTTTATAAATTATTTTATGTTTTTCAGCATAAAAGTACTCTTCCCGAAAATAGCCCATAATGTCGTGTAAAGCCTCAGGGCGTATAAGAATTGCAGCTATAAGGTACATTTCAGCATCTAAGTTTTGTGGAGGAATTCGTCCTTTTATTGGGTCCATATATTTTTTGTTTTTTTGCACTATCCCTCTCCGAAATCCGGAGAGGCTAGGTGAGGTCTTATAAATTATACACTAAAGTCCCAAACTAAAAACATTATCAAAATAGAGAATTGTCCCCAATTTCTCCCCATCAGATACCACTTTGTCTTTAAGTAATGTCCATATTAGTGCCAAAGCTTGAGCAGTATTGAGATCGTTATTTATTTTTTCTAAAAATTTACTTTTGTAATCTTCATTTATTTTTGGCTCTAAATTCTGCTCTTTAAAAGCTTTTACTTTAATATGCAGTTTTGTTAATGCCGTTGCACTAGCTTGTAAATTTTCCCAAGTAAAATTCAATTTTTGTCTGTAGTTTGCAGTGAGTGTTAGATAGCGAAAAGCTAAAGGGGAAATATTTTTCTCCTCAATATTACGTAGAGTAAAAAAATTATTTTTTGATTTAGACATTTTAATATCATTAATATCTAAAAATTCATTATGACAAAAAAAAGTTGAAAAAGTTTTACCTGTAAAATTTTCTGTTTGCGCGATTTCATTTGTATGATGAACATTAATATGGTCCACACCTCCAGTGTGAATATCTATCTGTTCACCTAAAAACTTTAATGCCATTCCCGAACACTCAATATGCCAACCAGGAAAACCAAACCCAAATGGTGAGTCAAAACCAGTATCAGTGCTATCTGCAAATTTCCAAAGTGCAAAGTCTGCCTGGTTTATTTTTTCAGAATTCTCTCCAATCCTACTTTCACTTTTATTGTGCTTGTCTAAAAGAGACATGTATCCATAGTGAGGGTCTTTAGAAGTATTAAAATATATTCCATCACTAATTTTATATGTAAAACCTTTTTCACTAAGTCCTGAAATTATTTTTATGTATTCCGAGATATTCTCACTCGCCCTCGGGTAAAAATCAGCTTTCTTAATATTTAGTTTATTAATGTCATCTAAAAATGAAGTTGTATATTTATCTGCAAGAGTTTTCATTCCCTCTAAACTTCGTGGTAAATTTTCTCTTTTAAGTCCTTCACTCATTTTGTCCTCCCCATTATCTCCATCACCTACAAGATGTCCAAAATCTGTGATATTCATTACTTGTGTTACTTTATAGTTTTGTAACTCTAAACTTTTTCTTAAAATATCAGCAAAAATAAAGGCACGTAAATTCCCGATGTGTGCATAGTCATAAACTGTAGGTCCACAAGAATACATTTTTATTTCGCCAAGGGTAAGACTTTCAAACTCTTCTATTTTTCTTGTGCGTGAGTTAAATAATTTCATAATATGATTATATCACAAAAGAAATACCACATTTAAACTGCTAATTATATATATTTTTTAAAATGTAAAAATAAAAGACAAAGTATTGAAACTAAAAACATTATACTCATAATATATACAAGGCCAAATTCTGATTTTGCAATGTCGTTTGGGAAATTTGTAGCCATACTAAAAAAAGTAGTTATTAAAATCTGGGGAAGAAAAAGTACAGCGCAGGAAGTGGTAGCGCTTGTTAAAGTTTTTGCCTTTTCGATACTTCCCAATTCTATTGTAGATTTTAAATTTGCTAGTTTTCCTTTTAGCAGGACAAAGTCTGGCATCATGTACTCTAAGGTTTCTTTTTGCGCTTGCAAGTTTTTTTCAATATCTATAACTTTAATTGTCGCCTCGTGAATTAACAGAATTTTTGGCTTGGATTTTCCTTTTGTTAGCCCTTCTTCTAGGTCTTGAATTTGGAGTTTTATTTTCTGTATTTCTTCTTGCATAATAAAATTATTTTTCTTAAAAATTAGTCTAACATAACTTTTTAAAAAATGTTATAATATTTACACATGTCGAAAAAGTTGCTAAAATATTTCGAAAGAAAAATTTTAGAGGAAAGTCCGAACACGAACAAATAGCAATATTTGTAAAAAGGTAGTGGGTAACGCCCATCTAGAGTGATCTAAGATCTGCGAACAGAAACGAGTTGATTAAATTCAAATGAAACGGCTAAATGTTTACCCGCGTGCAAGGCCGTGTCTTCGAAAGAAGAAGTGCCGCTTGAGGTGGTTAGTAATAATTATCCCAGATAAATAACTTTTTGAAAAACAGAATTCGGCTTATGAGCATGTAATATCATTATACACAACCCGATAGGTTGTGTATTTTGAATTTATTTTGACTTTGAAAAAAATTTTTATGTTATACTTATTTGCATAATATGTCAAATGCAGACACCCCTAATTTAAGTGGAAATATCGAAAAAAATATTTCACCAGAAATTGTCTCTAAAGATTTAGATTTGAGCGAGTTAGAAAACTTCGCAGGAGGAGATGAGATTTTAAAAGAAATCGAAAATAGAATTGTCCGGCTAGAAAAAGAAGAAAAAGGTACCCACCAAGAAATTGATAAAATTGCTGATCCGAAAATCAAATCGGAAAAATTATTAGATGATTCTTCCAAAGCTGTAAATTACCAAGGTGAAAGTTTTGTACACAAAATAAAACCATTTCTCCTACCACTGTTTTTAACTCTTGGTGCAATTATTTTTTCTTTGGGCTTCGTTTATTTCTTTTTAAACTTCCAACCCACTGTTACTCCTCATGCCATAACAAATAATGGGGCTAATGAGCCAATAATTCCACCTGTTGTAAAACCAATTGTGGTTTATCAAAATGAGCCTGAGCCAGAAAAACCTACTTGTACAGATTTACAAATTTATAATTCAGAAACCAACATTTGTGATAATAAACCTGAGCAAGTTCCAGCTGTGGTTCCTGTGGTTCCAGTGGTTCCTGTGGTTCCTGTGGTTCCAGTAAAAGCAAAACCCACTTTTACCAATGGAATGAACACCGTTATAAATGTCCGCTTTGGATACAATAAATATACTTACGATACTCATCCACGAGGAATATATTTAACAGGTAAACAAGTTTTTACCGGAGACTATGAGGGTTATAAAATATTGGCTACAAATCGTGCCTATGCAAATGATTTTATGTTTGGGGTTGATAGAAGTAAAGTTAATCTTATTGGTGAATGTACTTTTGTTATAGACAATGCTAAACTTTTAATAAATAATCTGCGAGATTCCACAAATGATATTGAGTATGACTTAATAGGTAAAAAATATTTTAGAGGAACTGTAATAAAAGTTTTGGAAAGTAGTAAACCATATGTTCAATGTAAACCAGGTGAAAATGCAGGCGAAAATTTTTAAAACCACGATACTTTTTTCCGTTTTTATTTTACTGGCACAGATTTTTGGATTAATAAGGGATTTGTATTTAGTAAAAGTTTTTGGTATCGGACCTACTTTAGATATTTATTATCTAGCTTTAAAAGTTCCAGATTTTTTAAATATATTTTACAGTGTATTTTTGGGTTCTGTTATTTTTATTCCTCTACTTACAGAGGCAAAACATAAAAACAAAAACGGCGAAGCTTGTGAAAATAATGAACAAGAAATAATTGAGCGTGTAAAAGAAACTGGAAGCTTGGTATTTTTTATGATGTTGTTCATTTTCATTTTTCTTTTCATTTTTATGGGTCCAATTGCAAAATTTTTAGCTCCTACTTTTAATTCGGAAAATTTACAAACACTAATATCTCTTGCTCATTTACTATTATTTGCCCAATTTTTCTTTCCCATTGGAATATTGGCAGGAAGCATAGGTATGGTTTATGGAAAAAATCTTGGTATGGCTTCGGCCGGTTTTGTTTATAGCTTCATTATCTTGGTTGGCTCTATTTTACTAGTACCAAATTTAGGTATTTATGGCGTGGTAATATCGGTTATTGTGGGTTCATTTTTCTTTATGTTAGTACAGGTTTGTAACCGTGAAAGTATGGAGATATTAAAGCATTTCAGACTAGAAATTAAATTACAAAAATGGTTGCAATTTGTAAAAAATAATTCCAATAGATTCTTTGCAGTTCTACTTTTTCAAATTTATGGTGTTGTTATAGTTTCTATTTCTTCTTATGCGGGTGTTGGTAGTGTTTCTCAGTTTTCCATTGCTTACAATTTGTATTTAGCCGCATTTTTTGTAATTGGTGCCTCATTTGGTACAGCACTCATGACTAGCTTTTCAAAACTTCATATTGTTGGGGCAAAAAGCGAACAAAAACAAAGTCTAGAAAGTTCTGTTATTCTTATTTTCTTTATTACAATTCCTTTTTCACTTTTGGGGATATTAAACGTAAAAGAGCTTGTACAAATTGTGTATTATTTTTCTTCTCTTTCTACTTACTCATTAACTACAATATCGAGCCTTTTTGCAGTTCTGCTTTTCTCACTTCCTTTCATGAACACTTCCGAAGTTATTAGAAAATATTTGTATTCCACTTCTCAGGCAAATCTAGCATCCCTAACAACAGCTCAACTACTTATTACTATTTTGTCTGGAACATATATTTTAAATATATTTTTACATAACATTTTGTTTTCACTTGTCTATGCAATTTGTTTTGGTGTCTGCACAGTTTTCTTTTCTATACTTTTAATTTTAAACTCCAAAGGCCAACTTTCATATTTAGAAATTATTAAAAATATTTATAAATCTTTCTTGATATTTATTTTTATACTTATAAATTTCAACTATGTTTTTAATTATTTACAAAATATTTTTCATTTACAAAACTTTTTTGCAATTTTTATTTTTAAAATTTTTCTGGCTTTACTTGCTTATTTTTCAATGTTACTAATATTGCAAGATAAAGTATTTCTAAAATTATGCAAAAACATTTTCTAATCCCTTCTGGATATATTATTTTAAAAGATGGAAATAAAATTCTTCTTTCAAGAAGGTTTCAAACTGGGTACATGGATGGATTTTATAGTTTCCCTGCAGGTCACGTAGAAAAAGGAGAAAGATTTTTAGATTGTGGAATACGTGAATTAAAAGAGGAAATTGGGGTCGAGGTAAAAGAAGAAGATTTAAAATTGGTCCAAATTATGCATAGGTATAATGGAAAAGAAATGATTGACTTTAGAATTGACGTTTTTTACACTTGCTCCAAGTGGAATGGGGATATACAAAATATGGAGCCAAATAAGTGTGACGATTTGCAATGGTTTGAAATAGACAATTTACCTATCAACATTGTTCCATATATTAAAAAAGCGATTGAAAATATTCAAAATGGAATATTTTTTTCTGAGATTTAATAAAGAATATTTATAAGAAAAATGGTATAATTCAAGAAATTTATGCAAATCCGAAATTTTTCTATCATTGCTCACATCGACCACGGAAAGTCTACTTTGTCAGACCGCTTTTTGGAAGTGACTAAAACTATCGAAAAAAGACACATGCAAGACCAAGTTTTAGACTCGATGGATCTCGAACGTGAAAGGGGAATCACAATTAAAATGCAACCAGTAAGAATGGAGTTTCCTATTAATGGCGAGCAGGTTATTTTTAACCTTATTGACACTCCAGGACATATTGATTTTTCTTATGAAGTCTCCAGAAGTCTCCGTGCGGTAGAAGGTGCTCTAATGTTAGTAGACGCAACCCAGGGTGTACAAGCGCAAACTATTACAGTGCTACAAATGGCAAAAGACGCAGGTCTAACAATTTTACCTGTGATATCTAAAATTGACTCACCGCTATCGGACTTACCAAAAGTTGAACAAGAATTAATAGAACTTCTTGGGTGTGAGAAATCTGATATTAACTATGTATCAGGTAAAACTGGAGAAGGTGTAGAAAAACTTTTAACAGAAATATTTAGCAAAGTGCCAGGACCAAAACCCCCCTTAACCCCTGCTTATGAAGGAGGAGAAACTGAGCGTAAAGGTAGTCGAGCACTAATATTTGACTTTGGATATTCAAACCACCAAGGTGTAATTGTTTTTATACGTGTGTTTGACGGAAAAATAAATGTAGGAGACGAGCTCATTTTTAATGAACCACAAAAAAAGTTTGTGGTGAGCGAGTGTGGAATATTTAAACCAGAAAAAGTTAAAAAACAATTTCTTGAAGCTGGAGAAATTGGTTACATCGTGACTGGCATTAAAGAACCAGGAATAACTAAAGTAGGAGATACAATACTTTCTACAAAAGACAGATTACCCCCGATACCAGGATACTCTGAAGCAAGGCCGCTAGTATTTGCAAGTATTTACCCAGAAGAACAAGACTATTTTCATGAGCTGCGTTTGGCACTTTTAAAACTAAAACTTTCAGACTCAAGCCTTAGTTTTGAAGAAGAAGCATCGGGAATTTTAGGTCGTGGTTTTCGGTGTGGGTTTTTAGGAATGCTTCACCTGGAAATCATTACCGAAAGACTTCGGCGTGAGTTTAATTTGGAACTAATTATCACCACTCCCTCAATTCCATATTTAGTAACTCAGAAAAATGGAGTGGTAGAGACGATTTACAACCCTGCAAATTTTCCAGATCATAATAATTATTTGGAGTGTCTCGAGCCAATTGTAAAATTAACAATTATTTGTCCACCAGACTATGTTTCGCCGGTGACAAAAATTTTGTATGACCATGAGGGTATTTTACAAGCAACTGATGTCTTTTCGGGGGAGCGTTTTGCTATGCATGTTGACATGCCACTTCGTGAGCTTATGCGAAACTTTTTTGACGAGCTAAAAAGTGTATCGAGTGGGTACGCATCTGTAACATACGAGCCGATTGGTCACCAAAAAGCAGACGTGAGAAGACTTGAAGTTTTGGTTGCTGAAGAGGTTGTGGCAGCATTCTCAAGAGTTGTGGGGGCGCGCCGTGTGCAAAAAGAGGGAGAGGAAGTGGTAGAAAAGCTGCATGCTATTTTACCTAGAGAATTATTCACAATTAAAATTCAAGCAAAGGTAGATGGAAAAATTATTTCTTCTCGGTCAATTTCAGCAATGAAAAAAGATGTGACAGGATATCTATACGGGGGAGATGTGACTCGTAAAAATAAACTTCTAGATAAACAGAAAAAAGGAAAAAAGAAAATGCAGGCTTTTGCAAAAGTTCATATTTCTCAGGATACATTTTTAGAAATGATGAGAAATGGTGATGTGAAAAAACGAGAAGATTAAAATAATTTTGGAATAACTGAAAGTAGTGAAACTACTAATGAGTAAATAATTATTCTATCTTGCCAAATTTTAGGGATTTTGTAGGAAACTTTTTTTGCAAAATACATCACAAGTAACATTGGTAGAAACAAAGGAAGTATTAAATATATTTTTTCTAGACCCAAATTTTCAAAGTATAAGCGAGACAAAATACTAAAAAGTCCACTCGTAAAAAAAATAACAGCTGCGGTACCTTGAACTTGTTGTAGGGTGTAGCCTCTGGAAAAATAATAACCTTGTCTTATTGAACCCCCAGGTAAACCAAAAGCAGAAAATAAAGAAGCTATTGTTCCTGTAAAAAATAAGCTCAAGAAATGATTTTTGGTATTTAAGCTGATTTCTTTTTTGATTTTAAAAAAGAAATCATAAATATATTTTGCACCTGTAATTAAGAAAACTATTATTAAATATTTATCAGGTATTTTACCAACAAGAAATCCTCCTAAAGCCCCTCCTAAAATTCCAAAAAGTACAATATATAATAAGTCGTCTTTTATAATCTCTTTTTGAAAAATTATTATCCTTGAAAGTGCACCGAGAGTTAAAAAAGTCAGAGACATTAGTAAAGCAGTTTTGGGGTCATATTAATGCAGCAATATTGGGTTAATATGAATTGAACCAGGTAGATTTAAAATTATTCCTAGAAAACAAAGGATTAAGGCAATAATATAAAACGCTAACATTTATTATCGCAAAAATGCGGGTGCAACAGCAAAACCTACAAAGGAAATTATTATTAGCACAGCTAATACTTTCATTACCATTTCACGGGTTTTTTTATTTTCATTGTTAAACATATATTAGTTTTTATAAAAAGTATTATAACATAAAAAATTTCTATGATAAACTTGATCTTAAGATGAGAATTCATAATCAGAGATGGACAATAAGAAAAATACTAACTAGCCCACCGGCTACAATTTTATATTTTGCAGTTTTCAGTCTTTTTTTGTATTGGAATTTTAGAATTATACCTGTTTGGCTAACCATGAGTGGTAGGGTGGAAAAAGCTGAAAATGATCTTCAGATACTTAAAAATAAAAATGATAAAAAAGAAGAGGTAAACAAAACTTTAAAGACTGACGAGGGAAAAGCTAGATATGAAAAGGAGTTTTTTAGCAAACTCGATGATGGAGAAAAACTGATTATTTTATACGGTGACGTTGCAACAGTAACTAAAGTAGAGGAAAATTTACGAAAAATGAGCTGGTATGAAAGTAAAAAACAAGACTTTTTGGTGTGGGTGCGTAATATGAATTGGTAAAATTTCATGTTAAAATTAAATAATGGAGAAAGAAACAATAATATTTATTAGTGGTGGAAATACATTTAGTAGCAGAGAAAAAGCTTTAGAATATTATAAAAATAGTGAAATTGATGAAAAAACATATAGAAGTTGGAAAGATTGGCTTGCTTGGACTTTAGAAGACAAATATGATTTCATCTTTCCAAAATTTGCTGATAGAGGAAATTCTGATTATGAAATTTGGAAAATAATTTTTGAAAAGTATCTTGAAAAAATTGAAAATAATAATGTCATTATTGTTGCACATTCATTAGGGACTATTCTTATTTTAAAATATTTGAGTGAAAATGTTTTTCAAAAAAATATTAAAACTCTCCACTTAGTTGCTCCAATTATTGCTGACGAATTTCAACCAGAGAATGACGTAGAGCAAACAGGAACATTTACTTTTGATTATCAAAACATTTCCAAATTAAAAGACAAATTTGAAAATTTACATTTGTGGCATTCAGAAGATGACACTATATGTTTAATTAAAAATTCTGAGTTTATTTTAAAAAACATTCTCGAGGCAAATTTTCACAAATTTACAAATAGGGGTCATTTTTTTCAAAGCACTTTTTTAGAATTGTTTGATGAGTTGAGAAAATAGTTTTTTGTGTTAAACTAATCGATGTTAATATAAAAATAAACATGCAAAAAAATGTAATAATCGGAATTGTCGGTGCATTTGCTGTTGTACTTGCAGGTCTTCTTTATTATGTATTCTCTGCTCCTACTACACAAAATAATTTATCAGATATTACCCAGCAACAAAATCAAGAGGTTATAAATACCAGCATGCAATTGCAAACTGCCAATGAAAATGGTAATCTAGCGAGCGCAACAACATCAAACCAAAATACAAACACGAAAGTAAATCCTATGAAAGAGACATATAAAGTAACATTAACAACAAATAAAGGAAATATTATTTTAGAGCTAAATTCTAAAATTGCACCAAAAACAGTTGAGAATTTTGTAAAATTAGCGAACTCAGGATTTTACAATGGTGTGAAATTCCATCGAGTTATAAAAGATTTTATGATTCAAGCTGGTGACCCACTTTCAAAAGATGATGGAAAAATGGCTGCGTGGGGAACAGGGGGAATGAGTTTTGAAGGTGGAAAATTTCAGGACGAATTAACTGGTTCACAAAATCTTGGATATTCTCGCGGAACACTAGCAATGGCCAACTCTGGGCCAAACACCAACGGCTCACAATTTTTCATAATGCATAAAGACATGCAGCTTCCACCACTTTACAGTGTTTTTGGAAAAGTCATTTCCGGAATAGAAACTGTAGATGCAATTGCTAATGTCAAAACTGGACAAGCCGATAGACCAATTGATCCTGTAATAATTACAAAAGTTGTGGTAAAATAGCCTATAATAAATCATTAATTATATATATGCATCCAAAAAAAGAAAGAACATTTGTAATCTTAAAACCAGACACAATCCAAAGAGGTTTGGTTGGTGAAGTAATAAAAAGAGTGGAGAGAATTGGTTTAAAAATTGTAGCCATGAAAATGACTCAAGCTGACGAAACTTTAATTTTTAAACATTACAACAAAGACGACGCTTGGTACGAAAGAAAGGGGAAAGGAATTATTGAAAACAAGGGTAAGCTTGGAATGCCTATAGAAAAAGAGGCAATAGAGTATGGAAAAGACATTATCCGAGCAATGGTTCACTATATGGCGGCTTGTCCAGTTGTTGTTATGGTTATCGAAGGCAACCAGGCTCAGGCTGTAGTAAAAAGACTCGTTGGTGGCACAGAGCCTACAACTGCAGACACGGGAACTATTCGTGGAGACTATGCTCTAGACTCATTTTTCATGTGTGACGTAGATGGATCTCGCGGACTCCGCAATCTTATACACTGCACTGACCCAGCAGACGGACCAGAGGCGTACGACTTTGAAGTTTCAACTTGGTTTACACCAGAGGAAGTTTATAGCTACAAACTTGTAAGTGAAGCAATGCTTTACGATGTAAACCTAGATGGTTTAAGTGAGTAATTTTACTTGCAATTGACTTGCATTTGTAAAAATAAAATAGTGGGTGTATAATTTGTACACCCCACCTAACCTCCCCTTGTAAAGGGGAGGAACAGCACATACTATGGACAAAAAAACTGCAAAGAAGACCGCTCAAAATAAAGAACAAAACCGAGACCTGCTTTTTTCTGATGGGTTTAGGAAAACAGGCCCACGTAACATCATTTTAGAAATTTTAGAGTTTGCAGACAAGCCACTTTCTGTAGATGCAATTCTTTCTGAAGTTAACAAAAAAGCTTATTGTGACCAAGCGACAGTTTACAGAAATTTAAAAAGTATGGTGCAAAAAGAAATAGTTTTAGAAAAATATTTCTGTCATGGGCATGCACACTACGAGCTTGCTTCTGACCCACACTCGCACGTGGTTTGTAAATATTGTGAGCACATAGAAGAACTTCCAGATTTTGGTGCAGAAAAAATAGCGAGCAAGCTTTTTAAAAAAGCCGTGGCATTTAAAAATATGACTGGCTTCTCTTTTGAAATATACGGAGTTTGCAAAAACTGTAAAGTTCCAAAAATTTAATTCTATTTTCTGTTAAAAAAATAATTAAAAAGATGAATATACAACTGGCGTGTGAAAATTTAATTTTTTGGGATAATATAGCCTATATTATAAGAATTGCTGAAGCACTGGGAAGTTCGAAAGTTTTTCTCATTGGGAAAAGTGTTGAAACATATAATTTACATAAAAAGAAAGCAGACATTATGTCAAGAACTGAAAACGTAGAACTGATACAATGTGAGTTGGTTCAAGATTTTATACATAAAACAAATTGTATGCAAATAATAGCTATTGAAACAGGAAAAGATAGTAAAAATATATTTAACTTAAATACAAAGCAATTAAAACAAAACGTAGTTTTAGTCGTAGGCTCTGAAAAATATGGGATGTCTACTGAATTGTTAAATACTGTTACTGAGAAATATTGCATTCCCATGTTTGGAATTAATAGAAGTATGAATGTAGCAATGGCTTTAGCTATAGCAGCCTATCAATTTAAAAAATGTATTAATTAATTTAAAATTCGACAAAATGGACGAATCGGTTATACTATTTTCTATATGATAGACGTTCCAAAAAATGTAATTTTGCAAAACTCAGTATTCTTTATTGACACTGACAAAATTTTACCAAACCGCTTCCAACCCAGAAAAGATTTTGACCAAGAAGGTCTAAAAGAGTTAGCAGAATCTATAAAACAATACGGACTTTTGCAGCCTATAACAGTTTCGAGATACGAGCAAGAAAAAAGCGATGGAGGATTTGTGACCATGTATGAGCTGATTGCTGGAGAAAGAAGAACAAGAGCTGCAAAACTAGCAGGTCTAAAACAAATTCCAGCGCTTATTCGTGTGGGTGATAATGACGAAACCAGAGCAGAGCTTGCACTTATTGAGAATTTGCAACGTGAAGACTTGAACCCGGTAGATAGGGCAAGAGCACTTGACCAACTTTCTAAAAGTTTTGGTTTTTCCCATGAAGACATTGGTAAAAAAATGGGTAAAAGTAGAGTGTATGTTTCAAACTCAATTCGCCTATTAAATTTACCAGAAGAAATTTTGAAAGCGCTTGGGCAGGGAAAAATATCTGAAGGTCATACTCGCCCACTTCTTATGCTTTCAGATAGAAAAGACGAACAGATGACTTTATTTTGTGAAATGCTAATCCGTAAAATGACTGTTCGTGAGGCTGAAAGTTTAGGTAGAAAAGTAGCTCAAGACAAAGTACGAAAACAGGCATATATAAAAGACCCAAACATTCTGGAAATTGAGAATAGCTTAGGCGAGAAACTTGGGACAAGGGTGCATGTGGAAAAGCGTGATGTAGGTGGAATAATAAAAATCGACTTCTTTTCTTTTGATGATTTGGAAATGATTTCAAAATCTATAAATGCTGCCCAAATAACCATGGAAGAAAAAAGTAAGCTGCAAGAAAAACTTAAAAACGCTGTTGAAAATATGCAAGGAAAAGCTGTTGAGGTGCAAAAAGAAGAAATTGTCGATGGTGAAAAAAGTTTAGAGGTGCTAAATGCAGACTTGGCGGGAGTTGAAGTAGAGACAAAAGAAGAAGAAAAATTGCTCGACGATCGAGGACAAGAAGAAGCGAAAAAAGATATCGAGAGTGCTGATGATGATTTGTACAATATCAAAAATTTCAGTATTTAATATATTTGATAAATATGTTATAATATTTTCATATTGCTCAGATAGCTCAGTTGGTAGAGCGCTTCCCTGAAGAGGAATAGGTCCCCAGTTCAAATCTGGGTCTGAGCACAAGCCCATACGAATAATACCAAAATTACTTTTTGCCTTTGTGTTATAAGGTTTTTTCTGGTTAAAACCTAATGATAACTTTATATCTTTCTTAGTTTTTCTGTACAAAAAACCCCAAACTATGAAAGTTCTCTCGTATTGACAATTTTAGGGTTCTTTTAAAATACAGAAAAACTTATTTGTGTTATGATTAACCTGTGTAAGAAGTCAAAAACTAAGAAAGTAAGTTTAAAGAAACAATGAACTAATTTCTTTTCGGTATCATAGATAGTAGTACTAGTAAAATAACAAAGTAATACAAAACATAAAGTGAAAAAAAATATTAAAGATATTGGGAACAAGAATAATCAATTACAAACTCTTTTTGAAAAAGTTTCTGTGGCGTTAGCGATTTTTAAAGGTAAAGACCTCATAATTGAGGTTGCGAATGCTAAAATGTGCGCGTTTTGGGGTAAAACTAAAGAACAGATACTTGGTAAGCCATTATCTGTGGCACTTCCAGAAATTAGAGGACAAGGATTTCTGGAGATTATGGGTACAGTCATGAAAACCGGGGTGACTTTTATAGGGAAAGAACTACCTGCTAAAATTATTTACGATGGAAAGTTGGAGGAAAGATATTTTGATTTTATTAATGACGCCATTTATAATATCGATGGCAGTGTAAGGGGATTAGTCCTTACGGCAACCGATTCAACCGAAAGAGTGATGGAAAGGAAAAAAGTAGAGGTAAGCGAAAATCGTTACCGCACTTTATTTTCTAGAAGTTAATCCAGCTTTTGAAAGACAGACTGGGTTACAAGATATCAAAGGAAAAAGGATACGCGAGTTTGCACCTTTTCACGAGCAGTATTGGTTTGATATGTATGAAAAGGTAATTAAAACAGGTAAACCAATTCGCTTTGAAAATCATGCTGCAGTCGTGGGACGTATGTATGAGGTGCACGCATTTCGTATTGAAGTGCCAAAGAAAAACCGAGTAGGAATTGTTTTTAATGACATTACAGATAGAAAGCGGTCTGAGCAGAAAATTCTGGATCTTAATTTAGAACTAGAAAAAAAGGTGCAGGAGCGAACCTTCCAACTAAGAGAAAATATTAAAGAATTGGAGGAAGCCAAAGCTAAAAATGAAGCTATTTTACTTTCGCTTGGTGCTGCACTTGTGGTAGTAAACAAAGAAGGAAAAATTGAGTTGGTTAATAAAGCTTTTGAAAAAGCCCTGGGATGGAAACAAGAGGAAGTTAAGGGAAAAAATATTGATGATATTCTCTCTCATGATGAGGTAAAAGGTATTAAAATACCTTTTACTGAGAGAATCCTATCGCATTCATTACTTGGAAAAAGTAAATTTCGGAATTCTGGAGAAGAATATTGCTATATTCGTAAAAATAAAACCAAATTTCCTGTGTCAAGTTTTTTTAATCCTATTTTACTTAAAGGAAAAATTATTGGAGCAGTAGAAATATTTCGGGATATATCAGCAGGAAAAGAGTCGGATATTGCAAAAGGAGATTTTATTTCTCTTGCAGCTCATCAACTTCGTACACCGCTCTCGGTTGTTTCTTGGTATACAGAAATGCTTCTAGAAGGTGACGGTGGAGAATTGGAGGATATCCAAAAAGACTACTTTCAAGAAATATACAATGCAACAGGAAGAATGTTAGAGATGGTGAACTCTCTGTTAAATGTTGCAATGCTTGATGTTGGTGAAGTTATAATTCGTGATGAATACACAGATGTAGTATTACTAATTCAAGATGTTGTAGATGAACAGAAAAATGATATTTTAGAAAAAGAAATAAATTTAGTTTATAAATATTCAGGAAAATTGCCGCTCATAAACATTGACCCTAAAAGATTACGAATGGTTTTACAAAATTTAATTTCGAATTCTGTAAAATATTCAGATAAAAAAGGAAAAATAGAAATCTCTATAAAAGTAAATGATAAAAAATATCATCAAATGATGCTTTTGTCTATTAAGGACAATGGTTTTGGTATACTAACAGAATCAAAAAAGAAAATATTTACAAAATTTTACAGAGCAGACAATGTTGTACAACGATCGACTGATGGCACTGGGCTAGGAATGTATTTAGCCAAAAATATTGTGGATTCATCAGGTGGGAAAATTTAGTTTGAAAGTAAAGAAAATATTGGTACCACTTTTTATTTTACTCTACCTTTGCGACATCTTAAATAAGCAAACCCTAATAATTATAACTAATAACAATTATATAATAATAAAAACAATACTAGTGGTGGAAGATGATTTGTCTTTACAAAAAGTTATTCAGATTAAATTAGAGCAATGCGGTTTCAAAGTTGTGACTGCAAAAAGTGTAGAAGATGCATTTTGTACAGAAATATTGGAAATGGATGGAATATGGCTAGACCACAATTTAATTGGTAAAGAAACTGGAATTGACTTTGTTGTTAAATATAAATCTAATACAAGTAAGTATAAAGAAGTACCAATTTTTGTTGTCTCCAATACATCTTCCCTAGATTTAAAAAAGACTTATACCACTTATGGAGTACAGAATTATTTTGTAAAAGCAGAATATAAGCTTGGCGAAATAATTAAACAAATACAAATTACTTTAAAAGTATAACTTTTTTAGTGAGAAATATGAAATTCATGAAATTTTAGTTCTAACTTTGTATATTATTAGGTGCACAACAGGACTTAACTTTTAAAAATATAAGTTATAATGTAAATTAATATGTTCAAATTTTGGCTTTCAATATCTTATATAACTGAGCCGGTAATTATTGTAGCAATACTTTTTACCGCCTCATTAATACTTTGGAAATATAAACAGGAAAAATACGCTTTTGTAATTCTTTTTTCTTCGGCTCTAGCTTTAGCCATCACTTATTCATTGAAAGAGTTGTTTAAAATCCCAAGACCAATCCATATGCTAATTGCTGAGGATGGCTATAGTTTTCCATCAGGTCATGCTACCATAGCTGGAGTCATTTTTATATTAATAATATATTATTCATATTTACATATTAAAAATAAACATCTAAAAATGTTAGTAAATATTTTAGCTATAATAATTTTAGTTTTGATTTGTTACTCTAGATTGTATTTAAATGTGCATTATCCAGTAGACATTATTATAGGTTCTATAATAGGAATAGGGTCAACAATCTTTGTGGAAAAACTTGCAAAACATTTGAGGTATTTTAAATAAAACTTTGTGGTATAATTCCAAATATGGATAATTCAACACTAACAAACATTCTCTTAATCCTCTCATGTTTAGCGCTCGCTATCGTAATAGGTATTTTGTCAGTAATTGGATACTTTATAGTTAAAACTTTGAGAAATGTGCATCATGCAGCCGAGGCAGTTAAAAAAACTTTTGTAAACGGTGAGAAACAATTAGTAAATTTGGGCTTAGATTTTGTTAAATTGAAATTTATTAAAAATATTATTGCCAACAAGCGTTGGATGAATAAATTAACCTCTGTAGCAATGTTTGTATTGAGTAATTTACCACTAAATTTCTGGAATTCTAAAAAGAAAGAATAAGATGAACAGGATATCTTGTATTGTACCTATGTATAATGAAGAGACAAGAATAGTGCGCGTGCTTTCGGTACTAGAAAAATGTGATTTTTTAGAAGAAGTAATAATTGTAGACGATTTTTCTTCAGATAATTCTTTGAGAGAAACATCTGCATTTAAAAATTTTCATGTTATTCGCAACGATAAAAATTTAGGGAAAAGCATGTCAATCTACAACGGTATCTTAAGATCTAAAGGAGATATTTTACTTTTTTTAGATGCAGACCTTTTAGGACTTACCGTTCAATCAATAAAAGATTTAACAGAACCAGTTTTTTTGGGAAAAGCAGATATGAGTATAAGTCTTCGAAAAAACGCCCCAAGTTTTTGGAAAATAATTGGACTAGATTACATTACGGGAGAAAGGTGTTTTAAAAAAAATGTAATTAGTAATGAATTAAATCGTCTACCAGATCTAGATGGCTTTGAAATTGAAGTATTTTTAAATAGTATTGTTATAGAAAAAAAATTAAAATTAGCAGTAGTTAATTGGCCTAATGTAGAAAGTCCACTGAAAAGAAAAAAATTTGGAGTACATTGGGACTTTATAATTATGGGTTTAAATATTTTTTCTTATCTTTCACCAATTCAAATATTTAAACAAATTTATTTGATGAAAAAATTAATTATTAAAAATAACTAAAAATAAAAAGATGTACGATTATCTTTTACACATTTATACAAATTACAGTTATATTAGTTATTTTTTTATAGCAGCATTGGCTGTATTTGAAGGGCCAATTGTATCTATTATGCTTGGTTCTATAGTTAAGCTGGGGTATTTAAATATTTATTTAGTTTATTTGGCAGTAATAGTTGGAGATATTTTTGGAGATGTAACACTTTATTATACTGGTTACAAATATGGAGAAAAGGCAATTACAAAACTTCAAAACAAATTTAATATTGAAGAAAACAAGGTGGAAAAAATAAAAAATATGTTTCATAAAAATAAATATTTAATACTATTTATGTCAAAATTAACAAATGGCTTAGGACTTTCATTTGTTGTACTCGTAACGGCTGGAATTGTTAGAATACCTTTTGTACCTTATTTTATTGTAAATTTACTTGGTCAACTAGTTTGGTCAGGAGTACTTTTATTTTTAGGTTACAATTTTGTAGGAATATATCAGCAAATAGACTCTGCAACTGGTAAGGTATTTTATGGTTTTCTTGGTATAATAGTTGTAGCAATATATTTGTACTTTACAAAGTTAAAGAAAAAATAATTTATTAATATATGAAAATTAGTTTTGTTATACCCGCCTATAATGAAGAAAAAAGAATTGGTAGTTGTTTGGAATCTGTGAAAAAAGAAATAGAAAGATATTCATATAGTACAGAAATAATTGTGGTGAATAATAATAGTACGGACAAAACAAAAGAAATTGCAGAAGGTTTTCCAAATGTAAAAGTAGTGGATGAAAAAAATAAAGGTCTCGTTTGGGCAAGAAAATGCGGAATGGATAACTCTACTGGAGAAATAATAGCAAATATTGACGCGGATGTAATTTTACCAGAGGGATGGCTTAGAAAAGTTATGACAGAATTTACAACAGATGGAAATCTTGTTGCACTAAGCGGACCATATATTTATTACGACTTAAATATCTTTCAAAGATTTGTTGTAAGAATTTTTTATTATTTTGGTTATTTACTTTATTTTTTAACAAACAATATTTTTAAAATTGGAGGAATGCTCCAAGGTGGAAATTTTATTGTTCGAAGAAGCGCTATGGAAAAAATTGGTGGGTACGATACAAGAATTAAATTTTATGGTGAAGACTCTGATATTGCTAAAAGAATTTTTAAAGTTGGAAAAGTTAAGTGGACTTTTAAACTTCTAATGTATACTTCAGGTAGAAGGTTAAAAGAAGAGGGAATAATCAACATGGGTATAAAATATGCAGTAAACCATATCTCTGAAATTTTTTTAAATAAACCTTACACAGAAAAATATATAGATATCAGATGAAAAATAATCATAAAATAATTGAACAACATAAAAGTTTTTTTTCAGATAAGCAAAATATCTACGCTTCTATTTTGGGAATAACATTTTTTTTCTTTAGTTTAATAATTAATCACTTAGCTTGTACTTTTGCATTCAACCATGCAAGTAGCTCAGTTACAGATTTATTATTAGACAATTTACCGCTTATTAATGTAGATGATGTTTTTATAGAGGGGGCAATAATATTTGCGATATTTGTCACTTTAATTCTCCTAAAAGAACCTAAAAAAATTCCTTTTGTTACAAAAAGTATGGGCCTTTTCATTCTTATCAGAGCTTTTTTTGTTATCCTTACACACATTGGACCGTTTCCTGTGCGGGCACCAATTGATTGGACAACATCTTTAAATTTGTTTACTTCTGGCTCCGACCTTTTTTTCTCAGGACATACTGGGTTACCATTTTTACTTTCCCTTATCTTTTGGGAAAATTATTATTTGAGAATTATTTTTTTATTATCCTCAATCGTTGCGGGGGTTAGTGTTTTGCTAGGTCATTTGCATTATTCAATAGATGTTTTCGCAGCCTATTTTATTACTTACTCCATATACCATCTTTGTTTAAAGTTCTTTAAGTAAATAAATTTTCAGTTACTACTTTGTATTAATTTTCTTAATCTGTGAAGTTATATAGTCTGTAAATGACTTCTGATCTACATTTTTGAGAGTATTTGCCTGTGCACTTATATTATTTATATTATTCATAGTTTGAGTCGCAGTGTCTATATATGGTTGGACTGTCGAGTAAGCACCGTATAATAAAAATATTATTATTATGTATTTGACTGCAGTCAAGAAATTTGAAAACCTTCGTTGTTTGTTTATAGAATTAACCATGTCTCTAGTTTCTCTGGTTGTGGCTAATAGCTCTCTAATCAATTTTTCATTATCCATATATTTATTTTATAAAAAAAGTTTAACATGATATAATTCATTTATGAAAGAAGTTATCAACAAACAAGTCGTAGTGCGCTTTCCACCAAGTCCAACAGGAGAAATACATATTGGAAACGTGAGAACACTTCTTTTTAATTTTTTATTTGCAAAAAAACAAAATGGTAAAATAATTTTTCGTTTTGAAGATACCGACAAAGAAAGAAGTAAAAGAGAGTATGAACAACCAATGCTTGATGCACTTACAAATCTAGGATTATCTTGGGATGAAGGACCATATAGACAAACCGAAAGACTGGAAGTATATAACAAGTATTTAAAAGAGCTAGTAAGTAATGGTTTTGCTTATGAAGATGTGGAGAATGCACAGGGAACAGGAAAAATTATTCGTTTAAAAAATACAGAAAGAGAAATAGTTTGGACTGATTTGGTAAAAGGAGAAATAAAAATAAACAGCCACTCTTTCAAAGAGCGTGACCAAGAAGGAAATTTTAAAGGTGAAAATGCAGCCGATATAATAATTGCAAGGTCAATAAATGATCCTATTTACCACTTTACAGTGGTAATAGACGACTGGCTTATGGGTATAACACACGTTATAAGAGGTGATGACCATATGACAAGTACTCCTAGACAAATAATGATCATTGAAGCGCTTTCTCAATTTGGCGCAACAATTCCATACTATGCTCATTTGCCAACTATAATAGGTGAAGACAGAAAAAAACTTTCAAAAAGAAATGGGACTACAAGTTTAAAAGCGTTTTTTGAGATGGGCTACTTAAAAGAAACTCTAGTCAATTATTTGGCACTTCTTGGGTGGAACCCAGGTAACGAACGTGAATTTTTTACTCTAGAAGACCTTATAAAAGAGTTTTCGCTTGAAAAAGTACAGGTTTCGCCGGCACAATTTGATTTTAAAAAACTAGACAATATTAATAAACATTATTTGAAAGATTTAAATGACGAAGAGTTTATTAGTTATGTGAAAAAAGACTCAAATGAATTAGAAAAAAAAATTATTCTTAAAGTATATAAAGAAAGAATTTCAAAATTTACAGAATATTATGACGCTATTTTAAATGGTGAAAATAATATGTTTTCCACAGAAGATCATAAAAAAGATTTTGAAAGTTTTGATTTACAAAAAATTTGTTTTAAAGAGCGAGGTCTGGAAGAATCCAAAAAGAATTTGGGATTAGTTTTGGAAAAATTAGAGACGGTTAGTGAAGAGAATTGGACAGCTGAGAATTTAAAAAATGAAATTTGGGATTGGTCCGCAACTATTGGTCGCGGGCAAATACTTCACCCATTACGTATGATACTTTCTTTGAAAGAAAAATCTCCAGACCCGTTTACTATAATGGAGATAATTGGGAGAGAAGAAAGTTTAAGGAGAATTAAAAGTGTAATTTATGCCTAAAATATCAAAAATTGCTGAGCGGGTGCCAGAATCCCCAATTCGAAAACTTGCACCTTATGCCGATGCGGCAAAAAATAAGGGAATAAAAGTTATTCATTTAAATATTGGGCAACCAGATATAAAAACCCCGATTGAAATTCACGCAGCTATAAAAAATTTTGAATTCGATATTCTTTCCTATTTACCTTCAGAAGGCTCGCTTTCATATAGAGAAAAATTAGCAAAATATTACGCCGGTAAAGATGTTTCGGTAGAAGCAAAGGATATAATAATAACAACTGGTGGCTCAGAGGCATTGGTATTTGCACTATTCGCAACTCTGGACGAGGGAGATGAGCTAATTGTCCCAGAACCATTTTATGCTAACTACAGTAGTTTTTGCACAATGGGAAGTTTTAAAATCATTCCTGTGACTTCTCAAATAGAAAATAATTTCGCATTACCTTCGATTGAAGAATTTGAGAAAAAAATTACATCTAAAACTAAAGTAATTTTGATTTGTAATCCTAACAACCCAACTGGTTATTTGTATACAAAAAATGAACTTGAGACTTTAAAAGATCTTTGTATTAAACATGACTTATTTATAATTGTTGATGAGGTGTATAGAGAATTTGTATATGACGAAAATAAAAAATTCATTTCTATTTTAAGTTTGGAAGGTATCGCTGAGTACGCGATATTGGTAGACTCTATAAGTAAAAGGTACTCAGCTTGCGGAGCCAGGATTGGTGCAATAGTTTGTAAAAATAAAGAAGTTATGTCTGCTGTTTTAAAATTTGCACAAGGAAGACTAAGTGTGCCAACTTTTTCAGAGCTAGTAGCTGAGGCAGCCCTGGAAACAAAAAATGATTATTTTGAAAACGTTATTTAAGAATATAAAGAAAGAAGAAATTTTTTAGTTGACGAACTAAATAAAATTGATGGTGTAATTTGTGGAAAACCAGAAGGTGCATTTTACCTTATTACGTCTCTTCCAATTGACGACTCAGATAAATTTTGTGAGTGGATGTTGAAAGATTTTTCTTACCAAAACGTAACTGTAATGATGGCACCTGCTACAGGTTTCTATATTACACCGGGACTAGGCAAAAAAGAGGTTAGGATTGCTTATGTGTTAAACAAGGATGAACTTAAGCAAGCGGTGGACTGTTTAAAAGAAGGGCTCATAGTTTATAGAAATTTATAGAAATTTGTAAATTTGCATAATTTCCGGTGTGTGATATGGTATAATTCAAATCAAATTTATGTTTAACAAAATAATAGAAAACGTTTTTGGGAACGAGAGTAAAAAAGTAGTTAAAAAGTACAAAAAAGTAGTAGATAAAATAAGTGCGCTGGAGCCGCAAATTCAAAAGCTTGAGCAAACAGAAATGCGTGAAAGAGTTTTGTTTTTTAAAAGTGAAATTGAGAAGCTAAAAAATCAGGAAGAAATATTGAAATATTTGGAAAGTATTTTAGTGGAAGTATTTGCGCTAGTAAGAGAAGCTGGAAAAAGAACTTTGGGTGAGCGCCACCATGATGTTCAGCTTATTGGTGGGCAAGTGCTTTTTAATAGGGGTATTGCCGAGATGAGAACCGGTGAAGGAAAGACTCTTGTAGGAACACTGCCAACTTTTCTTTTAGCCTTGGCAGGAAAAGGAATGCACGTGGTTACGGTAAATGACTATTTGGCAAGGCGTGATGCTGTGTGGATGGGCCAAGTTTATGATTATTTAGGACTAAGTGTAGGGATAATTGGTCAAGATGTGTCTTTTAAATATAACTCTGATATACGTTCTGAAAAAAAAGAGGAAGATGAAAAAGTTCAAGATGAACTTGGAAGCTTTAAAATAGTTTACGACTTTTTAGAAAAAGTTAATAGAAAAGAAGCGTATGCGTGTGACATTACTTACGGAACAAATTCAGAGTTTGGTTTTGACTACTTACGAGACAACTTAGTTTACAGAAAAGAAGAAGTTGCTCAGAGAGGTCATTTTGCAGCTATTGTAGATGAGGTGGACAGTATTTTGATTGACGAGTCGCGCACCCCACTTATCATTTCTTCACAAGCTGGAGAAGATGAAAATGTTTACAAAAACTTTGCTGTGGTAGCGGGGCAACTTTTTAAAGACACCGACTATATTGTAGAGGAAAAAGAAAGACAAGTAACTATGACAGAAGTTGGGATAGACAAGACAGAGCAGCTTTTAGGAATACCAAATATTTATAGTCCAGAAAATGCTAAAATGGTCCACCATTTACTAAACGCGGTACGAGCAAAAGCAATTTATCAATTAGACAAAGACTATGTTGTAAAAGATGGAGAAATAATAATCGTGGACGAATTTACCGGACGTCTTAAAACTGGTACTCGCTGGAGTGAGGGTTTGCACCAGGCGGTAGAGGCAAAAGAAAAAGTAGAAATAAAAAAAGAAAGTAAAACTGTAGCTAGTATTACTTACCAAAACTATTTTAGAATGTACGAGCGACTCGCCGGAATGACAGGAACCGCAACAACAAGTAAAGAAGAGTTTCAAAAAGTATATGGTTTGACTGTTGTAACAATTCCTACCAATAAAGTAATTATGAGAATCGATGAGAATGATGTTGTTTACCAAACAGAAAACGCAAAATGGAATGCGATAGTAGTAAAAGTTAAAGAGTTACAAGAAAAAGGTCAACCAGTTTTAGTGGGTACAACATCTATTGAGAAAAATGAGCGAATGGCGAAATATTTTGACCGCGCGGGTGTGAAGTATGAAATGCTAAACGCAAAAAACCACGAGCGTGAAGGAGAAATAATTTCTCAAGCTGGGAAAAAAGGAAGTGTGGTTATAGCTACAAACATGGCAGGCCGTGGAGTGGACATTAAACTTGGAGGTCAACCAACAACCAAGAAAGAGGCTGATAAAGTACGTGAACTGGGCGGGCTATTTGTAATTGGGACAGAAAGGCATGAGGCAAGACGAATTGATAACCAGCTTCGAGGCCGGTCTGGAAGACAAGGAGATGCGGGAGGCACACAATTTTTCGTGTCACTTGACGATGAAATAATGAAGCGATTTGGAGGTGACACCATGAAAGGTATGATGAAAACTTTAAAAGTTCCTGAGGAAATGCCCATAGAGGCAAAAAGTGTGAACAGGATAATCGAGCAATCACAAACAAAAATAGAGGGCTTTTACTTTGACATGCGTAAGCAAGTTCTTCAGTATGACGCAGTTCTCAATACTCAGCGTGACAGTGTTTATAGTAAACGAGAAAAAGTATTAAATGATGACTACGGACTAATAAACGAATTTGTAGACAAAGCTATTGCATTAAAGCCAGAAATACAAACAGAGAGAGATGAACTAGTAAAAATATTGGGGGAAGGCGGTGAGGAAGAATTTTTAAAAGGAGCAAAACAGACAATTTTGCAATCTATAGACTTTTATTGGATGGCGCATTTGGACACCATGGAACATTTGCGAAGTAGTGTGTCGTTGCGCGGATACGGCCAACACGACCCATTGGTTGAATATAAAAGAGAGTCTTTACGACTTTTTAAAGAAATGAATGTTGCTATTGAAAAAAGTATTGCCGACTTTTTGTACCACTCATTAAAAGAAGGAGTAAATAATTACAATAATGGAGTTAGAGAAATAGAAGTAACCAAAAATTCGGAGCCAGTAAAAGAAATTGGAAGAAATGATTTATGTCCTTGTGGAAGTGGAAAAAAGTATAAAAAGTGTCATGGAAAATAGGATTTTTGGCTGTTAAAAAGTTTTTAAAAACCTTTATTTATAAAGGGTTTTTTGGAATTTTAGAGCTATAGTTGTTGTAAACAAAGGGGTTTTTTGGATTAATCCAAAAAACCCCTTTGTTTTTAGCAAATTTGCTTATAAAATAAGGATATTTTTGTAAAAAGTAGTTGACTTATCAAGTTATAAGGGCTAGAATACTAAACATCACTTTATTGGCCCAAGTTATGCGGGGTAGTAATAAAGTTAAGTGCAAAAGTCGGAACCGGAGTTTGTGGAGCAGATGCCACTAAAACCTAAATAAAATAATATGAGAGTAAAAAATAAAGTATTGAGTATTTGTATTTCTTTGTGTGCAACCTTTTCTGGAGCAACATTAAGTTTCCTACCCTTTGACTTCTTTCCTGCAGTTATAGCCGAGATTAATACTGCCACTTCTGGTGTTACTAAAGAAGATGTAAGAGTTACTAATATTAACAATTATTTTGCCACAAATGGTTTACCACTTGCAGGTTACGGTAAAACCTTCGTTGAAGTTGCTGATAAGTATGACCTAGACTATAGACTTCTTCCTGCTATTGCCATGCGTGAGAGTACGGGTGGTAAACAAGCTTGTTGGAATGACAAGGATAATGTATTCGGTTGGGCATCATGTAAAGTTAAGTTTGACACCCAAGAGCAAGCTATTGATAAAGTAGGAGCACATTTGAGTGGAAATATAAAATCTACATCTTCTTATTATGGTAATAAGTCAGTATGGAAAAAGCTTAGAACATATAACAGTGTTATCGCACCTTACCCAGACCAAGTTATTGGTATCATGAACAAGATTGAAAGAACTCCGATTGATGAACAAGTTGCTATAGGAGTTTCGAAAGAAGTAGCAATGAAATAAAATGTCTTATGTTGCTGATTTAAATCAATATCTTAAAATTAAAATAAAAAAATGTCCTGCGAAGGGCATTTTTTTATGGTAAAATAGCGTAGTAAATATTAACGTGATAAAAAGAAACACCGATACAAAATTTAAAGTAGTCAGCAACTGGCCGCCAGCAGGAGACCAGCCTCAGGCAATTTTGGATTTGGTAAAAGGGTTTGAAAGTGGACAAAAAAAGCAAACGCTTTTGGGAGTGACTGGAAGTGGTAAAACTTTTACCGTAGCAAATGTAGTTGAAAAACTTAACAAAACCACTTTAGTAATTGCCCACAACAAAACTTTAGCAGCGCAGCTCGCACAAGAGTTTAAAGAATTTTTCCCGAACAACAAAGTACATTATTTTGTTTCTTACTATGACTACTATCAGCCAGAAGCCTATGTTTCTGCAACTGACACTTACATTGAAAAAGATGCATCTATAAACGAAGAGATAGACCGTCTAAGACATGCCTCTACCCAAAATGTTTTGACTAGAGCTGACACATTAATAGTGGCGAGTGTATCTTGTATTTATGGTTTAGGAAGTCCAGAAGACTATAAAAAAGAAAACTTAATTTTGAGCCTTGGAGACAGTTTTACAAAATTTTCTTTAATGGAAAAACTAGTATCTATTCACTTTGAAAGAACCAATGCCGATTTAAAAAGTGGAACATTTAGAGCGATAGGAAACAGAGTAGACATTATGCCGGTTTCTGAAACTTGGATGGCGAGCGTATTTTTTAGTGGGGGGACAATATCAATGATTCAAATTCTCAACCCAGTTTCAATGACTATTTTAGAAGAAACAGACAATGTAATGTTTTTCCCCGCTAAACACTTTATCACAGATGACAGGACAATGAGTAGAGCCATTTTAGAAATCCAAAAAGAAATGGAGCAGCAGGTAAAAATGTTTGAAAAACAGGGAAAACTTTTAGAAGCAGATAGAATTAAAAGGCGCACAATGCAAGACGTGGCTATGATGCGCGAAGTCGGCTACTGTAGTGGAATAGAGAATTATTCCCGACCACTTTCAGGAAAAAAACCAGGTGAAGCACCAGAGACACTTTTGTCGTATTTTCCACACGACCACAAAGGTAACCCAGAGTTTTTAACTGTAATTGACGAAAGTCACGTGACACTTCCACAGCTTCACGGAATGTACGCTGGTGACCAAGCAAGAAAAACTAACCTTGTAAATTATGGATTTAGGCTTCCCTCAGCACTTGACAACCGACCCCTAAAATATGAAGAATTTGAAAAGCGTGTTGGACAAATATTGTATGTTTCTGCGACGCCTGGGAAAATGGAAATTGAAGAAAGTGAACAAATTGTGCAACAAATAATTCGCCCAACAGGACTAATTGACCCGGTTTTAGAAATTCGCCCAGTACTTCCTGAAGGTGAGAAAAAAATAGTTAAAAAATATTTTGTTTTTGATTTTGATGGTGTAATTGGAAATACTTACCAAAGAGTTATCGAGGCTAGAGCAATGTTTGAAGAAACTACATTTGAAAAAGCAAAAATTCTTTTAGATGAGTATTTTGACAACAAAACAAATCATGCAAAAGATGTAACACTCGACACGATAGAACATTTCAGAAAGTTGATCGACTTTACTGCAGATTTTTTAGTGGAGACTGGTTTCCGGTTATTTAATGAATTTGTAGATGAGATTAAAAAAATTAGCAATGCAAGAATAGCAATTGTATCAAGCGGGTCGGCAAAATATGTTTTACCGGCACTAAAAAAATCTAAATTAAAATACTCCCATGTGCTTTGTTACGAGGATCATCATTCTAAAGAAGAAAAGTTATTAACTATTGTAAAAGCTTGGAAAATTGATGTAAAAGATATTATTTATGTAACTGATACCAAGACAGATGTTTATGAGCTGGAGAATTTGCTTGGAAAAGAAAATATTTTAGGTTGTGCGTGGGGCTTTCAAGGTAAAGAAAAACTTTTAGAAGTTTTACCTCCAGAAAATATTTTAGAAGCGTTTTCTGATTTAAATAAATTTATTGATAAAAGATTTTCTATTCAAAAAAATAATAAAGAAAAAAGTGAAGAGAAAAAATATCCTGGACAAATTGAAGACTTTATTGCAGAAGTGGAAAAAGAGGTAAAAGGTGGTGGGCAAGTTTTAACTACTACTCTTACAAAAAAAATGGCTGAAGACTTGACCAACTTTTTAAAAGAAAGAAAAATAAAAGCTGAGTATATCCACTCCGATATTAAAACAATTGAAAGAATTCAAATTCTAACAGAATTTCGACGAAAAACTTTTCACGTTCTTGTTGGTGTAAACTTACTTCGTGAAGGTCTCGATTTGCCAGAGGTATCGCTTATTGGAATCCTTGATGCTGACAAAGAAGGATTTCTACGTAGTGAAACTTCTCTTATTCAGACAATTGGTAGAGCTGCGAGAAACGTAAATGGTAGGGTTATTTTGTATGCCGACTCCATCACTGGAAGCATGGAGCGCGCAATGGGAGAGACAGAAAGAAGAAGAAAGGTACAGGAAGACTACAATAAAGAGCATGGTATAACTCCTAAAACTATTTTAAAATCAATTAGTGACATCACTAGTGGGATGGAACATATAATTAAAAAAACAGCTCACAGCGAGGCAATGCTCGAAATGAAACTTTCCGGTAAAAAAGTTTCAACACTCTTGAAACAAAAAGAAAAAGAAATGAGACAAGCTGCTAAAGAGCTAGACTTTGAAACAGCTGCAATATTGCGCGACGAAATTGAAGAGCTTACAAAAATGTTAGAAAAAGAAAAAAGCAGAGAGGATAAGGAAACACTTAAAACGTAGTATAAATAAAAACGTGATAAACTATTTTTCATGTTAAAAATATCTGACTATTTTCAAGAACTACGTTTACAAAAAGATTCGCAAGTTGCGGACTTTGGATGTGGGAATGGGAAATTTGCAAAAGAAATTTCACATTTTGTACCCGAAGGAAAAGTTTTTGCAATTGACGTACACAAAGAAAAACTTGATTATTTGGATGATGAGGTGCTAAAAGCTGGAAAACAAGAAGGTGAAAAAGCTCATGAGCTACAAAATATTAAAACCGTGTGGGGAGATATTGAAAGTCTAAATGGTACAAGGCTTCGTGACGACTCAATTGATGCAATAATAATTGGAGATACATTTTCTTTACTCAAATATAAAAAAGTTTGCATTATGGAGATGAAGAGAGTTTTGAAAAAGAAGGGAAAAATATTGTTTGTAGATTGGCATAAGCATTTGGGAGAATCTGTTCTTCATAAAAATTCTGTTTTAATTGAGGAAGAAGTAATGAAAATCTTTTCTGAGCTTAACTTCGGAGTTTATCCCATAATCCACAAAGGAGCTCACCAATTTGTTTTGTTAATCGAGAAAAGATAGTATACTAAAAATATGGATCAAAGCTTGCAGGGGACATTTGGAAAATATTTTATGATAGGGGGATTTGTTTTAGCAATTTTGGGAATTTTTGTTTTTTCGATTTCCAAATTTGGTAATAGTGGAAAAGATTCAAATTTAACGGGAGTAGTTAAAATATGGGGAACACTTCCCGCTTCCCAAATTGACCCAGTTTTAACTGAATACTCCCAAACCTCAAAAACTTATTCTGTACAATATACAGAAATTTCAGAAAGCAAAATTGCAGATAAGTTTATCGAGGCTTTGGCAACTGATGCTGCACCAGATCTTTTATTTTCATCAGAAAGTGTTTTAGTACCTTTAAAACAATTTCAGTATGCATTTCCAGAGGCTCTCATGAGTGAAAAAAGTTTTAAAAGTCTTTATCCCAGGTCGACTTATAAACTTTATGGTAAAACTGGAGTATTTGCTTTTCCAGTAGCGATTGACCCACTAGTGATGTATGTAAATCTTGATATTTTAGGAAATGCAGGTTATTCAAAGCCACCTGGAACTTGGGGAGAGATGCCACTTTATGTATCAAGAGTTTTAGGGTTTGTAAACCAAACAACTGACAGTGTTCAGCGTGCCGTGGCTTTGGGCTCACTTAACAATATCTTACATGGTAGAGAAATTTTATTAACATTACTTTTTCAATTAAAAAATGATGTAATAGTTCGGGATTTTGCTGAAAAAACAAATAAAGAGGGAACAACTTATGAAGAGTCATTTACTCCAGTTTTAGGAGACGCCAATGAAAATTTAAAAGTTAAAAATGACACACTTGCAGAACAGGTATTTGTATTTTTTACGTCTTTTGTAAACCCAAATATTAAAGATGCCTATACTTGGTCTAAAAAAGCTCCAATGGACCGAGACTTGTTTGCATCTGGGAATCTTGGTCTTTACTTTGGGCTTGCATCGGATAAGTCATACATTGACCAGAAAAATCCGCACTTAAACTACGAGCTCGCACTGATTCCAGGTCCAAAAGGAGGAGTGACTTCAGATTTTAGAAATACAGCCTATGCAAAAGTCTACTCGGTTGCAATGACCTCTAAAGCACGTAACCCAACTTTAGCACAAAAAGTTTTACAAGATATTTCTAGTAAAGAAATAGCAAATAAAATTGTAGCAGCATATAACTTAGCACCAGCAAGAGAAGAAGATTTGCTTGTTGAGCAAACAGACCCTGTGAAAGATGTTATTTACCGTTCTGCTGAAAGAGGAGACATACTTATGGAGCCAATTTCAAATTTAATAAATAAAGTGTTCGGGCAAATAATAGAAGCAATTTCAGGATCTCGACAAACTCCAAGTGAGATAATAAAAAATGCTCAAGATGAGCTGAGTCGACAATTAAAATAAAATACATGTTTAAAATCAAAAAACATTTTCTTTATTTCATGATTACCGTTTTTATGGCTACGGTTTTTACAAATCCAATAGTTGCTAATGCACAAACAAGAAATATTTTAGGTTTTTCTGATCCACCCGCGTGTGTAAAAGACAATGTTCTTCCGGTCCTTGTAATATGTGGCAGAAACGTAAACTCTGCTGGAGCTTGTACGGAATACGCTAGAGAATGTACTTTACCAGACCTTGTCAGTATAGCGGGTAGAATTCTGGTATTTATAATTTTACTTGCTCTACTTATTATTCCTTTAATAATAATGTATACAGGTGCAAAGATAATGTATGGAAAAAATTCTGGTTCTGGTGGAGATATGATAAAAAATCTAAAAAAGATATTTCAAGAGCGAATAGTATATTTCATACTTCTTCTAGCTGCTTGGTTAATTGTCCGCACAATTGTTGATTTATTCCAAGTAGACACAAGAATTAATACTTTTCTTTTAGATGAAAATGGAAGACAAGTAAAAGCAAGGCAGGTAATTATAAATTAAATATGTTAAACTAAGAACATGAAAAAGTTTTTAATAAATTTGTTTGTTTTCACTATTATTCTTTCCCCAGTTATTCTATTTGCAGAAGGTACTGCAAATGTAGGTCTAAAAAACCCAATTGGTTTAACTAGTATTTCTCAGCTTATTTTAATAGTAGTTAGAGTTGTTCGCTACATTTTAATACCGTTTGTTGTTATTGCAATTATGTACGCTGGATGGTTATTTTTAACGGCAAACCTTAGTGGCATTGGAAAAGGTATGGCAGAAGCAAAAAAAGCACTTTGGAGTGCTTTAATTGGTGGGTTCATAATTCTTTCTGCCGAGCTTATAGCTCAGGTTATGAGTAATACCATTACTACCTTAACAAATTAATTTGTAATAAATACCCAATAGAGATGTAGTAATTAGTGATAGGAGTGGCATGTTGAAACGTGACACTTCTATCCAGCACCTTTCGTGAGATCGGTGTTGTTTTTTTTGGGGAAAACTTATTTTCGAATTATGGTGTTATAATTTAGTTACATGAAAAAAGTATTTATTTGTGAACAATTTTCTGTATTAGAAGGTAAAGAAAATACTTGCAAGCAAGAATTTTTGGTAGAGTCTGGTGAAGATTTAATAAAACAATTAAAAACTCATTTGGAATTTGGTTCTGCACATAAAGAAGATAGGGAAAAAAGATTATTAAAATCAGAAGATGAGTTTAGTGATATATCTGGAGCTGAGAAGATGTTTAAAAAGGCGCCAGAGGCTAAACATTAATTTATGTCATCAGGAGAAGGATTAGTTGGACTATTATACGCATTTAAAAATATATTTGAAGCAGGTATCATTTGGGTATTAACAGGAGGTGCAGTACTAGCATTTTTTTGGTTAATAATTAAATTTATGGGCAACAAAATAGGTTGGTTTGAAAGTAAAGGTGGGGTTTTCGGGGGTTCAGGAAAAGTTACTCCTGGGCAAATTATGTGGGGATTAATAATTTTAACTGTAATATTTAGTTTATACTCACTCATAGGTTTAACAGGATCAATATTTGGAGTAAACTCTGCACCAGTTGGGGGCATATATAGAAATAATTAAAATATGAAACAAAAAGTTAAAAAAGTTAATAATACAAACATATATTTAAAAACTTTTTTGTATGGAGTACTTTTATCTTTTCTTGTCACTCCACTTTTTACATACGCGGCAACTACTTATACCCAGGACTTATTTGGACTTTTTGAATACGCAAAATCTATAATTAACGATATTGTTTTATGGCTTATTGTTACCGGTGCAGTAGCTTGGTATATTTTTGAATTAGTTAAAATGATAATTTCTCCAAATGGGAGTGGAACTCAACCTAGAAGTTTTATTCTTTATGGTTTGATAGCTCTAACTCTCATGTTTACTTTTTACGCAGTAGCTAGTCTAATAGCGGTTACATTTGGAATACCAATTGCGATTCCTCAATTTTATAAAGAGCAAGATGGGTTGTCACCAGGATCCGGAAATATCAACAGGACATATTCTGTAATTGGTAATTAGTTTGAACGTCAAAAGAGTTTGACATGTGTGGTATAATTTAGAATTGATATGAAAAAAGAAGAGTTAAGTAATAAAAATAAATTCCAAGCTGTTATTTCTGGAGAAAAAATAGTTATTAAAGGTGCACGAACACACAATTTGAAAAATATTGATTTGGAAATCCCACGTAACAAGATGGTTATTTTTACTGGACTTTCTGGATCTGGAAAGTCGTCTCTCGCTTTTGACACAATTTTTGCAGAAGGGCAAAGAAGATATGTAGAAAGTCTGTCACCATACGCACGTCAATTTTTAAACCAACTTGAAAAACCAGATGTGGACGAAATAACTGGTTTATCACCAGCTATAGCTATCGACCAAAAAACAAGAAGTAATAACCCACGTTCAACAGTGGCAACTATCACTGAGATTTACGATTACTTACGTGTTTTATATGCCCGTGTTGGTCAGCCACACTGTGTAGAATGTGGAGCCAGAATTCAGAAACTTTCCAATGAAGAAATAATAAATATTGTTTACGAGAAAATAACTCATGCGAAAAAAACAGGAAAAGTAGAAACTAAAAAAGTAAAAGGAGTAGAATTTTCAGGCGATGTGGTGGAGATACTTTCACCAGTTGTTCGCGGTAGAAAAGGAGAATACTACCAAATGCTTTATGACATGCTTGGAAAGGGTTATACTGAAACTTATGTTGACGGGGAAAAGCATAACTTGCGAGAGAAAATAGTTTTGGAGAAAAATAAAAAACACAATATTTCTGTTTTGGTTGATTCTATTGGGGTAGACGAAATTCTCAAAAAAACTAAAGATGCCAAAACTCGTTTGAGTGAGGCTATTGAACACTCAATCCACGAGTCAAAAGGATTGGTAGAATTTATTTTGTATGGCGAAAGTGTTGTGCTGTCTTCGCAATTTGCTTGTTCAAACTGTGGGTTTTCATTTCCAGAAGTAGAGCCAAGACTTTTTTCTTTTAACTCTCCTTATGGTGCTTGTCCAACTTGTAATGGATTAGGTGTGAAATATTTAGGAGCGCTAGACCCATGCGATGATTGTGAAGGTAAGAGACTTCGAAAAGAAGCATTAAATGTATTTTTAAATAGCACTGCTCCCCTCTCTATAGGCAAGGGAACACTTGAAGCGAAGCAAGAGGGGTCGGGGGTGAGGCTAAATATTGTCGATGCTACAGATTTGTCTATTGGTTTAGCAAAATCATTCTTTGCAAATTTGGTTTTAACAGACAAGGAAAAAGAAATTGCCTATGTTGTGATGCGTGAAATTCTAACTCGCTTAGATTTCTTGCTTGATGTTGGTTTAGATTATCTTACACTAAACAGAAAAGCCGACACACTTTCAGGTGGTGAGGCACAGAGAATTCGCTTAGCCTCTCAACTTGGGTCATCACTTGTTGGGGCACTTTATGTTTTAGACGAACCGACAATTGGTCTTCACCAGCGTGATAACGACAGACTCATAAAAACACTTTTAAAACTTCGAGATCTGGGAAATACTATTTTAGTTGTTGAGCATGATGAAGACACAGCTTATGCTTCAGACTTTTTGGTAGATATTGGCCCTGGTGCAGGAATTCACGGTGGGGAGGTAATTGTAGCTGATTGGCTTGATAAACTTTTAGAGGCTCCGACGAATAAAAGCAACTCAATTACACTTTCGTACTTGCGAGAAGAAACAAAAGTTTTTGTACCTAAAGAAAGGCGAACAAAAGACGGCGGAAGTTTGGTAATTAAAAATGGTAATGCATTTAACATTCAAAATTTAAACACCAAAATTCCTTTACAAAAAATGGTGACTATTACTGGAGTTTCCGGAAGTGGAAAATCTACTTTAATGTATGAAATAATAAACAGAAATCTGGAAGCAAAACTTGAACGTAAAATGCGTACTGCAAAAACTTATAATGCAGAATTTTTTGGTGGTGTAGAAGAAAATTTGTCACGAGTGGTATTAATTGACCAAAGTCCAATTGGTAGAACCCCAAGAAGTAACCCCGCGACTTATACTGGTGCTTGGACCCCAATTCGCGAATTATTCGCAGAGTCCGCTGAAGCAAAAATACGCGGCTGGTCACCATCGCGGTTTTCCTTTAATGTCCCAGGTGGTCGCTGTGAAGCGTGCCAAGGAAATGGCCAAATTGCGGTAGAAATGCACTTTCTACCAACTGTTTACGTACTTTGTGATGTTTGCCAAGGAAAAAGGTTTATGAAAGAAACTTTGGAGGTAAAATTTAAAGGAAAAAATGTTTATGAGCTTTTAGAAATGACAGTTGAAGAAGCTTCAAAATTTTTCTACGAGATACCAAGTATTTTTGACAGAATGGACTCTATGAATAGAGTAGGCCTTGGATATTTGAAACTTGGGCAAAGTGCGACTACATTATCTGGTGGTGAGGCGCAACGTGTAAAAATATCTAGTGAGCTTTATAGACCAATGACTGAAAGAACAATTTATTTGCTCGATGAGCCTACTGTTGGTCTTCACTTTGAAGATGTAAAAAAACTTATTGAGATTTTAAATAAACTTGTGGATAAGGGAAATAGTGTAGTTTTAATTGAGCATAATTTAGATATCATAAAAGTTTCTGATTGGCTTATAGATATTGGACCAGAAGGTGGAGTGGGTGGGGGAAATATTGTAGCTCAAGGAACTCCTGAGCATGTCGCGACAATTGAAGCTTCGCACACTGGTAGATATCTTAAAAAAGTTTTGAAGAGAGATAAGCAAAAATAATTCTAAAAAAAAATTAAAATAAAAAAGTCAGATTTTTACTCTGATCTTCTGGTGGGGCGGAATCGCCCCACCTATTTAACAATTTTCGGCTTTTCAGCCATGCGCCCCCAGCTCACGAAAGAAAAGAAAGTCATCCATCATAGCCTTGTTGTTACCAAGGATATTCAGGAGATCTTGCTGTTGGATAGCTCCTTTTTCTTTATCGTAAGCTTCCGCCAACGCCAATACCTCTCGCGCCACTGTCTCGTCAAGCTTGGCTATTACGGTAAAGCCTCGGATATCCCCGAGGGTGTAAGTCGGGTTGTTTCCATCATTGCACATCATGACTTCCTCCTATTTACGGGAGCCACATTATATAACATATTTATGGGGACGTAAAGTATATAAAATTAGTTATTTGTAGTAAAATGAGTTTAGAAAACCATAAATTTTATGTTACATTCAAAACTATTTTTAAAAACAAAAAAAGAGGCACCGAGTGACGAAGTTGCCAAAAATGCTATACTTTTAGACCGTGCCAATTTTATTTATAAAGAAATGGCGGGAGTTTACTCTTATTTACCAATGGGTCTAAAAGTCTTAAACAAAATAGAAAACCTAATACGAAAACAAATGGACACGATAGGCAATGAAATAACTATGTCTTCGCTTGCACCCAAAGAACTTTGGGAGAAAACAGGAAGACTAGAAGAAGTAGATGTGCTTTTTAAAGCTAGTGCTGCAAATGAAAACTCTAAAAATAAATCTAGCAATGAGTACGTTTTAAATTCAACTCACGAAGAATTAATAACTCCAATAGCATTAGAGTTTGGAAAATCCTACAAAGATTTTCCATTTGCTTATTACCAAATTCAAACAAAATTTCGAAACGAACCTCGTGCTAAATCGGGACTTTTGCGAGGGCGAGAGTTTCGTATGAAAGATCTTTATTCTTTTCACTTAACACAAGAAGACTTTGAAGATTATTATGAAAAAGCAAAAGTTGCTTACATGAACTTTTTTAAAGAAGTAGGACTTGGAGAAAGTACTTTTATAACTTCGGCCTCTGGGGGAGATTTTACTGACAAACTCTCACACGAATTTCAAGTAGTTTGTGATGCTGGAGAAGACATAATTTATTTAAATAAAAATTCTGGCACTGCCTATAATAAGGAGGTTTTGGAAATAGAATTAAAAAATAATAATCTTAAAGTGGAGGATTTAGAAGAGCTAAAAGCTTGTGAAGTGGGAAATATTTTTACGCTTGAAGACAGGTTTACAAAATCGTTTAATTTTCAATATACTAACGTTGATAACCAAAAAAATGTTGTACCCCACATGGGATGTTATGGCATAGGAAGTTCGAGAATTATGGGAGTACTAGTAGAAAAATTTGGTGATGAAAAAGGTTTGGTGTGGCCAAAAGCTGTTGCACCGTTTGATATTGAAATAGTTTCACTTCACAAGGAAAAAAATGATAAAGTTTATGAGGTGTCAAAGAATGTATATCAGATGTTAAATAGACCCCCCCTGACCCCCCCTTATCAAGGAGGGGAAGAGTACAGTAAAAAATATGAAGTGTTGTGGGACGACCGTGAGCTCTCCGCAGGTGTAAAACTTAATGATGCAGACCTTTACGGAATACCTATGCAGATAATAATTGGTACTAAAAACTTAGAGGAAAATCTGGTGGAAATAAAACTAAGACACACTGGTGAGGTAGTCAAGGTAAAGGTCGAAGATTTAGAAAAAGAATTAATGAGTCTATGGCAAAAAGTATTTTAGATATTTTTTCAAATAAAATTGGAATTGATTTGGGTACAGCGAATACTCTGGTGTACTTGGCTGGAAAAGGTATTGTTATAAACGAGCCATCGGTTGTAGCAATAAATACAAAAACAAATTCAGTGGTGGCAGTGGGAAAAACTGCTTATGACATGCTCGGTAAAACTCCAATTCATATAAAAGCCGTAAGACCAATTTTAGATGGAGTAGTTTCGGACTTTGAAATTACTGAAGAGATGCTGGGGTACCACATTAAGAAAGCAAATAGTTTCAATACAAAATTTTTCGGACCGGTGGTTGTTGTAGGTGTACCATCGGAGGTTACAAATGTGGAGACTAAAGCGGTTATAGATGCTTGTAAAGCAGCGGGAGCTAGAAAAGTGTATATTGTAGACGAGCCTATGGCTGCTGCCATAGGCTTAGGATTGCCCATTAATGAGTCTACGGGGTCAATGGTGGTAGATATTGGTGGTGGTACTACTGACATTGCAGTAATCGCTTTTTTCGGAGTTGTAAACTCAAAAAGTATGAAGATTGCGGGTGACAAATTTAATTCTGATATTGCTGAGTATTTGAAAGAAAACTTTCGTATAATTGTAGGAGAAAGAACAGCCGAAGAAGCTAAAATTGTTGTTGGATCAGTTATTCCAACTGGAAATTTATCGATGAATGTTCGTGGAAGAGATATAGTTTCTGGGTTGCCCAAAGAAGTAACAGTCTCTGACTTTGATATTGCAAAAGCAATAAATGCTTCTGTAGTTGAGCTTGTAAATGGGATTCGCGAAGTTATACAAAAAACACCACCCGAAATAATAGGTGACGTTATGCAAACAGGACTTTACTTAACGGGTGGCGGAGCTTTTTTAAGGGGATTGTCGGAGTTCATAGAAAAAGAATTAATGATCACGGTTACAACAATTGAAGATCCAATGAGTCTGGTTGCAAAGGGAACGGGAAAAATTTTAGAAAATTTAGAATACTTTAAAGAGGTAATTAGAAACGACGGCTAAAGTATGAAAACAAAAAATATTATTTTAATAGTTTTAATATTGATATTTTTTTTCTCAAGTGTTTTCTTTAGAATTAAAATAATAAATTTTGTATTAAATAGATTTACTACAAATTCAAATTTAGAACTTAGTTTAACTGAAAGAGAGGAGTTAAAACTATTAAAACAAAAAAATAAGATTTTAGAGGTAGACAACAAAAACTTGCAAAATAATTTAGGCATTTTAAATGATGAACCAAAGCCTAGTTTTGTGAAATCTCTTATCTTTCACTCAAATTTTTATGGTGATTTTTATACAACTTTACCAAAAGATAAAACACCTTATAAAGGTATGAATGTTTTTGCTAATGGAGATGTGGTTGTCGGGCAAATAATAGAAGTATTAGATAACTCCTTAAAAGTTGGGAATTTAGCAGTGGGCTCAGGTGTAATAGTGGAAGACTTAGAGACAAATGAGTTTTTAGAAATCCATGCTTTAGGAAATGGTTTGTATTCTGCCTCACTTTCCGGTGGTTCGAAAATTGCGGTCGGTTCACAAATAGTCATGAAAGGTTTCCCAAGGGCAATTGTCGGCGAGGTAACCGAGGTTAACAAAACTGGTAGCTCCTTAACAAATATTTTAATCCAAGCTCCTTACAATATTTTAACAAAAGATATTTATTATGTTATACAATAAAATTTTATTAGGAATATTTTCCGCAATAGTTTTTCTTACTTTTATTTATGATACTTTGTTTAACAACTACAGTTTCTTTTTCCCGACAGTTACTTTTGTAGTAATAATTTTTTTTGGAGTATCATATATGGTATACAAATACTTTTTCAAGAGATTGAGAGTTGGTAGAAGAAATTTCAATTTTTAGGCTATAATGATCCCATGAAATTCGAAGACGTATATCAAGATTTACAAATTAAAAAAATATCAAAAAAGAATTCTACCACAAGAATTAGTTTTTTCTCTATTAAAATAATTTCTTTTTTTGTTTTATTTGGGTTTAGTGCTTTCTTGTGTCGTGCTTATTATTTGCAAGTAAATAAATATGATTTTTATGCAGGCAAGTCAGATACCAATCAATTTGTGTCTTCTCCGATATTGCCAACACGTGGAAGTATTTTAGATAGAAATGGCGAAGTTTTAGCAAAGTCGGAAAAGGTAGATGGGGAGGATTACGAATATGAAAGAAAATATACAGAAAGAGTTGGGTTTGGCCATGTTTTGGGTTATGTAAATTATCCCCAAAAAGATTCAAGTGGAGTTTTTTGGAAAAATAATTTTGAGGGAGTATCAGGCTTGGAAGCTTATTATGACCAAATGCTTTCTGGCAAGGCAGGCAAACAATATTTTGAAAGAGGTGCCGATGGCAAGCTCAAACAAAGTTTCCTTGTTAGTCTGGCTATTGAAGGTAAGGATATTAAAACCAGTCTCGATGCTGATCTCCAAGAATATTCTTATAATCATCTTAAAGATTTTGTTGCCGAAAAAGGCTTCGAAGGGGGCACTGTTATTGTAATGGATATAAAAGATGGTCAGGTTTTAACCATGACAAATTACCCTCAATACGACTCGCAAAATATGCGTAACAATACTTATTTAGATTCGCTCAACAAAGACGAAGGAAAGCCTTACTTAAATAGAGCAATTGGGGGAACTTATGCTCCCGGATCTACAATGAAGCCATTTTTTGCACTCGCTGCATTACAACTTGGATTAATAAATACTATAACTTCTATTTTTTCAAGTGGGAAAATAGAACTCCCCAATGTTATCGATTCTTCTAAAAGTACTATTTTTAGAGATTGGAAAGCGCATGGATGGGTAAATGTTTACACCGCAATCGCAAACTCATCGGATGTATTTTTCTATGCAATAGGGGGTGGGTATGAAAAACAAAAAGGTCTAGGAATTACTCTTATCGATGAGTGGTCAAAAAGTTTTGGAGCAGACTCATTAAGTGGTATTGACCTCCCAGGAGAAGTGAAAGGAAACATACCTACTCCAGACTGGAAAAAAAGAATTTTTAATGAAGAATGGTGGCTTGGGGATACTTACCACTCCTCAATTGGGCAATATGGATTTTTACTAACGCCGATATCACTTTTAAAAATGACTACGGGCCTAGCTACTAATGGCAAACTAATTACTCCAAAGATTCGAATTGATGATCAGCAAATAAAACCTGGTCAAGTTTCAAAAACAGTTAATGACGAATGGTATAAAGTTGTTCAAGACGGGATGAGAATGGTGGTTACCAACGGAACAGCAAAAAATTTAAATTCTAAATTAGTAGAAATATCAGGTAAATCGGGAACTGCCGAAGTGGGAGTGGGGAATAAGAAAATCCAAAGTTGGATTGTGGGTTATTATCCAAGCTCAAAACCAAGGTACGCATTTATAGTTTTGTGCGAGTTAGGAACTAAAAATAAATCTCCTACACCAAATGTGTTGGCAAGAAAGATTATAGAAAAAATGTACTATACCCCTGAGTACCATGCAATATTAGCTCCAAATAAAGATGATTTAGACCAAAACCCAGAAAATGCCAGCACCTCTTCGACTACTATACCGACAAGCTTCCAGTAGATTTTTTGTGTAATATGTGTTATAATGCAAAAAAATATGGAATTTATAAGTAATGAAAAAAAGTTAGCTCTTGAAAAAGAATTAGTTTATCTTAAAACAGATCGAAGAAAAGAATTGGCAGAAAACCTTGCTCGTGCAAGGGGTTTAGGTGATTTGTCTGAAAATGCAGAATACCATTCCGCAAGAGAAGAACAAGGTTTTGCAGAAGACAGAGTTCGACAAATTGAGCATGTTTTAAAAAACGCAAAAATTGTTACAGGGACTAAAACCACAGGCGTTATCCAGATGGGTTCGATTGTGGAAATTAAAAAGAAAGGGGAAAAGATTTCTAAGAAAATAGAAATAGTAGGAGGGGAAGAAAGTGATATGATGGCTGGAAAAGTTTCCTATAAATCGCCACTTGGTTCAATTTTAGTTGGGGAAAAAGAAGGGGAAAATGTATGTGTCATTACACCAAAAGGAGAAATAATTTACAAAATCGTTTCTATTTCTTAAAGCTTTTAATAAATTTTTAGTGTGAAATTTTATTTTCTTCCAAATATTTTAAAATATTTCTTTTAGCAATATTTGTTTTTACATAGTCCAACCACTTACTTGTAGGTTTGGCATTTTTACCAGTGACAATTTCTACGGTATCCCCACGTTTTAAGATTGTATCAATACTTTCCATTTTTCCATTTATCTTTGCGTGAGACATTTTCTCGCCAATTTCTGAGTGTATAGTAAATGCAAAATCTATCGGAGTAGAGCCATCTGGCAAATCTACTACATCGCCATTTGGAGTAAACACGAAAACTCTTTTAGAAAAGAAATCCGTTTTTAGAGTGTGTAAAAATTCATCACTTCCAACAATATTTTTTTGCAGCTCTAACAAGTCTTTTGTCCAAGAAGTTTTTTTAAGGATTTTTTCTTTGGAAATATTTTTACCTATTTCTTTATAGTGAAGGTGCGATGCTATTCCAAATTCTGCTTCTTCGTGCATTTCTTTTGTGCGTATTTGAATTTCTGCAGTGTTTCCGTCTTTTGTAAAAATTGTTGTGTGTAAAGATTGGTAACCATTTTGTTTTGGTACGGCGATATAGTCTTTAAAACGAGCCGAAATTGGTTTAAACTCACTATGAATTACACCGAGTACTCTATAGCAATCAGAAATATTATTTACTATAATTCTAAGCGCAATAATATCGTGAATTTTAGAAATATCCATTTCATGAATTTTAAGTTTTAAAAATGTCGAGTATAAATGTTTTATTCGTGAGTCAATTCTTACAACTTTAATGTTTTCCATTTCTAAAGATTCTTTTATGCAACTTTCAACATCCTGAATTATTCTCTCAGTATCTTTAGCTTGGTCTTCTAAGATTTTTTTAATTTGTAAAAATTCTTCTGGGTAGGCATGGGGAAAAGCTTTGTCTTCTATTTCGGCTTTGAGTTGTCCCATTCCGAGTCTGTCTGCAAGGCGAGCATGAATTTCTAGGCTTTCTAGTGCAATTCTTTTTTGTTTATCGGCGCGAACAAATTCTAATGTTTCAAGATTGTGTAGTCTGTCTGCAAGTTTTATAATTACCACTCGTATATCTTCTGCCATTGCCACGAAAAATTTTCTCAAACTTTCAACGTGCCTTTCTACACCGGTGTATTTTAGTTTTCCAAGTTTTGAAACTCCCATAACTAAAAAAGCTACATCTTTATTAAAATTTTCCTCGACTTCTTTTTCTGAAGTTTGCGTGTCCTCAATCGTATCGTGAAGTATTCCAGCTACCACGGTATCTGTATCCATCCCCAACTCACTTAAAATTTTTCCCGTTTCTATAACGTGGTTTACATAAGGTTCTCCATTGTTTCTGGTTTGAGAAATATGTTTTTGTGCAGCAAAAATAACCGCTTTTCCGATAAGAATTTTATCCTCTTCGGTCCAGTCATCCCTGGTATCTAAAATATAGTTTGCAGAAAGTATTTTGTATTCAGCCATAATTTAATTATAGCATTTTTTTATGAACTATTTCAATTTATCTGGTCTATGGTTTGGGCAAGTTTTGTCACTACAACGCTCTGGAATAGTTTTTGTACCTTCCATCATCAAATGTCCACAATCTTTTCCGTCTTCGTTTTTAAATTTACAAATTTTTCCAGTAGGTTTTGTTTTAATTGCGTTTTTACAATCTGGGTAATTTGAGCAAGAGTAAAATATTCCAAACCGACCTCTGCGCTCAATCATAAAACCATTGTTACATGTTGGGCAATCTACTGAGTCGGGTTTTCTTAAAGTCTCAACATCAGGTTTTTCAATGTATTTACATTTTGGGTATCCGCTACATGCGACAAATTTTCCATTTTTTCCTTCACGCTCTATAAGATTATTTTTCCCACAACTAGGACAAACTTTCCCTAAATCTTTCGGGCCTTCCATTTCTTTTCCTTCCAAAGTGAGAGCTCCTAAGCATTCTGGAAAGTCAGAACACGAGTAAAATTTCCCGTTGCGGGCAAGCTTAATTACCATTGACTTTCCACATTTTGGACAAACTAAGTCTGCTGGTGCATCTCCCAAGTTGGTTGCTTTTTCTCCTTTAGTTTTCTCTTTCACTAGTTCTAAAAATGGTCCATAAAAATCTTTCAAAGTTTTTAAATAGGTTTTTGTACCATCTGCAATTCCGTCTAAATTGTCTTCCATTTCTGCAGTAAAAGTATCAGAAATATAGTTGGCAAAGTTGTTTTCTAAAAATTCTGAAACTACAATCCCGGTGTCTGTTGGTTTTAAAGCTTTATTTTCCAGAGTTACATACTCGCGAGTTTGAATTGTAGAAATAATTGAAGCGTAAGTAGAAGGTCTTCCAATTCCTCTTTTTTCTAACTCTTTAATTAGACCCGCTTCGGAAAATCTGTTTGGAGGTTGAGTTTCTTTATCAATTATTTCTAACTTTTCAAGTTCACACCTATCACCCAAATTTAAATTTGGAAGTATAACATCTTCACCACTTCCATCAGGGTCAGCTTTTAGCCAACCGTCGAAAACAATTCTTTGCCCATCCAAACTCAGTCTATAGGAAAGTTTGTCATTTCCAATTTCAATATGAGTTCGTTCTACTTTTGCATCGGTCATTTGCGATGCAATTGTTCTGGCCCAAATAAGTTGGTACAGACGGCTTTCGTCACTTCCGATTTTCACGTCTGTTGTCGATATCTCAGTTGGTCTGACTGCTTCGTGAGCTTCTTGTGCATTTTTGTTTTTTGTTTTGTACTCACGTTTCTCTGTATAATTTTTACCAAATTTCTTTTCCACATATTCTAAAATACTTTTTTGTGATCCCACGGAAATACTTGTTGAGTCGGTTCGCATGTAAGTAATCAGCCCTGCTTCATAAAGTTTTTGAGCTGCACGCATAGTACGCTGGGGTGCCATACCTAGTCTACTACTAGCAGTTTGTTGAAGTGTAGAAGTTGTAAAAGGTGCACGAGGCGATCTGTTAACTACACTCACTTTTTTATCACGAATTAAAAAGTCAGAGTCCAAACTTTCTCGAACTTCTTTTTCAATAATATTTTTTTCTACATCAAATATATCTTTAGACACTGCAAAAAGTTTATTTTTTTTGTCATGTAAAAAATTGCCTTCTAAAACAAAATAGGGAACAGGGATGAAGTTCATAATTTCTCGTTCACGTTCAACTAGTATTCTAAGCGCTGGTGACTGTACTCGCCCCGCTGAAAGTCCGTAGCGTACTTTTTTCCAAATCACTCCCGAAAGGTCGTAGCCAACAAGTCTATCTAAAACACGTCTTGCTTCTTGAGCTTCTTTTAAATGATAGTCCAATTTTCTCGGGCTTTTGAGCGCTTCTAAAATAGCAGCCTTTGTTATTTCATGATAAGTTACTCGCTCGTACTTTTTTTCAATCCCAAGCTCGTCTATGAGGTGCCAAGCTATCGCTTCACCTTCTCGGTCGGGGTCCGTTGCTACTATTATCTCTGTTGCTTTTTTAGCATATTGTTTTAGCTCGGAAATAACATTTGCTTTTTTAGGGTCCACTTCATAGTGAGGTACAAAACCCGCTTCGATGTCGATTGCTTTTTTATTGGACTTTGGTAAATCTCGAATGTGACCCACAGAAGACTTTACGATAAAATCTTCCCCTAAATATTTAGAAATTGTTTTTGCTTTTGCAGGAGACTCTACAATAAATAGTTTCATAAAATTTTTTGTTTTTAAAATTTTGCTTTTTTATAAAATACCATTTATACTAAAATTATGCAAACTAGTAAAAATTATGTTTATAGAATTTTAGCAATTTTGATTTCTTTAGTTTTTCTTTATCTTTTGTTTTATTTTGTTTTTGGTAAAAGTTCACAGAAAAGTGCCAACAAATCTGTGGTAATGCAGGACTTAGCTTTAATGACAAAATCAATTGCCATCAGTCAAAACGACACAGGCAATTATGGAATAGTTACAGAAGTTTTGCCTTTTACAGGCTGCAGCATTGCCAATTCATTTCTTGATAATGATGAGGTAAAGAAAATATTATCTCGACTTGAAAGTGTAAATTGTGTAAGTGATGGCAACCAGGGTCAAATAAAGTCTTGGGCAATTTCTGCTAAAATCTCAGATGGGGTTTATTGGTGCGTTGACGAATCTGGAAACAGAACAGAAACTGCAAATCCGGTTACAGTATCTTCCTGTAAGTAAGTTATACACAATAATCTTTGCATGTTTTAACAAAGTGTATATACTAAATTACATATTAGTATTAAAAATATTAATAAATAAAAAAAATATTAATAAAAAAGATAATCATGAAATTACAAAATAAAAAAATTAAAGGTTTCACCCTCATCGAGCTTCTAGTAGTAATTGCTATTATCGGAATACTTTCAGCTGTAGTAATTGTAAACTTAAATACTGCTCGTGGAAAAGGTCAAGATGCAGCTATTAAAAGTCAAATGCAACAAATTCGTAGTGGAGCGGTACTCTTCCAAGATTCAAATAATGGATTTACTACTACAACTCTTGCAGCAAATCAAGCTCCTGCTGTTTGTTCGTCATTTGCGGCAACTACAGTTTTCGGAGACACTTCAATTAATAGAGCTATTCTAGGTGTAGATGTCTCGGCTGGAGCTGCATCAACTTGTGTATTAGGTCTTGATGGAACAACTGGAGTAAAAGCTCAATCATGGGCAATGACGACACCATTAAGATCTCAAGCAGGTTCATATTGGTGTGTTGACTCAAGCGGAAATAGTAAAGTAGAGCCATCGGCTGCAATTACAAATGGTTCAACAGCTTCTGTACTAGCTGTAGTTTGTCCATAAATCGTTTCGATTATTACCAATTTGGTAATATCCATCTGGTGATATGAAATTAAAAAATAAAAAAATCAAAGGTTTTACTTTAATAGAGCTGCTAGTGGTAATTGCAATTGTCGGTATTCTCTCTGCGGTTGTAATAGTAAACTTAAATACTGCACGTGGAAAAGGACAAGATGCAGCTATTAAAAGTCAAATGCAACAAATTCGTAGTGGAGGGGTGCTTTACCAAGATACCAATAATGGCTTTACTAGTACCACTACCTACGGTACAAATCCGACTGCTGTAGCTTGTACATCTCTAACGACAGGATATGTTTTTGGTGACCCTTCAATTGCAAGAGCGATTGCAGGTGTGAATGTTTCCGCTGGAGCCGCATCTCAATGTGTTGTAGGACTTAATGGAACAGCTAATGTAAATGCACAATCTTGGGCTATGACTGCTCCACTTCGTTCACAGCCTGGTTCATGGTGGTGTGTTGACTCAAGTAGAGATAGTAGAGTAGCGTCCTCCTCAAACATAATTAATTCTGGATCAGGTATAGCAGCAGTTCTTTGTCCTTAAGTTAAGAATATTTATCTAACAAAAAAAACTCTTTTAAAAGAGTTTTTTTTGTGCTATAATCCCACATATATTTAAATATGGCAAAAAAATTAAAAAAATTAGTTTCAAAGAAAAAAGTAATAGTTAAAAGTCTTAAAAAAGCTACTACAAAAAATGTTGTGAAAACTTCACTAAAAAAAGTTTCTGTGCCAAAAAAAGCGTTAAAAAATGTTAAGAAAACATTTAAAAAAGTTACAATTAAAGTTGTAAATAAAAAACTAGAAAAAGTTAGTTCTAAACAAAAGTGGGGGAGTGAACAATTTGAAGGTTTGGAAGATGATAAAAAGAAAAAACCAAAGGCCTTAACAATTTCTCATAAACCTCGCATAGACAGGAATGCAAAAATGAGCGATGACAGAGACGAAAAAGTTTTGGAATTACTTACAAAAGGAAAACAACGTGGGTTTATTACCCATGATGAAATTTTAAAAATCTATCCAAGCCCTGAGGATAACATTAAAAAAATTGACGCTCTTTATAAAAAAATAGAAGCAATAAATGTAAATGTACTTGAAAGTGGGAACCTTTTGAATATGGACAACGAGATTTCAAATTTAAAAAATGAGTATGCCAACAATGATTCTATACAAGTATACTTAAAAGAAATTGGTCAGTACCCACTTATTACAAGTGAAGAAGAAGTAAGGTTAGCAAAAAGAATTGAAAAAGGTGACATCGAAGCAAAAGAAATTTTGATGAAAGCAAACCTCCGTTTGGTTGTTTCCACTGCTAAAAAATATGCACTAAGATCGCAAGACCTGACACTTTTAGACCTTATACAAGAGGGCAATGTTGGGCTTTATAAAGCCGTAGAAAAATTTGATTGGACGAAAGGTTTTAAGTTTTCAACTTACGCAACTTGGTGGATTCGTCAAGCTATCACTCGTGCACTTGCCGACCAGTCTCGAACAATACGTATTCCAGTACACATGGTAGAAACTATTGCAAAATATAAACAAGTTTATAGGCGACTTGCCCAAGACTTAGGACGTGAGCCTTCTGCAGATGAAATTGCAACTGAAATGGGAGTAGAAGTTGAAAAGGTGAGAATGGTGGAAAGTATCAACCAGGATACTGTCTCTCTTGAGAAGCCAGTTGGAGACAGTGACGAAAGTGACCGATCGACTTTAGGGGACTTTATAGCTGATGATAAAATACGAAGTCCACAGCAGGAGGCAAGTTTGCGAATTCTTCAAGACCAAATTCGAGAAATTCTCTCTGATTTGTCAGAAAAAGAAAGACAAATAATTATCATGAGAAACGGTCTTGATGGTGGAACACCTCACACGTTAGAAGAAGTGGGGCAACACTTTCAAGTTACACGCGAGCGAATCCGACAAATTGAAAGCAAAGTTCACGAAAAGATTCGTAATCATCCAAAAATCAATCAGCTCAAAAATTATGCAGAATAGAGGTTTGATGATATAATAGCCAAATAGGTACGAAAAATTAATAATTTAATTAAAATATAAATATATGGCAGAAGAAGAAATGAATGTAGAAACTTCAGTGGTTGAAGGAACAGAAATGGTTACACCAGCGACTGAAGAAGTAACAACGGAAGTTGAAGCTCCTGCAGAAGAAGTTGCAGCTGATTCAGCTGTTTAGTTTCAAAACAAATTAAAAAATCGAGAAGTGATTCTTGATTTTTTTAATTTTAAAAAATAGATTTATTACTATTTATTTGACTCCATAAATTTTCGAGTAGTTGCACCAAATTTTCCTGATGCAGGACTAATGTTGCTATTTTTTTGATACTCTATTAAGGCCTTCTTTGTGAGAGGTCCAAACAAGTCTGTGACTCCGTGATCAAAAAGTTCTTTTGAAAAAGGACCAGAGTTTTTAGCTATTAAAAAGTTTTGCAAAACTTTTACTTCATTATTTTTATCATTTAAAGTCAAAGTCTGTCTAGGAACTTTTAGATTTTTTTGTGTCTTTATTAAAGGTGTAATATTTGCGGTAGAAGTTGCTAACAAAGTGCTTGTCGTGGATATAGCTGAAGTAGTACTAATAATAATATTTGACGACGAGGTAGCAAAAGTAGTGGTTGCAGTTTTGTTTGTAAAAAATGTTTTTTCTGTATCCGTTAAATCTCTTTTTAACCTAAGAAAAGGGTCGGTCGGAATTCCATCTTTTCGTATTTCAAAATGTAGATGAGGTGCACCACCAGCGGCATTTCCACTGTTTCCTACATATCCTATCAAGTCACCCGTCTTCATTACATCTCCTTCTTTTAAAATTGAGTCTTGGTCCAAATGCATGTAAACAAAATTTTCTCCACCTGGGTTTTGCGTACTTACATAATATCCGGCCCCTGGCCAGGTACCTTTACTCAGTACAACTGCATCAGTAGGAGAGACTATTTTTACACCTTTAGGAGCCATAATGTCTTGACCTTCGTGTGTTCTACCTGACTCTCTTTGGTCACCAAAGTTAGGACCAATGTCTTTTAAAAATACACCTGAAAGTATTGGAACAAATAATTCTTGAACACTTGTACTTCCAAGGTTTAAAATTGCGGAATTATTAGTAGCTTGATAAGTTGTGGTGAAACTTTCCGCAAATAAAGAATTCAAAGAAAAAAGGCTAAGAACTATAAAAGTAATTGTTTTCATGAAAGGTATATTATATTAATACGCAAAGTTTAATTATTTGTGACAAGAAAGTTTTTCTTTTTCATATTTTGTCATTCGTTTAATTTCACCTTCTCTTTTTCTTACTTCTTTGTAAGTTTCATATTTTTCAAAATATCTTAGAGTGACTGGTCGGCGGATTTTGGTGTAGTGAGCTCCGCTTTTTAAATTATTATGTGCGAAAATTCTTTTTTTTAAATTGTTTGTAGATCCACAATATAAACTTTTGTCGGAGCATTCTAAAATGTAAACAAAGTATTCCATTTTATTATTAGTTTTTAGTTTGGCCAATTAACTTCATATCTTGTTTAGTAAAAAGTGAAAAAGCACCTTGTAAACTTCTAAGCTGGTAATTTTGGTCTTCCCAGTATTCCGACCTTTCGTTTTTGTATTCTTTCTTTTTTAAAATAAATGATCTATTTTCTGCAGGGAAGACTATTTCCACTTGTTCATTCATTGGCTCATCAATGTTTCCATCAGCATAATTAAACAATATGTAAGCAAACTTATCTTTTTGACTAGATAATTCTATTTTATATTCTTCATCCAAATGTACTTTTGAATTTCTAATTTTAGAGTCAAATAACAAAACTTCTTCCTTCTTCTTTTCAAGATTAACAGTTTTGGTGTTAGTTTTTTCGATATTTAAATTTCCAATATAAATAAACCCGATAATAGAAAAACATAATATAATTAGAAAAATATAAATATTTTTTTTCATATTTATAATTATATCACAGTAGTAATTTAGTTTTTAAAATACTTTTTAAGATTATTTTGTTTGCTG
>JBBQKQ010000002.1:0-71481 GCA_038326985.1 Minisyncoccia bacterium | reverse complement strand
CTTTTACACCAGGAATATGGGGATGTGGGAAGAAAAAATCTTTCATATCTTTAAATTATTTTTCTATTATATCAGATTTTAATGTTCTTTGGAATCACCAAAATTTACAATTTCTTTAATTACAAATTCATAAAGTTCTGCCACTTTATTTAATTGAGAGATTTCTAATGGAATTTTTTTAAAAAAAGAAACATGCACTTTATTTTTAACCCGCAAAAGCAAATCCAACTCTTTTCTTTTTGTAAAACCTTTCGAAAGAAGATCTATAAACATTTCTTCAAAAGTTTCTCCTACAATATTCTTTGTTTTAAGCTCTTCAACAAGAAGAGCGTTTAGACTTTTAAAATTTGCTGGCCAAAGTGAAGAGTCGTGTTCTTTAAAAATTTCAGAAATATCATCCAGTTTTCTTTGTAAAATATTTTCTAAGGGAATATGCTCTTTGTGCGCAGGGTGATTTTTGTGTTCGTAAATATGGTCTATCTCATGACAAAGATGATGGAAATCTTGGGTAAATTTTCTAAATCTATATCCTAGCAACACACAAGCAAACAAAAGAATAATTTCCAAACTATACAAAAAACTCAAAAACATTTCTACGTTTGTAGGACTGAATATTATATCATAACTATAAACAACTAATGTAAACACAAAAATAATTACCCCAACGGTAATTAATATTTTTTGTAACATTCCCCCTCCCGACCCTCCACCTGAGGCAGCGGGCGCTGCGTGTGCATCTGACATATTTACAGTATACAACAAATTTTAGTTTAGTTTTATATAATATCTAACTTAAAATCTTCTGCGAAAGTAAAAAGATTTTCATCACAACCAAATGCAGCCATAGCTTGAAGACCAAAAGGCAGACCCGCACTATCAAAACCCGACGGAATAGATATAGCGGGTACTCCTGCCAAATTTGCTGGTACTGTAAAAATGTCTTCCAAATAAAGGGTCAGTGGATCTCTTTTTTCACCACTAACAAACGCGGTAGCGGGAGCTGTTGGCATAAGAACAATAGAAACATCTTTAAAAAGATTTGCAAAGTCTTCTTTCATTTTTGCGCGAATTATTTGTGCCTTACCATAGTAGGCGTCAAAATATCCGTGACTCAAGACAAATGATCCTAGGATAATTCTTCTCTTTACTTCTGGACCAAAAAACTTACCTCTACTTTTTGAAAATAATTCTTGATAATTTTTTATCTCTCCCACATCTCCACCACCAAAACGCAGTCCTTCCATCCGAGATAAATTTGTAGATACTTCGGCAGTGTTAATAATGTAGTAAATAGAAAGTGCGTACTTCAAACTTTCTAAACTCACAGGTTTTATTTCATAACCTTTTAATTTTAAAGTTTCTAAACTTTGGATAAAATTATTTTTTACTTCACTATCTATTCCTTCACTTTCTATATACTCTTTAGGATAAGCAACAATCTTCTTAAAATTATTTTTACTTTTTATTTTGGTTCTTAAAGAGTCTGGAGTTGTTGTTCCATCAAAAGTGTCTTGCTTGCCAATTATGTCGTAAATTAATTTTATATCATTAACATCTTTAGCAAATACACCAATAGTATCCAAAGATGAAGCAGCTGCTATTAAACCAAAGCGTGAGTTTCCTCCATAGGAAGGTTTGAAACCATACACTCCACAAAATGAAGCTGGCTGACGTACAGAGCCTCCAGTATCTGACCCCAAAGCTATCAAACATAAATTTGCAGCTAATGCAGCAGCTGACCCTGATGAGGAACCACCAGGTACTTTAGTCTCATCAAGTGGGTTAAGAGTTTTGCCATAAGCAGAGTTCTCCCCAGATCCTCCAAGGGCAAACTCATCCATATTTGTTCTACCGATTATAATTGCACCATTCTCTTTCAGTATTCTTATAACTGTTGCATCATAAGGAGCAACAAATTTTTCTAACATTTTTGACCCAGCACTAGCAACATGACCTTTGACTAAAATACAGTCTTTTACTAAAATAGGAATTCCTTCTAACAATCGAGTATTACCAGATTTAAAATTTTCATCGGCTATTTTTGCAGCCTGAAGTGCTTCGTGGTCAAAAGTTTCTAAAACGGCATTCAAATTTTTTTTATTATTTATTTCCGTTAAATAATGTACAACTAAATCTGTCACAGAATAATTTTTAAGTTTAAAATTTTCTTGTGCTTCATATATTGAATGTGGAATATTTGCTATCATATTTTTATTTTTTTATCACTTTAGAAACTTTTACAGAATTATCACTAGACTTATTTGAAATATTTCCAAGCATTATTTCCCTATCAAAACCAAAACTTAAACCATCTTGCCTTTCTGGTAAAATATCTCCCCTTACTTGCGAATCAAAATCATAAGTTGAGAGCGCCTCACTTTTAAATGCTTCTACTTGAGATACGTGCCCTAAAATATCGTTTATATTTTTTAGATATTCTTGTTCTTCATTATCGGTTAATTCTATTTTAGCCAGATCAGCCAATTTTTTAATATCTTCTATTCCTAGTTGTGCCATATAATTGTTTATTACATTATATCAAATTAAATCAATTTTAAAAACTCATTTATACCAATAGTTTTAATATTTAAAGTGCCTGCTTTTTCTAGTTTGGAACCACCACCAACTCCAGCTATTAAATAACTAGTTTTTTTATTAATAGTGTTTTGGTTTTCTCCACCATTTTCTTTTATAAGTTTTTCTATCTCTTCTCGACTATAATTTTCAAATGTTCCAGTTATGACAAACCTCAAATCTTGCAATGTTTTAGAAACCGTGTTGTCTTTATAATCCTCCACTTTTATAAATTTTAACAGCTCATCTACCTCGTTTTGCACCTCAAGGTTTTTTTGCCATTTGTTAATTTCTTCAATTGTCTTCTCACCTATACCATAAATTTTTTCTAAAGAATCTATCTTTGCAGCTCTGAAATTATTTATTCTCCCGTAGGCTTTTGCAAGGTCTATTGCTGTTTCTTCTCCTACAGTATTAATAGAAAGTGAAACTATAAACCTTTCAAGTTTTTGAATCCTAGATTTTTGAATTGAATATAACAAATTATTTATTGATTTTTCTTTAAACCCTTCCATATTTTCCAAGTCAGAATGTTTAAGTTTGTAAATATCAGAAATATTTTTAATTTTTTTAAGTGTGTATAAAAGCTCAACTGTGCTTTCTCCTAAGTCTTCTATGTTTGCACATTTTTTAGAAGCAAAATAAATTATTTTATTTATTTTCTTGGCTTCACAATTTTCGTTTTTACAAAATAGTTTAATTCCTGGCCTCACCCCAAACCCCTCTCCAATAGAGAGGGGCTCAGCACACACGGGGCAATTTTTGGGTTGAATTATTTTCTTTTCACTTCCATCACGAAGGTTTTCTAAAACTCCAAAAACTTGGGGAATAATGTCTCCGGCTTTTCGTACCATTATACTATCACCAATTTTTACTCCAAGCCGTTTTATTTCATCAAAATTATGCAGTGTTGCCCTTTTTACTCTACTCCCTGAAAGAGCAACTGCTTCAAGCTCTGCTACGGGGGTGATAGACCCAGTTCTTCCAACTTGGAAAGTTACTCCCATTACTTTAGTTACTGCCTCCTCTGCTGCAAACTTATAGGCTATTCCAAACCGAGGACTTTTGGCAGTGTAACCTAAACTTTCGCAAACTTCGTGTTCATTTATTTTTATAACCACACCATCAATTCCGTATTCTTCATCCAGTCTTTTATTATTATTCCAGTTATTATAAAATATTTGTATCTCATTAATATTTTGGCAAAATTTTGATTCTTTGTTTACTAAAAATCCTAAACTTTTTAAAAATTTATTTTTGTCATTTTGATTAAGCGTTGAGCTTGGAACATCGTATGCAAAAAATTGTAAATTTCTTTTGGCAACTATTTTTGGATCAAGCTGTCGGAGTGTTCCTGCCGCTACATTTCTTGGGTTCATGTATAATTCTAAACCATCTTTTTTTCTTTCAAGATTTATTTTGGTAAATTCATTTTTTCCCATCCAAACTTCTCCAACAATTATCAAGTCTTCCCCTCCTGCTAAGGAGGGGGTAGGGGTGGTTAACTTTAATGGCACAGTATTAATTGTTCTAACATTTTCAGTAACATCTTCGCCAACTTCTCCATCACCTCGTGTTGCTGCTTGCATTAGTTCTCCGTTTTTATAATTTAAAATAACTTTAAGACCGTCAATCTTTAATTCACAAAAATATTTGACCCCCCCTACCCCCCCCTTATTAAGGGGGGGGACACTCTTGAGTATTTTAAAGTTTCTTTCTTCCCATTTTTTTAATTCTTCAAATGTGAATACATTATCATAACTCCACTGAGGAAGTATATGTTTAACTTTTTGGAAACTTGTGAGAACTTCACCGCCTACTCTACTAGTTGGGCTGTTTTTAGTCTTAAACTCTGGATATTTTTCCTCCAGATTTATTAATTCATTATAAAGGGAGTCATATACTTCGTCAGAAATAGTAGGTAAGTCATTAACATAATATGCATATCGGTGGGATTCTATTTCTTCTCTAAGCTTTATAATTTTACTTTTAACATCCTTCATTCTCCTATTATACTACAAAAAAATACTTCTTTTAATAAATAAAATCTATCTCTCTTTCGATAACTTTTGAACCAGTATCGGAACAGTTTCTACTTTGACCGTAAAGTTTCATTGTATGATTTACTTCGGTATTAGGCTGTTGTTTAGTCACGAACATTTGTCCGCAAAAATTTCCTTGGTCAGTAGTAAGGGAAAAATTAGCAGTAGAGTTTGTAGGTCCCCCTGATGAAGAAGGTGCAGTTTGCCAAACTAAGTCGCCAGCATCTGCACAATATCCCAAATTGTCTTTATTAGCTGGTAAAAAAACGGAGTCTTCAGGTGCAGATATTTGTGATTCTTTATACAATCCACACTCAAATGCAGAGTCGGAAGTATAAAAAGCTTGGAAAGACGCATAGTCTGTATTTAAAATTTGTATTTGTTTAATAAATAAAACAAATAAGGCAGTTAAAACCGAAACCACAATAGCTGAAAAGAAAATAGCAAATATTGATATGAAAGCTTTTTTGTTTTTGTTTTGTTTTTTTAACATAAATTTATTTTACTACTATTGCAAAAATTATTTTTTTTAATTTTACTTCTAATTTTATGCCATTGTTATATGAGTATGTGTTTGCTTCTACTGTATAGGATTGTGAACCATTTTTAGTAATTTCAATATATCTATAAAAATCACTAGCTTCACTTGAATATATATGTCTATAACTTCTACTACCGTCAGAGTTAGGAAGTAAAAATAACTGACACTCCGAATCTGATTCACATTTTGAATAAGTAGGAGTACTTCCATTGCCACCCCAATCTATCAAACATGATTTTGAACATTTTGAAGCCATTTTTTGGAATTCATCTAAATCCAAATTTCGAAGACTGGTTGCCAGTTCCAAAGCTTCCTGAGATAGTCCAGTAGCAATTATTTTATGATTTATAAAATCTGAATAATGAAAACTTTTAGCAACAAAAGCAACCGGTCCTACAATCATTAATGAAATTGCAAGAATAGTTATCAGAGTTTCTAAAATAGTAAATGCCTTTATATTTTTTATTATTTTTTTTGTGATTTTTTTCATATTCTTTAAAAATAGCTTACGAGCCTTTGAGTAATAGTAGTTTGTAATTCCATGGTGGCACCATCTCCATTTGATAATTTAAATTTAATCCTTACCATAGGATTCTTCGGATTTGTTGAGCTATCACCATAAACGTCAAATGAAATATATTCCAATTTCACTTCATCAGGTAAAATACTTTGTCCCTCATCACACCTTGATGTAAAAGCACCAGGTGTTGAGGTGTCGGGCAGAAATTTTTTCAAATAATATAATTTATTATTGTAGGCACAAAAAACTTTTTGATCTGACAAATCATTTGGATTACCCTCGTGAGATTCAAATACTATTATGGGTGAGTTTGCAATGTCACTTAAATTTTGAGAGTAAATAGTTTTTGTTATTAATACTCCAAATGAACAAACACCGCTTGCATTGGGGTCCTGATAGGTGTCATCAACAGGATCTGAAGTTCCCTTGTCATCCCAACAATTTTTTCCTTCAATTTTATTTGAGCTCAAATATATAGTTCCGTTCGCATTTGTTTTTGTGGGCTCAGTACCTGTATAGTTATATCCAAACCTCATTTGACCACTCATTAGCTCTAAAGTAATTTGTGCAGTTTGTACTAGAAAAACTTTTGCTTGAAGTTTGTTTTGAGCATCAATCATTTTTACAGATATTCCAATTACCACAGTAATGATAACCGAAAATATCGCCAGTGATACTATTATTTCAATAAGGGAAAACGCTTTAAACTTTTTATTTGACATAAATTTGACCTGTAGAAAGTATAACAAGCTTTTTTTGCAAATTACTATTATTTTTGCTTTTAAGAGTCACTTCCAACCTATCATAGCTTCCCGTGTCAGTGTCTGGACCAATATTAGTTCCTTGTAGTCCAATAAGTCTCGCATCTGGATTTGGCCTTTTAAATATTCCATAAACTTTGTTTAAGTGTTGATCGCAATTTGTCTTATCAATTCCAAAGTAACAAATATCTGAAATTTCGAAATTATCTTTAATTATCAAATTATCCAAAGGATCGGTTGATGCGGCGGGAAAAGTATTTACGAAATATTGGTTATCATTTTGGGTGGGATTTTTTATTACCACTCTTTTAATTGTATTGTTGTTTTTTTCTATTATGAGTGCATAAACCACTTTTACACCTGGCTCTGTAATAGATCCTGAGCCATAACTTTTGGTTTCCAAACCAAAAGATAATATTTTATAAGTTTCTGAAGTTACAGAAAGTTGTTCGGAAAATTTTGGATATGAGGAAATAGACATTACAGAAATAATTCCAATAATAGTTATAGAAACCAACAGTTCTACGAGTGTAAAACCTTTAAATTTATTTTCCAATAATTTCATTTATTACTAGTATATCCTGTATTGTTATAATATGATATTGAAAAATTAAAATTACTAATGTGGAAAAGAAAATAATTGGAACATAGGGAATATAATTGTTTTTATTATTTTTTAAATAGATATACGCAAATACTACTCCGAACCATGCAGAATATAGAAACAGGGATATTGCAAACTGTGGACCAAAGAAAATATTTAATGACGTAAACAAAAATGGGTCAGCAATACCAATCCACTTCCCTCGACTTATAAAATATATTAACCAGTATGGTAAAGAAATGAATAGTGCCCAAAATAAACTTTTTACATCTAAAAATAAAACATTTTTTAAAAGAGCAATAAAAATTATTGTATATAAAATATATGAAGATATTTCTTGGGATTCATAATCTTCTAGCGAGATATATAATAATAAACTTCCCAATATACAACTTAGAACAAAATATATTTTACCTTCTTGAATCCCTAAATAATATATAAATGAAAAAATGAACCATAATCCAAGAACTATTTCAGAAATAAAATATTTCAAATCTATTTTGTTTTTACACATTTTACACTTTCCCCATAAAAAAATATAAGAAAAAACAGGAATGTTTTCATACCAACAAAGCTCCCTTTTGCATTTCTCGCATATACTTCGCTTGGGCAAATTTTTCTTATTTTTATTTCTATACAAATAAGCACAAATATAGCTTGCAATACATGACCCAGAAATAAATATTAAGAAATATAAAATGTAAATCATATGTTTTTTAGTTTTTTAGAAAATTCTTGTATGATTTTTAAATTTTCTTCCATGTCTACCCCTTCGCCAATTTTATTTTTAGCTATCATAATAGCATTTTCATAAATTACTTTTTTAGCTAAATATATTGCCTCGCGTAAAATTCTTTCTTTTTCTTTTTCATCTCCCGCTTTAACTTCAGATAAACTTTTTTCTAACAAAATATGTTCTTTGTTTAAAATATCATCTGGTATTTCTTCCATATCCAACTCAAGCTTTATTTTTAGTATTTCACTTGCAGCTTTACCCTTTGCAACTATTGTTAAAATATCTATTTTGGGTACTATTTTTTTTTCTTTTTTAATTTGTCCTTCTAACTCACTTTTTATTAAGTCTACTTCTTCTTGAATAATGTTGGGGGCAACATTTAATATTTCTGCTATTTCTTGTAAATATGCTTGTTTTAAAAGTGGGCTTTTTACTACTCGAAGTAGTGGAAACAAATCTTTTCTCATGAGTTGAATTTGTTTTGGTCTCACACTTTCTTTTTCTTTAATTATTTCTGCAATGAGAGTCAAAATTGGCTTACTATTTTTTACTGCCTCATCCCACATTTTAGGATCTGTTTTTACCATATCTGCGGGGTCTTTATTGGTCATTTTTATACCTTCAACTTCTAGGTCACTTTGTAATGCCAAACTTGCAGACTTTAACATAGCATTGTACCCTGCTTTGTCCGAGTCAAGTGCCAAGACAACAACTTCTGCGAATCTTTTTAAAATAGAAATGTGCTCGGGTGTAAAGGCGGTACCTGAAATGGCTACAACGTTTTGTGTTCCAGCCATATGAGTCATAACAACGTCCATTTGCCCTTCTACCACAATTACTTTTTTTGTTTTCCCAATTTCCATTTTGGCTTTGTCATAGCCAAATAAAATACTAGACTTGTGATAAGTTTCAGTTTCAGGGCTATTAACATATTTTGCAACCTCGTCCCTACCTTCGTCCATTCCAATAATTCTTCCTGTAAAAGCCACAACTTTACCCGAGGCATTCATGATTGGAAACATTACTCTACTTCGAAATCTATCATATAACGAAACTTTATTGTCTTTTTCATGACGTATGCAAACACCACTACTTAATATCTCTTCATCAGAATAGTTTAATTTTTGCAGATAAGTATAAAGTGTTCGCCAGTCGTTTTGTGCAAATCCAACTCTAAACCTTTTTATTATTTCAGTGCTTAATCCCCTACTCTTTAAATAATTTTGCGCATCAATATTATTTTTTAAATTCTCTTCAAAAAATATTGTTGTATTTTCTAAAATATCCAAAACATTTCCCACTTCTTCTTTTCTAAAATTTGAAAGTGATACTCCAGCTTTATCAGCCAACATTTTAAGAGCATCTTTAAACTGTAAGCCTTCAATTTTCATTGTAAAACCAAAGATATCTCCATGCTCACTACAGCCAAAACAATGGTAAGTTCCGCGAGCTGGAGAAATATAAAAACTAGGGCTTTTTTCATTATGAAATGGACAGCGGGCTCGGAACTGAGAGCCTGCTTTTTCCAACTTTATGTAGGTCGAAACAACGTCTAAAATATTTAATCTTTCTTTAATCAGTTCTAAATTACGGTTGTCTTTCACAAAGACATTATAACAGAGTTCAAAAATCCTCCCTAGCCCTCCTTTCTCAAGGAGGGCTAGGGAGGATTTATATTTCTAATATTACCACAAAAAAACAGCTATTTTTTTCAATAGCTGTTTTTTCGTTAAATTGTCCTTACTTTATAAACTTTTATTCATCTGATCCCTCATTAAACTGGGCTTCTTTTTCCATTTCTTCAACTTCTTTTTCAGCTTTTGTTCGGTAACCTGTTCCTACTGGAACAAGACGTCCCGCAATAACATTTTCCTTCAAACCTACAAGCTCATCACGTTGTCCACGAGTTGCAGCTTTAATAAGAATTTTTGTAGTATTTTGGAATGATGCAGCTGACAACCATGATTCTGTAGAGAGAGACGCTTGAGTAATTCCTTGGATTATAGGCTCGGCAGTCATAATTTGACCACCTTTGGACTCAACTTTTCTATTTTCTTTTTTGAAAGTATAGTCAGGAATAATATCACCATGAGAATATTTTGAGTCTCCGCCGTCTAGAACTTCCATACGAGAAAACATTTGTTTAATAATAATATCCAAGTGTTTTCGTGAAATACTTGCTCCTTGAAGCTCATAAACTTTAGTTACTTCTTCTGCAATATAGTCTTGCGCTTTTTCAGCTCCAGCATGGTGGAATAGTTCATCAATATCTGCTGAACCATCAGTCAACATGTCACCACGTTTTACACGATCACCAACCTTCACAACAACCACACGCTTGTTAGAAATTTCAAATTGTGCAGATTTTTGTCCTTCTTTAACACCCTTAGATTTTTTAGTAGATTCTCCTTCGTCAAGTATTAGAGTAATAAGTTTTGTATTTCCGTTTGTAGTTATTTCCATAACTTCAGCATCGTAAGGTGAAAGAGTAGCAGCGACTTGCGTCTTGGGCATTCTTTTTTCGAAAAGTTCTGTTACACGAGGAAGACCTTGAGTAATATCGACACCTGCCACTCCACCTGAGTGGAAAGTACGCATAGTTAGCTGTGTTCCTGGCTCGCCAATCGCTTGAGCGGCCACAATTCCTACTGCTTCACCTAGACGCACCAAATTTCCACGACCCATATCAAGTCCATAACATTTTTGACATAGTCCACGCTCGGCAATACATGTAAGTGGGGTTCTAATTGAAACAGTTTTAACACCCGCAGCATCAATTTCTTTTGCTTCAAATTGTTTCAACATTTCACCTTTTTTGTAAAGCGTTTTTCCTTCATGTACAACATCGGCAGCTAATATTCTTCCCCAAATAGTTTTCCAAAGTGGAATTTCTATTCCTCCTAAGTTTTGTGTTGAAACATTTTTGAAATTCTCTGACCCACAATCTTCTTCAGTGATAATTGTATCTTGAGCAACATCTACAAGTTTACGAGTAAAGTACCCTGCTTGAGCTGTTTTAAGTGCTGTATCTGAACCACCTTTACGTGCACCATATGAAGTTACGAAATATTCAATCGGTGATAGTCCTTCTTTATATGAAGAAATAATCGGAAAATCAAGTGTACGACCAGTGTTGTTTTGAATAAGACCTTTCATACCCGCCATTTGGTTTAGCTGACCATAGTTTCCACGAGCTCCAGACTCTGCCATGTCTTTAATTGGGTTGCCAGCTTTAAACGCACCACGCAAAGATTTTTCAATTCGAGTTTTTGTAGATGACCAAATTTCAATAATTTTTTTATATCTTTCCTCATCTGACAAGAAACCTTCGTTAAAGTTATTTTCAACTTCTTTTACAAGTTTATTAGCTTCCGCAACAAGAGACGCCTTTTCAACTGGAGTTTCTACATCGTACAAACCAAATGTCACACCAGATTTTGTTGCATATTCGAATGCAAAGTTTTTAACACGATCAAAAATAACCCAAGAATTTTCAATTCCATATCTATCAATTACATCCTCGAAAAGTTTTTTCAAACTTTTTTGTTCTAAAGTTTGGTTGATGAATTCGTAATCATTTGGAAGTACCGAGTTAAACAAAAGTCTTCCAACTGTGGTCTCGAAAGTTTTTCCTGCAAACTTTGTATATCTTACAGATCCTGTTGGGAGAACAATTATTTTATTTCGGAAACTCACTACCCCATTTTCATGAGCAAGTATTGCCTCATTTGGTGAAGAAAAATATTGAGGAGTTTTATTGTCTTCTTCTAAAATAGTTGTCATCCAAAACACTCCCAAAACTAGATCTAGAAGCTTTCCAAAGAAAGAAGGTACCCCATCTCCTGGTTTTAAGATATTTTTTTGTGCAGCCATGATTTCTCTGGCTTCCATTTGAGACTCCTCACCGAGAGGTAAGTGAACAGCCATTTGGTCACCGTCGAAGTCTGCGTTAAACGCGGGACAAACAAGTGGGTGGAGTTGGATAGCGTTTCCTTCTACAAGTTTAACCATAAAGGCTTGCATACCAAGACGGTGAAGTGTTGGTGCACGGTTTAACAATACATATTTTCCTTCAATAACCTCTTCCAATATTGACCAAACATCTGGGTCTCCTTCTTCTATAAGTTTATTTGCAGATTTTATGTTAAATGCCAATTCTCTTCCTAAAAGTTTAGAGATAATGAATGGTTTAAACAGCTCAAGCGCCATATGTTTTGGAAGACCACATTGATTCAAATTTAGTCTTGGACCAACAACAATCACTGAACGCGCTGAATAGTCTACACGCTTTCCAAGAAGGTTTTGACGAAGCATTCCTTGTTTTCCTTGCAGGTTGTCCGCAAGAGATTTTAATTGTCGGCGTTGTGTCGCGTTCATTGCCATTTCTTTACTTCCTCGTGCTGTATTGTCAAAAAGTGAATCGCAAGCTTCTTGTAAAATACGTTTTTCATTTCGCAAAATTACTTCAGGAGCACCTATTGCCATTAATTTTTTAAGACGATTGTTTCTGTTTATAACTCTTCGGTAAAGATCATTCACATCTGAAGTTGCGTGTCGTCCACCTTCAAGCGCAACCATTGGTCGTAACCCTGGAGGTATAACTGGCATAGTTTTTATAAACATCCATTCTGGGCGGATATCGGCTTCGTTCATTCCTCTTACAAGTGATAGTCTTTTTTGAAGTTTTTCTCTTTCAACACTTCCAGCATTTGAAAGCGCTACTTCAAGAGTTTTTATAAATTCTTGAAGGTTTAAATTTTTTAAAATATTGTAAACTGCTTCAGCTCCAATCCCTGCTTCAAAAACATTTCCATATCTGGCAGAATATTTATTATATGTAACTTCATCCAAAACTTGCCAAGAGGAGAGGTTCTTTATTTCTTCTTTGGCAGTCATCATTAACTCTCGCAGTTTTTCTTTTGTGGCTTCGTCTGCTGCATTTCCTAGCTTATCTTTAAATTCTCCATCAAGATCTTTTAAAAGTTTTGCTTTTTCAACTTCATTTACGTTTTGGATAATGTAACCTGCAAAATAAATAACTTTTTCAAGTTGAGAAGCTTGAATACCCAAAAATAATGGAAGTGGGGCAGGAATAGTCCCTTTCAAATACCAAATATGAGAAACAGGAGTTGCAAGCTCAATATGCCCCATTCTTTCACGACGAACTATGGAGTCAGTTACTTGCACTCCACATTTTTCACAAATAATGTCTTTATAACGAATTCGTTTATATTTTCCACAATAACATTCAAAACTTTTTGTTGGTCCAAAAACTCGCTCGTCAAAAAGTCCACCTCGTTCAGATTTTCCTGTTCGGTAGTTAATAGTTTCTGGTTTCAAGATTTCTCCATATGACCATTCTTTAATACGAGCAGGTGAAGCTATTCGTAGTCCAATTTCTTTAAAATTATTTCTAATTATTTTTTTGTTAAATGTTTGCATATTTATTTGCCCGTTCCTCACCTTAATCAAGGGGAGGTTAGGAGGGGTTTTGTAACTTGTAATGTGCACTGAAGCCAGTTTATTTTAATTTGCCTGATACAAATTTTTTTTGTTTAAGGAGTTTTGTTTTGAAAAAATTTATTATTTTAATTCTGCATCTTCATCAACTTCGTGTAAATCTGCCATATCTTCCTCATCCATTCCAAGTTGTTCGTCAATATTAACACCTCTGTGTTTAAGATATTCTTGTTTTGCATAATCATCTGTTCCTTCTTTGTCTCCACCAGTTATTTGCACGTCAAGGGCAAGACCACGAAGAGTATTTTTAAGTACGTTAAATGATGCTGGAATTCCTGGTTCTGGCATTGGTTCATCTTTGATGATGGCATCAAAAGCACGAGTACGCCCAATAATATCATCAGATTTTACCGTTAACATTTCTCTTAAAGTATGAGCTGCACCATAACCTTCCAAGGCCCACACTTCCATTTCTCCAAGTCTTTGTCCTCCACCTTGTGCACGTCCACCAAGAGGTTGCTGAGTAATAAGCGAGTATGGACCAGTAGAGCGCATGTGAATTTTATCTTCAACCATGTGGTGAAGTTTCAAAATATACATGATACCCACCGCAATGTCTTGTTCAAATTTCTCACCTGTTTGTCCATCGAAAAGTGGCATTTTACCATTGGACTGATATCCAGCTTTTACAAGCTCTTGGGAAATTTCATCAGCAGTCGCACCTTGAAAAGGTGGAACTACAGCTTGGTAGCCAAGCTTGTCAGCTGCAAGCCCAAGGTGAATTTCCAATATTTGTCCTAGGTTCATACGTGATGGCACACCGAGTGGAGTAAGTACAATATCAATAGGAGTACCGTCGGCCATAAATGGCATTTCTTCTTCGGGTAGCACTACTGAAATTACACCTTTGTTTCCGTGTCTACCAGCAAGCTTATCTCCAACAGAAATATTTCTAAGCTGTGCAACTTCTACGTGAATTCTTTTTAAGATTCCAGTTTCAAGAGTGTCACCTTTACTTCTATCAAATATTTTTACCCCAATAACACGTCCACGTTTTCCATTTTCAACACGCATTGAAGTATCTTTTACTTCTCTACTTTTTTCTCCGAAAATACTTCTAAGTAGTCTTTCTTCTGGAGTAAGATCAGTTTCTCCTTTTGGAGTAATCTTTCCTACTAAAATATCTCCCGGCTCAACCTCTGCACCCATTCGGATAATTCCATTGGCATCCAAATCCTTCAGTCTGTTTTCAGAAACATTTGGAATATCGCAAGTAGTGTTTTCTGGTCCTAGTTTTGTCTCACGAACTAAACATACAAACTCCTCAATATGAATACTAGTAAACTTCTTATTTCTAACTAACCTTTCTGAAAGAATAATCGCATCTTCAAAGTTATTTCCATTCCAAGTCATGAAAGCTACCAATACATTTTGTCCAAGAGCAATTTGCCCTCGATCTGAAGTAGAAACGTCAACCATAATTTGCCCCTTCTTTACTTTTTCACCATTTCTAACGACTGGTCTTTGGTGGAAATTTGTAAATTGGTTTGTTCTTTGGAATGAAAGCAAAGGATAAGTGATTTTCTTTTTATTGTTTCCTTTATCAGTATCAGCAATAAATTCTATTTTGTTGGCATCTGCAAAAACTATTTCTCCGTTTGCCGGTGCATAAACCAATCTTCCTGTATATTTTGCATATTCACTTTCTAGTCCTGAGGCAACAATTGGAAGCTCTGGAATAATAACCGGAGTTGCTTGTTTCTGCATGTTTGCACCGTAAGACGCACGAGTCGCATCGTCATGTTCTAGGAATGGAATAAGAGAAGTTGCCACTGAGAATTGTTGGAATGTAGAAACTTCTACAAGTTGGACTTGGTCCGCAGAAATAATTCCCGGTATAGTTCGAACTCTTGCTTGCACAAAATCATCAGTAATAACTCCTTTGTCATTGTAGTTTAAACCTTGGTGAGCAATAACATAAGCTTCTTCTTCCAGAGCATTTAAATAAACTATTTTACCTGTTATCTTACCATCTTTCACCACAACGTATGGGGTTTCAAGAATTCCAAAATTATTTACTTTAGCATAAGTAGACATACGCAAAATTAGCCCAATAGTATGACCTTCTGGAGTGTGCACTGGACATACTCTACCGTAGTGAGAGGTGTGCACGTCACGAACTTCAAATGAAGCACGCTCAGAGTTTAAACCTCCAGGTCCCATGGCAGAAAGTGTTCTTAAGTGCTCAATTTCTCCAAGAAGATTATCTTGGTTCATGAACTGTGAAAGTTGGTTGGTAGCAAAAAACTCTTTGATACGAGCTTGTAAAGGTCGCTGATTTACAATATTTGTTGGAAGTGTTGTGTCTCCATCAACTACCGACATACGATCTTGGATATTTCTTTTTACTTGGATCATTCCTGTTCGAATTCTTCCTTCAATTATTTCACCCACAAATCTTACTCTTCGAGATCCTAAGTGGTCAATATCATCTGGAATAGCTTCTATGTTTTCATTAGAATTAATTATTGACTCCACAACCATAGCCAAATCTTCTTTAGAAAAAGTTTTTCTATCAAGGTCTTTTCCTTCTAAAGGAAGGCCAAAACGTTTATTAAATCTAAATCTTCCAACAAGTGAAAAGTCATATCTTGCCTTATCAAAAATAGATGCAAAATATTCTTTGGCATTATCAGCTGAAGCCAAATCTCCATCACGAACTTTTTTATAAAGTTCTACGTAGGCATCTTCTTGGTTTTTAATTGGGTCAGTTTTTAAAAGTGCTTTTATATAAGCGCGAGATTTATCACCTTTAAATGCTCCCAAAAGTTCAACATCGGTTTTATATCCAAAAGCTCGTAAAAGTGTAATAATTGAAAATTTTCTTTTTTTGTCAATTCTTACTACTATCTCATTGTCGTTAGTAGTTTGCATTTCTATCCACACTCCTCGAGCTGGAATAATTTTTGCACCGTAGTATTCTTTCCCTTTAGCTTCTTCACTTGATATGAAAACTCCGTATGATCTAATAAGTTGAGAAACAATTACACGCTCAATTCCATTAATTATAAAAGTACCATGGTCAGTCATAAGTGGCATGTCAGCCAAAAAGAGCTCCTGAGTTTTTTCGGTATTAAGAAGTTTGTTTTTTAATTTAAAAGTTGCACGTATTGGAGCTTCAAATGTTTGCTTTTTCATTTTAGCCTCCATTTCAGTCATCTTAGCATCTCCAATTTCAAATTTAACAATTTCTAAATCAAACTTTTTTCCTGAGTAATCAGAAATAGGAGTAAACTCTCTCAAAACATTTCCAAAACCCTCTTTTAGAAAAAGGTTATAAGAATTTATTTGGTTTTCAACTAGATTTGGAACTTCAACAAGTGGAGCGCGGAATTTCGAAAAGTACTTTTGAATTACTTTTGTAGTCATATGAATGATTAAATTAATTTACCCTTCTTTTTATTAAAATATCTCGCACTTTTTTACACTTGTCGGAACTCATTCGTTGCCGCGGATTATAACACAAAATTCTAAAAATGCAAAGAGAAATGGCCGAACCCCTGGATGAGAGCTTAATAGCTCTAATCTTCCAGGAGTTCGGACCACTCTGCTGCTGCGTAGGGCGATGCAGCAGCATGCGCTAGGTGGGTCATCGGGGGGGACCCCCACCCAGCAATTACAATAATAACATTATTTAAAATAATTGCAAGTAGGTATTAATAGTTTTGATAATTAGGATACATTAATGCTCGGCTTGGGAAAAGGAGTTTTAATTGAGGAAAGTTATGATTAAAGTATTTTTGAACTGGTAAATTTTCGTAAAGGTTTCCATTAAAGTTTTGTTGATAGTTCTGATTTTTGTTTTGCAATCCCCATCTTTCGTCGAAAGGTCTCTGATCCACCGGTGCCCAATCTGTAGGGTGGTTATCTGGAGAGTCGGCATTGTTTAAATTTTGGTATTTATAATTTTGTTCCTCTTGTGTGGAGTAATACACACTTGAAGTAATATTTGGAACAATAGTCACTGGAGCAATAGGCAACCTCCAATAATTTACAAAATCTTGCCACGAAAACCTTTTTGCCGTAGTAACTACGTTTTTCGCTGGAGAAACATCGTTTGACACTGTACTCACAGTAGAAACACCAGTTAAAAAAACTGCCCTAAAAATAATTATAACAATATAAATTAGTAATAGGCCAAAAACTATTCCTAGAAACACTTTTAAGATTTGCATCATAGAAAAAGTATATCATAAAATTTAATTCCATTAGAGGTGCCGGCGAGGATCGAACTCGCGCATGGCGGTTTTGCAGACCGCAGTGTTACCGCTTCACCACGACACCAGTGCCCGGGGTGGGACTCGAACCCACACAACTTGCGTCAAAGGATTTTAAGTCCTTCGTGTCTACCATTCCACCACCCGGGCGTCTAATTTTTTAGACTTGTTTATTCTACCACATTTGTAGAAATTACTCCACCACCCAGACATCTTTCACGGTCATATAAAACCCCAAATTGTCCAAAATCAAAAACTAAATTGTCTTCAGTCTCAACCACAACTATATTTTCAGATACATTATAAGAAATAAATTTTACTGCGACTTTTGCACCTCTATAGCGAATTCTTATAGATAAATTTTTGCTATTTTGCACCTCATCAATATTTTGTGTAAAAGAAAAATCATTTAAATATATAAATTTTTCTTTTTTGTTCTCTTCCCCTCTCTGAAGGAGAGGGGTTAGGGGTGAGTCTGAAACCACAATCACATTTTTCTCAACATCTTTTTTGACAACATAAAATTGTTTTTGATTTTCAGTATTGTTAATTATAGTAAACCCATGTCTTTCGCCGATAGTGTAAAGTATAGCCCCATCGTGTTCACCAATTATTTCCCCATCTACGTTCTCAACATTTCCCTTTTCTGGCTTAAGTTCTCGTTTTAAGAATTCTTTCATTGATAAGTCTCCTACAAAGCATATTCCTTGAGAGTCTTTTCTAGTTGCAACAGGCAATTTTGCTTGAGCTGCAATTCCTCGAACTTCTGCTTTTACCAAATGCCCTACTGGAAATAAAATATGTTGCAACTCTTTTTGAGTTAGCTGTGATAAAAAATAACTCTGATCTTTTTCTTTGTCTATTGATTCTAAAAGTTGATTTTTATAATTTTGTGCATAATGCCCAGTGGCAACATAGTCGGCACCATTTTTCAAACTCCAATTTAAAAAACTTCCAAATTTTATTTCTCTATTACAAAGCATATCCGGATTTGGAGTGTGCCCTTTTGCGTATTCTTCAAGTAAATAACTCACAACTTTATTTTTGTATTGCATTTCTAAATCAAGAGTAATAAATGGAATATCCAAGTATGCAGCCGTTCGCATTGCAGATATTCTATCTGACATCCATGTACAAGGAATCCAATCTGGTTGCCAACCTTTTATAAAAACTCCTGTCACATCAAAGCCAGATTTTTTTAATAAATATGCTGATACACTCGAGTCTACTCCTCCACTTAGTCCAACAAATACTTTTTTATTTTTCATAAGTTTATCTTCTTTCTGGTAAAGTGTTTACCGGTGCTTGAATATATTGAAAACCTTCGCAACCTCGTTTCCCCTGAGGTACTGGTCTATACCTTACGGGAGTTCTCCCTTCCCTGTTTTCAAGTAGAACAACTTTCACACAATAAGTCAGATCTATTCCGCAACCCTTTCCTGCACATTCGCTTTTTGATGGACCTGTTTCCCAAAGTGGAACAACGGTACATCTGTTATTTCTTTCGTTTATTATTTCTATTGGTGTACCGGCAATTCTTCTATAAAGAGTCAAAATAGACTGAGCATTTTCACCTGCGGGGTATGGTGCCCAGCGAGGTCTATTCCAAGTTGTTTTTCCAAAATAATAGTCCATTACGTCTGGTGGTATTCCGACTACACATGTACTTTGGTTACAAACCCTCACCCCTCCTCTGGAAAAACCACTCATAGACGTTGGACAACCCAAAGCAAAATTTACCAGTCCAGTATCTGCTCCACCATTTACTGTCAAACCAAAGTTTGTAGCTTTAGTTTTCAACCAATTATCAGGGAGTATTGTAAATCTTCCATCTTGTAAACTATTTATAACATCAGTAGAACTTCCTAGTGCAACTCTAAAAGTTGGTCTGTTCATTTCAATAAGTGAAGTCGACGCCAGTAATTGGTTGGGTCTTGTAAGTGGATTACCATCCCAAATAGCAGGGTTAACTGGTCCAGTTGCAGGAAAATTTCTAAAAGCCGCTTGAATAGCAGTTTGGAGACTAAAATTAATATCGCTTGGTAGAAGTCCTCCTGAAGCTGGAGATGCATCAACGTTAGGAACTGAACTCGGTTGGACAATTCCAGTTTGGTCAACTCTTCTTAGTTCTTGTACTGAAGAATTAGTGGTTGTGGTTGCAAAAAGTCCATAAGTATTGGAGACGGGTTCACTTTGCTGAAGCCCTGTAATTTGGGGAGTAGTGCCGCTTGAAGTATTAGGACTCAAGCTGCTTAAGAGTCTTTCAAGAGTAGTTTGAGGAGCAAAATTAGGAGTTATTTTATTTTCCTCGAGTGCTCTTGGATTAAAAGTCGTGGGTGAGTAATTTCTGTTAGTATCATTATTATCAATATGTAAAAAAACATTTTCTTCATTTAAATTTGGAGATGAAGTTGAAGGTGTAGATATTACAAGACTTGTAATTCTAGTTACAGGTCTATAAATATTTTCTCCAAAGTTTATATTTCTTAAAAAAGAATTAAGACCAAAATTTTGGAAAAAGTTTTGATAGTCAAAACTCCCAAAGGCTGAAACTTGTTGATAAGAAAAGATAACCACAATTAAAAAATAAAATAACAAAATTTTTTTCACAAATATATTATATCATGAGAACTTTTAAGCATTCATTAATTTTTTATAAACTAAATACATTGCTCTTGCATCGGCAAGGGCAGTATGGGCATTTTCATTTTTAATTTGAAAAAGGTCACACAAATATTTTAAAGAGTACTTTACATCATCTCTATTATATAGTCTTGCGAAGGCTATTGAAATTGTGTCCAGTTTGTACCTTTTCATTGGGTTGTCCATACCCGCTCTTTCCCAAAATTTATCTATAAAAGGTGCGTCAAATGCAATGTTGTGGGAAACCTGGATTGTTCCCTCAAGTTTTTTCGCTAAAAACTCAGCTGCATTTTTCATGTCAGGTGCAAACATCCACTCAGCTTCTGTGTAGCCATTTATTCTAAGTGCTTCTTCTTCTGCATCTTCAATTCTAGTAGGTTTTATTTTTAGTTCAAACTCTTCAATAAACTCTAGTGCAGGACCACGAGTATTGTCACGGGGAATTTGTTTTGCAAGAACAACTCCAACTTGTATCACTTCATGTTTTGCATAGTCAAGTCCCGTAGTTTCAACGTCAAGAAATGCTAATATTGAATCTTTCATAATTTTATTTTTGTTGTTATTTTAAATATTTAAATTTATTTTTCACGTGCTCTTCATTAGTTTTTGCATAATACATTTTTCCGTCTCTCCCTGTTAAGTAAAAAAGATAATCGGTTTTAGAAGGGTTCATAGCAGCATCAAGAGCTAGTAAGCCAGGGTTTGATATGGGACCAATAGGAAGACCAATATTAAGGTAGGTATTATAATTATTTTTAGATTTTAAATCCTTATAATACGTAATACTTTTCCAAGTATTGTTGCCATACAAAACTGTAGCGTCGATTTGAAGTGGCATATTTATTTTTAACCGGTTCTGAATTATTCCTGAAATCATTTTCATATCTTCCGGGTCTTTTCCTTCACGCTCCAAAATAGAAGCAATGATTACCTCTTGGTTTGTTGGCACTTTACCAAACTTTGCAAATGTCTCTTTGTAAAATTTAGTTTGGAATTCACTTAATATTTCACTGTTAGTATATGACTTATAAAAATAATAGGTATCGGGAAATAAATATCCTTCACTACTACTTGCCAAAAAGCTTTCCTTGTCGAAGTTTTTAATAGTAGCAGCGATTCTTTCAGCAACTTGTTTTTTAGTGAAGCCTTCTGGGATTAATACTGCAATACTAGGAGGACGAGTAGATACGGTTATCACAATGTCAAATGTGGACATTGGATTTTGGAATACATATTCTTCGGGGTAAAATCTATTATACCCAAATGCTTTTGAAACAAGTTTTGCGTAGAAAACATCCTTTATAAAACCTTTTGTTTTTAAGTCATCAAATATCTGTGCTCCATTTTCATCTTTTGCAATTACAAAACTTACTTCATTATTTTTGGAAACGGGAAAGTTTGAAATTGGTAAATATATCTGGTAAGCAAGATAGGCCAAAACCAACAACATGACACTAAGTATTCCAGTTCCAATTTTCCCGAAATTATTTACAAAGAATTCTTTTAACATTTCGAATTATTATAGCACATTTAAAATGGCAAATTTGCAGGCGGATCTACTTTTATACTATCTACTCTTCCTTGAGTATTTCCTTGTATTTTTGATGGGACATGGAAAAGTGTTGCCAGTTCTTCAGCGTTCATGTACGAGTCTCCCGCAGTTCCAGGGTGTTTTATTCCTTCAGAGAAATAAAGTACATTTTCTTTAGCAATTGTTGCTGCCCAGTCTGCCGTTCCACCTTTCCCAAATCTTCTTTTAAACCAACTTTTTAAAGAAAAGTGAATTCCTTCTGATTCTACATAAAACCCCGCTCTAAGTTTAAGCATCTTCCAAAAAAATCCTCTCATACCCTCTGATCTCACTCCAGTTGGGTCTTTAAATAGATAGTCCGAGTCAAGGGTCAAACTTGTAAAGCCTAATTCGCCAAAATTTGGTTTGTTGAAATTTTTTAGCGTATAAACTACAGGAAATACTCCACTTGATAAATTAAATTTTTCTTTCTTAGCTATGTAAAACATTCTAATAATTGTGTCAAAACAAGGTTTGGTTAAATTTTTGTTTAGCGCCTCGATGGACTCTTTCTCGGCAGTGGTTAACTGCATTTCCGATTTACCGTTTTCAACAATATCCCCTTTCTTTATTTTTTTTGGTTTTTTTTCACCTTTAATTTCTTCTTCTATTGTTGTATCTTCTTCTGCTCTTTTTATACCTTTTATTTTTTCAATTGCAGTAAAAGTGTCTGCTTGATAGTTGATAGCATGTCCGTGGTGATAAGTAGTTCCATCAGCAATGGAGCCTCTGATTAATATTTGTAAAACAAAGTTTTCGCCCTTACCTGCATTTGCAAATGCTTCTAAGACTGTATTAAGAGGGTCAATTTTAAATTCATCCTTCGGATCTTTCTCTAGTCCATAGTCAACATAAGTTTTAATAGGTTGAACGTATTTAAAAGTTTCTTTATCTTGTTTTTTCTGGTATCTTCCTACATAAAGGTTCCAGTCTCCTTCGTTTTGTTTTGTGTAGGCAAACTTATCTAAGTAGTCATTTTTTGACTCTACTATTTCTATTCCATTGTACTGCCCATATAGCGCATTCTTAACAAGTCCAACGTGTTTTTCAAGCATTACAATATAAAATTTTACTTGCCCCTCTTCCGAAACAATTTCTAAAGAGCTCCACATCCTAACTCCACCGTTTAAATATCTATCTTGCCAATAGGACCTGTATTCGTCCACTTTTTGGGAAAGTTTTTTCTTTTTCCATTCCTTGTCTTTTTCTCTTTTTTCTTTAAAGGTTAGGTCAACGTGTCCCAAAGTTTGGTTCAATGCATTAAACATAAATTCCATTGCAGCGGGTGACTTAGTAACTTCTCTTGGCATTTTTAATTCTAAGTAGCTAAGCTTTGGCCAAAAGTTTTTTAAAATATTTTTTGTTCTCTGAGATCTTAGCCACCAAAATAAATTTTGATTAATCAAAAAATAAGTAAGTAGTCCTAAAAACGCAACAAAAATTATATTTATAATTAACAAAAAAATCATGTTTTAATTATAACATGATTTCTTTTGCTAGTCTTTTTTTAGTTCTTTTTTAAAACATATTTTCCATCGCTAGTTTTTTCAAAGAATTTTGGATTTTGTAAATTTACTACCACTGTATTGTCTTTTACTACACGCTCACCTTTTACCAGATCAATGATTTCATTTTTAGTCATAGCTTTATCATTTTTCTTCATTACTTCTATTATGACATCTCGAACTATTCCACCACTGTGCCCCCACTCACGAAGACCATATATTCCTCTTCCTACTAATACAAATCTAGGGTCACGGATAAGCTCATTGTGGCACGTTGCAACATGAGCTTTTCTTTTAAACTCTGTAAATATTTCTTTTGCTACTTCACGAAAATGCATTGGGCGTCCAGCTTTTCGAACAACTAAATATGCAAAGTCTTTTATACCTCTTGTTTTGATATTTGGGCTAGTTCGTTTACCCCATTCACCCATTTGGTTTTTACCTAAAACTCTCGAAAGTTGAAGATATTTTTTTATCATTTCCGGAGTTTTATATGCAGTATGTAGCTCTTCCATTTGGTTTAAAAATCTGTCCAGCAATACACTTTCCGCTACCATTTCCTCATCCCCTAAAGTAGTGTGTAAACTTTCTAAAGAGTCTTTAACAGTTTTTTTGATTTTCTCATCCATTGACCATTGTCTGTTAAAGTCTTCAGTTTCTCTGTCTACCTTAAAATCGTCATGAAGTACTAAGTAAAAATGTATATGGTTTTGAAGTGCTTTATCTTTAGTTAAACTTTCTAAAAATTGTTCTTCATGTACAACTCCCCCTTCAGCTTTCATAAGCTGTTTAAGCTCTTCAAATATTGAGTGCTCGGCTAAAAAGTTTTCAGATTTTTTAATAAGGCGTAATGCAAAATTTTCAATTTGTCTCACTCTTTCACGAGTAATTCCATATTTACGACCAATAGATTCTAAAGTTTTTTTCTCACCGTCGCCAAGGCCAAATCGTCCCGTGATAACTTCCTTTGCTCGAGCGTTAAGAGGTGTCAACAAATTTTTGGAAACTTTTTTGGGCAAGAAGCTGAATTTATTTTTCATGTTATTATTTGTATTCTACCATAATTTGACAAAGTAAGCAAACATATTGTGTATAAAGTTTAAAGTACAACATTTACTATTTTATTTTTAATTACAATTATTTTTTTTGGCTCTACCTCACCTACCCATTTTTTATATTGTTCTCTATTTTTTGCTACTTCTAAAACTTCCACGTCAGGGCTGTCTGTAGCTATAGAAAATGTGTCACGCAATTTACCGTTGATTTGTATGGCGATATTAACAACTTTGTCTATAGTTTGCAGCTCATCATACTTTGGCCATTCTTCTTGGTGAATAGATTGCATTGCTCCCTCTCCTATGGAGAGGGCCGGGGTGAGGCTTTCCCATATTTCTTCTGTCACAAATGGACAAATCGGTGCTAGAAGTTTTAGTAAAGTTTTATAACTTTCTAAATCAATGTTTTCATTTTTATCATACGCATTAATAAATGTCATCATCTGAGCCACAGCAGTGTTGAACTGTAGTTTTTCGTAGTCATTACTCACTTTTTTTATTGTTTGGTGTAGTAAAGTTGTTAGCTTGATATTTGGGGAACTATTCCCCTCCTCAATTGAGGGGAGGCTAGGGGGGGTCTGGATCTTGTATTGCATATTCCAAACTCTTTCAATGAATCTTCTAGGTCCAACTATAGCTTTTGTATCCCAAGTATAGTCATCATGATAGTCCCCAGCAAAAGCAATATATAGTCTGAGTGTATCCACTCCAAAAATATCAGCAATGTCATCTGGATTTATTACGTTTCCGAGTCTTTTAGACATTTTCATACCACCTTCTCCAAGCACTAGCCCTACAGCTTCAAGTCTTTTAAAGGGTTCTGGAGTAGAGATTATTTTTTTATCAAATAAAAATTGGTTCCAAAATCTACCATATATTAAATGCCTAGTTGCATGTTCCATTCCCCCAAGATAGATATCGACATCCCCCCAATATTTTTCAATTTCTTTATTTACCATTTCCTGATCATTATGAGGGTCCATGTATCTTAGCCAATACCAACTACTTCCTGCCCATTGGGGCATTGTATTTGTTTCTCTATAAAATATTTTTCCATTTTCATCACTTTCAAATTCTCCCTCGCTATTTATTTTTCCATTTACTTCTACCCACTCTTGTATATTTTTTAACGGACTCTCTCCATCTCCAGTTGGCTCATAACTTTCTACATCAGGAAGTATTACCGGTAGTTCAGAGTCTGCAACTACAAATGGATTGTGGTTTTCGTCAAATACAATTGGGAAAGGCTCACCCCAATATCTCTGTCTTGCAAATACCCAGTCACGAAGTTTATATTTTGTAACCATTTTCCCTCCAACTTTTTTTACTATTTCATTTTTATCTTCAAACTTTTCTAATTCTATTATTTCTATATCAAACTTTTTTGCAAACTCAAAGTCTCGCTCGTCATGTGCTGGTACCGCCATAATAGCTCCTGTTCCATAATTGTTTAATACATAATCTGCAATGTAGACTGGCACCTCTTTTTGGTTTGCGGGGTTTATTGCAAATACACCCTCAAGTTTTACACCGGTTTTTTCTTTACCAGAAGAGGTTCTTTCTATTTCAGATTTATCTTTTACTTCTAAAATATATTTTTTAACTTCGTTCCCATTATTAATTAAATTATTATTTAACAATTCTTCTACTAATTTATTTTCAGGCGCAAATACACAATAAGTACATCCAAAAAGTGTGTCTGGACGAGTTGTAAAAACGGTAAAAGTTTGGCTAGTACTTAATCTAAAATCTATTTCCGCTCCTTCACTTTTCCCAATCCAATTTCTCTGCATTTCTTTTATACTTTCTTTCCAGTTTAAATTATCCACTCCGCTTAAAAGTTTTTCAGCGTAGTCTGTTATTTTTATTACCCACTGACGAATTGGTTTTTTCTCTACAACACTCCCGCAACGCTCACATTTTCCGTCTTCCAAATCTTCATTTGCCAAACCTGTTTTACAACTTGGGCACCAGTTTATTGGCTCATGACTTTCAAAACAGAGTCCATCTTTATAAAGTTGTTTAAATATCCATTGGGTCCATTTGTAAAATTTTGGGTCAGTTGTGTTTACACTTCTACTCCAGTCATAAGAAAGTCCAAGGCGTCGCATTTGTCTTTCAAAGTTTTCTGTATTTTTTTTGGTAGAAATTTTTGGGTTGACCTTATTTTTAATTGCAAACTGTTCTGCTGGAAGTCCAAAAGCATCATAGCCCTGTACTTTTAAAACATTAAAACCTTGCATTCTTTTCATTCGGGCATAAATGTCTGAGGCTCCAAAAATTTTAGCATGTCCTGCATGGAGTCCTTCTCCACTTGGATATGGAAACATATCCAAAACATGCATTTTTGTTTTTGTTTTATCTATTTCACTTTTATATAAATTATTCTTTTCCCAAACGTCTTGCCATTTTTTTTCTATATCTTTTGGTTCGTAAGGTATTTTATCTTGCATTTTCATACTTATATATTACACTATAAAGTATCTTATGGTCAAATCCAATTCTAAAAAGAAAAGTAAAGCTAAAATAGTAAATATTGACGAAAAGTTTACTGCTGCTTTTGGCTCTATGACCTCAATTGTTGTACACACTATTTTGTTTATATTATTTTTAGTATTTCCATTGGTTACAAATTTTTCTTATCAGGACACTTTAATTGTATTAACTACAATATTATCTCTAGAAGCAATTTACCTTGCGCTTTTTATCCAAATTTCTATAAATAGGCAAACTCAAGTTATTGAAGAAGTATCAGAAGATATTGAGGAGATCCAGGAAGACATGGAAGAAATTCAGGAAGATGTAGAGGAAATAAATGCAAGTGTAGATGAGATTGAAAAAGACGTTGATGAAATACAAGAAGATGTTGCGGATGTTTCTAAAGACATGGAAGAAATGAGTGAAGATGTGGAAGAAATGAATAAAACAGTTGATGAGCTCGCAGAAGACGTGGAAGATATCCAAGAAGAAATGATGGAAGATGAAGAAGAACTAATTGCCGAGCAGGACGAGAAACGCCGCCGTTTCGAGCAAAAAGCACGTTTGGAAAAAATAGAAAATACACTAGAGATTTTACTAAAAGAAATTAGTAGTCTAAAAAAATAACTTCTTAATTAACCATAAACTCTATAACATCACCATCTTTTACAATATATTCTTTTCCTTCAGTTCGGAGTTTCCCTGTTGATTTTGCATTTGCTAAGCTTCCTGCTTCTAAAAGTTCACTCCAAAAAATGACCTGTGCTTTTATAAACCTAGTTAAAAAGTCCGTGTGAATTGCTTGCCCTGCAACTGGTGCAGTACTATTTTTAGCTATTGTCCAGGCCCTAGTTTCATCAACACCTGTTGTAAAATATGTGTCGAGTCCGAGAAGCTTATAAGCATTTTTAATTAATGTGTCTACTCCGTCATCTTCTTTTTTTCCTCCGAGCTCTTCTCGGAAAAGACTTTTTTCCTCTCCTTCAAAATCTTTTAAGTCATCTTCTATTTTTGCATCTACTATTACATATTGTGACTTTGTGTCTTCAATATATTTTTTTAATTCTAAAAATTTTTCATCAGTCTCTTCAATATTTTTTTTGCCAGTACTTTTATTTAATATATAAAGTATTGGTTTACTAGAAAGAAAATTTAGCATTTTTAAAATTTTACTTTCATCTTCAGTAAATGTTTGACTAGAAATTAGTCTCCCGTCATTTACAACTTGTAAAATTCTTTTTAAAAGTTCTTCTTCTTTTAAGGCTTCTTTGTCACCTTTACGTACATCTTTTTGAATGTTATTGATTCTTTTTTCTATTGTTTCAAGATCAGCCAAAGCAAGCTCAGCATTTATTATTTCCACGTCTCGCAGTGGGTGCACACTTCCCTCAACGTGTTGAATATCTAGACTTTCCGATGATTCAAATAGTCTCACAACTTGCCCAATTGCGTCAGTTTCGCGAATGTTTGAAAGGAATTTATTCCCCAATCCTTCACCTTTACTTGCACCTTTAACCAGACCCGCAATATCAACAAACTCCACAACAGCAGGTATAGTTTTAATAGATTTTGAAAATTCAGAAAGTCTCCAAAGTCGGGAGTCTGGTACAGGAACAATTCCTACACTTGGGTCAATAGTACAAAATGGGTAGTTTTCTGCAGGTACACTTTTTTTAGTTAGCGCGTTAAAAAGTGTAGACTTTCCCACGTTGGGTAGTCCCACTATTCCGATAGATATATTTGCCATAAATTTTGTTTAGTTATTTTTGGCAATTATATCATATTTTTATTAACGAAATACTTTAAGTATTATCTTAATCTTTTTTAATGTTTATTTTGTACCCCATCATAAACATAACGAGAAGTACAATTGCAATTATAAGTAATATTGACATGGGATTGATTATATCACTAAAAATTAAATAAAACTTATTTCATTGCTGCGCGCAGTTCATTTTGGTATTTTGTCATCACGCTTTGGGAAGCTGCCATTTGGTTTTTGCCTTTTGAAATTAGATCTTGTATTTCTTCTTGGATTTTGAAAAGTAATTCTGGATTATTATCTAATAATTTTGTGAACATCATTTTCATTTGTGGTGGAATTGGCATTTTAGCCATTTCTTCTTTCATTTTTGCTATCCCAAATTCTGTAGTTGCAACTTTTTTTGCAACAGCTACTCCAGCTTTTTTAAATACACCTTTTATTCCGTCTAACATATTTTTATTTTGCTTATTTTTATATTATATCACAGGTAATAATTTGTTTTTTACTTCCTCTTCAAATTTTGCTAAATCACCATCGTTCACAAGATGAATGTCCGACATAAGAATACATTTTGTAATATTCATCTGATTTTCGTCTTCATTTATACTTTCCAACTTTTCTTGTTCAACAAACTTTGAAAAATCAACAGAGTCAGCGATGCTTGCTCTTTTCAGTATTCGGTGATACCGAATTTCTACTGGTGCATATACAGAAACAAGTAAAAAATTATTCTTAAAATCTTCTCTAAATTCTTTTATTTCCCCCACTCTTCTAATTGATTCAAAAACAAATATTCTATTTTCATTTTCACTTTTTTTAAATTTATTTTTTATTTCATTTACCAAGGTCTTGCCTTCTTTATTCCTTTGTTCGTTGTATTCTCTGAAGTCGTCTCTTGATTCTATTTTTACTCCTTCATTTTTAGCAGCCTCTATTATCATTTCTCGAGCACTGATATGGGTTAGAGTGAAATACTTTTCTAATATATCTACCACTGTTCCTTTTCCACTTCCATTGGTTCCACATATTCCTATTACTTTCATAAAATTTATTTAAATATTTTGTTTTTTATTTTCTCTCTTTCTTTTTTTTCTTCTTGTGTGTTCGATGACAATTCAACTTCAAATTCTTTTACCATTTCAACATTATTTTTTATTTGCTCCAAAGCCTCACTAAGTTTTGGAATAATTTCATTATCACCATTTAGCATTTCATTCAAAAACACTTCGGATTTTTCAATATCAAACCATCTCACATCTTCAAATTCAGAATTGTTGGCCGGGATAACAAAATCTCCTCCACTAACTATAATAAAAATATCAACTTGAATTTCTTGGTCAAATAGTTTCCCAACTTTAATAAATTTTTCTTTATCAAATATTACTCCAAATTCTTCTTCCACTTCACGCCTTGCACATTCTAAAGTATTTTCTCCTACTTTACACTTTCCACCATAACCATTCCTAAAACCTTCTAATCTTTTATCATTTGAATATTTTCCCATTAAAATATATTTTCTACCATCGGTAAATTTTGTAAAAAATATTAAAGACATTAACTTTAAATTTTGGTGACTCATAAAGTATTTAAATCTTCCTTAAATATTCCATATTTGTATTTTTCTGTATTTACTACTTCAAGAAACTTTGCAATAGTTTTAAAACCAAATCTGTCTAATAATTCAAATATGTCTTTAATGAGTTTTACTTGAGTAATGTTTATATCTAGTCCTGCGTTTGTGCAAACGTCTTTACACATTTCCACACCTTCTCTGTCAATCCAAAAAAGTTGTCCCTCAAATCTATCTATTGCTTTTGCATATTGGCCCTCTGGAGTATTTGTATTTTTATATTCTTCAAATAAATTTTCTATTTCTTCTGCAACAAAATCTGGAGAATTAATTTTAACTTTTTGTATAGCAAGTTTTTCTGCTTCCGCATCTTGAATATTTTTTGATACTGCAATTACATCGCCTGTTTCAATTTCTCCCATGTCATGCATGAGGATAATTTTAATTACTTTGCCAAAATTAAGTTTGTTTTCAGGATCTTCATATTTTTTGAAATAAAATGCCAGAAAAATCATATTTGCTATATGCTCTGCTACAGACTGAGTTTGATATTTTTCATCTCTCGCTTGGTTATATCTTATAACTTTATTGAGTCCATATGTATATCTTAGTTTTTTAATTTCCGATAAAATGTACTCCTCAGTAAGCTCTTTTTTGTACATATTTATGGTTTGGCATTTATTTAATTAATTGGAAAAAATTAAGAAACCTTAGAATACAGCCAATTTATCTTTGGCATTATTGTATTATTTACCATACCTTCCAACCAGCTTACTTTTTCAGAAACACTTGCCATTTCATCTACTTTTCTTTTTGTAGAACGGTTATCATCTTTAATTGCTTCTCTAAAATCAACAAGCAGGTTTTGCATGCCACTGAGAATAAATTCATTATTTTCTTTTATTGCGTTTTTTACACGAAGATCAACGGCCTCAACCATATTCCTAGAAAATTCTATAAGTCTATCATCACTCCTTTCACTTTCGATTCTAAATCTTTCATCATTCTTTTCACTTTCTAGCTTAAATCTATAATCGGTTTTTTCACTTTCGATTTTAAATCTTCCATCATTCTTTTCACTCTCCTCTTTAAATTTCAAATCAAAATAATTATGCTCATCTTTCAAATCAACTCTGATTGAATCTCGAACCATTTGTGTAAATTCTAATTTTTCTTCTTTTGACATGATGATAATTTTATTTCTAGCTTTAGCTAAATATTACTTACCACTCCAGTGCCCCCGATTGTTGATACTCGGTAACGCGAGTTTCGAAAAAATTCTTTTCTTTTTTTAAATCCATTATTTCCGACATCCAAGGAAATGGATTTGGAGTGTTGTATTGTGCTGAAAGCCCAATTCTCTCTAACCTTCTGTCAGCAACATATTCCAAATACTGTCGAACTATTTCTTTATTCATACCGAGAATTCCTTTTGGCAAAGCATCAGCTGCGTAAGCACTTTCAAGATCTACTGCCTGCATTATTTTAGAAGTTAATTCTGCTTTAAACTCGGGAGTCCAAATTTCTGGATTTTCAGAAATGATTGTATTGATTAGATCTGCTCCAAATGCTAAGTGTACTGTCTCATCACGTAAAGTATATTGGAATTGTTCCCCTACTCCTACCATTTTTTGGTGACGCATTAGGTTTAGCATCATCGCAAATCCAGCGTAGAAAAACATTCCTTCCATAATTACATAATAGCCTACTAGATCATGTGCAAACCTTTGAATATTTGCAACTGTGTCAGTTTTAAAATTTGGATCCATTATACTTTTTGTCATTTCAATAACAAAATCATCTTTTGCTTTGATTGAGGGAATAGTCTCATACATTTTATATATTTCGTCAGGGTTAAGGCCTAATGAATCACAGCAGTAAATGAACATATCAGTGTGAATTGATTCTTCAAAAGCTTGTCTTAAAAGATATTGTCTACACTCAGGGTTTGTAACATGTTTATACACGGTCAGTACAATATTGTTGGCTGTCAGTGACTCTGCCGTAGAGAAAAATCCTAAATTCCAAAGTATCATTCTTCGCTCATCAGGAGTTAGACCACCTAATGCTTCTGCTTTTTTCCAAAGCTCTACGTCATTCATCATGGGCACTTCTTCTGCGGTCCAGTTATTATTAACACCATTCTTATAGTGTGTACGCGCCCATTTGTAGCGCATAGGAAGAATTTTATTTGGATCGTGAGTGTTGTTGTTCAATATTCCTGATTTATTCATATATTTTTATTTATTTTTTATAATTTTTGAGATTTTTAGACGAGAAAAATCTGAAACTCTGCTGATAATAAATTGTTTTTTGTGTGATAAGTATAAGTCTTTGTATATTTTTTGCAACTAACTTATCCACAATAGAATGCCGTATCGTTTTAATATTTATTACAGCTTTTATTGGCATGCTTCGCAATCGGGGTCGAGAATGCGACAAAGTTTAGTATCTACACCATTTATTTTTACAGATCCATTTGTGACATAAGAATTGTTCATACTTTCTGCTTTTGCTTCGGTATTGGCTTTTATTTTACTCAGTGCATTATTTATAAGAGCCTGTGTGTCTATTTCTTTATAAGTATTTACCGGGGCAAACTGAGTAAGATAATTTACTTCTGGTTTTACTGTTTCTGACTCAGCTGCAACAAAAGGGGGTTCAGGTATTGGAGTATTGTATGAAGCGTAGGTAGAGGGAGTTGCTTGCGGTGTAAGTGTGGGTCCTGCACCCCCTACGATGACGTTGGGTGCTTTTTCGGGGGCTTTAGAGATAGATACGGTTGCCTTTTCTATACCTGATGCTGCCAGAGTTCGCAAATAATAAGTTGTTTTTAGTCCCATATCCCATGCGTACATATACATATCTCCAATGTCTTTTCCACTTGTTCCCTTGTAAAAAAGGTTAAGCGACTGAGATTGGTCAATCCATTTACCTCTAAATGCAGCGAGATTTATAAATACTTTAGAGTCTATTTCAAAAGTTTCTTTATACTTAGCTCGGAGCTCCGCAGGAATCCGCATGATATCTTGAACAGAACCTTCCGCTTGTTTAATTTCGTTTAGCATTTCATCATTCCACATACCAATTTCCTTCAAATCGGAAACTAAATAATAATTGATCATTGTAAACTCACCAGACATATTACTTTTCACGTAAATGTTTTTATAATAAGCCTCGATGCACGGACTACTGCCGGCAATATTAGAAATTGTAGCGGTTGGTGCTATTGCCATAGTGTTACTATTTCTCATTCCATACATTTTTATAGAATTTCTAACCGGTCCCCAATCCATTTTTCCTGTTTTAGAAACTGGAATCTTACTATTTCTTTCTTGCTCTAAAAGAGAAATTGTATCTACTGGCAATATTCCGCGATCCCATTTTGACCCTGGAAATGTAGAATATGCACCACGCTCTTTTGCAAGTTCTGTTGATGCAAGTATCGCATAATAGGAAATAAATTCTTGATTTTCGTCTGCAAATTTTAATGCTTCAGCCGAATCATAATTAAGCCCAAGTTCATATAAGGCATCATGAAAACCCATTATACCTAAACCAATTGGCCTGTGCTTCAAATTACTGGTTTTACCTTCTATCGTAGGGTAAAGATTGATATCAATTACATTATCTAGCATGCGCATTGCAGTACCGATAGTATCTTTGAGCATTTCCAGATCCATTTTCTTACCACCACCATGGTCAACAAAGTGTCGGGGCAAGTTAAGAGATGCTAAGTTACAAACAGCAGTTTCTTCGAAACTATTATTAAGGGTTATTTCAGTACAGAGGTTAGAGTTGTGGATCATACCAACATGGTCTTGTGGTGAGCGAATATTACAAACATCTTTGAAAGTAAACCAAGGATGGCCCGTTTCAAAAATCATCATAATCATTTTTTTATAAAGATCTTTAGCTTTTACGGTTTTGAAAATTCTTATCTCTCCAGTTTTTGTTTTAGATTCATAATTTTCATAATGTCTTTTAAAATTTTGCCCATAAGTATCATGAAGTTCTTTAGCTTCATCAGGGGAAAATAATGTCCATTCAGCATCTTCTCTAACTCTTTGCATAAACAAGTCTGGGATCCAGTTGGCAGTGTTCATATCGTGAGTACGTCTGCGCTCATCGCCAGTATTTTTTCTAAGATCTAAAAATTCTTCTATATCGTAATGCCAAGTTTCTAGATAAGCACAAGTTGCACCACGGCGACGTCCAGATCTATTAATCGCTAAAGTTACGTCGTTCGCAATTTTTAAAAATGGAATAATTCCCGTACTTTCTATACGAGTTTTCTTAACAATAGCACCACTTGATCGAATGTATGACCAGTCGGTAGCAATACCTCCAGAGTATTTTGAAAGTTGGGCATTATCTGTGTAAGTAACTTTTGCTAAACTTTCCAAAGTATCGTCAATAGTGTTTAAATAACAAGACGATAGCTGAGGATAAGAAGTACCTGATTGAAAAAGTGTGGGAGTAGACGGAATTACTCGTAGAGTCGACATCATATTATAAAACTCTATGGCTTTTTCGTTTTTATCAGTCTCCAATATTGCTAGACCCATTGCAACACGCATCCAAAACGTCTGAGGAAGTTCAATTATTTTATTTCCTTTTTCAATATTTCTTACAAGGTATCGGTCTACCAAAGTTTGCATTCCAAGGTATTGGAATAAAAAATCTCTTTCTGGGCGAATTGCCGCCGCTAGTTTTCCTAGATCAAAGGTTAAAAGTCTGGCGTCGTATATTTTATCCTGAACTCCTTCAACGGTGCATTTTACAAAAGTTTCAATATAAGTTTTATTTACAAGTTCTTCAGTATAATTTTCGTAATTTACTGTCAAACTGTCATTGCTCCCTAATTCTTTTACAGTTGTATAGCGAATCATTTTTGCAGCTACGTAGGCGTAGGCCGGGTCATTTTCTATCATTCCTCGGCAAGAAAGTATAAGCGCTTTCATTAGGTCTGTAGAAGAAATTCCATCATAAATTTCCATTTTTGTACGCGACATTATAGCATCGACTGAAACTGTATTTTCGTACCCTACAACCATTTTTTTTACAAATCCACGCATTACTCCTTCATTAAATCTTTCCTGCTTTCCATTGCGATTTATTATCATTGCGTTCCCTTCTTCTATTTTTTTTATTTCCTTTGCTTTTTCTTCAGCCCTTTCTTTTATTTTTTCGTGTCTATAAAGTATAAAATGTTTTGCAACCTCAAAATATCCCGCTTCCATTATTGCCTGCTCTACAACATCTTGAACTTGTTCAACATATGGTACTCCAGCATCTTCACCTTTGTGGAGCTCCTCGAGTTTTATAACAACCTGGTCTCGAATATTTTCAGCAACCAACATTTGTTCGTTGCCAGTTACATTTTTAAAGGCTTTCGTTATTACATCGATAATTTTGTTTTGGTCAAAAGGCACCAAAGTGCCATTTCTTTTACGAATGGTTGTAAGATTAATCATATTTTAATTTTAAAAAAAGTTGAGCTAAAAAACTTGGCCAGGAAAACGGGTTAATAATGTCGCATACACTTTTGGAGGTTACTCTTTTGGTGTTATTAACAGTATATTCAAATATATTAAAATAACAATATTTACAAAGCGAATTCTGTGGTAATTTGTTTCTCAAAAACTCTATATTTTTAGTATATAAACTTCCCCATAAATTTTTATTTTGTAAAGTAAAAAGTTATCCACAAAGATTTTCAGTTTTTAGGTATAAAACTTTTTTTGCGTAAATTTTTATGATAAGTTATTGCAAATCTATGGGCTTCGCTGTTTGCTAAAGTTATTTCTCTTTGAAACTCTTCCACAATTTTTTTATCACCTGTTATTTTTTGTGCTTTGTGTTGGCGGTTTTTTGTTACTGCTACAACTTTTACTGTTTTATCTAGGTTGTTTTCAATTAAAATTTTTTCTGCAACATTTATATGTCTTTCATCACCGTCAACAATAACTACATCTGGTATTCCCCATTCCAAGTGTTTTATTCTTCTTAAAAAAAGCTCTTTTAATCCTTCTAAGTCGTCGTTTTCATCTTTCGAGATTTTAAACTTTTTGTATTGGCTTTTATTAGGGACTCCACCTTGTACAACCACCATTACCCCGACTCTGTTTTGACCAGACATGTGTGCGATATCGAAAGCCTCTATACGAGTGCTTTTATTTTCTTCTTTTATATCACGATTTATAAGATGAGAATCTCGAATATGCTCGAGCGCAAAAAGTATTTCTTTTATTCTTTGCGCTTCTTCAAATTCTAATTTGTCACTGGCAGTTTGCATATCTTTTTCTAAATCTTTTCGCACCTTTTCCCCATCCCCTTCTAAAAAAGTTATTAGTCTTTCAATATGGTTTTGGTATTTCGTTTTAGAAATTACTCCAGCACACGTTCCTAGACACAGACCTATAGAATATGAAAAACAGGCTTTTTTTTGCCAAGATTTTTTCTTGTCATAAAGATCACATTTATCTCGAAATGGAAAAATTTTACGAATAAGCTTTAAAGCATCTTTTGCACTTTGCCCACTTGAATACGGTCCGAAAGTTTTTTCAACTTTTACAATTTCTTTTTTATTTTCTACTTTCTTACCAAGTAATTTACTTTTTAAAACTAGGTTATTTTCTTTGTCTATATCTTTGTTTCTTACTAGTAGTACTCTAGGAAAATCTTCTTTTGTTATCACCAAAACAAAAAAACTTTTATCATCTTTTGCTTCGCTGTTGAATTTTGGTTTATGTTTTTTTATTAGCTCTTGCTCAAGCAGAAGTGCTTCTAAAACACTTCTTGTAGTTTCAAATTTAATACTTTTGGCCAAGCTCACCATGTTTGCAATGTGAAGACCACGGGTATGTAAAATATTATTATCAAAATAACTTTTAACTCTACTTTTTAAACTTGTAGCTTTACCAATGTAAAGGATGTTCTCTTCCCCCCCTGTATAAGGGGGGGTTAGGGGGGGTCCCATAAAAAAATAAACTCCACTTTCGTCCGGAAGCTTAAATTTATCTAAATCTTTCAGTATCATAAAATATATAATACAATAAAAATTTTAAAAAGTAAAAGGGGCGTCGATTTGTGACGCCCCTACCTCTTTTTGGCTCTACGGGATTAACCTGTCGCTTGATGCAAGATCACCGAAGGTGTTTCTTGAGTCATCCGCGGAGTTCTGAAAAAGAACTTCGCAAAGTTCTGACGCAGCCATCTTTCTGCACGTCTAAGCTTTGCCCCTTTTGCGCCATGTGCACCTGAAGGTTTCTTTTTAGTCATGATTTTTCCTTCTTTTACAGGTTGACAGCTTTTAAATTCTACACCCAAACTTTAAACAAAGCAAATGTCTTTTTCAAATATATTTTTTAAGATAATTAAAAAGTAAAAGGGGCGCTGCTTTGCAGCGCCCCACAAACGTTTCCCAAAGAAGACTGAGCTTAGAAGTTGAGATCATTCAACTCCCAAGTGCTTTCCGGAAACACAAAGGTTCGTCCCCCATAGTCATATCTTTTTGGAGTCTCTCTCGAGTCCCCACCTAACGTGGTTGTTTGCAGTTGGTGATGTTGCCCCACCAAATCAGGATTACCACTAAGGCACCTCCTCCTCCGGGATGCCTTTACGGCTCCTCGTTTGCTTTTTGCCATCTTTTTTTTCCTTTGAACGCTGACCGTTTTGTCGGTCATCTAAAATTCTACACCCAAACAAAAAACGAAGCAAGTGCTTCATTGTTGTTTTCATTTTTTGTTTAGGGCTATCTGCTTAAACCTTAAGGATTAACTTAAGGGCGGAGACCGCAAGAATTTCCATATTCGTACGAACAAAATTTCTTTTGAAAGCGCGGCAGGTGAATCTATATAAAGCCTCCTGTAAAAATTTTAGTAAAGTTTTTTACAGATAGCCCTATTTATTATTGTATTCTATTTTTATTTTTTTGCAATATTGACTTTTTTAAGTGAGATTCCTTTTGTGAGTCCTTTAAAAGAAATTTCTAATTTATTCTCAGATTTGAGTATTCCCTTGTCCTTTTTAACATCTAGTAATACATTTTTCTCAAATTTATTTACATATTTTACTAAGGTCAGTGCAATGGGGTTTAAAACTTCAGTTTGAATAATCCTCTTAACGGGTCGTGCTCCATAATGAGGGTCAAATCCAAGTTCAGAAATTTTATCAACTGAGGCTTCAGTAAAACTTAAATTCACATTCTTTGTTTTTAATCTGTCCACTAAAATATTTAATTGAATTTTTACAATATCTTTTATCATTTCTTTTGAAAGCACATCAAAGACAACTATTTCATCAAGCCTGTTTAAGAATTCTGGTCTAAAGAAATCTTTCAAACTAGTTAATACTTTTTCTTTCATGTTGGAATAATCTGATGTTGGTTTTTCGTTAAAACCAAAACTTTCCATCTTATTTATAAACTGAGAACCCAAGTTAGAAGTGAGTACTATAATACAATTTTTAAAGTTTACATATCGACCTTTTGAGTCTTTAAGTTTTCCCTCATCCAAAACTTGAAGAAGAATATTGAAAACTTCTGGGTGAGCTTTTTCCACTTCGTCAAAAAGTATTACCGAGTATGGTCTATGGCGAATAGCTTCTGTTAATTGACCTGCCTCATCATATCCTACGTATCCTGGTGGAGCTCCTACCAGTTTAGAAACACTGTGTTTTTCCATGTATTCACTCATATCAATTCGGACCAGTGCCTTTTCATCATTGAACATAAATTCCGCCAAGGCTTTTGTAAGTTCGGTTTTTCCTACTCCAGTAGGTCCTAAAAATATGAAAGAACCAATTGGTCGGTTTGGGTCACCAATTCCCACTCTACTTCTTCTTATTGCATGTGCAACTTTACTAACAGCTTCTTCTTGTCCTACAACTCTCGCGTGTAAAAACTCTTCCATATGTTCTAGCTTTTGAGCTTCGTCTTCTAGCATTCTAAGCACTGGTATTCCTGTCCATTGAGCTACAACTCTACCAATGTCCTCCCTATTTATTTCTTCTTTTAATACACGACTTCCTTTTTTCTGTAAAAGTGCAAGCTCGGTTATTTTTACTTGCATTTCACTTTTAAGCTCGGGTATTTTTCCATAGCGTATTTCGGCAATTTTTGTTAAATCACCCATTGATTCCGCTTGCTCACTTTCAACCCTCATCGTGTCGAGCTCCGTCTTTATTCTCTGTATTTCAGATAACAAATCTTTTTCAGCTTTCCACTTTTTTTCTGTGGGGGCTATTTCTTTTTTAATTTTTGCTATTTGTGCCGCGATGATTTTAATTTTTGCATCACCTTCAACTAAAGATTTTTTTTCAATCTCGAGCTTCATTATTTTTCTGTGTGCCTCATCTAAAACAATTGGTTTATTTTCCAAAGTCATCCTGAGAGTTGAGGCTGCTTCATCAATAAGATCAATGGCTTTGTCCGGCAAAAATCTATTGGAAATATATTTTGTTGATAATTCAACAGAAGCAATAATGGCATCATCGGTTATTCTGACTCCATGAAAAAGCTCGTACTTTTCTTTTATTCCACGCAATATTGCAATCGTGTCAACCTCAGAAGGTTCTTCTACAAATATTGGCTGAAAACGGCGGGTTAAAGCAGCATCTTTTTCAATGTGTTTTTGATACTCATTTATTGTAGTTGCACCTATAACACGTATTTCTCCTCGTGAAAGGGCTGGTTTAAGCATGTTTGCTACATCACTCTCACCTTCACGGTTTCCTGCTCCAATTATAGTATGTATTTCATCAATAAAGAGAATAATCTTACCTTTAGATTTCTCTATTTCTTTCATTATATTTTTTAATCTCTCTTCAAATTCTCCTCTATACTTTGTACCTGCAATTAAAAGTCCTAAATCAAGCGAAACTAGTTCTTTACCTTTTAAAGACTCGGGAACGTCACCTTTTGCTATTCTGAGTGCTAGTCCTTCTGCTACTGCGGTTTTTCCTGTTCCGGGTTCACCAATAATTATAGGATTGTTTTTAGTTCTACGAGATAAAATTTGCATTAGGCGCATCGTCTCTTTATCTCGCCCAATAACAGGGTCTATTTTATCTTGTTTTGCTTCTTTAGTTAAATTGCGAGTAAATTTTTCTACCGCTCTAGCTTTTGGATTGCTTTTATTTTCTGACTCCTCTCCCTCAATATTTTCTAACTCTTGTTCATCAAGATTTTCTTGATGCACTTCTAAAACTATTTTTTTGAAATTATCAAAGTTAATATTGTACGGCAATAAAAACTTGGCTGCTTCTTTATCAATACTTAAAAGTGCTAAAAATAAGTGCTCAGGCTCAATTGTTTTATCATTCATTTCTTTTGCTACATGCATTGCGCGGTCTAGTGTCTCGGCCATGTCAGGGGTTAAAAACATCTGTTGCACGTAACTAGTCGACATCTGATCACCCACGTTTCTGTCTTCGAGTTTTTCCAACAAACTGTCTATAATGTCTAATTGGTTAAGCTCCATTTTTTCAAAAATTGTTAAGAGCACATCATCTTCCAAAGTAAAAAGCGATAGCAATAAATGCATAGAAGAAACGTGGCTTATACCACGCTCACCAGCTATTTCGTGAGCTTTCTGAATTGACCGTTGTGCAGTCATGGAAAATAAGTTAAATGGTGGCATATTTTTGTTTACTTTAGGTTATTAATACTATATCTATACCAAATACAAATTTTCTGTCAAGTGAGATTTTTATTTATTAATTTTATTTTCTTTTTACCTCTATATTCCCATAAATATCTAGAAGCCAAGCTTCGGTGCGGGGACCATTTGTCAGTTATTTTTAAAACTTCTTCTTTCAGTTGTTTTGGAGTGTAGTTGTCTTTTTTTATATTGTAAGTTTCGATTATAGTATTTGTTAATGCTAAATCTTTATAAGAATACACATCCGGTTTAAGTAGGGAAAAAATAAGTATCATTTCAGCTGTCCACTCTCCCACACCCTTTATTTTTACTAAATCTGCTATTACTTCACTATCACTCATATTTTCATATTGCACTGTTCCTCCCCTTAACAAGGGGAGGCTAGGTGGGGTCTTATAATGTTCTGCAACATTTTTCATATAACCTATTTTTGGTTTCGAAAGTCCGGCACTTCTCAAATCTTCGTCGCTTATTTCCAATAGTTCTTTTATGCGTGGAAATTTCAATGTATTTTTATTGAATAATTTTAAGAATTTTTCTTTTATTGATCTTGCTGCTCCTAATGAAATTTGTTGAGAAATAATTGATGAGAGTAACGACTCGTAGACATTTCCCCTACTTTTTAGCACAGGTAAATCCTCTAAAATTATTTTACCCAATATTTTATCTTTCTTTTTTAGAAACTGCGCTTCTTTACTTAGCACTTATTTAACAGGAGCTAAAACACAGCTTGTCATATCAGCCAAATCTTGTAGAGTCTTTTCTCCACTTTCCATGGTGGTAGTTCCATTTTTCATGTATTCCCAAGTTGGATACCCTGTTACTCCTTTATCTTTACAGATTTGTGTTTGCCCATTACCGTCAGCAGTTGAACACTCAACATATGGCAAATATTGTTTCGATTTTCCGAATAAGGCTTTTTCTTTTTGGCAATGTGGACACCAGAATGCTCCGTAGAATTTCAAACCTTTGTCTCCGAGGCACTTCGCAAATTCGTCATATTGTCCAGGAGCTTTGGAATCTTTATACCAGAAATAAAGTGAGCCAATAACCAATAGTACAAAAATTAGTCCGACAACTTGTAAATTTTTATTTTTCATGTCGTAAGTATAGCAATAATCTAATTATGTGCAAATTTGAAAATATGTTACAATACATACAAATGAAAGTGTCAAATAAAATTGTAAATAAAGGTAACCCTGTGCTAGAAAAAATGGCAAGGCCAATTTTGGCATCGGAAATAGGAGGTAGGTTTTTAAATGACGTGATAGATTTAATGAAAGACGAACTTGCAAAACAAGAGGATGGTGTAGCTATTGCAGCGCCACAGGTTGGTGAATCTATCCGTTTGTTTATACTATCTCCAATTGCTTTTCATAAAAATACTAAAAATTTTCAAACAGTGTATATCAACCCACGTATTTTAAAATCTTCAAAAGAGAAAGATTTTATGTTAGAGGGTTGTCTTTCTGTTCGTTGGATGTATGGTGAAGTTGAGAGATCAAAACAAGTAATGATAGAAAGCCTAGACGAATTTGGGATCAGACATGTTCGCGGAGCTTCAGGACTTATGGCTCAAATTTTTCAGCACGAAATTGACCACTTAGATGGAATACTTTTTGATAGTAAAGCGGAGGATTTAAGAGACCTACCTCCTGATAAAGAAAATATAGAGACCAATAAAATTCACCAAAAATAGTTATTTCAAATAAGTCTCAATATTTTGTAAATGCTCATCGTAAGTATTTGCGCAATGAATTATGTGGTCTTTATCGTGTAAATAATAAAGACATGTTGTAGTCGCAGGATTTAGAACAGCTTCTATAGCAGATATTCCAGGATTAGAAATGGGGTGAGGAGGTAAACCTTTATTTTTATAAGTATTATATGGAGATTTTATTTTTTTGTCTTTCACAGAAACTTGTGCCCAATAGCCATTTCCAGTATCCCCGCGCAAATACTGTAAAGTTGCATCTGCATTTAGTTGCATTTTCTGGTTTAACCTATTCCACAAAATACCTGCAACGATTGGCATATCTTGGCTATTCGCAGCCTCGCGCTGTACGATTGATGCAAGAGTAAGAGCAGTGGTCCATTTTACGTTTTGTTCATTAAACAAAGGCAAATATGGACCCAGTTGTTCATTAAACTTTGATATAAGTCTCTGGGCAGTTTTTGTAGCTACTTCATTTGGAGGAATTAAATAAGTTTCTGGAAAATACGTACCCTCATTAAAACTTAAAAAGTTTTTTTCTTGTTTTTTATCCCAGTTAAGACTTTTGGTAAAAATTTTAGCAATCTCTTCTTTTCGTAAACCTTCTGGTATAAGGACTCTAATATAGGTTGAAGTAGAAATAGTTGATGTCGAGGTTGATGCAGTTGATGTTGATAAAGTCTGTGCACTTGCAGTAAATATTTGCAGGAAAAGCACAGGCACTATAAAAAGAATTTTTTTCATATCTACATTATACTACGTATAATAGCTGAAATACTTTCAAAGTTTTTAGCGTATAATATATATAAACATGTTTAAATTAATAAAGTATTTATTCTTACTTGTTATTATCTTTTTGGCCTACAAATTTTACTCAAAACAAGATTTGACAAATTTGGCAGATTTAACTAAAAATATTCCCAGACTTTTTTTAAATTACCAAACACCTAAGACATTTGAAATAGTAACTATAGATAAAAATTTCAATCTCTCTACAAGTACTGCTGTTCTACAAGCTAAAGCAGTTGCAGAGGCCTGGAACAAATCTGTTGGGAAAGAAGTTTTAAAATATGATGCGGGTGGTGAAATAAAAATAAGATTTATTTTTGACAAAAGACAGCGAGACACAATTAAAAATAAAATAATTGCTGAAAATATTAGAGTGAAAGAAGCAGAGCTTAAAAATGACGGCAAAATCATTTCTGATTTAAAAGCCAATTATAATAATAAAAATATAGCTTTCGAAATTGAAAATAAAAAGTATCAGACAAATCTTGATTCTTACAATTATAAAGTTAGAGCCATAAATAATAGTGGCGGTGCAACTGTGCAGCAAGCTCAAGTATTGGAGCAAGAAAAAGCTAGTCTTGACCAACAAAAAAACAATTTGCAGGTTTTAATTAACGAGCTAAATTCTTTAAAATCGGAAATTAATCAAAATGTTAGCACTCATAATTCAGAAGTTAACTCTGTAAATACTATTGTAAATTCTTATAATTCTAATACTGGAGGTGAGTTTGAAAAAGGACTTTATTCTTCTTATGGCACAATTGATATTTATGAGTATGAAGATTTCAATTCTTTGAAAAGAGTTTTAGCTCATGAGCTTGGGCACGCACTAGGCCTCGATCATTTAAAGCAAAAAAATTCTATTATGCACTACATTGATGACGGTGTAGGGTTTACAATCACAAAAGCTGACTCCGAGGCTTTAAAAAAGGTTTGTGGAATTAAATAATTTCTAAAAAAACTACGACAGAGATGTTTGTACTTGTTTAACTATTTCACTAAGTTTATGTTCGGCTTTTACAAAATAATTCAGAACCCCAAGATCTGCATAACATTTTTGTACATCTTGAGAAGATGTATTGGAAACAACAAAAACGGGTGTTTCTTTAAATTTTTTAGTTTTAGCTTTAAATTTTATGACAAAATCCATTCCGTTTTCTTTACCAATTAGGTTATGGTCAAGCCATATGCCATCTACTTTCATTATTTTTTCCATTGCACTTTCAACACTTCTTGCAGTGACAACTTTAAAGCCACATCTTTCCAATTTTATTTGGATTACAGTTAGTAAGGAAATATCGTCTTCCACTAACAAAATTATTTTCATTATGATGTTATATCAATCATACCATAAAAATATGTCAATGGGAAGGTTGAAGCAAATATATTACATGGGCAAAGTCACATAAAAAGTTGTGCCTATATTTTCCTTGCTTTCAAACCAAATTTTTCCACCAGAAGCTTCTACAATATTTTTTGCTAGATACATACCTAATCCAGTACCAGCTGTTGATCGTTGGACCACATTGTCTGCTCTAAAAAATTTTGTAAATATTTTAGATTGGAATTCAAAAGGGATACCGAGACCATTATCTTCCACTGACAATAGCAACTCTTTTTTTTCTTTACCATTTTTATTTAAGATCGACATCTTGATTTTTATTTTACCTTTTTTCTCAGTGTATTTTACGGAATTTGATATTAAATTTTGTAAAACCATTCTTAGTCTTTTTGGATCAATCTTTATAAGTGGTAAATTTTTTGTATAATCAAAAGTAATTTCCATTTCTTTTTCCAAAATATCTTTTTTCTGCTCATCCATAACATCTTGAATTAATAATGCCACATCAGTATGTTCATCATGAATTATCACTGCTCCAACATCAAGTAAAGCAACGTTTAGTAACGAGTTCACCATATCTAACATTCTTTCTGTTGCGTTGTAAATTTGTTGAAAATAATCTTTTTGTATCTCATTCAACTCACCACCATCACCATCTAAAAGCATTTCTATATACCAGGAAACAACCGAAAGAGGGGTACGAAGTTGATGAGCTGCAAGAGAAATAAAGTCACTTTTAGCTGTGTCTGATTCTTTTTCTTTTGTAATATCGCGAAATATTTCAACTGCTCCAACAACTCTTTTATTGAGTAAAATAGGGTTAATAAACCCTGCTGCCGGGAATCTAGTCTTGTCTTTACGGATATAATAATATGGAGGTAATACCATAACTGGGGCATCTAAATCGCTAGACTTAATGTTTGAAGTTGTGATTTTTTTACCAGCTAAAACTTCTGACAAAATTCTTTCCACAAATGGCACCTCAAGTCCAGCTTCATCTTCACGGGGTATGACCTCTACCATGAATTTACCTAGCACCTCTGATTGCGCCCAACCTAAAAGCTCCTCAAAGGCCTTATTTACAAATTCTATTTTCCCTTCTTTATCTACTACCACCAATGCGGCACCAAGGGAAAGCAAAATAGCCTCGTCTTTAGCTTTGGCCTCACTAAGCTCTTTTACTTTTTGAGCAAGTTCCACGGTTCTATTTATAATTTTTTCATCTTGTAGTTTTGCAAATTCTGCTAATTGTTTTTCCAATTCTTTTTTGGCAGTTACATCTCTTGCCGCTGCAAAAACACCTAAAACTTCCCCTTTTTCATCTGTATACACCGAGGCATTATAAAGCACATGAGTCAAAGTACCGTTCAAATGGTGAATCGTTAATGGATAGTCTGTCACCAATCCGTCTGCAAAAACTTGTTTATAGCCTGCGCGGGCCTTTTCTGGCTCAGTAAAATAATCTGAAAAGTCAGTTCCCACTAATTTTTCTCTGGAAATTCCTGTCACTTTTATTGAACCTTCATTAACATCTGTAATTTTTCCATCAATGCTAATAGTAACAAGTGGGTCTAGTGAAGCCTCAATAAGCGACCTAGCATATCTAGCATTTTCTTCTCTTGATATTTTTTTGTTCATTTTATAATTTCTTTTATATTCCCTCATTTACACCCATTGTCAATTTCGTTTTTCCATCTGTTATTTTTTGAACGTAGGCACCAACAGTTCTTACCCCTTTTGTGGCTCTAAAAGTAATTTGATTGGCAAGTCCAGCACCATCTTCAGTTATTTTCCAGCCATTTGCAACCAAATTCTTTAAATAAAATTTAACTACAGTATGCACTGTGTCTCCTGTTGTCAGAATTACAATTACTTCTTTTGCTTTAGAATTTAGATTATCTTCAGCTTTTGTATTTACAATACCATTTAGATACTTTACAATGTCACTTGGTCAAGACTTTGGATAACCAGAAATGTATTTTACAGGCACTTGTGAATCAGCTACAATTTCTGTCTTTGTGCCAGCATCTACAGAATTATTTGCAGTTGTAGCCACTTGGTCTTAAGTAATAACGGGAGTTTATGTAGTATTGTTAAAAGTAAAAAGCCACAAGAAGATAGAGATTATTAACATGACTAACCCAGCATAAAGCATATTTTTATTCGTCATATTTTTATTTTATTTCTGGTCTAGTCATCTATCACCACTAAAGGTTTTTTAATTAGATTTTCTATCGAATAATAGTTTATCACGAGATTTGGATTTTAGTCTATTAAAACGGAAAGTGTATTCATATAGGTAAGATGGAATATACAAAGGTTCCATGCCACCTTGATGAGTTCCTAAAAGCCACCTTTTAAAAAGTGAAGCCACTTTTTGCACAAGTGGTGTGTTGTCTTCTCCAAGTTTATGAACAACTTTAGCAACAGGTTTATGCTCGTAGTAATGCTCTTTTATGAGTGAATAACTTTTGTGTTGATCGTTACGAATTATACTGCCAACAGATACCATACTTTGTATGGCTTTTAACAAAGTTTGATCTTCAGCATTTTTTATGACACACATTCGTATTCTACCGAATCTAGCTTCGACTTTGTCTTCAACTATCACAAGTATCAAAGTTTTACCAAAGGCACCTCAACCACGCTTACCAGCATGCTCGCCTTCTAGGAAAACCTCGTCTATTTCTACTAACTAGATAGTAAATTGGCTGAAGTTTTGACCATAGCACTAAGTATTTTTTGCAATAAGTCCCAGCCAGATCTCTCACTTTTCATGCCTAACATTTTTACTAACTCCATAGTATTGACACCTTGTTTAGAAAAGATGATTAGCCAAATAGCTTGCAACAAAAGCCTAATTGGTATTTGAGTATGTACCAAAACTGTGTCCACTTATACAGAGACATCTTTTTTACATTCCTTGCATCTTCTAACTCCACGATCAAGTATCCACTTTGCGTATTACAGATATACGAAAAAAAAATCTAAAGTAATGAAATGTCCCGAAATGTAGCTTCGTTGTGAAAAACTAGACTAGCAATTATCATTCTTAATTCAAAAAGCTTCTTTGCCCAAAGACTGAGTAGAGGAATTAAATCGTCTTGATTTGCAAGACTACAAAAACTCCGACCCATCTTTGACTGCTTTTGTGGGGAAAAAAAATTTTTATCTCTTAAATAAGATATATCTACTTTTTTATATAAGCAGAACGATTTGCTCACACCTTTCCAAAACTGGCTAAAAGACTCTCAATCCTTGGACAAAATCGCTTCTGATTCAGACCTTTTTTCTAAAAAGGTCTGTGCCGAAGAAATCTTTGGCTCGCACCTCCTCCTCGGCGAAAAAACTCCACACGCTTGCGCGCCAAATTCGGATTTATTTTTGGCAGATTCTTCTGCGGATTCTGGGGGAAATCTAGGCGGAAACCATTGGGAGGCGCTTCGCGCGTCCCGCATTTCTGCTTCTTCAAAAATTTTAAGTTCCATTTTGGTGCCCGGGAAAGGACTTGAACCTTCATGAGTTGCCTCGCTAGCTCCTAAGGCTAGTGCGTCTGCCAATTTCGCCACCCGGGCATATTGGTGATGATGATTATATCACGGTTTTAAAAATTCTAAAAATATAGATTTCTATTTTTGTGTAGCACATCCACTCCAAAGTATTTTCCCTATTTTTAGGGTTATAGTGTAAGGGGCAAATTTTCCACTGGGTTCCCCACAATCTTTTTTAATAATATTTATTTCTACACTAACTTTATTATTTTCAATATCGTTTACATTCCCTGAAAAATTTTTTTCTTGATCCTCAAACTTTTTTACATTTAATGATCCTACATATTTATTTCCCTCTTGAGTAGTCATAGAAAATGCCGCAGTTTTTGCGTCTTCAGTAGATATACTAAAATAAAAACCTGGTTCAAATCCTGAGCCAGAAAAAGTGATTAAATTTCTCGGGCTTGAGTCAAAATAGTGTATTCTTACAGCCAGCACAATCAATAGAATTGATATAAATGATATAAAATATTTTATTATTTTTTTCATATTGAAAGTATGTTCTTTAATTTATAATTTGCAATTTGTCGGGTCCCAAATACCAACACGACTTTGAATTGCTTGATTTTGTAAATCTAAATATTTTGTATACATTTGTGCAGGTGGTGAAGACTTATAAATTTTCGCATTTCCAGTTTTCATCAATAATTCATTAAAGGTTTGCTCTTCTCCCTCTTGCTTCGCTTCAAGTGTACCCTTGCCATCGTTTCGAGGTGGGGTGAGGCTAATATAAAACAAACTTCGACCATATTTATCAAGTTTTGGTTGAGTGGGATCAGCTGTTAAAACAACCTCTTTTCCTAGAAGGTTTTGTTTAGTGAACTGTTTTTCTTGTTCTGCTAAGCATTTTTCTCTTGAGCTCGTTGCATGAAGCTCAAGAGTATTTACTGCTAAAAGTCTTACTTTAGTCTCAACGCCATTTTCATTTTTTACATGAATAGTGTCACCATCTACAACATAATTTACAATATATTTTGTACTAGTTGCAATGAGGTCCCTCCCCTTATCCAAGGGGAGGCTAGAAGGGGTCTGATTAGAGGGACTAAGGGTGATTTTTAAGTTGTCTAAAGAAAAGTTTTGAATTGTTTTGTCTCCTAAAAAATATCCAATTATAAAAATAATACTGTAGGCAATTAATTTTTTTGGATTATTTAAATAATACATATTTTTTTATCTTCGATTTTGATTAATTCAAGATTTTGTTTTATTCCAAAATACAAAAATATAATTCCTAAAAACATTGCAAAATTACCCACATACTCTACAAGTGCTCCGGAAACATTGGTAAACAAGAAAAGAAGTATGGGGTAAAGTAGTGTCTGTCCACAAGCAACACAACCAAAACCAAAAAAAGAAAGCACACTACCAACTATATTATATTTATGAACTTTTTTAAATATATTTTTCATGCCCGCTTTTGCAATTGTAAATGTTAGAATAAATAGAAATACAAAAGCAAAAAAGATAATACTAAAAGTGTATGTTAAAAAATTTAGAGATGACCAAAAGATAAAAAAATAACTTAATGAGTTTGAAAAGAAATTTAAAAAAGAATTAGAATATTTATAGAGCTCTATAAATTGTTGATAGTTTGTAAGAATAAAAAATATTTTGAAGTATATTAGAAATACTAAAATTGAAACTGCAAAATTTTTAAAAGTTAATTTTTTGAGTAAAAGTTTCATAATGATATTTTACCATACTATCTGTCTGGTGGGATATTGTAATAAGAAATCAAAAAATCTTTTAGCTTTGTAGCTGGAGGTGCTAAAGTAAGCGAAGCAAGAGCTCCCCTCTTTGGGTTTACTTGAAATATCAATACTGCGTATCTATTTTCCCCTTCTCCTAAAAAAGTAAAATATGAGTGGATAAACCTATCCGTTTCGTAACCTCCTCCTTTTTTTGGAATCTGAGCAGTCCCTGTTTTTGCACCCACTTTATAATACTTGTCTTTAAACCTTCCATGTGCCAAACCAACATCAATTAAATTTACTAGCATATTTTCCACAGTTTTGGCAGTGGTCGAACTAACTACATTTTCTTTTTTCTCAGAATTTGGATTTACGTATTCAATATTTCCATCTGTGTGTAAAATACTTTTTATAAACTTTGGCTGCACCAATACTCCCGCATTTACAAGGGTTGAAAGCGCACGCAACATGGAAATTGGTGTAATCGCCACTCCTTGACCAAAAGCTGCCGTGGCATAGTCAACATCAGAAGTTTTACCTTTTTCCAGGTTATCGGTAATATTGTAACTCTCACCAGGGAAATCCACTCCAGTTACAGTTTCGAAACCAAAATTGTTAAAATTATTTTTAAATCTTTCTTTTCCTAGTAAATTTTCCACATAAACTGCACCAGTATTTAATGAATTATTTATGACATCTTGCATCGTTTGCTCTCCTCTAATTTTATGATCAAAATTCCAAATAGTAAAATTATTTACCTTTACAAATCCATAATCATGGTAAGTTGACTCTGGAGTAACTAGTCGATTTTGTATACCTCCACTCATGGTTATTGGTTTCATAATCGACCCAAGTTCGTAAACTCCTTGAATATTAGGATTATTAAAAAGTGAAATGTCGAAATCTTTATAATTGTTAGGGTCAAAACTTGGTACTGTATCCATAGCTGTAATATCTCCTGATGAGGGTTTAATAATAATAGCCGATACCGAATCTGCACCCCACTGTTCTTTCATATCCAATAAATGATTGTGTAAAAAGTTTTGTACATTTGGCTCAATACTTGTTATTATACTCCCATCATTATCTCCATTTTTATTAGTATCCTTCGAGACACTTCCCAGATTAATATCCTGTAAAAGTTTTTGAAAAAAAGATACTGAAGTGCTATTATTTCCTGTTAAAAGAGAATTATATTGTTTTTCTAAACCATACCTACCCATCATCCCACCTTCCCCATCTCCAACGAAACCGAGAAATCGCGCTCCGACGTCCTTCATGGGGTAAGTTCTTTTAAAATCTTTTACAACAAAAACACCTTCAAGAGCTAGATCATCAATTTTTGTAACTAATTTTTTATCAATAATTCCCAATTCCACATAAACAATTTTCTTTTTACTTACCTTTTCATAAAAATCATTTTTTTTTAAATCTGGCAATATTTGACTCAATTTTTCAAAATAAAAATCTTCAATTTTTTTAGGAATATTTTTAGGAGAAATTACAAGTTTATAAATTTGCTCATCCACAGCAAGTGGTAATAATTCGCCATCTTTTCTTGTCCCATAAATAGTCCCTCTTTTACTATTATTAACAATTAGCTGATTTTGCTCATTTCTACTCTCCAAATACTTAGAATGATTAGTAATTTGGGTTTTGTAAAGGCAGAAAATTAAATAAAGAAAAGCAATTCCCACTACAGAAACCAATCCAAGAATTTTTATCTGACCTTCATTAATTCGTATCTCTTTCATGCACTCTATTTCAAAGAAATGGAAATATCTTGATTTACATTTATATAAGAAATTTTACTATTTTTACTTTTTTCAATTACTAAAAACTTTTTATTTTCCTCAAAAATATTTGCTAATTCATTTTGATTAATATTATTTTTTGATGTTAAAACTTGTCTTTCTTTTATTGCATAGTAAAAAGTAGAAGTAACGAAAAATATATATGTAAAAACACTCACAGTCATAAAAGCAAATAAAATATAAGACAAACTAGAGAGAAAATTTTTCTCACTTTTATTTTTATCTTCTATTTTATTCTCTCTATAATATAAATTTTCTATTTTTGGCTGGATCTTAGCGGGTACTTTTGGAATTCTGTTTACTTTAATATCTTTCATATTTTAATTATTGTTCTAAGCATGGCACTCCTACTTCTTTTATTTTCTTTTATTTCACTTTGACTTGGTTTTGTTTTAAAGTTGTTCTTTTTATTTAAATCATTAAATAAATTTTTCACAATTCTATCTTCACCAGAGTGAAAAGTAATTATTGACATAACTCCTCCAGTGTTTAAAATTTCATGCCCGTCATTTATTAGTTCTTTTATACCATCATATTCATCATTTACTGCAATTCGTATCGCTTGAAATATTTTAGTTGCGGGGTGCGATTTTCCACTTCTCTTAACTACCGATTCAATTATTTTTACTAATTCGGTAGTTGTGGTTATTTCACCAGTTTCTGCCCTATATTTTACAATTGCATTTGCGATTTTATAAGCTTTTTTTTCATCACCATAATTTTCAAATATATTTTGAAGACTTTTTGCATCTAGGTTATTCAACAAATCTTTGGCAGTAAAAGTTTTATCATCTATTTCTGACTGAAAAGTCATATGAATGGGTTCATCCTTTTGAAATGTAAATCCCCTTCCTGACTCGTCAATTTCTTGTGATGACAAACCTAGATCCGCAAAGATTCTGTCAACTTTCACAATTTCAACTTTTTGTAATTCCGTATTTATATTTCTATAGTTAGAATGAATTGCGATTATTTTTGGACAAGTTTGCAAATTTTCTAAAATTTCTTTTGAAAAGTTTAAAGCTTGCAAATCAAGATCAAAGATAATTAGGGTTCCACTTTCACCAATTTGTTTAGCTATTTCTAGCGCGTGACCTGCTCTATTTACAGTACAGTCAACAACAGTAAGACCAGGTACCAATTGAAGTGATTTAAGCGATTCTTCTTTCATTACTGAGTAGTGCATAAAATTATTCAATAATTTATTAAATCATCCCTATTTCTTGGAGTTTGGCTGCGACATCATCTACACGGTTAGAAACGTCTGCTTGTTTTTTTTCCCACTCAGTTTCATTCCAAATTTCACATCTACTATAAAGTCCAGCAAAAATAACCTTTTCAGTTAGTTTCGCAAATTCTTTTAAGTATTCAGGAATTAGAATTCTACCCGCAGAATCTACTTCTACTTCTGTAGCACCTGAAAGAAAAAACCTGTTAAGGTCTCTTGAATCTTTGGAGCCCAAGGAACCAGAGCTGAGTTTTTCTGCAATTTTATCCCATTCTTTTGTTGTGTAAACAAATACACACGTATCAAGACCACGAGTAAGGACAACTTTTTTACCAAGTAAACTTTTAAATTTATTTGGCAAAGCAAGTCGCTTTTTATCGTCTAATATATGTGTGTATTGACCAATTAACATTTTATTTGTAGTGAAGGCTTGGATAAAGAATCTTGGAACAGTATTTTAGGAATTGTTTATTAAAATATGTATGCGTATATTTTTGAGAAACCGTCGTTTACAGTTCCAAGATTCTTTATCCACTTTCCCCCACCTTTTCCCAGTTTAACCCACTCGTGAAACTTTGCAACTAAAAAATCTCCCTAAATGTTTATAACTTGGGGATAACTTTTTTGATAAAACTTTATACTTTAAAAGCTTTCTTTACTGCTTTGTTAAATTTTTCCCCTCTGTCGTACTCATTTTTAAATAATCCAAAGCTTTTAGCCCCAGGAGAAAGTATTATTGTGATTTGCTTTTTTGATTTTAGGGTAATTATTTTTTCAAAAATCTTTTCAAAATTGTCAAAAACTAGATTGTTTTTATCATCAATATTCGAAATTTTTAAAATCTCCACTGTAGCAGTACCCTTTAAGAAAAATATTTGTTTTTTTACAACTAAGTTTTTATCAAGAATTGTTTTTGCCAATTCTTCAAAGTTAAGCTCCGCATTAGTGCCGCCACTGATAAATATCGCGTCGGGAAAACTATTGATACAAGAAATAAGTGCGTCTGGGCTAGTCGCAGCACTGTCATTTATTATTTTAAAATTTTTATTTTGAAAAATGATTTCTTGTCGCATTTTGGGTAACTTGAGAGTTTTAATTCTATTATTTAAATCTTTTTCATTTACTCCAATATGATTTGCGATTGAGACTGCAAAAGACAGTGCAAGCATTTGATTTTGTGAAAACTCTTTAATATTTTTTAGTTTATTATTTTCATATTCAGAAATAAATTTTATATTCTCATGTAAATTATTTTTCCAAATATTTTCTATACTTCCTTCTTTTTTATTTAAAAATAATATACAATTTTTGTTATAGGAATAAATAAGGTTTTTGACTCTTGCATATTCTTCTTGTGTTTTATGCCTATTTATATGGTCAGTAAATATATTGGTTAATACAGCAATTTCAGGTTGTATTATTTGTTGATTTAAAACTGGATACTCAAGTTGAAAATTACTTGTTTCCAGTACGAAAAATTTGGGGTTCTGTGTACATATTTTCTGTAATCCATTACCCAATACATTACCCCCAATGACAGCGTCTTTTCCCATGAGCTGCCAAATACAGTCCGTAGTAGTTGTTTTACCTCGGGTTCCAGTAATCCATATTTGTTTTGAGGTGCAATTTCGCCAATTTAGATATTCCTGAAATAAAGTAAAATCATTGTAATGTTCTTTTTTTATTTCTATACAATATTGTGGCCATTTTGAGAAATATGGAACTGCAGGGTTAAATACTACTACGTTTGAATCATCAAAAATAACCTGCTCATGTTTTTCTAAAACAAATTTTACTTTGGTACTTTTCCTTTCTGCATATTTATAAACTATGTCAATTTCTTTTTTAAGTAGTTCTTCATTTCTAAGGTCTGTGATTGTAAGTTCTCCTCCTTCGTCAATTATAAACTTTGCCATTGAAGTTCCTCCACCTAAAATTCCTAATCCTACTAGTAACACTTTTTTATTTTCAAAAAATTTAGTTTTAATTTTTTTCATAAATTATTTTAAATATTTATATATATCTTTTATATCTCCTGCTCCCATAGTTATTATAACATCAGCATTTTTTAGTATATTAACTTGTTTGTTTTTAATTTTTTCAACAAACTCTTCTATATTATTTGTGTTATCTGCTTTATCTCCAATTTTTTTTACTAACATCTCACTATTTATTGTCCCATCAAATTTTTCTCTTGCAGCATAAATAGGCAAAATAAATACTTTGTCACTATCAGTAAATGAATCTGCAAAATCATTAAAAAGTATTTTTGTTCGAGAATATAGATGAGGTTGGAAAAGTCCAACAATATTCTTTAGGGGAAACTTTTCCCGGAAAGCCTGCAAAGTTGCTTTTAACTCTGTAGGATGATGAGCATAATCATCATAAAAATCTATGCCATAAAAATTTCCCTTATATTCTTGTCTTCTCCAGGTTCCTTTAAAATTTTTCAATCCTTCTAAAATTTTATTTTTATCTAACTTTAAAACTGTGCCTAGTGCAATGACTAACTGCGCATTTTTCCTATTGTGTATACCTGGAACTTGTAAGTCAATTTCATCTTCATTTGAAAAATCTTCTGCTATATATTTACTATCAAAATTTAATTTCTCTTCATCTTTTTTATGTAAAACCAAAGTTCCACCTTTTTTAATCTTATCTACAAATTCTTGAAAGGCATTATTTATATCTTTTTGGTCTTTAAAGTAATCCAAGTGGTCATTGTCTATATTTGTTACTAAAATTATATCAGGGGTGTAATTTAAAAAACTTCTTCTGTACTCACAAGCTTCAATAATTAGCCATTCACTTTTACCGTGAACGCAATTTGTTTTTAAGTTTTCATTTTTAGGGTCTTCTATCAGTGAGCCCACAATCATAGAAACATCAATCCCAGCATTTTTTAAAGCAAAATATGTCATAGCAGTTGTTGTAGTTTTTCCATGTGTTCCACAAATTGCAATAACTTTTCTTTCTTTCGTCATTTCACCAAGTGCTTTTGGGTAAGTAAGGACTTCTAGACCACTATCCCTTTCTAAAGCTCTCGCCTTCTGTAGCTCAATATTTTCTTCTGTTACTGCAATTGTATGAATTATTCTAGAAAAATCTTTATTTATATTTTGCTCATTTCTTCCAATATTTATTTTAATACCTTCTCTGATTAAATTTTGAATAAGTTCACTATCATTATCATCACTTCCAAATACCTGCCAACCTTCTGATAAATAATATCTTGCAAGAGCAGATATACCAATACCACCTATTCCAATGAAATATACTTTTTTCATGAATTATTTTTAACCATTATATCAATAAACTCTTTTAATGTATAACCGCTCGCTGAAAGCTGCTGAGGTACAAGACTGGCTTTTGTAAGACCTGGTACCGAGTTTATTTCCAAAACTACAAGTTGATTTTTACTATTCAAAATCATATCTGTCCTAGAATAATCTCGACATCCTGTCATTTTATGTACCTTTAAAGCCATATCTTGTATTTTTTTTAAAATTTTTATATCTAAATTTTTTGGTGGAGTTATTTCTATAGTTCCAGTTTTATCATTGTACTTTTTTTGATAATCAAAAATTTGGTTTTTTTCTAAAACAATTTCGGTTGGAGTGAGCGCTATAAATTTATCAGCTTTTTTTATTACTCCACAAATAAACTCTCTCCCTAAAATACATTCTTGAATTAAAATATTTTCATGAGAATATTTTAATAACCCAACCGAAGAACCATTATTGCTAGGTTTTATAATAATAGGGATTTTCAAATTTTCTTTTGAAAAAATAATTCTAGGAACTTTGATATTATTTTTAGCTAATATTTTTTGTGTTTTCACTTTATCTATTGTTAGCTCGGAACAAGTTTTTGAATTGCCAATAAATTTTATTTTTTGTTGTTCCAAAATTTTTTGGATTTGCCCATCTTCACCAAATTTGCCATGTATAATTGGCCAGACAATCTCTTTTTTATCAAACTTTTTCTTGTTGTCCCACTTACCTTTTTTATCTACAAAAATAGTATTTATTTCATATTGAGTATTCTGCTTTGCAGTCTCATAAATATTTTGAAATGATTTTACAGAAACTTCGTGCTCTTCACCAGGACCACCGTAAATAAATGTTAGTTTTGAAGTTTTCATTTTATTTATTACAAAACTTTAAGATCTTTTCTTCCACTCTTTATTTTGTCTGCATACAAACTTACTATCTTCTTTATTGGACAACAACTTTACCACAACTCTTTCAAGTCTTGCTGACTGGGAACCTTTCACCAAAATAACGTCACCACTTTCTAATAAATTATTTTCAAAAATTATTTTATAAACTTCATCAGCATTTTTAGCCAACCTTAAATTTTCCATAGGGAAACCAGATTGTTCTAAGCCCATAAGAAAGTAGTCTTGGTGTTTGCCTGAAATAATAACCGCATCAGCCACTTTTCCAGCCAAGTTTCCAGCTTCAATGTGCGCTGTTTCAGTGTTTTCTCCTAGTTCAGCCATATGTCCAAGAACAACAATTTTTCGTGCTTTAGTTTCAATATTTGCAAGAGAATTTAAGGCATTTTTGTAAGCGTCTGGGGAGGCATTATATGAATCATCAATTATTATTGAGTCGTTTATTCCTTGTAAAATTCTCATTCTACTTTTAGCTAGCGAGTCTTCACCCATATCGTCAAAGCTCATTTCTATTTCCTTTTTTTCCATTTGTTCGATAAATCCTATTAGCACTGATGCAGCAACGGAGTATCCATGAGCTTCTCCTAAAACTCCCCGTAAAATTATTTCGGTTATTCCCAGTTCTTCTGTAAGATTTTGTTTTAAAATAACTTTTACACCCATAACTTTGTCATTTTCATAAAAATCATGGACACCTAAAATTTCTACAATAGACCCTGCGCGTTTTCCGTATGAAAAAGAATTGTGGTCAGATCTTACTAAATTTTTTAAAATTTTATCTTCATTATTAAATAACAAAATTCCATCATCTTTTAAAACATCAACTAGATATTGTTTCTCTCGAACATGTTCTTCAAGATTTTTGAAGAACTCACCATGACTTGGCTTGTCTTGAAAAGCAGTTAGAACAACTACGTCTGGTTTTACAAAACTAGTAATATGTTTAATGTCCCCTTTGTGGTCCGCACCAATTTCCAAAATTAAAACCTCAAAATAAACTTTCCCGAAATAAACTTTTAAGAATCTAACAGTTATTAAATATATCCATGCAAATGGATTGTTCCAAGGGTTTTTGCTATTTAAAATAGTTAGACATACTCCGAACTCTGAGTTTTGAGAATTTTTGGATTCTAAAACTTTGGCACCATATTTTGTTTTTAAAACAGTGTAAATGTAATCTTTGGTTGTTGTCTTACCAACGTTTCCCGTAATACCTATTATCTTAGGTTGAAACTTATCCAAAATTTTTTTTGACTCCCAAGCTAAAACCTTTATAATTTGTTTTTTACAAAAGTCTTTTAACTCTTTTACTTTCATGGAACACATTATACCAGAATTATCTATAACCACACAAAAGCAGAGAGATTTCTACCTTTTCCAGCCAATTCACCTGAATCTCGCCTATTACTAAAAAATCTACTTTCACCAGATTCATCTTTAGCAGTTAGTGTATCTAAACTCATATCTGATGTAATATTTGAACTAGGAACACCCTTATCTTTAAACCCATTCTCAATCATTTTGTAAAGATTTAGATACCCATTTGAATAAACATCGTTCCATCCTTTTTTTTCAATAAATTCACGTCGAGATTTATTTATTTTTGCATGAGTACCACTTTCTTCATCATGAAGAAAATTTTCTGTGGGAGCAACTCCAAAAGAACTATAAATTTCCAAATCCGTTGGATCATAGCCTATTCTTTTTGCCATTGAAATTACATTTTCCATCAGTGTTGGTCTTTTTGGATTATTAATATCAAAAATTGTTTCTCTCCCAGCATGCATAGCAAAAACTCTTACTGGTTCTTTTTTTGTTTTTATTATAAGTGTTAAACAGTCTGCTGTAGTAGTAATAAACATTTCTCCTTTTATAATTTCACAACCTTCAAGATTTTTTTGACTTCTATGTAAAAAAATGGATTCGTCATTATCATCTTTGCCAATTTCAATTTTATTTTCAAAATCCCTATTTTCTGAAATGTAACCATTTTGTGGGTCAGAGACTGGTGAAAAGAAATTTCTTATTTTTGTTTTTTTGGCAAAATCCACTAAAAAATTTAATACGTGAATTCTTTCTGGTTTATACAAATCTTCAACAGTCTTTACCCCTCTTAAACTCCAGCCAAATTCTGGTGGTATATTTTCATGTTTACCAAGAATAAAAGTTTGCATTTCGGGATTTGAAGGAAACGGGGTTCTATACTCAATATTTTTAAAAATTTCTTCTGGCTTTTTAGGTGTCAAAATTTTTTCTATCATAAATCATTATCTTATCTCAAAATTATTTTTCTTTAAATAGTTATTAATTTTTTGCATTTCTGTTTCTACTTCTGTGTCCGTCAAGGTCCTTTCAGGCGATTGAAAAATGATTCTAAAAGCTACGGACTTTCTCCCTTCTTTTTCAAAACTATCAAACATATAAACTTTTACAAAATTTTGTAAATTTAATTTTGGTATATCTTGTTTTAAATTTTCAAATCCAAAATTACTATCTACCCAAATTGCAACATCACGAACAATAAAAGGATAGATAGAGATTGGGAAATATTTTATTAATTGCAAATCTTTTTCAATTTTCAAATATGGAACTTGAGTATTTTTATTATTTAATTCTTTTAAAATCTCATCTAAAGAAATTTCTAAAATTGCAGGATTTTCAGACTCTTTTACAACTTTAAATTCCACCCCCAACTCTAGCAAGATGCTTTTTAAGTCTTCTTTTATGTTTTCTAAGTATTTAGTTTTCTTTTTATTATCTTCTTGTACTATAACCAAATATTTTTCTTCTCTACCCTCAAAGAAAACTGATCCCATTTCGAAAAATTTTACAACTTCAATTTCAAGTATAGGTAAATAGTTATAATTTTTTACTAAAGCTTTTTGTGCACCTGAAAATAAGTTGTCTCTTAAAAACATTTTATCTTCTGCTAGTCCCGCCTTCAACTTTACTTCGCCACTATCAACAAAAGTATAGTTAAAAATTTCGGTATAACCTAAATCCATTAATTTTATTTTTAAGAAGTTTTCAAGCAAAAAACGTTTGTTGTGTGAAGTTGTTATTGGAAGATTTAATGCCTTACTTCCAATATTGTCAAAGCCATAAAGTCTCAAAACTTCTTCAGCTATGTCTTCTGCGATATTTATGTCCAAGCGCTCATCCGTACCCTTAACTTTAAAATTTGCACCTGACTCATCCGTATCTACTTCGAAGTTTTGCTTTTTTAGCAGCTCAACAACTTTTTCTGCTCCCAAAGGAATTCCAGCATAATTTTCTATATGAGCCAGAGTTGTTTCTACCCATTTTGGAGATTTATTTTCAAATTTTTGATTTACAATAAACTCTACTTCTGCATTTTTATCCATTTCTTTTATAGTTGATAAAAGTATTTTTAAAACATTTTCAGTTTTATATATTGTTATTCCATTTTCAAAAATTTTAGATGCGTCTGTTCGAATTCCTAACCTTTGAGTAGTTTTACGAATCATAGTTCCATTAAAGTTTGCTAGTTCAAAAAAAGCATTTTTAGTATTTTTATCTACCTCAGCTGCTTTCCCACCTTTTATACCCGCTAGCGACAATGCTTGTTTTTCATCAGCAATTACAAAGTCATCAGTTGTCAAAGTTATTTTTTTGTCGCCGATTTTTCCTCCTAAAAGTTCTATCTCTTCTTCATTATTTGCAAACCTTGTAACTATTTTACCGTTTAGTTTCTCAAAGTCGAAAACGTGTGCAGGTTGGCCAAAAGAAAATAGCATCAGATTTGTAATATCTACCAATAAATTTATTGACCTTCCACCGCATTTTAGTATTATATCTTTTAACCACTCAGGTGTTTCTTTAGAGTTATCAAAATTATTTACTTTTACACCGGAAAATATATAAATTGGCATTTCTTCACGTCGGGAAAGAGGAGAAAAAAGAGGTGAGTAAAATTCATTATTTAATTTAAAATCTTCTAAATTTATATCTGGGATATTTTTATCATTCCATTTCAAATCAAACACCGCAGAAAACTCTCTAGCCATTCCTCTTAAACTCATCGCATCGGATACTCTATTTGGTAAAACTTTTATTTCAAATAGACTATCGCCATCCGCACTCATTTCAACACTTTCAACTTCAAAACTTTTTTTAGAAAGTTCTTCGATTATTATTTTGTCGTCTTCAGGAAATTTTCCTTCGACAAACGTTTGCATCCACTTTTTACTATATCTTTTCATGTTGTTATTTATTTAAAATTGACTCGTGAACCTCATGTCACCATTATAAAGAAGTCGAATATCTTCCACCCCGTAAAGCATCATTATTATTCTATCAATACCAAAACCAAATGCGAAGCCTGAGTATTTTAAACTATCTATACCACACATGTTCAAAGTATTTGGATGTACCATTCCACTTCCTCCAAGCTCAATATAACCACTTTGTTTACACGTACTACACCCTGCACCATCACAACGAAAACAAGACATGTCCACCTCAAGTGCGGGCTCAACGAATGGAAAGTATGATGAGCGAAAACGAATACTTATTGGTCTATTAAATAAATCGGTAAGCATTTTCTCTATAACCCATTTCAAATTCCCCACAGAAACATGCTCTTTTTTATCTACAAATAAACCCTCTAATTGGTAAAAGTTTGCTTCGTGCGTAGCGTCCGTCGCCTCATTTCTATAAACTTTTCCTGGAGCAATAATAGCAAGGGGTTCGGACATATCTGTTTTTACCCATTCTTCCATACTTCTTATTTGCATGTTAGAAGTTTGTGTTCTTAAAACTTTTCTACTTCCATCTTTAGTTTCTATCCAAAAAGTGTCCTGCATGTCTCGAGCTGGGTGGTCTTTTGAAACGTTTAGGGCATCAAAGTTATACCACTCTGTCTCGAGCTCTGGTCCATCTACTACTCGAAAACCAATTTTTTGAAATATTTCGGTTACACAGTTTATTATCAAAGACATTGGGTGTAAATGACCGACTTTTTTTTCTTGCATATTAGATATAATAACACAATATCTACTCATTTTTAATCTAGAAAAATATCAACTTTTGTTGTATAATACAGACAAATTTATGGAGGTTTACCCAATTTATTTATTTACCTTTATTGCCCTTTACGTACAAGTGTATTTGTTGATTGTACTTTTTGAAGAATGGGACACTATTTTTGCTTCAACAAAAGAAAAAAACTTAACCTACTATCCAGAAGTTGTAATTGCAGTACCCTGCTGGAATGAAAGTAAGACGGTAGAAAAAACTATTCTTTCGCTTTTGGCAATAAATTATCCAAAATACAAATTTAAAATCTGGGCAGTTGACGATGGGTCTAAAGACAATACTTTTGAAATTCTTAAAAACTGCAAGGAAAAATATGACAAGTTTGACCAACTTATTGTTCTTCAAAAAGAAAATGGTGGGAAACACACAGTTTTAAATTTTGTGCTTGAGAAAAACCCTGACTGTGAAATATTTGGATGTCTAGATGCTGACTCTTTTGTTTTTCCTGACGCTTTAAAAAATATGCTCATACCATTCGAAGAAAATAAAGAGGTGATGGCAGTTACTCCAATGATGGTGGTACGTAAACCAGAAAATATCCTTCAAGCAATACAAAGTGTAGAGTACAATTTTGGACTACTATTAAAAAGAATATTTTCTGCGATAAATGGAATACATGTTACACCTGGTCCATTTTCACTTTTTAGACGTGTAGTGTTTGAAAAAATTGGCGGTTATAAACCGGCGCACAATACCGAAGACATGGAAATAACTTTTCGTATGCAAAAAAATTTTATGAAAATTGTATCTGCTACCGATGCCTATGTTGAAACTTCTACACCCGATACTTTTTACAAGCTTTATAAACAAAGACTTCGTTGGACCCAAGGATTCATGCAAAACTCTTTAGATTACAAAGATATGATACTTCGTCCAAAATATGGCAATGTTGCAATGCTTACAATTCCTCTGGGATGGGTGGGAGTTGTTATGGTTTTATATATCGCCTTGTTTACTATCTACACTTTTGTTAAAAAGATAATTCACCTTTACCAAACTTGGCAGGTTTTAAAACTAGATATGATTTTTCACCATTATGACTTAATAGATATGTTTATGAAAATATATTTTCGAACAGATTTTCTATATTTTCTTGTAGTTCCAGTTCTGGTCTCTGGAATAATTTTTATGCTTATGGGACATCATCTTTCACTTAAAGAAAACCGCAAACTACATTACATACTTTATTATATGTTCTTATGGGAGTTTATTGTTCCTTGGTGGTTTGCTCGAGCACTTTATAATACTCTCACAAAACGTGCTGGAGAGTGGAGATAGGAATTTTCCCTCCCCTTACCAAGGGGAGGTTAAGAGGGGTCTTTAATTTTATGATATAATTACAAAAATACAAATATGCCAAATAATACTAATTTTAATTATCGAAGATATATAGTTGCACTTGTTATTACGGGAATGATCTTCATAACAGGTTTTTTAGCATCCAGCTTTTTAACTTCAAAAAAATTAGAGAATATTCAAAGTGTTGAGGATAATATCTCACTATCAATCTTAGCATCTGAAACTGAAAATGATATCGTTAGGGAGGCTTCGTGTGATAATCTTGATACTCAGAACCAAACTACTCTTACTAAAGAAATTGGTGACTTGGCAGAAAAACTTAGTATCTTAGAAAACACCAACCAAGAGGATCAGAGAATATTGATCGCAAAAAAAAGATATACCATACTTTTAATAAAAGACTACCTACTTTCAAAAAAAGTAGCTGAAAACTGCGGTAAAAAACCAACCTTTATAATTTACTTTTATGGTAATGCCGATGTGTGTCCAAAATGTGTAGGGACTGGGGAAGCACTTACTTCTTTACGTAACGACTATGAGAAACTCCGTGTTTATTCTATAGACTATAACCTGGATTTACCTATTATAAAAACTTTCGGAAATATTTATGGAATAAAACCTGACCAGCTACCAGCAATTGTCATTGATAAAAAAGTCCACGTTGGACTTGCCACAAAAGTTGATATTGACAAGCTTTTACCTAAAGAAATCAAAGCTCAAATTGCAACTTCAACTAAAAAACTAAATTTAGACTATTTCAATTTCAAAAGTAGTTAAAATTTTTCCTTTGTAAACAAGGTTTAATTTGTGTTTACCTGTAAGCTTTAAATTTACATCTTCTAAAAAATTCTCAGGTACAGCAACTATAATTTCTTTAGTGATGGCTTCTTGCACGTCGTGCTTTTTGAAAGCTTTATAAAGGCTACCTTTACTGTTTGCACCACCCATAATTCTAAATATTTTGCCATCTACACGCTTGGCAATTTCATGAGCCATACTTTCTTCACCTTTAGCTTTCATAGACGCTTCTTCGATTTTCTTTATGTGTTGCTTTAGGATAGAATCTGTCGCAACAATTCCTGCTCCACTTTTTAAAATAAAATTCGCATGTCCTTGTGCAACTTCTTTCACCTCCCCAACTTGACCTACTCTTGGTACATTTTTTAAGAAAAGTATTTTCATATATGGTTTATTATAACATAAAAAAACAGCTAGTTTTGATAGCTGTTTTTTAATAAATTACTTGACTTGTATCTGAACCGAAGAACTTGAGGTAGACGCGTTGAACAATGACGTAGTTGATGTAGCACTAGGGACCAAAGCTTTTTTATCAAAGTCATACTGTGACTTATTTAGTGCTGAATACTTTGAATATGACTCCCAGTTTTTAAGTACGTTTAGCGCAGCATCTAAAACACTGTCGGGTCCACCTTTCTTTTTCATTTCTTTTTGAGCAACAACAATATCTGGAGTTATTCCGACTTGAGAAATAGTGTGGCCTAATGGTGTAAGCCAGCGAGCAACGGTTACTTTTAATGACTCTCCACTTGGAAGCTCAATGTATTCTTGTACAGAACCTTTACCAAATGATTGCTCACCCATTATTAGTGCTCTACCATAGTCTTGAAACGCACCAGCTGTTATCTCAGAAGCCGAAGCAGAACCTTTGTTAACAAGTATTACAATATGAACATCACTCGGAATAGCATTAAAGCCTTTACTATTGTGAACATTTTTATTTCCAGTTCTTGTAAAATCCTCACTAACTATTAATTTATCCGATGGAAAGAAAAAAGAAGAAATAAGTACAGCAGCTTCTAAATATCCTCCTGGATTATTTCGAAGGTCAATAATCAAATTTTTCTTTTTACTAGTGGCAAATTCTTGAAGTGCTATTTGGAATTTTTCAGCTGAATGCTCAGAAAATGAAGCAACAGAAATAACAAAGGCATCTTTTTTAGTATTATCTGTTTCAATAATTGGAAGATCAATAGTGTCACGGATAATTGTTATTTCTCTTGGTTTGTTATCACTTTTTCTAAAAATTGACAGAGTTACCGGAGTTCCCTTTTCACCACGGATAAGTGAAACTGCTACGTCAGTCTGCATACCTTCAGTACTTGTACCATTTATTTTTAAGATTTTATCATCAGGTTTGATACCTGCTTTTTCTGCGGGAGACTTTTTAAGTGGAGATATTACAGTTATAACACCTTCTTTTAAAGCCACCTCCATTCCAACTCCTGAAAACGAACCTGCTACTACAGACTTAAACTCTTTGGCTTGAGTGGGTGGGAAAAATGCTGTGTAAGGGTCACCGTAACTATTTATCAAACCTTGAATAGAACCATAGGCTTTATTTTGCTCAGTTACATCTCCTGCTTTTATAAACTTATCATCTAAGATTTTCTTTACGTCTTGGTAGAGCTGCATTTCTTTTGGAAGCTGGATGTTTACAGTTCCCATTGAGTAAATACTTGTAGATGCATTTTGAGCAGAAACTGTCTGAACAGGAAAAACATATCTTCCAGAGTAAACTCCTGAACAAAAAACAATAGCCAACAAAACTACTTTCACTCCCCAAAGCTGACCAAGACCTTTAAATTTTGTTTGCATATATTTATTTATAATTTATTTGATATCAAGTATACACCAAGTTTTTATTTCTCCAAATTATTATCATATACAAAATCCGCTTGTTCTTTTGGTTTAAAAACATCAAAATATTCATAATCATTTTGCATCCAAATAGTGTCCCACAAATTATCAACAGATTTTCTACCATGTTTGTTATCCCTTTTTTTTCCTCTTGTATTTCAGTTTCCATTTCACAATCAACCCATATTTTATAGGTAAAATATTTCAAAAGTTCTGGGCGAAACAATCCGACACCTTCGATTATTATTTTTCCTTTGTTTTCTAAAATTACAGTTTCAGTAATGCATTCTAAATTTGGATAAAAATTCTCGTAACGAATTATTTTTTCTTTATTTAAAAATGGTTTTAAAACAGAATTTTCTAATCTTTTAAAGTCCATTATTTCCCAAAGTTTGTATTTAGAATCATATAAACCTTTTGTTTGAAACGAGTCAATACTAATTACAGGAATGTAGAATTTTAAACAAATCTCCTTTGCCAGTGAAGATTTCCCAGAACCTCCAAAACCTGAAATTCCCAGAATCATTGGTTTTTTTATTTTACTTATAGTAGTAAATAATTCTTTCTTATTCATAAAAAAATTATTTTATTTTTTATTATTATACAATATAATTTCCACAAAATCAACTTTTATGGATTAATTATTCATATCTAAGGGCATCAATAGGATTGAGTTCCGAAGCTTTTTTTGCCGGATAATATCCAAAAACAATTCCTATAACCGCTGATACTGTAAATGATAATAGAACTGAAAAGGTTGAAACTGAAGTTGTAATTAATCCTGAATATGTAATTAGGGCGGAAAGTAAATAACCTAAAATAATTCCAATTATGCCTCCAGTCATTGTTATTACAACTGCTTCGGCCAAAAACTGACTTTGAATATCTTTTTTTTGTGCACCTATTGCTTTTCGAAGTCCAATTTCTTTTGTGCGCTCACGAACCGTAGTTAGCATCATATTCATAATTCCAATCCCACCTACCACAAGAGATATTCCTGCAACACTACCAAGTAAAATGGTGAAAATAGAAGTTATGGACGAGGCAGTAGACAGTAGCTCGGCTTGATTGATAATTCTAAAGTCAGCCTGAGTTTTGTCTTCTATTTTATGACGCTTTAGCATTAGTGTTGTAACCTCCTCTTGGAGTTGTGCTAAGTCCTCAGACTTAGCAGCAGTAACTACAATATTTCCTACATTATTTCCTCCTGTTAAATATTGCATTTCAGTAGTAAGAGGCATATAAATATTTTCGTCAGGGTTTGAAAAACCACCGCCACCTTTTGCTAGAGCTACTCCTACTACAATATATGAATTAGTTTTTATTTTTATTTGTTTACCTATTGCATTATCCGTTCCAAATAAATTATCTTTTACTGTTGCACCAAGAACTACTACTTTTGAAAAACTTCTATTCTGCGCTTCAGTAATAAAAGTACCTTCGTCAATTTTTATATTATTTACGTCTGCATAGTTGGGGGTAATTCCCAAAACTGCTGATTTACTATTTACCGAACCAGAAACTATTTGTTGAGAAGTTTGCACAATTGGTAAAACTTCTTTTGCAATTAAAACCTTATCTCTAATAGCTAAAGCATCGTCAATAGTTAATGGTAGTCCTGCACCAGAGTTTACCTCTCCTGGGCGACCTGTTCCACCACCAGATCGTATTGTTATAACATTTGAACCCAAACTATTTATGGTAGAGTTTATAGAGTCTTGCGCACCCTGCCCAACAGCAAGCATGACAATTACAGATGCAATCCCAATAACTATTCCTAAAATTGTTAGCCCAGTTCTTGTCATATTAGACAATAAACTTGTGCGTGTTTCGTGGTATAAATCAATTATTTTCATATATTATTAATTTTATAATTTTCAGAAACCACTTCGCCATCTTTTAAATAAATAATTCTATCTGCATATTTTGCCACGTCGTGCTCGTGGGTAATAAGAATAATTGTTCGGCCTTCTTTTTTATTTAAATCTTGGAAAGTTTTTAATACAATATCGGAAGTTTTAGAGTCTAAGTTTCCAGTCGGCTCATCAGCTAAAATAATACTTGGGTCATTTACTAGCGCTCGTGCGATAGCAACACGTTGAATTTGCCCTCCAGAAAGTTGGTTGCTATTATTGTCCCATTTGTCTTCAGGAAAACCAGCACTCGCGAGTGCATATTTCGCTTTTTCTTCTCTTTCTTTAATACTCATTTGGACACTTCTATAAATAAGTGGCAAAGAAACATTTCTAAGAACTGAGGTTCGGGAGAGTAAATTAAAAGATTGAAATACAAAACCTATTTTGTCTGCGCGAATACTTGCCTGCGAAACATCATTAATCTCGGAAATATCCTGACCTTCTAAAAAATATTTACCTGAAGTTGGTGTGTCTAGCAATCCTAAAATATTCATAATTGTTGACTTGCCACTTCCAGAGTGTCCCATAATTGCTACAAATTCCCCTTTTAGTATTTCAAGATTTATACCATGCAAAACTTCTAAAACCACCTCACCCATTACATATTCTTTTCTTATATTTTCTAATTTGATCACAAAATTTTTATTTTATCTTCCTGGTCCTCTACCTCCTCCAAAAAGTGAAAAAGTTGAAGTTGTTTTTGTAGAGGAGCCATTTGAAGTTTTTGATAACACTTCTTCACCTTCTTCTAGTCCTGAAACTATTTCTGTATAAATATCATTTGTTATACCAACATCAATATAAGTTTTAGTATTTGTAACTTTATTATTTTGTAAAACTTTTTTCAAAACATAATTTTTGTTCTCAGATTTGGTATCTGTTTTAATAGTCCCACTTGGCAAAGTTAAAACATCATTTTTATTATCCACAATTATATTTGCAGTTACACTCATTCCACTTTTTATTTTTGCGTCTGCATTTGGAATATTTATTCTAACTGCAAAAGAAACAACGTTTGAAGCCGCTTTCCCGACAGTATTTATCTGAGAAACATTGCCAATAAATTTTTCATTTGGAATAGCGTCAAAGGTAAGATCTACAACTTGTCCGAGTTTAACATTTACAATATCAATTTCGTTTAAAGAAATTTCTGCAATTTTGTCTTTAGTAATAATAGTAGCAACCCCTTGTTGACTATTTGTTTGTTGTCCAACTGCCGCCGAAACTGCCCCAATTTGCCCATCAAAAGGAGCACGGATAAGAGTGTTTTCATAATTTAAATTTGCAGAGGCAAGGCTAGCAAGTGATGTCTGAACATCTTCATTTCTGGGAGCAGCAATACTTTGGTTGAGTGAAAGCTGTGCGCTAGTAATAGAGTTTTGCGCATTTAAAATAGCAGTATCTCTTACAGTTAAAGAAGAATTGAAATTATTTAGATTTGAAATGTAAGTACTAGATAATTTATTGGGAACTGAAATTGCCCAGGAACCATTTGAATAATCTTTGGTAGAGTCAAAGGTTAAATAAAGTCCACAAGCGTCAATTTTCTGTGGTACAGAAGAAATATTGACCTGTGTATTTGCTGACCCAGATACTTGAGCATAACCACTTTGGTAAACAGCTATTTTGTATTCCGCTTCAGAATCACAAATGTATGAACCAGAAACTACAGGGTTGTTCGGTTGAATTTTTGAGTCAATTTGAGGTATAGCAGTGAGGCCCGAATTATATAAATTACGCTTTGCATTTGTAACATTTAAATCTTGCTGGGCTTTTATAGTTAAAAGTGAGTCTTGTGCATTTTTGAGATTTTGTCTAAGAATTGCAAGTTGGGGGTCAGTGTTTCCATTAATCAATTTATCATAACTGGCTTTTGCTTGTTGAACTTGAATTAAAGCAGAGCGGCTGTCCAAAGTTGCAATTATTTGTCCCTTTCTAACATAATCTCCCGGACGAACTCGTACACTAGTTATTTTCCCGCCATTTTGGAGCTGTTGAATATCAAGCTCGGACACAGAAGAAACATTTCCACTCCCTTCGACTGTTTTCTTTAAATCTTTTTTAACCACTTTAGAATATTCATAACTAACAATTGCACTAGCTCTAAAATATTTATAATAAACAAACCCACCCAAAACAAGTAGGGCAACTAAAACCCACAGGTTTCTTTTATTTTTGAAGAATTTCATAAAGCATAATTTTCTCTATTATACTACGCATTTTAAAATAACTAATTTCGTAGTAGAATATGTAGTAGAATATTAGGTAAATCAAAGTTTATGTCAAAACATACCAGAAAAAAAATAATTATTTGTTGGATGATTTTTGTTTTTGTTTTTGTGGTACTTTATCTTTTAAAACCAGATTTTATGAAAAATACACTAGAAAGCACCTTTGCGGTTTCAAATTATTTAGGTATTTTTATTTTTCTTTTAGCTGGTTGTTTACGCAGTTTTACACTACTACCAGTAACTATTCTCATAATTGCAGGATTATTTTTTTTCACTCCTCCCGTATTATTTGTATTAATTATAATTACTGTTTTTGTTTCCTCAACAATAGCTTACTATTTTTCAGAATATTTACACCTAGATGACAGTATTTCGCCAAAATACCACAAACAGGTAAATTGGCTGAAAGATAAACTTACCCGATATGAGTTTCCTTTAATAGCTTTTATTTCTTCCTCACCAATCTTTCCTACAGATGTTCTATGTTACATTTGTGGAAGTTTAAGGATAAATTATTGGAAATTTATTTCAGGAATTATAATAGGAGAAGGTATAACTTGTGCAATATATATATTTTTAGGAGGTGAAGCTTTTAACTATATCTTAAAATATATTCACCTAATATGAAAAATAAAATTAAATTTCTTAAAAATTTTTTTGAAGATGGAAAAGTTGGAGCCATATCTGCAAGCTCAAAATTTTTAGTAGACAGGGTTACAGATAAAATTCAGCCTAACTTAAATATTATTATTGAGCTAGGCTCAGGATCTGGCGTAATGTCAAAAGAACTTCTAAAAAAATTAAACAAAAACGGTATTCTATATTTAGTAGAAAATAACGAAAATTTTGTAAAAGAAGAGTTAGAAGCAATTAAAGACAGCAGAGTCGTAATTTTTAACGGTAAGGCAGAGAAATTTTTAGAAGAAAATGCCTCAACGAATAACTCAGTAGATTTGATAATTTCAAGTATCCCCTTATCATTTTTCACACCAGCTGAAAGAAAAAATTTGGTAAAATTGGTTCATACAAGATTAAAAGTTGGAGGAGAATTTATCATTTTTCACCAATACTGGAATCTGGTAAAGAAAAACTTAATTGAAATTTTCGGAAATGTTAACGTTTCTTATGAAGTGCGAAACATTCTACCTTGTTATATTGTAACTAGCGTAAAAAAAAATGAGAGGAATTAAAACTTAATTTATGATAAAATATACAAATTGCCAGATCGTCTAATGGTAGGACACA
>JBBQKQ010000001.1:0-72774 GCA_038326985.1 Minisyncoccia bacterium | reverse complement strand
AGTACTTCCGTTCACAGTTAGAATAAATAATTTGGTTGGTTCACTTGGAAATTCAGCTCTCGACAACTTAGCATCAGCACTGACTTGGTCATGGTCAACATTGACTTCGCAAACAGGTTGGAATATAAATGCTAACAATTTGGCAGGTGGAACTATAATGGATATTACTTCAAGTTCAACTGCACTTAATTCTACAAACGGACTCTTCGCCGTACGAAACTTAGGAACGACAACTGCAGGTATGCTTGCATCATTCTCTGCTTCGTCTACAAATTCTACTGGACTATTCATTAGAAATAATGGAAATATTGGAATCGGCACTACTACTCCAAATTCATTGCTACAATTGTTCAACTCTTCGTCTACACAATTGGCCTTAAATGTAACTGGTGCAGTTGCCTTCAAAGCAGGAGCTGACTTCGCAACTTCAACAGTACTTGCCAACAACGTAAACTTTGGATCAGCATCTCTCATTCGTGTGAACGCAACATCATCGGCCTTCCTCGGAATTACAGGTATCTCTGATTTGTTGACTGCTTCATAATCACATATTGATGGACGTTTGATCACAATCATGAATGCTTCTTCTACAAATGGCTTCACATTGTTTAATCAAAATTCTGGTTCATCTCAAAATAATCGTATCATTACTGGAACTGGTGCAGACCTTGCACTCGCAGCGGATGCAACAGTACTTGTTCAATACGATGGTACTGCAAACAGATGGAGAGTGGTAGGTGGATCAGGAGGTGGTGGAGGCACGGTAACAACTATTCAAAATGTTTCTGCCTCAACTACTCTTGCAGGCTGGGCTAGAACTGCCAAAGTTACAACGACTACTGGTTCAGTTATCATAACTCTACCTACAGCTGTAACCTTCGCTGGACAAACTATCACAGTTGTTAAATCAACAAGTGATCTGAACAGTGTGGTGATCAACCCATTTGCAGGTCAAACTATAAACGGTGGTGTAAATGTTATCCTAGCGAACCCTAACGATTCAATTACTCTTCAGTCGGATGGAACAAACGTGATTGTTATCTCTGACAATCGTTCTTCAATTGGTGCAAATAAGAGTTATGCAATGTTTAATATGAGTGCAAGTCTTACTGGGGCACCGATTGGAGTTAATACTCGCATCCCATTAAACGTACTCACAACATTCAGTGGAAGTGATATTGCTTCAACAACTACTGGTGGACAATTCCTCCTAAAAGCAGGTAGAGCTTACAGACTTACTGGTTATGTAAAAGGTACAGCAAATGTTGCATCTTCGCAAGATTTTAGTTGGTACAATGTGACAACTGCTACAAACGTTGGTAACGTGGGTACGTTTGATAATAATGCAAACAATAGTGGATTAAGTACTGTCGATGCAATTATTACTCCAAATGTTGATACTACTGTCGAGCTACGAATCCTTAATACAAATGCTACTCAGGTTAATTCAAGTGGAACTCATGCCTACATCGAAGTTATCGACTCTCCACAACCAGTTACACAAACTGTGGATTATATAAATGCTAGGTTGACGGCAGATACTTCTGTGGCCGTTGGTGCTGCAATTCCATTTACGACCCAAGTAGGAAACATTCCAAATACGACCGGTGTGTTCACCCTTTCTGCAGGCAAGACATACCGATTGACTGGTGCAGGTTATAATAGTGTTGTCTCACTAGCTTATACATATCAATGGAGAGATATTACCAACAATACTTTGCTAGGAAACGCTGCCACCCTTAACTTTAATGGTACAGCTACACAAATGGATGAAGCAGTAGCAGAAGCAGTTTACACTCCAACTACAGATGTAACAGTAAGATTAGAAAACAGATCTGCAGCAGCTCGTACATTCAATGGTACAAATAATCAAGCACACTCTTGGGCAACTATCGTTCAACTAGGTGCAACAACTCAGACAACTTCTAGCATCTTCTTGCAAGGTGGAAATGCTTTGAATGCAAATGCAATTCTTGGAACATTGGACTCAAATGCTCTGACATTCATGGCTTCTGGAACTGAAAAAGGCAGATTCACGGCAGCTGGTGCATTCTTGATTGGCTCGTCAACTCCTCTGCTTTCAAATGGTACAGCAGCTTGGCTCAATGTGGTTGGTTCGTCAACATTCCCTACTGCTGACCTATTCAAAGTTTCTTCAGCAACAGGACTCGTTGCATTTGAAATAACTTCTGCTGGAAATATGCTTGTCGGTACGACAACTGCAAATGCATTTGTAAATGTACAAGCAGTTTCTTCTTCAAACCCTATCTTCAGATTTGCAACAAGCACTGGAGCCAACGTCTTGACCTTGAACTCTGACAGCTCAATGTCTCTGGGTGAGTTTGCGACAAGTACAGCGAAATTAACAGTTTCAAATTCTACAACTACTCTTCTTTCTCTCGCTGGTGCAACACTACACGTTGCTGGTGATACGGTAAATGGTTCAGGAATATTGTTAGACGCTTTCAACAGAAACTCTCCAAACTTCATTGGACGAAGTACTGGTGGAACTTCACAAACTCGAACGCAAACACAGGTCAATGACGCTCTTGTAACTCTTGGTGGTATTGGCTACGGACAAACCGGATATGGTTCTAGTCCTAAAGGATCATTTGGAGTATTTGCTTCCAATATCTGGACAGATATTTCCCAAGGAACTTACCTAGGATTTAGTACTACTCCAACAGGCTCTGTTACTCCAACAGAAAAGATGAGGCTTTCTGGAACTGGTCAACTTAGTGTGGGTACTACAACTTCTATCGGATCATTCAACTTCCAAGGTATAGCTTCAACCTCAAATATATTCTCTATCGCATCTTCAACTGGAGCGAACGTCTTGACAGTAGCAGCCAATGGAAATCTAACAGTAGCAGGCTCTGGAACTACTTGTATAATCGGTGCAGGAACTGGTGCAACAAATTGTACTTCAGATGAAAGATTAAAAAATAATCTAGGAACTTTAGATGGAAAGTCAGCGCTTGAAAATATCTTAAACCTAAACACTGTAAACTTCTCTTGGAAAGATATAAATAAAGTTGGAACACACACTGGACTTCTTGCCCAAAATGTTCAAGCTCTCTTCCCAGACTCAGTAACAATAATAGGAGCAACAACTTATGCAAATGCTGATGGAAGTACAACGACTGTGAAAGACACTCTTGGTGTAGATTATGCATCACTAGTTGTTCCTGCAATTCGAGCCCTTCAAGAGTTGAACAGTAGAATATTTAGTTCTGCAACAGTTACAGCAGTAACTATCGAAGACTTAACTGCAAGTTCAACAATTTCTGTGGATGCTAAATTAAAAGCTCTTGGTACTAATGCAAAACAAGTTAATGACTTCTTGGCGGAACTTTCCTCAAGTACTTCTGCAACTTCTTCAACTGTCGTAACTCCTGCTACTTATAACGCTTCTGGAACACTTCTTACAGCTACAACTTCTACTACAACTTCAACATTCTTAGGGCTAGTAATTGAGAGAATAATAACTGAAGTTAAATATTTGTTAGCAAATGTCGGTGTAGAAAAAGTTAAGACAAAACAACTTTGTCTAACAGGAACTGACGGAGTAGAGAAATGTTATACAAAAGAAGACTTAGACAAGATAATATCATCTGGTTCTAATAACTCTGGAGGTGGTAATGCCAATACTTCAGCACCAGCTAATCCTAGTTCAGGAACTTCAACAGATCCTACTTCCACACCAAGCCCGGCTCCAACTCCAGACCCTACACCGGTTCCAGCAACTCCATAAATTCTAAAATTCTTTCAAGTGTAAATTGAAACAAAAAACCTATACCCAGTATAGGTTTTTGGTTTTATGAAGTGTTAATTAAGTGTTCAATCTAAAACCAAAATATTACTTTCTTGCAATAATTATAATTTAAGGTAAACTATGCGTATATGAAAAATAAAATAATAATAATAGTTTTGGCATTAGTTATTGTAGGGAGTGGAATATTTGCTTATGTTGATTACTCAGCCCGAGCAGAAGCAGAAAGAGTTGCTCAAGAGAAAGTAAAAATGCAACAAGATCAGGCGGCACGTGACGCTGAACAAGCTCGTGTTGCAGCAGAAGCAGAAGCAGCAAAACAATCAGAAGCAGATAAAACTGTTTATAAATCGGCAAGTGGAGAATTCTCATGGAGATTAGTTGCAAGTACTACCGCAACAAAAACTACCATTTCATTTATTGATAAAGCCGGAACGGAAACTGTGATTAAGAATTTATCAGGAGAGTGTGTGGTAGAGAATACTGATGGAACTTCTAAGAATAAAAAAGATGGTCTAGAATTCCCAATTGTTAAGTGTACAGATGCTGGAGTTAGTACTTATATTTATAAAAAAGGTGCAGATATAAAACTAGCAACTACAAAAGAACAGTGTGAAGACATGACTGTTTGTAAGAGTTTCATTTCTACAAGTGTTTTAGGTAAGTTTTAATTGGTTAAAATAAGAATTGGTTGTATACTAAAAAAGAGAGGTTAATAACAACAATAAATCATTATGCCCAACTTTTTTAGTAAAATATTTTTAAGTGTACTTGCAAGTTTGATGATGTTCGGTTTTAGTTTCGCTAACCCAGTTGCTGCAAAATGGTATACCCAGTCTTTAGACGTAAAAGTAGGAGATACAGTAACAATTAATTTATTTTTAGAGCCAGAAAATGGTAAAGCCGTTTATACTATTGCCAATACTTTGTTCTATAATCCTGATAATTTAAAATTTGAAGATGCAACATTCGCACCTGACTGGTTTCCAGTTAACACACCAGCTACTTATTTAGATGATGAAGCAAGTGGAATCATTGAAAGAACTGCAGGTTTTCCAAATGGTGTAAAATCTAGGACTCAATACTTAACTTACAAATTTACTGCAGAAAAAGCTGGGAGTACTTCACTTTCAATTGAGGGTGGAGTAGCTTTGGATGTAAATAACATGGATTTGGGACTGCAACAGAAGGTTATGAACATTAATATTTCTGACAAAAAAGAAGAAACAAAAAATGCCAGCACAAGTGAAATTAGAACTTTGGACTTGGCACTAAACATAAATGGCAAGATAGCTATTTATGATAATACCGACTACACTTTTTCGGTTGGCAATCCTGTATCAACAGGTAAGAGTTTGGAAAAATTAAACTTGGTTGTTGTGAACCAACAAGGTCAAGAAGTTTACACGAAAACCTTTTATGCAAATGATCTTCAAAATTCGAACTACGTTGTGACTGTACCGGGAGATACTTTAAATGAAGGGGAGTATACAATTTATTTACAAACTTTTTTTCAAGGTAATATTTTGCCTGTTGTTACAAGTAAGCAAATTGGAGTTTTAAAAGATAAACGTACTTTTGTAGACAAACACAAAATTGAGATTTACACATTTTTATTTATGGTGCTTTTAGCAGCTACTGCGTGGCATTTACACCGTGAACATGATGAAATTAGAAGAATAAGAAATTATTATAAAAATAAAAAATAAAATTATTTCTTATTAAGACTTTTCTTTGGTTACCCACAAATTTTTATCCATAGAAAAATACTTTTAGTATATACTCACATTAATAATTCTACATTGGTAGTGGAGTTATAAGTTATTAATTTGCTAAAAGTAGCAAATCGTGATAGAATTTATTCAAGTTAAAAATAATAATATAAATATATGGCAATAACAAAAGGTGGTAAAAAAGCACATCGACAATCTTTAAAAAAAGCTCTTGTAAATGAAAGACGAACTAACAAAATGAAGGATACTGTTAAGGTTGTAAAAACAAGTGTTCTTAAAAAAGAAAAGACAAACTTAAGAGACGACATGAGTGCCGCTTTTAAGGCGATCGACAAAGCTGCAAAAAGAGGAGTTATTAAAAAAGGAGCTGCAAATAGAAAGAAGTCAAGATTGTCAAAAGCAGTTGCAAAAATAGCCTAAACCAGGGCTTTTTTTGTTGGTCACAAAAATAATAAATTATCGTATATACTATGTAGGCGTATGAGCATAGATAATCAGGAATTTACTTCCATGCACAATCGCCTGTATAACCGGGTCTATTCTTACTTGTCATTTCGGATAAACGATAGTGAAGAAGTTAAAGATCTTGTGCAAGAAGTTTTCTTAAAAGCTTTTAGAACTTGGGATGTTATTCCAGATGAAAAAGTGGCAATGTCTTACTTGTATGTCATCGCACGTTCCAAATCAATTGACTTTTTTAGGTCAGCTCGGCATAAGTATTTAGGGTTTTTGCCTGGAAACTCACACGACGAGTTTACAGACACAAGCCCTAATGATCAAAACCAGTTTGACTCGGTCAAAAGTGATCTTCCATTACCTGAAGACATTTTCATTAAAAACGAAAACAATAAAATGGTGATGGAAATGTTAAATATTTTAGAACCTCTAGAGCGCGAACTGGTCAGTCTTCGCTTTCTGTCGGAACTAGAATATTCTGAACTGTCAAAAATTTATAATACCACAGAAGATAACGTTAGAAAAAAAATATCCCGTGCACTTGCTAAAGTGAGAAAAAATACCAAGGTCGAACCAGAAAAAAAATATGAAATTAGAAAAATTTGAACAAGAATACGAACAAGAAATAAATGCTTTTAAAAAAGCAGAATTTTCACAGGTTGCAGTACCCCATTTTGGAATACCAAGTTTTAAAGTTTTCAATAAACGAGCGCTTTCATTTGCCTTTGCCATTCCCGCACTAGTTGCTGTTCTTGGGCTTTTTCTAGTAAACAAAACTCCAGCTACTCCATATTCTAACCAAATTGCCATGTTGGAAGACTCAAATACTAGACTGATTAACCAGTTAGACAATTTAGAAAATGCAAATTAAAAATTTTACCAAAATATTTTCTGTGATTATTCTAACCTTGAGTATTTTTGCAGTGGATACAAAACCAGCTAACGCCGAAGCTTCTGGAGCCGTAGAAAGTGTAAAAGAGTTTTTCTTTGGAAAATCTACTCCTAAAAATGTTGAACCCGTTTTGACAGTTAGTCTGAGTGAAAACAAAACAAGTTGTGAAGTTTTTGACGATATTACTGATAAAGTTTTGGACTTAGAAAGTTCTTCAGGAGAAATGAAGCTTAAAATTGATAAAATAGAAGATATTATAAACCAAGAATATTTACTACGTGAAGAGATATTTGGAAATACAAAAGATTTAATACTTTTAAAGACAAAAGAAAAAATTATTTTTAAAACTATGAAAAAGCAAATTGACGATGCAAGGAATTATTATACTGACATTGATACTTCTCTTGCTAGTACCTCACTTTTCATAGATTCAAATATTTGCGATGATGAGGATTTGCCTACAGATGAAGCTATAAAAATGAGAGGTGACATTGATACTCTAAAAACAGAAGAAACTATTTATAAAAAAGCACTAGTAACAAGCTTAAAAAATAAAGTTAAAACTCTTCAAGATAATGTCAAAGATTTAAAAGCACTTAACAAATAGGGTATAATATAAGAATGAGTCCTATTTATTCATTTACTATATATAAAAAGGATATACACGTTCCTGGTAAAGTTTACTTGGGAGTTTTTCTTGCCTTTGTGTTATTTTTTGCTTTCATGTTTGGGAATATTTTATTTTTTGTAATCGTTTGTATGATAACTTTTTTAATCTTTTTAAGTAAAGATAGGGAAGAAAATATTGAAGTTTATATATTTGATGATGGAATACTTTATGGAAATACTAGTTATAAATATAGTGACCTTTTGAGTTATTCAATTATTAATCAAGTTTTTGAATTGCCAAAGCCATTTTTGAGGCTTACTTTTAAAAGCCCACTTTACCAAGATGCCTATATTGACCTAAGTGGCGAGGAAAGCCTCACCCCGACCCTCTCCGATAGAGAGGGAGGAAGTGCCAATATAGATATGATTAAAAATGCAATAGGAAGCAATTTGAAGGAAAATAAAGATCAGAAAATTTCTTTAGTGGATGAGATAATCTTAGGTTTTTTCCACTAGTAAAACTACTTTATATCCACGTAGAAATCATTATTTCCATAAAGTGTGTACCCATTAGTAGTTTTTGCAGCATAAACTTTAGCCGTTGAACCTATTTTTTTTGAAATATCACTTATGCTTTCTACACCTTTTAGTTGACCTAAGGGTCCCTGTTTTCTTCCAACAATCAGTATAACTATTTTCCCACCAACAGTAATGCTACAGATTCCGTCTGCAAAACAATTTGTAGAATATGCACTTACTACTCCTTCAAAATATTCACCTGTAAGAGAAGTACTCATTAATGCTGCCCGTGTTTTTGGACCAACAAATCCAGTTGGCGTTAGGCCATTTGCTTTTTGAAATTTTTTAACTGCTTTTAAGGTGCTGCGTCCGAAATATCCATTTGCTGAGGTTTTTAAGTAATGTTTTTCTATTAAATTCTTTTGAAGTATAAATACTTGCTTATCATGACTACCGAAAAATAAGTTTTTAGTAAGAGTGGATGTAGAGTTAGTAGATGAAGAGATATTATTATTTTTAGTGATAAATTCTACAGGTTGGCTTTGGAACTCATTTGAAGGGCAGGGAGTTGTGATACAGCGTATAGTATTGTCTCTTTTGTAATAAACACTATATGAAGTATTGGGTTTCAAATTTACAATATCAATTTCAGTTTTTCCAATTTCAGTTTTTTTTGGCAAACATTCTGCAGGAGTGGGGTAAATAGCAATGCAGATTTGATTTGTTTCTGAGTATTGAAAGTATATTCCTACTTTTTCTTCTGGAGTAATATCTGAAAGTACTTTACTATTTAGAAATAAGGTTGCACTATTACTAGTGATATTTGTGACTGTGGGGGCATTGAAATATGCAGGAGTATCTTTTGGGGAAAATGCAAAAGTAATTTGAGTGCTCATAAACATTGCTAAAATTCCAAGAACATGTATTTTTTTTCTTTTCACATATATGAATACGACCTATAGACTCACCTGTGACTAGTATTTATTTAAACCCGAACCGAAGTAATAGTTCCTTAGCTTTAGATATCCCAACTCTATTTGAAATTTTTATTTCTCGAGCAGTAAAATTAATATTAGTTGTAATGTATAGCCCACTAGTTTCAGAAGTAACATCCACACCATCAAGTTCCTTAGAAATTTGCATAGCTCTACACACCTTTCCAGGACCATTTATCACTCCCTCCATATTTTCAATTGGCTCAATACTTCTAATTAGGACCGACCCAGGGATATTTTCTTTTTCAGTTACAACGTCGAGCAAAAAATATTGTCTCATACTGTGAACATAGGCATGACCAGAAGATTTAAAAAGACTAAGGTTTCTTTTTATTTTACCAATATACCCATGAGCTGCAAGATCGTCTTTTGGTAGACAAGCCTCGGTTTCGGTTATTACTCCTACAAATTTTCTCTCCCCAATTTTATGAACCAGAAGTTTTCCCAGAAGCTCTTGTGCAACGGTGGTGGTGTCTCTATTGTAAAAATCTTGGGGCAAAATATTTTCTAATACATTTTTCTCGATCATTTAAAAAATGATATCATAATTTAAATGTAACATCTCTTTTTTATAAACGTCTATATACCATATTAAGTTAATGCAAATTCATAATTAAAAATATGTTTAAATTAAAAATATTATCCAAAAAGGCATTAAACGGAATGTTAATAATTTCTTTGTCTGTCATTTCAACTTTTCACACATCTGCAGCACCGAGTGATTAGGAATTTAAAGGTGCTGATATTCAATCTCGATCAGAAACAGACTTTGGGAGTGACTCTTTTAAACAGTCAGTACTAAATTTAAAAAACATAGGGGCTAACAGTGTAGGGCTGGCAATACCAATTTATCAAACAAACTTAAACTCTACAGAAATTTCTGCGGGCTACAACACTCCAACAGATATAGCACTTACAAGCGCAATCAAATTTATACATGATCAAGGCATGAAAGTGATGTTAAAACCTCATGTTGAATCTACTACTTGGGAGTGGAGGGCAAATATAAATCCGTCCAACAGGGACCTTTGGTTTGCTAATTATGGAAATATACTTAACAAATATGCCGATATAGCCAAATCCAATAATGTCGAACTATATGTGTTAGGAACAGAGCTAATCAGCCTAACAACCCCAAGTGTAAACAGTACTAACACTACCAATTGGAACAGGCTTATTGACGAAGTTCGTAAACGCTACACTGGAAAAATTACTTATGGTGCAAACTGGGGTAACTATGATACTTGGGGTGATGAAAAGGATCATATAGAATTCTGGGACAAACTAGATTTAATAAGTATTTCAGCTTATTGGCCACTTCAGTCAAATTCAAATAACAACGTAGAACAATTAAAGCAATCATGGGATATTATAAACAAAAATGACATTCAATTATTACAACAAAGAACTGGTAAGAAAATATTCTTTTCAGAAATTGGTTATAGAAGTAGCGCAGGTGCCCATTTAAACCCAGCAGAACCATCGGGTGCTTATGATGAATTAGAGCAGAAAACAGACTACCAGGCATTTTTCGAATATTGTAATAACTATCCTTATTTAAGTGGAATATTTCTATGGGATTGGAACAGCGATCCCAACTATGGAGGTCCGGGAAATATTGACTACTCTCCTCAAAACAAGTCAGCAGAAACTGTAATAAAAAATTGGTACACAGGAAATTTTGTAACTCCAGGTCCAACTTCTGCAATCTCTGCGAGTGGAGTTTTAAGTCCAGCTATGCCAACAAAAAACTCTCCTACTTCTATTTATATAACAATTAGAAATGGAAGCACCACCTTACAAAATGTGATTGTAGATATTGAAATATACAATGAAAGTAATCAAAAAGTTTTCCAAAAATTTAAAGAAGGACAAACTTTAACTACAAACTCTAGTTTAAAATTTTTAGAAAGCTGGACTCCCACAGCTTCAGGAAAATACACTCTGAAAGTAGGAATTTTTAAATCTGACTGGACACAAAATTATTTTTGGATTGACTCTTTACTTGTTATCCAAGTAAACGATTCAACCACTACTACTGCCTCCAGCACAAATCCTGTTCAATCCTCTCAATCTCAAAAATTAATTGAGGTTTGGTGGCCAACTCAAAATATCAATCTCAGCGGTGTGCAACCGTGGAAAGCAATTTTGCAAAATACAGAATTAAGCCAATACCAAATGTTTTGGCAAGTAGATGGTGATGTTTTAAATAAGCTTTACGATTCGTCAGTAGATTATCCACACAAAGAAGCAATCGTAGATCTTCCAGGGTGGAATTGGAAATCAAGTAAAAATTATACAATAAATTTTGTTGCAAAAGATAATATGGGAAATATGATTAACCAGAAATCAATTGACGTCTTTGTGAACAGATAGTTATTATTATTTAGCGGAAGACGTGGGACAATTTTCGGCAGGGGGTTTTAGAGGAAATTAGTTAATTCCTTGCGCGTAAAGCCCTAATAACTTCCTTTTATTTTTACCTGAAACTTTGTAAATTTGAATTTCACTACTCTCTTTTACATAATATGGATAATCTTGTTGAGAAGAAAAGTTATTTGGGACGATATCATAATCAGTTAAATCCATATTATATCTAGCAGAGTTTCCTTCTAATAAACTGTCATTGAAAAGTGAAAAAGCATGCCTGTTTCCTTTTTCGTCAAAGACAACATTGAAAACTGAAAAGAAATTCCCAAATACTCTTTTAGTTAAAAGCATTCCAGTACTTCCTAAACCTGCTTCTATACTTAGCAAGAAAAACAATAACGCTTGATACCTACAACAACCATAACCTTTTTCAAGCGCATAAGAAAGAGTCTGTTCTTTTTTTAGAATATCTTCTATTCTTGCGCTTTTCTCTAACTGGGCTTTCAATACTGCAACTCCACTAAGGTTAGGTTCTAAATCATATACATTCTTTAATGGGTTGGTGGAAAGTTTCTTGAGAGTTTCCAGTTTTTCTATAAATGGTAAATCTCTTAGACTTCGTGCTTGTTTTTTTAATTCTTCTAATTGTGGTGAAGACCCCACTTCCACGGTGAAATATTTTTCTTTGCTTAAATCTTCAACTTTTTGTGGTTGCAATTCTAATTGTTGTGGCTCTGGTCTTGGTGGTTGCATAAGTATTGTATTAATAGTGTAACAAAAATATTTGATTTTGCATATCTAGTGTTTTTCTATCACAACCTGTAAAAATTACAAATAAAAAAATAACCTTAATTTATAAGGATATTTTTACTCTATTTCATTTGCGGAAGACGTGGGACAATTTTCGGCAGGGGTTTTGGAAGAAAATTAAATTATTTCATTGGCATGTTAGGAACTTTTGGCTCTACTTTCTCTTTATCAACAACAGCGTTTTCTAAAAATTCTTCCAATGAATGTGCCAAAACTAAATGTTCGCTTTTGACTTCACCATTGTAAACTTTTCTTCTATCCTTTTCGCCAGTCAAATAATAAGCAATGAAATTCATTCCTCCAAAAGAGTTTTCTGTTTCTTTGCCAGTTTCATCAATCTCCCAATTTCCTCCAATTTTAATTTTCAAACTCGGATTATTATGAGCTCGTTCAATCCAAATACCCATTTCAACTCTTGTATCTTGTGCATACACTCCTTCATTTTGTAGGCGTGGGTCATCTTTGGATTGTTTTTCCAGCCAAAAGAAAAGTGTACCTAATTCACTCGCAATTTTCATATGATGACTTTCCCAAGGTGCTTGAGCGAGATAAAGACTTTCATCTTTTACACCGATTGCGTTTTTTCTGTGTTCAGTAATTTTTGATCTTTCTTCTTCTGACTTTGCATTTTTTTCTGCAGCATCCCATCTTGATGGGTCAACAACAATGCAACCGGGATATTTTTTCCATAAAGTTTCTGCTGCTCTCATTTGCCAATTTCCACCACCACGAATTGGTCCAGCAAGGAAAAATACTTTTCTATCTTTATACTCTTCTGGAATGACACATTTAGGTTCAAGTAATAATTTTTCTTTCATATAAAAAAAGTATACCACGAACTTTTGACGAATGTTTATTTCCCAGTCAAAATAAAAACCCTTATTTTCTAAGGGTAATATTTTTTTGCGGAAGACGTGGGACAATGTTCGGCAGGCAATCCTAGAGGAAGCAGTCCGGTTTTAATTAGATTTAGCAAGTACTTTTACTCCAATCCCCACACATCCACTCTTTTTACACCTCTCTAAATAATTTGGTATTCTCTCGTAGATTTTTACACCCTCGTCCACTGTTTTAGTATCAGGCAACATTTTATCTACACCTTCACCCACAAGCATATCTCTAAATGTTTTGTAATGATTATTCTGTGTCACTTCTACAATCACAAAGTTATTGGGATTCTTAGGGTCAAAGAACTTTATAGTTTCCCCAACTTTCATATTTCTAAATGCACCTGACCCAATTCGACCTTCCACAGTTTTGGAACCATCTTTAATAAAATCTAAATACTTTTTTTGCAAAGTAAATTCATAAGTTGCTTTATTTTCGTTTTGATTTGTAGGTCGTCCACTTGGAGGTGTTTTTTGGTTCATATATTTTGTCTGCTATTTTATTTTTATAGCACAAACACCTAAACTTTGTTCGTCTTCTGGTGTGAAAAACTTATAGTATGCACCCACTGCTTCGTCTAGGTCTTTTGCATCAGGGATAACATTTTTTACACCTTCCATAATTATCATATCGCTAAATGTTGGGTAAATATACACTCCCACAATTTCTTTTTTTACTTCTTCATTTATCATTAAAAAATCTCCGACTTTAAGTGAAGTAAACTTTTCTTTTGCTAGTCGCCCCTCTACTGTTTTTTGCCCGTCTTTAATAAAAGAAAAGTATGGTTCTTGAACATTTATATTTAGAGTATTTTGCATATTATTTTAATTTCTTAATTAGCAAAAACTCTGTCACTCCTTGCACATATTTATCAGGCATTTCTTTTTTAATTTCAAATCCATGCTTTTGGAAAAATGCCAAACTTTCTGTTTTGGTCGCCGAAACTGTAACTGCTAAATTATCCGCCCCTGCATTTGTAGCGTGGTCTATGGCTTGGGAAATTAACTTTGTGCCTGTTCCTTGTCTTGGGCGATTGTCTGGGTCAATTACGAATAGTGTCTTAATTTCAATCGCATTGTCTGCACCTTCACTTGCAAACTCACCATTTGGCTTATTTTTAATCACTAAAATACCAACATCTTTTTCCTCTGAAAAAAGTATTTGCGTAGTCCTGTCTTCACCTCTTTCAATTCTATCCATTGCCACAGTTTGGTCGCCATAAAGTGGCTTTATCATTTTATCAAAAAGCACTCGCGTAAGTTCTACAAGTTCTGGGTTGCCAGAAACAATTTCAAAACCTTCTTTTTTTATTTCTTGTGAGGGTGCGCCTGTTGGGATTGAGGGTTGCATATTTTTGATTGTTTTTACATCAAAAATTATAACACAATTTATACTATTTTATTATTTATACCATAGTTTATAAATATAAAAGAGAATTTATAAAAAGAATATTTTTACGAAAAGTTCGTTGAAGTTAAAATATTAACCCTTATTTTGTAAGGGTATTTTTAATAAAAAACATTTGCGGTACATGTGAGTTAGGTACCTGTAGGTACAACCACCATAAGGATATTTAGCGTCTTTCTACTACTCAATTTGAGGTAAGTGAGTCGGGTCTCAACAGACAGAATAGACACTATAAAAAGGATTTGAATTTGTCTGTAAAAAGGTATATAGCATGACATATGGCCTACACTGAACTTATACCACCAGTACTAGTGGTTCACTATATATCTACCTCCTTCAGGACAAGAACCAGTATGATCAGCAGGTTTCATAAACTTCATGATAATTGAAGTATACAAGCCATCAACGATAGATACATATTATTGTATCGGAGCATCTTTGGAAGGCTTACGCAGTTCATTATATTCATTTATCAAAAGAGCATACTGCGATGATCGAACTGTTTGAACCCACACATCATAATCCTCTTGTGACGATACTTGAGCTGTAAACTTCATGCCAGAAAAACCATTCCCGCTAAAATTTGAAGAAAGTCCTTTGTAGTCAACCGTCTCGTGAGATTGCAGATACAGTTAGGCACTCATACCAACCATCGCATAGACTTGACCTCAAGCTGTGGTATCCAATACCCATTCATCGGAGCATCTGAGGTAATAATAAAGTCTACAGGTCTTTTTTTTGGGAATTGAACAAAATTAACTGTTGCGACACCTTCCTCTAGATAGATGAATACTCGCTTCCAATCAAGAGTCACCACTTGCACCATAACTGGTGTTAAGTTTGAGACTATTGGTTTGTATGGGTCAAGATCATGAGTACTCTTCCATGTTATAACTGCCAATATCACAACAATAACAGATGGTATGCACAACCATATTACTTCTAGAGCTACATTGTTGTGCCAGTTTGGAGCATGGTGTGCCTTTGTGTTCCATTCTCTATACCTCCACGCAAATTTAACCAACACAATAAACACGAGGACTATCACTAACATCATAAAGAGTGCTACCGTGATAAGTAGATCTTTTCCTGCGATAACTATCAGCCCTTTTTGGTTAAGCACCCCCATATTGTTATTACTCATCACGTCGTACATCTCATTTTAAATAATGCATTTTTCGCAAATCTCATCTGAATATGTTGGCTCCATAATACGCATGATTGGTTTTGCGCCTCACTGGAAAAAATAGCTACAACCATGGTACATGCCCCAGAATACAGTGACGAGAATTATAAATATCATGATAAAATTTGATAATGTATATTTCAAATAATCTTACTGGTATTAGTCAACAAAGAGCCCAAGAACATTTAGAGCGTTACGGACCGAACGCACTTCCAGACAATAACAAGAATCATCCCATCCTCCTTTTTATTAAGCAATTCCTAAGTCCGTTCATCTATATTCTGCTTGGGGTAGCATTTATCTCTTTTTTGACAGGGGAAAGGACTGACGCATTTGTTATTCTTATAATTCTTGTCATTAATGCCGTTGTTGGTACATTACAAGAATACAAAGCAAACAATGCGATTAAAGCACTCAAAAAACTGTCTCATACAAAATCACGTGTTCTACGAGAAAAAATTCTCCACACCGTAAAAACTGATGAAGTAACTATTGATGACATTGTCTACCTCGAGTCTGGAGATCTTATCCCTGCAGACGGTGAAATCCTTGAGTCACACATGGTAGCGGTCAATGAAAGTCAGATCACCGGCGAATCGCTCCCAGTCAATAAAGCGCTCAAAGATAAGCTCTACCGTGGGAGCGTTGTTATCTCTGGTAATGCATTTATGCTCGTTAAGAAAATTGGGAAAGATACATTTGTAGGGTCAATTGCTAAAGATATCGCAAACAATGCTGATAAAAAAACTGAGCTTGAGAAAAAACTATCTTCCTTTTCATTATATTTACTCATTGCTCTTGGAATAGCACTTGTTGCTTTTATGTTGTTCTCATTAAAAAGTGGAATTCAACTTATAACCGCGTTAAAGACTACAGTTGCTCTTGGTGTTGCAACTATTCCTGAAGGGCTTCCAATTGTACTTACTGTCGTGTTGTCACTTGGAGCGCTTCACATCAGTCGAGCAAAAGCCATGCTTCGCAATCTCCCTTCAGGTTCTACCCTCGCCTCAGTTTCGTTTATCTGTACCGATAAAACGGGGACGATCACACATGGTAATTTAACAGTAAAAGAAGTCGTAAACATCAATACCACCAACCTTTCAGAGACACAGTTTAATTCCTATATGTATCATAGTATCGACATCAAAGACATCAACGGAGAAAAAGTTGGGGATGTACTTGACCTCACTATTGAAAAACATTTGAACGACTCATTTACATTCCAAGAAACTAAAGAGTTACCATTTACAAGCGAAACGAAATACAACGCAAAGGAGTACATCGTTGACGGAACACACCTCCAAATCTTTAAAGGGGCACCTGAAGCGCTCGGTATTTCCTCTGATATCATTACTCCTTACGTTAAAGAAGGCTTTAGAGTTCTAGGTGTTGGATATAAAAAACTATCATCTTCAGAAGAATTTACAACAAGTGAAATCACTCCTCTTGGACTTATTGTTTTTGAAGACAAGATTCGTGAAGAAGTTGCACAATCAATCACTGAATGTAAACAAGCAGGAATTAAAATTCTTATGATTACTGGAGATAACATCCTTACAGCAGAGCATGTTGCAAGAAAAGTCGGCATCCTTGCACACGATGGAGAGACCTCACTCACAGGAGACATGTTAGATGCGATGAGTGACAAAGATCTTAAAGAAAAACTTATCACCATCAAAGTACTTGCGCGAGCCAACCCAATCCACAAAGAACGTATCGTTAAGTTATTACAAGAAAAGGGAGAAGTTGTTGCTATGACAGGTGATGGAGTTAATGATGGCCCAGCACTGTCACTTGCAAACATCGGCATCTCAATGGGTAAATCAGGTACTGAAGTTGCTAGAGAAGCTTCTGATTTAGTTCTCCTTAATGATGACTTTTCTGATATCGTCCTAGCCATCTTTGAAGCGAGAACAATTTCTGAAAATATTAGAAAGACAATAGTATTTCTCATGACATCCTCCGTTGGTATTGTTGTCGCAATTCTTGGGTCACTCCTCCTTGGTATAGCACTACCGTTTCTTGCAATACAAATTCTTTGGCTCAATTTTGTAACAACAGGACTGCTTGATGTTTCTATCGCAACAGAGGAACCAGAAAGTATCTACAGACGCTATAACTTTAAACGCTACCATGGATTCCTTATTAACTTCTACGACCTCATACGTATCCTTATACTAGGAACATTCATCGGCGCTGCAACTATTTTTGGATTCTATCTCTTCACTATCGTCTATATGCTTGAAGTGGGAGTAGCTAGAACTGCATGCATGCTCCTCATCTCAGCATTTATTTGGTTTAACGCATTTAACACACGAAAGAATTATGACCATGTCTTTATGTTTTCACTCTTCACAAATAAATTCGTTATTGGTGCTGTTATTATTGAAACAATTATCTTACTTGGTAGCATATTCTCCCCTCTTGGTAATAGATTCCTCCATACCCAGCCAATTACAATACCGCTCATAATTCTCATGATTATCTTTGCGCTTACCATACTCATTGTAGATGTGATAATCAAAGAGACTCATAAACACATTACCAATCAAGATATGCGAAAGCTTAAGAGATTAAAGCATGTTGTCAGATAAGTCAGGGTAATGAGTGTCTAGAATATATTGACCGCTGGTACCACAGAGTTCCAACTATCTTGTTCCTTATAAAATAAACAGAACCAGAAGCGAAGCTTCTGGTTCTGTATTTTGGCGGAAGCTGTGAGATTCGAACTCACGGTAAGTTGCCCTACGACAGTTTTCAAGACTGTTGCCTTAAACCACTCGGCCAAGCTTCCATAATCGTTTTGTGGATTATTTTGCAATTATAACATGAAATACTCTATTTCAAAATCTCTATAGTTGCGCTAATTTCTTTTCCAGTAGAACGTGCGATCCACAAGCTTCCGTCATTAGCTGCCAATACTACTTTAATAATATTTATACCAGTTTCTAGTGTTGATGGGGCAATAGAAAAATAGTTATTAAACGCTCTACCAACTAAAACATTGTTTACTAGAGCGTAGGCATTGCCAGTATTTGGTTTTGGTGGATTACCAAAATCGTTCGGTGAAAAGAAAAAGGAAGTTAGTTTTAAATTTAATGTAGCACCACCTAGAGAATCCGGAGTAGAAACAACTTCTACTTTTGGGTCTCTCCAGCCTGACATAACAGGGATTGTCTTTTTTTGAAGTGTTTGAAGATTTACAACTGAAACCTTTTTTACTACAGGCAACTTATTTTTCTCTAACAAATTTACTTCATAAGTTTTAAAACCACGACCAGCCGCGTAGCCAATAGTTAGTGCTAGAAATATTAAAACTAAAATTATGAATTTTTTCAAAAAAAATATAATTTTGGTTTGTACTGGCTTTTTTTCTTCCATCTATTTGCATTCTAGCATATTTGAGATATACTAATCAAACATATGAAGAAGAGTAGTTCAAAATATGTAATTGTGACTGGAGGTGTGCTTTCAGGTATAGGAAAGGGGATAACAGCGGCGTCTATAGGCGCCCTTTTAAATTGCGCAGATTTAAAAGTAACAGTTCAAAAATTAGAGCCATATCTAAATGTTGACTCGGGTACACTTTCTCCGGCTGAGCATGGAGAATGTTTTGTAACAGCTGACGGAAAAGAAACCGACCTCGATCTTGGTCACTATGAAAGATTTATAGGTCGTGACTTAGATAAAAACTGTGTGCTCCTTTCGGGTGCTCTCATGCAAGAGCTATTGCAAAGAGAAAGAGATGGAAAATATTTAGGTAAAAATGTGCAACTAGTCCCTCATCTTACAAACCTTATCCAAGAAAAAATTTTAGAAGCTAGTAAAAATAGTGACGTCCATATTATGGAGCTTGGGGGGACAGTAGGAGACTACGAAGCCCTATCCTTTATTGAAGCAGTGCGAGAATTATCGTCCAGAGTAGGTAGAGAAAATTGTGTGTTTGTACATGTAGCATATGTTCCATTTTTAAAAGTTTCTCAAGAGTTCAAAACTAAACCTCTGCAAAACTCTGTACGAGACCTTCGTGAATACGGAATTGTTCCCGATTTTATAATGGCCCGCTGTGAGGAAACTCCCAAAAATAATTATATTGAAAAAAAAGTTGCACCATTTGTTGGGGTGCCGGAAGAACAAATAATAGTCCTTCCAAATGCAGATACTATTTACCGTGTACCAATTACTTTGTATGAAAAAAAAGTTGGAAAAATAATTTTAGATAAATTTAAATTTAAACAAAAGATAAATATTTCTAACTGGAAGAAAGTTTTAGATTTGGCAACTAAGAAAAACAATAAAAAAGTTTTGATTGGGATAGTTGCGAAGTATCTGGACAATGCCGACTCATATTATTCTGTAATAGAGAGTTTGAAAATAGCTAGCTGGCACGCAGGAATAGAAATGAACTACGAATGGGTAGATGCTGAAAAGATAAATACTAAAAACAGCAAAAGTATTTTAGAAAAATATGATGGAGTACTAGTACCTGGTGGCTTTGGTGAAAGGGGAATAGAAGGGAAGATATCGTCTGCCCAATATGCATTGGAAAATAAAATACCATATTTAGGATTATGTTTAGGATTACAGGTGGCTGTCATGGGGGCATCTCGACTGGGAGGACTAAACAATGCTAACAGTGAGGAATTTTCTAAAACCTTAGAAAATACAATTTATATTATGCCTGACCAAGTAGGCAAAGTTGGTACTGGTGGGAGTATGCGACTCGGGACCTTCAGCTGCAAAATCACTCCAAATACCTTGGCGCATAAGACTTTTAAAAAGTTAGAGGTGCAAGAGAGGCATAGACATAGGTTTGAGGTTAATAGAAAATTTGAGGATTATTTTAATAAAGGAGGGGTAAAAGTTTCAGGTACTTCTTTAGACAATAAACTTGTTGAGCTGGTGGAAGCGGTAGACCCTAAACATCCATTCTTTTTTGCCACTCAAAGTCACCCAGAGTTTCTGAGTCGCCCTTGGCAGCCACATCCCATGTTTTTGGAATTTATCATGGCCTGCGCAAATAAAAAATAGGTGTGCTATAATTTATGTATCATTAAATTATGAAAAAAATTAATATAGACCAAATTATTGGTCATTCGTGGGTACTTTTTAAAAATAACTGGAAAAAATTAATATTAATTTTAGCTATTACTTTTGGAGCGTCATTGTTGTTTGAAGGGATTATTTATGTATTACAATACCCTTATCGAGTTTGGGACGAAACTTTAAGAATGTTTACTTATGATTCTGAGCCCCTCCCAATTGCAATTTTAACAAATTTACTTTCAATATTTAGTATCCTGGTGGGACTTTGGTTTGGCGCAACTTTACAAAAAATTTACTTAAAGATAGTTGATCATAAACATTTTGTAGTAGGAGATATATTTGAAAAACCTACTAAAGGTATGGTTCGCTATACTCTTGTATATTTTGTTTATGGGTTTTTAGTGGTTTTAGGACTTATATTATTTATTATCCCTGGAATATATTTGGCAATAAGATTTTCTTTTGCACCAATATTATCTTTAGATAAAAATCTTAGCTTAGGCGAGGCTTTTGCAGAAAGTACAAAAATTACTGAAGGTATTAAATGGGGTATTCTAAAATATAATATAACAATGATTCTTTTGGCTGTAGGTGCTTTTGCAGCAGGAATAATTTGTTTAATAATAGGAATAATTCCTGCATTATTTATTTTTTCAGGGGTAGCTGGTATCTCTTATGCTTACCTGTATAGACAAATGTCCGCTCATTCAATATAAATGTTAAAAGAAAAAGATAAAGCACCGGAGTTTTCTCTCCCCGACCAAGATGGAAAGATAATAGCTCTTAAAATGTTTCTGGGAAATAAAGGCAAAAAAGTCTTGTTATATTTTTACCCAAAAGACGATACTCCAGGTTGTACTACTGAAGCCTGTGGATTTCGAGATTTCCGATATGAGCTACAAGATCAAGGTGTAGAAATAATAGGAATATCCAAAGACTCAGTAAAAAGTCACAAAAAATTTGCAGAGAAATATAATCTAAATTTTCATCTATTGTCTGACGAAGCTGGAGAAATAATTGAAAAGTATGGTGCTTGGCAAGAAAAAAGTATGTATGGAAAAAAGTACATGGGTATTACTCGTATATCGTACCTTATAAACGAAAAAGGTAGAGTAGAAAAAGTATACGGAAAAGTAAATACTAAAGAACATGCACAAGAAGTTTTAAACGAAATAAAATAATATTTATGTTAATCCAAAAAACCTTTAAAGAAAAAGTATTGGAAATTGTTTCTAAAATTAATTCTGGTTCAGTTTTAACTTATAAACAAGTTGGGGAAAGGGCAGGAAAAATGCAAGCAGCAAGAGCAGTAGGCATGATAATGTCACGAAACTGTGATAAAAATATTCCATGTCATAGGGTTGTAAGAAGTGATGGTAAAATTGGTGGATATAACCAAATTCGCGGTAAAAGTAAAATTGATATTTTAAAGAAAGAGGGAGTTAAGTTTATAAATTAAAAGGTAGTTATTTAGAAAAGCAAAAAAAGATAAGATTCTTACGAAATCTTATCTTTTTTTGCTTTTATTATATTAGTAAGCTTTTAGCCAAGTTTTTTGCAATTCGATTTCTCTATTTTGGTTTGTAATTATGCTTTGTGCAAATTTTACAAGCTCTGGGTTTGTAACTGTCTTATCTTTTAGTAATTCTGCTGCCATATCTACTGCACCTTGGTGATGCACTATCATTTCTTGCAAGAATACTTTTTCTAAATCTTTTCCAGTTTTACCTTTCATGCCTGCCAACATATCCATCATCATACTGTCCATTCCCATATCTTTTTTCATCATGCTACCATCATTCATCATCATTTCACCATTAGGCATTTTATGCATCATTCCAGCCATATTCATGTCACCACTCATTTGAGATTTAGAATTAAATATTCCATCCCAATGCCAAGAATAAGTAACAACTAAAACAAAAGCTAGGGCTAAAGACACATATTTGTAGTTTATATTTTGCATATATTATTTATTTGTATTTCTTGCTGCACTAAATATCGGCAACAAGACTATCTTCAATTTTTACAGTTGCAAATCCACCACCCTCAGTCCTAAAATTTGTTGCTTGGCCACTATATAGTCGCGCGAACATGAAAAATATTTCACCACCATAGGTAAAAAACCTAACATCGTATCGCATTTCTTTTCCTTTAGAATTAAGAATTCTACTAGCTTTAGTACATTTTTGTGCAATATAACTTCCATCGATTGTTTCATTCCAGACTCTAGTGGTTATTTTTTCACCACAGTAAACCGCTCGACTACCAGATCCTGAAATTGGTTTAAAGAAATTTTCTTTTCTTTCATTCCAAAGTCTAATTTTATTATTTTCCGTAACTAAAATTGTTTCAGGCACATTTTCTTTTAAGTTTTCATTTTGACTTAAAGATATAAAATTTGATTTATTGGCAAAGGTTTTATGATGGAGTGGATTTGGAGTTATTAAAACTCTTCTACTTTCATAAGCTTCTTTCAAAACTTTAGACTCAGGTTTTTCAAAGTAAAAATCTGTTAGTCTATTATAGACCAAATCTATTTGTATCCCATTAAAAGTTAAAATACCATCTGCAAATTGTAAATCTTTTGGGTTTAGGATAAACACTTCGTATCCTACATCTTTCAAAATTTTTTGAATTATTATAAATTCAGAATACAAAAACTGAGTTACTGGGTTTTCATCTACAATAGCTATTGTTTTTAGTTTTTTAGACATATCTCCAGAATTAAACTTTTGCCACTCACTCTCGAACATACTTACAATATATTGTTTCAAACCTGGAAAATAGTTTTTAACTTCTAAAGACTCTAGATGTGTGTAGAATAAAGCCCCACCACCTGCATTAGTATTTATTTCTATAAGTTGTGGACCCTTTTCTTTAATGTGAAAATCATATGACATAAAAACACCATTAGTTTTCCCAGCTATATATTCAGGAGTTTTTAATAAATTTTCTACCTTTTCTATTACTTTTTTTATAATCTCAAAGTTAGTGGGTGATAAGGATATTTCTACATTTGAAAAAAGATTTGAATTATCCATATTTACATACTCATAGGTATTGAAAGCATTACAATTATCATAACTGCCATTAAAAAGTTTTCAATAAAAGTTGCCCAGGTCATAGGAATGTGGAAGAGGGTACCGAGGCAGACACAACGAATTTCAAGTTTATCAGTTATTACTTTATAAGCTGAATACATTCCGAGAGCTGAAATAACTAAAACTAAAATATTTTGTAAAAGATACATATGACCAGTTAGATACAAAATACCAAGAATAATTTCTAAAAATGGAAATAGGTAACCATAGTTATGGAATTTCTTGGCTATGATATCGTAACTTGCAAAACCCTCTGCAAAACCTTTTAAATCTACAAGTTTCAAACCACCAAATACTAAAAGAAAAAGTCCCATCCAGTCCATCATGTAAAGCATTCCATTAATTTCTCCAATCTGCCTTATACAAGCAATTAGTGATATTCCAAGAATAACATAAATTAATGGTAATAATTCACTCAGGGTATTTAAAATACTTTTCTTTGGTAAATTTTCTATTTTAACTGAGTGCTCCGTCTTGTGGTGTACGCAATAATAATGTACAAAGCTATTTACTACTTCCTTGTATTCTCCATCCATTGAACACTTCTCGCATTTATTTTTTGTCTGCATATAATTATTTTATGTAAGTTATTGATAATTCGTGATGATTTGCACCAAGTAGTTTGTCGTCAATTAGAAAATTTGAAATTAAAATTATTAAAATTGCAAACATGATAATTATCATAACATTTTTGAGGGGTAAATTAAGTCTATCTTTCAGAAAAAAAGTTATATAAGTAATTACTACACCTAGTCCCAGCAGCAAGCCAGCATAAGATGGGTTATCTAAATAATGTTGTACTCCTCCAGATAAAAAGCCAGTAGACAAAGATAAAGCAGTAATTATTACTAAGTAATTTAAATTAATTTTTTGACCACTTATTTTAGCTTCTCTAATATTTCCAATCGTCATTAAAACTAAACCAATAATAATTAAAACAACATATTTAGATACACTATCTTGGATGGTACCAATATGCACTACAGATCCAGAAATTAGAGCAACTCCTAAATATTTAGAGACATATGTTAAATAATTTTTATTATCTTCTGAAACTTTCATATATTATTTTCTTTTAAGTTTATATACTTTTATAATTTCTTTTTGCATTTCTTCCAAGCGATTTTTATTGGTTTCTTTGTGAAGACAATGTGCAAGATGGCTTTCTAGCATTTCGTCTTCCAGCGAAGAAATGGCATTCTTAATAGCACTTGTTTGAGTTATTATATCTATGCAATATTTGTCACCCGTAATCATTTTTTCTACACCATTAAGCTGACCTTGGATTCTCTTGATTCGATTTAAAATACCTTGCTGATTTTTATTTATTCCGTGCATATAACAAGAGTATATACCCTAGTGGGGTATAAGTCAAATGAAGATTTATTTACATTATAAAAAAATTCCTTTATAATATAATTATTCAAAATAAAAATTAATAATTTTAAAAACGAACCAGTAACTTTCCTAACCAGGAAAATGTGGCAATATGCAGACGGGAATAAACATATTGTTTTTTTGTATATTTTTCTTTCAGTTATGGCAAGTGTTGTTGATCTCTTTCCACCATTTTTTCTTGGAAGATTTTTAAATGAAATTCAAAATAATGGAATTGTATCCTCAAACATTAATTATTTATCTTTACAGCTTTTTGCAATTTTCATAATACCAATATTATTTTGGGCCTTTCATGGACCATCTAGAATTTTGGAAATGGGAGTAGCCTATAAAATTGATAGAAATTTTAAAAAATATTTATTAAAATGCGTAATGTCGCTAGGACTTTCCTGGCATGGCAACCGTGATAGTGGGGACACAATCGACAAGGTAAACAAAGCTAGTGACGGACTCTTTAGTTTTTCTTCAAAAATTTTCCAAGTCATCTCAGTTATAATAAGAGCAGTCGGCACCACCATAATTCTAATTTCCTTTAATTTAACTGTAGGGTTTTTAGCTATCGGGATTTTAATTGGAGCATTAACTATAATTTTTGCTTTTGATAAAAATTTAATTCCGAAATACAAAAAAATAAATAATTTAGATAATAAAATGTCTGCTAAGGTTTTCGACGTTATTTCAAATATCACAACCGTAAAAGTTTTGAACATTGAAAAACCTGTGCAAGAAAGTTTAAATAAAAGTTTTGGGTCTAGTTTTTCTATTTTTCAGAACATAAGAATTATCAGCGAACTAAAATGGTTTACAGGTTCTTTACTTTTTAGGATTTTAGTTTTGGTACCGTTTAGTTATTATATTTATACTATTTATAGAAATAATTTAGCATTTCAAATAGGTACTATAAGCTCCTTGTATCTATATCTTTCAAACCTAGATAATGTTTTTTATACCTTTGCAGGAAATTATGAAGAAATGGTTGTTAACAAAAGTCGAGTTTTGAATGCCGAGGCAATAGAAAAAGATTATGAACAATTAGAGAAAATTATAAAACCTAAAGTTGATAACTGGACTAAAATAGAAATTAAAAATTTAGTTTTTAAATACCAAGACCATACAAGTTCTGAAAATAATATTAAAAATATAGACTTTAATTTTCAGATGGGTGAAAAAGTAGCTTTAATTGGGGAAAGCGGTTCGGGGAAAAGTACTTTTTTAAAAATCTTGCATGGTCTTTATCCAAATTCAAGTGCGAAATTATTTGTTCATAAGGAAAATGCTTTAACAGAAATGGAGACCAATTTTGCAAATATAGATTTGCATACCACTTTAGTTCCACAAGAACCCGAGGTATTTTCTGCTAGTATAAAAGAAAATATTACCCTACTTCTAGACTTTACAGATAAGGAAATAAAAAAAGCCACTGACATGGCAGAATTTACAAATGTATTAGGGTTACTTCCTCATGGAATTGATTCTGTTATAAATGAAAAAGGAGTGAATTTGTCTGGTGGCCAGAAACAGCGCTTAGCTCTAACTAGGGCCTTATTGTTTTCCCAAGATAAAAATATTCTTTTACTTGATGAGTCCACCTCATCGGTAGACCCTGAAAATGAAGTAAAAATTTATCAAAATATTTTTAAGAATTTTGAAAACAAAACAATTCTAGCCACGATTCACAAAATGAATTTATTGAAATATTTTGACAGAATTGTAATTTTCTCAAATGGTGAAATTATTGATGAGAGTACATTTGCCGATTTGTTAGTGAGAAACCAAAAATTTAAAAACGATTGGGAGGTTTATATTAAGAACCAGAAAAATTAATTATTGCTAATTAGTAATTTTTTGTCTCCTCCATTCATAGAGCGCAACGGCAGTAGAGATTGACGCATTGAGAGACTCTACTTTTTCAGATTGGGGGATTTTTAAAACCATGTCACAAGTTTCTTTTGTCTTTTGTCTTATTCCGTCACCTTCATTTCCAATAACAAACACACTTGGCTCAGTGAAGGATTCTTCGGAAATAAATTTCTCTCCTTCCATATCTAATCCGTAAATCCAAAATCTTTTTTCTTTTAGTTTTTCAATACAGTTGTTGACATTGTTTATTCTAACAAGAGGAATAGAGAATGCTGCACCAGCAGAAACTTTTACCACTGTAGCGTTAATCTGTACCTGGTCGTGTTCAGGAATAAGAATTCCGGCAACTCCAAAGGCCGCAGCACTTCTTATAATCGAGCCAACATTTTGTGGGTCCTGAAGTTCTCCCAGAATTAGTAAACAAGTGTTTGGGTCAACTTGTAGATTTTCAATAAAGTGTTCAAAAGAAACTGTCAGACTATTAATATTCACTTTTGCTAAGATTCCTTGGTGGTTTGCAAATTTTAGCTCTTTAGCCAAATCGTTTGGGGAAAACTTCTCTAGCTTTAGATTATTTTTTTTAACTAAACTTAAAACTTCTTTCTCGTACTCATCATCAAAAGTTCTATCTTTTTCCATGAACACTCTTTCTATGGTATCAGCTCTATTTCTGAGTGCTTCTGCCACTGCATTTTTTCCATAGATAAACTCTATGTTGCTGGTTGTATTTTCTTTGTAATTTGACATATATTTATTTCATTATATCATAAATTTGTGATATAATATAGTCATGTTACCAATAAGCTTTAAACCATATTTGTGGAGCTATATATTTGAAAAGTTAGATATTGAAAAAAATAAAAAAACTATTATTTTGAATATATTGAATTTTGGAAATACAAACTCGTGGAAAGAACTTTTTAAAATTTACGGAAAAAATGAAATTAAAAAAGTTTTTTATTCTGTTAAAAAAACAGAGTTTGATTCTAAAACTTTTTCATTCTGGAATAACGAATTTAAAAATATTTAAAAACTAATATATGAAATACGAAGTTTTAGATAAAGCGAGAATGGAAGTGTTGCCACTAATGGAGAATTTTAAAAATGATTTTTATTTGGCTGGTGGTACCGCATTGGCACTTTACTTAGGACATAGAGAAAGTATCGACTTTGACTTTTTTACAGATCAAGATTTTGATGTAGCCATTCTTTTTGAAAAATGCCGAGAAGTTTTCAAAAATTATAAATTAGAAATAACTAGAGAAGCAAAAAATACACTTGTGTTTTTGTTGGACAATGGTGTTAAGGTCAGTTTTTTTACAATCAAATATGAAATGTTGGAAATTTTTAAAAATGAAAAATATTTAAAATTAGCGAGCAAACTAGATATTGCTTGCATGAAATTAAGTGCAATTTGCCAAAGATCGACTAAAAAAGATTATGTTGATTTATATTTCTTACTTCGAGATTTTAATTTACAATATCTACTCGATCAGTGTAATATAAAATATCCTAGCTTAAATGCGTCTTTAATTTTAAAAAGTTTAAAATATTTTGATGAAATAGAAGATGATGAGATTTTTATGATGAAAGGATTTGAGGTTGATTTTGAAAAAGTAAAAAAGTTTTTCTTGAATTTGGATTTTAAGAATATTTATTTGTAAAGCAGGTTTAAAGCGTTCAACTTCCGTTGGGCGCTTTTCTCTTTTGAGTGATATAATATTTTAATGCTACAAACAGAGGCCTTAGAAATTTTAAAAACCGGGAGCAATGTCTTTTTAACTGGAGTTCCAGGGGCTGGAAAGACCTACGTGATAAACCAATACGTAAAATATTTGGTAGAGCATGGAATATATCCAAGCATCACGGCTTCAACTGGGATAGCTGCCACACATATCTCTGGAAGTACAATCCACTCATGGAGTGGGATTGGAATTTCAAATTATATAGATGACTATAAACTAGACGAAATAATGAGTCGAGAAAAGCTTGTAAAAAAAATACAAAATGCCACTGTACTTATAATAGATGAGATATCGATGCTTGATGCGCAAACTTTAGAGAATGTGAACAAAGTTTGTAAAGCTATTAAAAATCCAGAAAAAGCTTTTGGGGGGCTTCAAGTAATATTTGTCGGGGACTTTTTTCAACTACCACCAGTTACAAAATTTGGTGAACAAGGAAAACATTTTGCCTTTGCAAGCTCAGCTTGGAAAGAAGCTCGGCCTTTAACTTGCTACTTAGAAGAACAGTTTCGCCAAAGTGACGAGATATTTACAAATTTGCTTTTAGCAATACGAGCGAATAACATTGAAGAAATGCATGTGGAAATTTTAGAAGAACTAGTAAAGAGGACAAATAAAAAACTAGGTATAAAAGAGAAGATAATAAAAGAAGAATTTGAGGAAGAAAGTATTGAAGTGCTAGAAGAGACCCCCCCTAACCTTCCCTTAAATAAGGGTGGGGAAGTTCCACAAGGTATTGATTTGGTCGATATTATTGAGCTACATTCGCATAATAAAGACGTAGATAGTATCAATGAAAATAAATTAAAAAATTTGGTTGGTACAGAAAAAATATATAAAATGATAAGTACTGGAAGTGCAAAACTAGTAGAGGGTTTAATAAAAAATTGTTTGTCACCTGAAATTTTAAAACTTAAAGTTGGAGCTAAAGTTATTTTTACTAAAAATGATATGGAAGGACAATTTGTAAATGGAACAATGGGCGAAGTCGTAGACCTTTCAAGTTTTGGAATTACAATCAGGAAAACCAATGGACAAACAGTAAACTTAAAACAAGCAGATTGGGCAATTGAGGATGATGGAAAAGTAAAAGCAAAAATAAGTCAGTATCCACTCCGTCTTGCGTGGGCAATAACCGTCCATAAGTCACAAGGTATGTCACTTGACTCGGCAGTAGTTTCTTTGGGGGAGACTTTTGAATACGGACAGGGGTATGTGGCACTTTCGCGAGTACGAAGTTTGGATGGGCTCCATTTAAAAAGTTTTAATGCAAAAAGTTTGCTAGTAAATGAAGCCATAAGTGAGTTTGACGAAAAGATTTTGAAAGACTCAAAATTTATCCAAGAGAAATTAAGAAATTCGGAAGCCGGAAGAATGGAGAAACTAAAACATGATTTTATTGTCAGGTGTGGTGGTAGTCCTGAAGGGGGAGTAATGCCAAAGGTTCAAGAAAGTAAATTATCTACTCAAGACCAAACTTTAAATTACCTTTTAGAAAAAGTAAAGCTCGAGGACATTGCTAAAAAACGTGGTTTGACGATTGCTACAATTCTCGGACATGTTGAAGAGCTTTTAGAATGGGAAAAAATCGGGAAAGATGAAGTGAAAGAATTAATTCCTAAAAAATATCAAAAAATACCAGTCGCAGTTAAAAAAGCCTTTGAAAAGTTTGCAAACGACGAAGAGCTGTCAGGTAAGTTAAACCCGGTTTTTAAGGAATTAAAAGAGAAACACTCTTATGATGACTTGAGGTTATATAGAATTTTAATATAAGTATTTAATTTGCATAAGCATTTTATGATATAATGTGTAGATGGAAGCAATTAAAATAGAAAACTTAAAAAAAGTTTACCGAGCACAAGGGAAACAGCCAGAAAAAGAGGCACTTCACGGTATAAATTTAGAGATTAAAAAAGGAGAGTTCGTAGGTCTACTTGGACCAAACGGGGCTGGAAAAACCACTACTATAAACTGCATTGTCGGAGTAACTGAGCCAACCAGCGGAAGTATAAAAATATTTGGACATGACGTTGTAAAAGATTACCGAAAAGCTCGCCAGATGGTCGGTATTTCAGCTCAGGAGTTTAATATTGATTTTTTCGCTCCTGTTGAGGATGTTCTATATTACCAAGCTGGGTTTTTTGGAATTGTAGGAGAAGAAAGAAGAAAAAGAGTAGAGGAGATGCTAAATGTTTTTAATCTTCAGGAGCACCGTAAAAAAGGCTTTAACTTTTTATCTGGTGGGCTCAAAAGAAGAACTGTTGTGGCAAAAGCTTTAATTCATAACCCTGAAATTGTCATTTTAGATGAGCCTACAGCAGGAGTAGACGTTGAAACTCGTCAGGATATTTGGAAATATTTAAAAGAACTTCAAAAAAATGGTAAAACTATTATTCTTACTTCACACTATTTAGAAGAAATAGAAGAAATGTGTGAGCGAGTAATAATTATAAAAGGTGGGAGTGTTTTGTACGACGAAAATATAAAAACTGCCATGGAAGGTGGCAAGCTAGAGAAAAAGTATTTAGAAATAACTCAAAATTAAATTTATGAAACCAATAACAAATATAATTCATCAACTTAAAAAAAGGTTCACACCATTTTTTACGCTTATGGAGCGAGAAATTGCAAGAAATAAAAGAGTATTAACACAGTCTTTAATAGCCCCATTGGTAACGGCTTCTCTTTACATTTTTATTTTCGGGTATGTAGTTGGCAGTAAAATAGATACTATCGAAGGAATAAAATACATCTCATTTGTTTTTCCAGGAGTATTTTCTATGAACCTCATCATGGCGGTATTTGGGGCCACAAGCTTCTCAATTTATTCCATGAAGTTTGGAAAAACTTTAGAAGACTTTTTAACTTATCCACTTTCATACTTAGAGCTCGTCTTGTCATTAATTGCTAACGGAATATTTCGCGGGCTAATTATCATGGTAACTCTTTCGATAGTGGCATTAACTTTTGGGGTAAATAGTGTAGCTCATCCTTTTTACTTATTGCTTTACGTGCTACTCATTTCTTTTGTGTTTGGACTTTTGGGACTTGTAGTTGGAATATGGGCTGACAATAGTTTTGAAAAGTTTAATATTATTACAAACTTCATTATTACACCATTATCATTTTTAGGTGGTGCGTTTTACTCAGTAAACATGTTGCCTGAAAATTTAAGGTTTCTTGTACACCTAAACCCTCTATTTTACTCAACAGACGGAATACGTTTTGCTATGACTGGCTACCATGAAGCACCAATTGTGCTAGGATTAGCGGTACTTTTTGGACTAGGAATACTTTCACTTTATCTTGTTGTTTGGATATTTAAAACAGGGTGGAAATTAAGGAGTTAAAATAATTAACATTTTTATAAAATAAAAAAGCTTTTACAAAAAGCTTTTATTGTTGTATAATACAAAAATACCTCGGGTAGTTCAATGGATAGAATATGCGTTTGCGGTACGTACGATACAGGTTCGATTCCTGTCTCGAGGACAAGGGAACACTTGTGCTTTAGTGCAAGATGTTATAATAAGTTTATGTCAGCAATTCATAGAGATAAAATTTTAGAATTAGTAAAAAATGTAAAGCATACCCACTCATTGCATGAGCCTGTTCATACAAGTGAACAGGCGTCACAAGTACGAGGTGTACCAATGTCTTCTGGAGCAAAAGCACTTGTTTTAGAAGGTGAGAAAAGCGGAAAAACTGTTTTAGTAGTTATTCCGGCACATAAAAAAATTGACTTTGCAAAACTAAAACTTGTTACTGGTGAGAAGTTTCAGTTTGCCAAAGATCCATTTGAAAGAATTGGTTGTGTACCTGGGTCGGTACCACCTTTTGGAAGTGTCCTAGGTTTACAAACATATGCAGACGAAGAATTGGAAAATATTTTAAATTTTAATATTGGACTATTAACTGAAAGTTTACAAATAGAGAAATTTGATTTCATAAATATTGAGAAGCCAATTCTCGGAAAATATAGTAAAATATAAATATGAAATACCTATCAATAGATTATGGAAGTAAAAAGTGCGGGATTGCGGTGAGTGACGACAAAGGAACAATAGCAGTACCTTTCAAAGTTGTTCCCACAGTTGAACTTGAAAATGAGCTGGACCATATGTTGGGCAACGTTCTGTTTGAGAGAATAATTTTCGGTGAAAGTGTAAATAGTAAAGGTGAGCACAATAAAATTTGGGATGCTACAAAAAAGTTTGTGGATAAAATGAAAGAAAAGTATGAGGCTAGAATAATTAATGGGGAGGTTGAGTTTAAATATGAAAAAGAATTTCTATCGAGTAAACATGCACGAGACTTGGACGAAGGAAAAAATAACTTTGGAAAACATATTGCGGTAGACGACCGAGCTGCAGCGCTTATTTTACAGCGCCACTTGGATAAAGAAAATGCGAAAAAAATTTTAAGTGATGAAGAAATGAAAATGCGGGAAGAATTGGAAGAGGGAATATATGACAACGAGGATTTATGATAAAAAAAACTTATGAAAAAATATTGGGAATTCCCGACATTTTTATAAGTAAATTTTTTGGCCAATCAGGATTTATTCACTGCAACTCAATTGTTAATTGCTATAAAAATGATAATTCCAGGTGTATTAAAACAGAATTAATTCGGTGTTTAGTGCATTTTTTTGGTTCTGCTGTTTTCTTGCTATTCATATCTTATTTAAAAATAAGCGCACAGATAAATTTGTCAATAATTTTTATTTTATTTATCATATATCAAGAATTATTTATACATAACAAATACTATAGTCAGCCGAAGTGGAAAGGAGTAGCAGATATTTTATCTTGGGTATTGCCAATTATAATATATTTTTATTTTGTGCTAAAATGAAAAAATGACAGAAGAAAACAAAACACAAATAAGTATAGATGATTTTACAAAAGTAGAACTAAAGGTTGGGCAAATATTAGAAGCTCATATTGTAGAAGGTGCAGATAAGCTGTACAGATTTCTGGTAGATATCGGAGAAACTTTACAGGTGCTAAAAGAGGAGAATTCTGAAGGAGAAATTAGTGATGAGCTACAAAATGGAAGTATGGAAAATGTAGAAACACGCAAGGTTTACAGAACTATATTGTCGGGAATAAGAGAATTTTTTCCTGACAAAGAAATATTTATTGGTAAAAAAGTATGTGTAGTTACAAATCTTGCACCACGCAAACTACGTGGATATGAAAGTACCGGCATGCTACTTTTTGCCGGAGGTGAGTCTGGAAAATTATTTTCTGTAACTCCGGATCTCGACGCACCAGTAGGAACTACTATTCGATAATTTACGCCGCTTCTCTATCTTCTTGGTCTTCAATAGATCTCTGTTTTTCAATTGCAAGTTCATTTCCTTCCTCGGGTCCAAAAACCTCAATCATCATTTGATCGTATTCCGCAGAACCCTCATATAGCTCTTTAAGGGTATCTAGATTTCCATGTACTAAAACTTTAAAAAGGGAAGTATCTCTGATAGAGAAACCTGAAAAACCTATTGGAATTCCTTCTTCTCTATGTTCTTCATATTTAAATTCAGCAATTAAACCTCTCTTCTCCGCATCTTCCAATACTCTTCCTCTTAAATTCATATAAGCTTCATTAAGTTCATTAAAATTTGTACTCATATTTTTTGTTTTAATTTTATACAAAAACAAAAGCCTCAAACGAATGAGGCTTTTTGAAATAGAAATATCAAAGCAGGTGTTTTTTGCTTCAATATTTTATTTTTTAAAATGTTTTTGTACACTAAATACAAAGTTTATCAGAAATTTTTGTTTTAGCAAGTTTAATAGAAAAAGTCGGTTTTCTTCTAATTTTTTTTAGAATTAGAGTTTTCCTTAAAGGGCTTATGGTAAAATCGATTAATTTCTAAAGAAGAAGATTCTTTAGCGGGTGGAGGTATTTTCTTTATATTAGAAATAATATCTTTGGTTGCAAATATTTTTACAAGTTGGTTCTTAGTAAGGTATAGATTATTTGGTATATTATTTTTAATATTTTCTTCGGTAATCCATATGTATTCTGAATAGTTATTTGTTTTTTTGTCCGACAAAATCACTTCTTGATCTTTTGCTAAAATAAGGAAATCTTTTTTTGAGTCATTAGGGTTTAAGCGACTAATATTAATGGAGTCAATATTTGTAATCTTGTTGAGGATATTTTTTAGAGTGGCTTCTTGTTTGTTTTTTAATTCATTAGTTTTAATTGTTGCTTGTGGTACAACCCATTGTTTTAAATCAGGAAGATGCTCATCTTTAAGAAGTAGAATTTTCCCGTGTGAATTAATTACAAACAATCTAACTATAGTGTCTTTACTTTGAGATAAAAGAGCGGATGTGCGAGGTGTGTTAAATATAGAAAATAACAAAATCATAATTATTAATCGAAAGAAAATACTGCATCTTTTTTTCATGAAGCGAATTATTGTTTAAATAGTTTACCACATCAATTATTTAAACGTTATGTCTGTGCTCCGGGTAGGAATCGAACCTACATCAACGGCTTAGAAGTCCGCTGTTCTATCCATTGAACTACAGGAGCATGTTTGTAAAATACATTCTACCACAAAATGGTTATTTTACAATACTTTTTTCTTTCGTAAATTAAGTATTCTTATTATAAAATTGCCTGGGAAATATCCAAAACTTATCCAGTTAAAAATTTCTAAAATCAGCTTTGCAGGAAATGATACATTTTTAGATGTTTTCCAAACAACTATTGAAAAGATAAATTTTATTATTACTCCACTAACCAAAAGAATTAATCCTACAAGCATAATAATAAATGTAAAAGGAGTTGCTAAAAGTCCGACAACGGTAGCAGCAGCTCCAATAGTGGACGTAAAACCAAATGCAGTAAGTGATAAGCCAGCACCAATAATAAAGTCATTTATTAAATACTCTATTCCGGCATTTATCAGAGGTAAAAATTTTCTACCACGAGATTTTTGTTTTGTTTTTGTTTGGGAACTCTGGGCAATTTCTTCGTTAGGACTAATACTGGTAGTTTCATTTTCGATTTCAGGTTGCAATAACTCTGTTAGGGGTCTGTTTTGTAGCTCTGTAATATTTTCCTCGTTATCTGACAAGCTTTTATCAACAGGTTTTACAGTTGTTGAAGTTTGGGCTTCAAGAGCTTCTTTTGCAGCTCCGGCAATATTTTCTATCTTTGCTTCTGGCTTTATTTCTTGGTTTCCGGCAAATTGACCTTGGATTATTTGCTTTGCACTTTGTCTTTCACTTATATCTGCCATATTAAACTAGAGTATAGCTTTTAAATATGTATTCACAAAGTTAAATAAATTTGCTATAATGTTTTCGTCCGAATAAAAACGGGCGATTAGCTCAGTTGGTAGAGCAACGCTTTTACACAGCGAAGGTCAGAGGTTCGAGTCCTCTATCGCCCACAAAATATAAAAATACCCATTTTCAAAATCGGGTATTTGTATTTTACAAAATTATTCCTAGACTTTTTTGTCTTTGGGAAGTACACTAAATAATGTTGAATAACTAGTGGATGTTCAAAATAAATAAATAAAAACTGAAGTATGAAAAATAAAAATAAATTGTCTTATCTATTATTGGTTCTCGTTGTTGCAATGAGCGGGGCCAACGCATTTGCTGCGGGACCAGCAGCAGTAAATCTTGGAACTGCAGGAAACTTTGTAATCTTGTCAAAAACAGGAATCTCAACCACAGGAGTGACGCAGATTACAGGTGACATTGGAGTGAGTCCAGTTGCTGCAACCTACATAACTGGATTTGGACTTTCGGCTGATGCTACAAATGTATTTTCTACTTCTCCTGTTGTTACTGGAAAAATTTACGCAGCGAACTATGCAGATCCTACTTCTTCTAATCTTACTTCTGCAGTAGGGGATATGCAAACTGCGTACACTGATGCTGCAGGTAGAACCTTGCCAACTGCAACTGAACTTGGGGCAGGAGATATTAGTGGGCTAACGATTGCTCCTGGACTGTATAAATGGGGTACAGGCGTTGCAATAAATTCGGATGTTACCCTTTCAGGTGGTCCAAATGATGTTTGGATTTTTCAAATAGCTCAAGGATTAAATGTAGCGAGTGGCAAGAAAGTAATTCTTACTGGAGGTGCACAAGCAAAAAATATATTTTGGCAAGTTGGAAGCAATGCAAACATTGGAACAACGGCACAGTTTAATGGCAACCTGTTAACTCAAACTGCAATTAATTTACAAACAGGCGCAACGCTTAATGGTAGAGCTTTAGCACAGACTGCTGTAACATTGGATGCAAATGCAGTTATGAGTACTGGAAATTTTACTCAACCATCTGTAATATTAAATCCAACCCCTACACAAATAGTAACACCGGCTCCAGCGCAAACTCCATCACAAACAACCATACAAACTCCTACACAAAATCAAACAACCTATACTACTTCTGGAAGCGCTAGTGGTATCAATACTTCTACACAATCACCAACAATAGTTACTTCTTCTGTTCAAAATACACAAACAATCCAAGCTCAAATTAATGTTGCTCAAGCATTCGATGTCTCTCTCACTCTTGGAAGTAGTGGTGCTGACGTGCTTCGACTCCAACAATATCTTAATAACCATGGCTACACTGTTTCCTCAAGTGGACTAGGTTCTAAAGGAACTGAAACAAGTCTTTTTGGTCCAAAAACTAAAGCAGCTCTTAAATCTTTTCAAGAAGCTCATAGAGGTGAGATTTTAACTCCTTTAGGTCTCCAATCTGGAACAGGAATGTTTGGTTTGTCTACAAGAGGGTATATTAACTCTCATCGGTAATTACTAGTTTTCAAAATAAAATACCCCTCTTCACTGAAGGGGTATTTTTATTAGTAAAAATTATAGTATACTTTTTGATAATAAATATGTTATCTCTAGAAAAACCAGAAAGTCAAAATGAATTTACCACTGAACTCACTGTCAAGCCCACTAAAAGCCAGATTATTCATGTTGAAGACCTTATTAGTGGAATAAACTCCAATCTGAAAGAACAGGGAATAAAAGAGAATAGAAAAAACATTTAGAAAACTTAATTCATGAAGCTAAGACTGCATTTGATAATCCTCAATTTAAAAAATTAATAGAAGAAAAGTTTAATAATTTAATTCTTCTTCTAAGAGGTGGGGATATCAATAAATTGGTAAGTACTCATATTGGTGAAATTATAATAGAAAACATAACTACAATAAAAAAACTAAGTCCAACAACTGAAGAGGAAATAACAATGATACCTACAAAAGTTATTGATATTGGGGCAACTGCAAATATGAGTGAAGAAGAAAAACATGTACAAAAAGGACTGTGGTATATGTTGAGAGAAGAATTAGAAAAAATAAAAAGTGGAAAAAATTCTAGACTTGCAGAATTTATCATTTTAGATGAACAAAAAGTTCCAACTTCAAGACTAAGTGTAAAGATAACTGAAAGTTTACCCTTGAAGATTGCTAGAAAATTAAATTTGAATAGTTCGTGGGGTAATAATACTTTTACCGACAATATAGATTTTCCACCAAAAGATGGAGTTGATTATAGGGTAAATTATTCTCCAGAAGAATTTCTAGATATATAAATAAAAAGAGAACTGTTAGTAAGCCAATTATTTTTAATAAAAAAAAGTTTGTAATATTTTTATATTTCTCCCGTCGTCAATTATACAGGTGACTAAAACTAACTAAGGTTTTAGTCATTCGTTAATAAAATAAAAAATATGAAAAAAAATAAACTCATTGGTTTCGTTTCAGTCGTCTCGATTGCACTCTCAACTTTAGCAACTTCAGTTATGGCACTAGAGCGGGATAGTGCTACATCTTCTCAAGATAATAATAACCTGGTAACAATTCAGGTAATGAATCATTTATGTAATTCAAATATTAAAAATATAGATGATTTTAAAGCACTTGAAAATGGCAAGGATCCTATAGGAGCGTTTGCAAATACTATAATAAATTGTCCAACTACTCCTTTACCTAAAAATAATATAGCTTCAGGAACGGTTTCTTCACCGCGAACAAACTATGAATTCAGTGTTTTAGGAGAAAATAGTGCTATACAATATTTTGAAGATGCCGACTTCATGGAGTATGAAATTACTGAAGCAGATGTAAATAAGGACGTGGATGGTAATGGGATCATTTCGACAACAACCGCCCTCGATATTTCTCACTACCAATTTAGTGACGTAAATGCTGGTAATGGAAAAGTTGATATAATGGAAACAATACCACCAAATGGTTTTCATTTTGGAGCAGTGAGATTTACACCTCCACAATTAATTCCAAACAATGATAAACAAACCTTTTTAGCAAGTGATGATGCTAAAGGTCTTATAAAGTTGGATGTAACTAATGACACAGATAAAACTGTTATGCTCCATGTGTATAATTTCCGAAATCCAAATAATATGAAGATGGATAATGGAAACCATAATGGCAACATGGGTAGTACAACTAACGTTGGAAATATGGGAAGTTCAACAAGTACAAGTAGTATGGGAACATCAACCAACATGGGAAGCGGAACAAGTACTGCTTCATCAAGTGCTACTCGTTCAATGATAATTAGTAACATAAGTGCCTTGCAGCAGCAAATACAAAATCTGTTTATCCAGATTCAACAGTTATTTACTCAATTACAATAAAGAAAATTAATGATGAAAAATATATAAAAAACCTCTTTCAATAAGAGGTTTTTTAAAATTTATTTATTTTCTTTGTTCGCTTAATTTCAATATGTATTCAAAATCTTTTTTATCTACAGGCTGGATAGAAAGGCGGGAGCCTTTTTGAACCACTCTCATATTTTGTAAATTTTCATCCTCCCGTATTTCTGAAAGGGTAATTGGGTAAAGAAATTTTTTGATAAATTTTACTTCCACACAAATCCAAGAAGGAGATTCTACTTTTGACCTCTTATCAAAATACTCACTCTTCTTTTCAAACTGAGTTTTGTCTACAACTCTGACTTTAGAAACCTCTGCAAGTCCATAAATACCAGGAATATCACAACTAGAATGGTAAAAAAGCACCTCATCATTTATGGACATATTGTCACGCATAAAGTTTCTGGCTTGATAGTTACGCACTCCTTCCCAAATAGTAAACTTATCTTTTTGTAAATTGTCGATCCCATAAACGTCAGGCTCTGACTTCATTAACCAATATTTCATAAGTAGATTATAGCATTTTTAGGCTACTTGCAATGTTTTTTAAAAAGTATTAGAATTATAGCGTATGAAAAAATTAATTAAAAATATCACAATTTCGACTGCTTCTGTACTCTTGTTTTCTGGGAGTGTTTTTGCACAAAGTTATTATCAAAACAGTTATGACTCTAGTTTTAATAATTACAACAATAATAGTAATTACAACTATGCATACCAAAGTGGTTACAATACCTATGACCCATATAGTTACAATAACAGCTATGGTTATAGTAATAATTACAATAATAATTATAACAACAACTATAATAATGGTTATTATCAACAACAAAGTCAATATGTTGCACCAATAGTAAATTCTGTAACAACAAACAACGCTACAAATATCTCTAGATATTATGCAACAATGAATGGCTACGTTTCCTCTAACAATTCATATTATCAAAACTCCCAATACATGAGTGTGTATTTTGAGTACGGTAGTAATTATGGCAACTTGAGTTTACGAACTATACCTGCAACAGTTTATGGCAGCACAAATTTGAATGCTGTTCCTCAAAATCTTTCTTGTGACACTACTTATTATTTCCGTGCAGTTTCAACAGGTCAAAATGGTACTCAATACGGTAACACTCTTTCTTTTAGAACTTTATCTTGTCAAAATAGTTACAATTATAACAATAACAATAACTATAATTATGGTTATAACAATAATTATGCTCCTCAGTATAATTCTCGTTACAACTACAGTGGATATTCTTGTAAGACAAATACTCACAGAAGATATTAATTTTTGTGGGTAAATAAAACAAAAAATATGGATTCTATAAAAATGTGTAATATGATGTGTGGTACAGGGGATACTTCAAAATATCTTGATCTCTCATTATTGTTAATACGACTTTCAGTTGCTGCGACTTTCATTTTTCATGGATTGCAGAAGATTCAATCTCCTGACCAATTTTTGGGATTTTTTGCAAGTCTAGGATTTGGAGCTATGATGTTCTATCTTGTAGCCTACATTGAACTAATTGGAGGAATTGCTCTTGCACTTGGAATTTTCACACGTCTTGTAGGTGGTTTATTCGCCGTAATACTTCTAGTTGCTATATCGACCGTACACTTAAAAGCAGGTTTTAACTCTATGGCTGGAGGCTTTGAGTTTCAACTATTACTTTTAGTTTGTTCAATTGCTATTGCTCTAGTTGGTCCTGGTAAAATGTCTGTTATGTTGCCTTGTCACAAAGACAGGATGATGAATAAATAATTCCCAACCTATATTTAAAAAATGCCATATTGTGTATGGTATTTTTTAATGTTAGAATGTACGTAAATGAAAGAACTAAAAACTACAAAAAAAACAGAGGTAAAAAAAATAACTCTTAAAAAAATTAAAGAGATTAAAATTAAAACTCTATTTGAGAACAAAAATGTTATTGCTCTTGATAAGCCCTCTGGAGTGTCAGTACACAAAGATGGTAAAAGAGAGGAATTTACAGTTGCAGATTTTGTTTTGAAAAATTTTAAAAAATTAGCTAAAGTGGGTGAAAATGCTTTTGTAAATGTTAACGGTAAAGAAGTAGAAATTAAAAAACCAGGAATAGTCCATAGGCTAGATAAAGATACTTCCGGGGTATTGCTGTTAGCAAAAATAGAGGATGCTTACGAAAATTTAAAGATCCAGTTTTCAGAACACAAAATTAAAAAAGAGTACTATGCGGTTGTGTTTGGTAATATGAGAAACGAAACTGGGATAATTGACTATGCAATAGCTCGCTCACGGTCGGATTTTCGGCGTAAAGAAGTGGTAAAAATTACCATAGAAGGGGAAGAGAAATTTCGTGGAGAAGAGAGGGCATCGCTCACACGATATAGAGTAGTGAAGCGTTTTGTGTTTGCTGGAGTGCGTCTAACTTTAGTAGCGTTTTTACCAGAAAGTGGACGTATGCACCAAATAAGAATTCACACAAAATCTATCGGTCACCCTATAGTAGGGGACCATTTGTATGGACCAAAAAATGAAAAACTTGAACAAGAAGTATTTGGGAAAAACAAAGTTCATCAACTTTTGCATGCAAAAAGTATTGCTTTTCAAGATCCGGAAACTGGCGAAACTATAAAAATAGAGTCACCTTTTCCAAAAGATTTTGCTTTTGCTTTATAGCCTAATTTGTGTTACAATTACGCGATAAGAATAAAAATTCAGACAGAAGTAAAATTTTATGAAAACTACAACAATCAAACTATCTACAGTAGACGTAGATGCCAGAAAAAAATTGGATTTCAAAGCCGGTGACTTTTTGAAAATAGACACTAAAGTAAAAGAAGGAAAAGACAAAGCTGGTCAAGATAAATTTAGAATTCAAGCATTTGAAGGGCTATGTTTAGCACGTAAACATGGAACAGAGGCTGGAGCAACATTTACAGTTCGTAAACTTTCAGGAGATATTGCAGTAGAAAGAATATTTCCACTTTACTCACCAGCCATAGAAGCTATTAAAACTGTTCGTTCAAACAGGGTTAGAAAATCAAAGATATATTTCGTAAGAACAAAAGCTGCTAAACAAACTAGAAAGAAGCTAAAGGCTATCAAAACTGTCAAAAATACTGATACAGCTAAATTAGAAACCGCGGAATAATTTGAAATAAAGTTCACAATATGTGAGCTTTTATTTTTTGAATCAAGATATATTAATATAATTCTAAGGTATACTATTTAGTAAGACAAATATAAAGCTTTAGAAAATATGATAAACGAACACCTAAAACGTAGTAAAACAAAAATAATAATATTTATAGCTGCAGCCGTAGTTTTGGTAGGTTCTTTGGTGGGAGAATACATGGAGTATAAAGAAAGTGCAAAAATTGTTGGGGATAATCCCGCGAGTAAACTAAATTAAAAAATAGTTGAAAGCGAAAATTAATAACAAATATATATATTTATTATGGCTAAAAAAATATTATTCATTCTTGGTGTAGTGTTCGTAGCTGTAGGGCTATTAGGTTTTATACCTAACCCGATAGTTGGTGGTAGTGATAGTGCACTTTTCCAAACAAATCTTCTACATGATTTGGTTCACTTGATTTCTGGTATTATTTTCATTTATGTATCTAAAAATTCACCTGAAAAATCTACAATGACCATGAAAGTTTTCGGTGGTGTTTACTTACTGATTGCACTACTAGGATTTTTGTTAGTTCCAAATGGTGGAGATCTTCTTGGTCTAGTACGAACAAACTCTGCTGACCATTTGCTACACATTTTCCTTGGTGTTGTTATTCTTGGCGCGGCTTTCTACAGCGAAAAAAAGTAGATTCTAAACAAAAAAACCTCAACTTTTGTTGAGGTTTTTTTGTTTACATACTTGTGCCCAGGACTGGACTCGAACCAGCACGCTATTAGGCGCTACCACCTCAAGGTAGTGGGTCTACCAATTTCCCCACCTGGGCAGTTAAGAGTATTATACCTAAATTTACTATATTATCCAACAAGCATATTTTATAATTTCATGCTTTACTATTATAATCATATGTCATCAAAATCATTAATTTGGATATCAATGTTTATAGGGTCTACTATTGGTAGCATCATTCCGAGTCTTTGGGGAGCAGATATGTTTTCACTATGGGGTATATTTTTAAGCGCATTAGGTGGGGCAATAGGAATTTATTTTGGATTTAAATTGTCAAATTAATTTTTAATTAATTGATTTTCCAATCTATTTCCTTGTGACCAAGTTGTTTTAAAATCTGATTTGTTTTTGAAAAATGTTTACAACCAAAAAAACCAGTATGAACTGAAAATGGAGAAGGGTGCGGTGCGGTTAAAATAAAATGTTTGGTTTTGTCAATTAAAATTTCTTTTTTCTTTGCATAATTTCCCCAAAGTAAAAATACAACTCCACTTTTATGTTCAGATATTTTTCTAATTACTTCATCGGTAAAAGTTTCCCAACCTTTATTTGCATGTGAAGCAGGTTTACCATTTTCTACTGTTAAAACCGAGTTTAGTAAAAATACACCTTGCTCTCCCCATTTACCTAGGTGACCATTTTGATTTTTAATATTTTCTAGATATTTAAGATCATGAAAATCTTCCGCTAATTCTTTAAATGTATTTTGAAGGGAAGGAGGTAAACGAACACCTTGAGGTACTGAAAAACAAAGTCCTTCTGCTTGTCCAGCTCCGTGGTATGGGTCTTGCCCTAAAATTACCACTTCAATACTAGAAAATGTAGTGAGCTCAAAAGCTTTAAAAACATTTTCTTTGATGGGGTAAATTTCTTTTCCTAGTTGTCTTTCTTGAAGTGAAAAACCTAAAACATTTTTAAAATATTCTTTTTCTTTCTCGTCTTTTAAAATATCTGACCAAGTTATTTCCATACTTACATTATATCAGAAAGGATATTATTTTATTTTGTAAGAATGAAAGCTCACCAGCGTCAAAGTATTTAAATATGAAAAAGAAACAAAAATTAAAAAAGTTATGCATGAGTGGAAAGAGGGGGAATTAAATATTGGTACTAGCAATAAGAAAGTTAAAAGCCAAGAACAAGCAATTGCTATTGCACTTTCAGAAGCTGGAGTAAGTATAAGAAAATCAAAATCTAGTAAATAACTTAAAAACTAAAGGAAATTTTTTGTACTTTGGTAAAGGGTACCGATATAGAAAGTAAGTATAGGGAATAAAATTACTAAGAAAATAAATGCTAATGATTTGGAATGCCAAGTTACTTCGTTCAATTTAATATTTTTCATATATTAAAAGTATAACACTTTAAATATATTATCAACTTAGAAAAATATTAGAAAAATATTTTCTTTAGTAATTACTAATCTAAGTAAATCTAAGTAAAAATTAGTTCTTGAGTTTTAAATATATTTGTAAGTTTAAATAATCCAAGTTTAATTCTTTTTGTTACTGTTCTTGTTGAAAGTTTAACAGTTGAAGAAATTTCATCTATAGACATATTTTTTATAAAATACATATATATTGCTTCATTATATTTTTGTTCTATTGTTAATCTTTTTGGCATATTATTTTATTTTAGGAAACTAAATTATTAATATTTTCCTCTATATATTATGACGCAAAAAAATACTAACTATTACATTAAATTTATTATGATTGTGCTGGTTTACAAACTAATATTATTACAAAAATTATTAACATCAAAATCACAATGGAACCACCTGTAGATAGGTTCAAATAAAACGATCCGAATATTCCTGTAACAACTGAGAATATGGAAATCATCTCTGCATAAAGAATTGTTTTTATAAAACTTTGTTTTAGTTGTAATGCTGAGATTGCAGGTATTACAATGAGAGCTGAAATAAGTAATACTCCAATAATAGGAATTGCAATCGCTATCGTTACTGCAGAAAGTAAAATTAAAATTGTGTTAATTGTTTTAACCGGTACTCCAGATACTTGCGCGGATACTTCATCAAATGTAATAAATAATAATTCCTTATAAAATAAAAATAAAACAACTAAGACTACAGCTCCTAATAATGCTATAGTATATAAATCCATTTCTGTAACAGTTACGATACTTCCAAATAAATAATTAAATAAATTAGTGTTAAATCCTTTTCCCAAGCTGAGCAAAATGGTAGCAATAGCTAAGCTTCCTGATAAGAAAAGTGCGAGTGCAGACTCGCCATATATTTTATTAGAATTGCGAAGTTTTTCAATTCCAAGAGATGATATTATGGTAACAATAAGTGAAGTGACAATTGGACTTATTTTCAACAGAAGTCCAAGGGCAATTCCCGCCAAAGAAACGTGTGCTAAAGTGTCGGCAATTAAAGAATATCTACGTAATACTAGAAAAATACCTATAAGTGGAGCAATGATAGCAATCATTATTCCGGCTTCTAATCCTCGAACAGCAAAACCATATTGAAAAATTTCTAACATATAATTTTATGAGTGTGGGTGAATTATGGGGTGGCTTTCTTTAAAATATTGGTCTACAGAGTTATGAAAAAAAAGTGTCTTATCGACACAAGCAATATGGTCAACATTATTTATTAAATTTTCAACTTCATGGGTCACTAAAACTATTGTAAGTTCTAATTTAGAATTAAGATTCTTAAGAAGTTCGTAAAACTCATTCTTAACTTGTAGTTCAACTCCAACAGTTGGCTCGTCTAAAAAAACTATTTCTGGGTCGGAAGCTATGGCACGTGCAATAAATACTCTTTGCTGCTGACCACCTGAAAGGTCACCGATAAGCTTGTCTTTAAACTCCCACATATCAACATTTATTAGGGCTTGTTTGGCTTTTTCTCTATCTATTTCCTTCACCATATTAAATAAGCCGATTCTTCCATAGCGCCCCATTAGAACAACTTCCAAAACTGTAGCAGGGAAGTTATTATCAAAGTTTGTGGCTTTTTGAGGAACGTAGCCAACTTTTTGCCAATTTTTAAATTCATTTATATCTTCTCCAAATAGTTTCACTTTACCAGTTGTTGGTTTTAGTAGTCCAAGAATTATTTTTAATAGGGTTGTTTTACCTGCACCATTTCCACCCACTAAACCAAGATAGTCACCTCTGTGAATATTTAAATTTATATCTTTCAATACTTCATTTTTCCCAAAGTCAAAAGAAACATTTTGTATTTCAACAATATTTTCTAAATGATTTGTTTTGCTATGAGACATTGTTATTTTTATATTTGTTATTTACAGTCTAGCGCAATTTTCAGATTTGTTAAGTTTTGTTGCATTACTGAAAAATAGTTTTTTCCTTGTGAGATTGACTCTGGTGTGAGGCCTTCGATAGGGTCTAAAACTAGAGAACGAGCCCCAATTTCAGATGAAATTGTTTTTGATAATTTTGGTGATACCAAACTCTCAAAGAAAATAATTTTAACGTTATTTTTTCTAGCAAAGTTTGTAATGTTGGCAAGTTGTTTTCCCGATGGCTCTGCATCTGGTGAGAGCCCTGAAATAGCAACTTGATTGAGATTATAAGTAGATGCTAAGTATCCAAATGCAGCATGAGATGTTACGATATCATATTTCCCACATGTTGAAAGACCTTGTTTATAATCTGCATCAAGTTGAGACAATTTAGTTTTTAAAACTTCTGAATTGGACAAATAATAATCTTTATTTTCGGGGTCAATCTTTATGTAAGAAGATGTAATTTTGTTTACCATTTGGATTGCAAGGGGTGGTGAAAGCCACATGTGTGGGTCTATTACGGTTTTCCCGTCTTCTACTACCGTTTGAGTGCTAAGACCTTCACCAGCTACTACGATTTCTGTTTTAGTTTGGTCAAGTATTTCCCGCTCTTTTTTACCCCAAGTTTCCAAAGAGTCCCCTACTAAAATCAGCAGCTTACTTTTTTCAATATTTACTATATCTCTGGCTGTAGGCTCATAATCGTGAGGCTCCGCACCAGTTGGTGTGATATTTATCACGTTGGCCTTATCAGCGCCAATTTCTGATGCAAAGAAATATAACGGGTAAAAACTAGCAGTAACCAGAAATTTACCTGAAGAATCTGTTGCCATATTTACAGAAGATTTGGTTTTTGGATAAAATAAATATGCCAATGTTCCAATAATGATAAATCCTAAAACAATTGATATAAGTCTTTGACTATACATAAATTTATTATTACATGATATACTATATGCGAATAATTTGCAAGTAAAAATTATGAATAAATATACTATAACTTTTTTGGCAACTTTCTTTTTTTCTACTACTTTAGTATTGGGGTTACCTAAAAATATAAAAGTCAGTGCAGTAAATCCAAGTATAAATTGCGAGAAATTGGTAAATCAGTTTATATCTCAAAAGGGCTATAAAAAATCAGCACTAACAATTGAAACTGATTGGCATTTTAACACCGTAGGGAAAGTCTGTCTTATTTCAGTTCATATTTTAACCCCTTGGAAAAATGGCGAGCTAGAATATTTTTTGGATGATGTATATGACATAACAAATAAGCGTACAATTGCAACTTTTAGGGCATACGATGCAGACCCAGGTCCAAATCCAAGCGAAGTTACAACTTGTGTGTTTCGTGGAATGAAAGATTATAATTGCTCTTCACAAGAACAATACGAAACTTTTGTAAGAACTGCAATGAACGGATAATTTAAAATATGAAAAAAATAAAAGAAGAAGAGGTTAAAAAAATAATACAAGATGCAGGTTTTAAATTAACTGACACACGGGTACTTTTGATAAGCCACCTTAAAAAACAAAAATTTCCTGTAAATATTAAGCAGGTTATGCATGAAATTGGTAATGATATTGACCAAGCAACAGTTTATAGAATGCTAAAATCATTTAGAGATGTAGGAGTAATTTCTGAACTAAACTTTCAAGAAAGCCAACCTTATTATGAACTAAAAGATGACAAATATGACCATCATCACATTATATGTTTAGAGTGTAAGAAAGTAGAAGATTTTCATGGCTGCAATTATCAAAAACTTTCAGAGAATGCTTTAAAACAAGTTGATAGTTTTCAGGCTGTGACAAGTCATATAATTGAACTATTTGGAATGTGTAAAAAATGTTTTAAAAATAAATCATTAAATTTTAATATTTAAAATAATCTATGAAAAAAACTATTTATTTTATAAACGGTGCACTAGGCTCTGGTAAAACAACTCTAATTAATCAGCTTATAACTAGTGGAAAACTAGGTAAGTTTTACATTATAGAAAACGAAGTTTCGTCTTTTTCGGTAGATAACATGTGCCTTCATATTGACCCAAAACAAATTAAAGTTTTTGCTGGTGAGTGTATTTGTTGTGGTGACCCAAAAGAGCTCGTAAACGTTTTGAAAAGAGTAGCAGATGAGGATTATGAAAACGTGGTTATTGAGTCTTCAGGTGTAACTTCTTTAAACCAACTTTTAATAAATATTTTAGTAGAAGAAGGATTGGCGAACAAATACGAAATAGGTGCCTGTATTTTTTTAGTCGATGCTCTTGGAATTGAGCGAACAGATATAAATGATTTGGAAATTGCCGATTTTGTGATAGTCACAAAATATGATGAACTAAAAACCTTTAGAGAGCACCAAAATTTAGATAATTTAATAAAAGAAAAATATAAAAAATTAAGTTTTCAAATTAAAGAAAATTTAAATGACGACAGATGGATAGATAGACTTATGAAAAATACAAATCAAACATTTAGGGAATGGTCTTTAAAAGTAAATAGTGAAGTACATCATGGTCAAAATTTTGTGAGAGTTTTAACTGGGTCAGATTTAAATAATTTTAATCCTGACAATGCTTACAAATACATGAAAGAAAAAAATATTTATAGAATGAAGGGATTTTACCAAAAGAATGACCTAACATACCACGTCGAAGCTACTCCAGAATTACTTGACGTAAAAGTTCAAACAGAAAAAGTAGACAAAATAGGGATTGTAATAATAGGTGGAAATAAATTGCTTATGGATGAATTTATAAAAATAATAAGCTAACCCAAAAAATATTGAAATTTTTTTTAATTTTATACGTCCAAGTAATAAGTTAATAATTTAAAATTAATTATTTTTAATTATTTTGAGATTATAAAAAAATAAAAAACACATGACACAAGCAAACAATTTTAAAATGGCATTTATTATAAAAATTCAAGAACTTTATTTTATTGAAAATGAAATTGAGAGGGCATTACCAAAAATGGCTCACGCTGCAAATAATGTAGATTTGGAAGAGGGTTTTGAAAAACATTTGAAAGAAACGGCTTTGCACATAAGTCGTTTAGAAGAAATTTTTAAAATTCTAGGGGAAAACGCAACCAAACAGCCTGTTGATGGAATAGTAGGTATTATTTCCGATGCCCATAAGACATTAGAAGAGTTTGATATGGGTAATATAAAAGATATGATGTTAGCGAGTTCTGCCAGAGCTGTAGAGCATTATGAAATGTCAATGTATTTGTGTGCTATTGATCAAGCTACAGCATTAAATTTGACTGACATAGTAGGGTTGTTAACTACAAATCTTGAGGAAGAAGAGGTAACAGACGAAAAATTAAGTATGTTAATGAAAGATAACTTAGAGAGTATTCCAGAGGACGGGTGGATGTAAATTAAGATTATAAGAAGAATAAATATAATAATTTATATTCCAGTTTTATTAAATAATATATTTTATTGTGCTGTGTTCATTAGGTTTACTTAATCATATTTTTTAAGAAACTCTAATATGGTTTTATTAAATTGATCAGTATGACTAACATTAATTCCATGAGGGCCACCTACAATAAGATGAAGTTCACTCTGGGGTATTGCCGTGTGTGTTAAATCCCCCGACCCTATATACGGCACAGTTCCATCCGCATCCCCATGAATAACAAGAGTGGGTACAGTTATTTTTTTGAGATCTTCCCGGAAGTCAGTAGTTGCAAAAGCCTGCATTGCTTCTAGTGCTGCACCTTTGTCGGACTGTTTACATAAATCAAGAGCTTCCTGTAATTCACTTTCTGTTACCAATATTTTACCTTCGGCGTTTGCAGAAAAAAATTGTTTAGTAAAATTATCGTAAAAGGTATCAGAATTTATCATAAGTTGGTCCGTCATAGCTGCTGCTTTTGTAGGATCAAGTGGCCCACCAGGATTGTCTGGAGTTTTCATCATCATAGGTGTAACAGAGCTAGCAAACACCACACTTTTTAGCCGATCTTCACCATAATTAGTAATATATCTTGCAACCTCTCCACCACCCATAGAAAACCCAACAAGGGTCACATCGTGCAAATCAAGTTCTTCGATCAATCCCGACAGATCTTCCGCCAAAGTATCATAATCATATCCTGTTGATGGCTTATCGCTTTGTCCAAACCCACGACGATCATAAGTAATAACTCTATAACCTGCTTCTTTTAGGTCGGGAATTTGTTTTTTCCACGATTTTCCTAAAAGTGGCCAACCATGAATTAAGACGACAGGGCGACCTGAACCACCAGTATCTTCTATGTATACTTTTACATCCTTCAATTCGAGTAATCTGCCGTTTATGATAATATCAGTCATATAGTTTAGTTATAGTTTTTAGTTAATTGTCTATACTTTTATGACGTAAGTATAAAAAACAAATTACAAAATATTTTCCTAAATGTGACAACAAGGTCTCCTGGAAATAAATCTTCATTTGTTTTATTAACATACAATAAATAAAATAAAGATGCTATGATTATAGTATATTCATGAAAAGTATAAAAGAAAAAGTTATTGCAATTAGTAAAAATATTTTCTTTTGGATTTTTCTCACTCTATTTCTTGGACCGTATTTGGGGTCCCACTTCATGTCACAAATTCACCACAGTGAGAAGATTTTATCATTCAAAGATTATATTTTAGCTTGTTATTGGTTTGTATTTATTCCAATTGAAAATTATTTCAATATTCCTCAAACAGTTTTTAACTATAGCTATAATTTTTTTTCTACCGAATTAATTTTTGTAGGGTTATTGGGTATATCACAATTACTCAGTCTGTTCATTTTTATAAAAAAACTAGCAATTAATGAAACAAGAATAAGGACAATGACTGATTTCTTATTGCTTTTATTATTTTTTATTTCATTACCATTTGCTTTGTTTGTTGTACTTATAATTCTCATAACCTCATAAATCTCCAAGATCCATATGTCGTTAAACTGTAGATTAATAAATATGAAAAAAGTAAAAGAAAAAGTTATTTCACTTAGTAAAAATTATTTCTTTTGGATTTTTCTCGCTCTATTTCTTGGACCGTATTTATTTTCTAATGAACACTCTGGGGGTAGATATCTATCCTTATTAGATTATATATCTTCTTGTTATTGGTTTATAGTCTCTGCTTTTCAATATATTTTTAATATACCTACGTCAGTCTTTGATTTACAAGGTAGTATATTTTCCTATGGACAATTTTTTGTGGGGATACTTGGTATTTCTCAGCTCCTTTCTCTCTTTCTAAGTATGAGAAACAGACTATTTAATTTCAATAATAGAAGTAAAAAAGCCAACAAAGTAGATTATTTATTATTTGCACTATTTATTATTTCCCTTCCACTTACAATAATTGTTATTCATCTTATTGTTTTGTGATATCCCCAGACCTCACAAATAGTATGGCCTATAAGCATTCTCCTAAAAATCCCTGAGCGGAATTTTTCACAGTATTCCGAATCTTTTCAATTTATGTCCTTCCTTTTAGTAATTTTCAGTGTTCCACAAATATTTTTTTTATCAATGAGTTTAACGAGAGAACCATTTCTTACAAAAGGAGGAAAGACAAATTTTTTAGTACTATTACCTCTAATTTTGTGTCTGCCAGTTGTACTGTTAATATCTTATCTTTTTTTATAAAATAAAATATAAATATTAAAAAAGCAACCTATTTGGGTGACTATCGGGTATCGATCCCGAACTGAGGGTTCCACAAACCCTAGTGCTACCACTACACCATAGCCACCATGTCGAAACATTTTACCACAAATCTCTAAAGTTGTAAATTTGTTTTAAAATGAGTTTTTATTAAAAAAATATTTTCATTTTATAATTAATGATGTATAATAAAAAAAAGAAAATTGTTTATGTTAAAACAAATAATCAAATTCGTATTTGTTGGGGGAATCAATACTGCCGTAGATTTGGCAGTTTTAAATGTGTTGATTTATTTGTTTGGAACTGGTGAGAATAATATGTATTTTACAGCTTTTAAAGCTTTATCATTTATAGCTGCGGTAATAAATAGCTACTTTTTGAACAAATATTGGGTGTTTGAGGAGAAAAAAACCGATCAGCCAGAGAAAAGCTCCAAACAAAAAATATTATTCTTTGGTGTGAGTGGGGTAGGGTTTTTAATTAACGTTCTTATATCGACTTTTGCCTTCGGAATTCTGATAAATTTGCTACCTCAACAAAACCAAATAGTGGGCAATATTTCAGCTGTTATAGGTACCCTAACTGTGATGATTTGGAACTACATTGGCTACAAATACATAGTTTTCAAGTAATTTTTTCGTTTTTCGTACGTCTTAGAACTTATGAATAAAATTTTTGTATCGGTAATTATACCAGCTTATAAGGAGTCTAAGAGGATTGGGTCTACGCTGGTTTCTCTTAATAATTACTTTAAAAATAAGAGTTATACTTATGAAATAATTGTTGTTAATGATGGATCTCCAGATAATTTATCTGAAGTTATTAGTGAGTATAAGAGAAAAGTTGATAATTTGAAATTGGTTAGTTATCAAAAAAATCAAGGAAAAGGATATGCTGTAAAAACTGGAATGCTTGAAGCGGTGGGTGAATACAGACTTTTTATGGATGCAGATAATTCTGTGGATATTTCTCACTTGGATAAATTTTTAGAAAATTGTGGAAATGGAACTGGCAAAAGTGACGTGGTAATTGGCTCAATTGAACTATTGGAAGAGGGATCAGTGAAGAAAGAAAACAACGGTTTTTTAAGAAATTTTTTAGGTAAACTTTCTAAAAAACCTGTAGAGCTTTTGGCAACACCTGGAATTAAAGATACCCAACGTGGATTTAAACTTTTTACTAAAAGAGCTGCTGAGGCGGTATTCTCAAAAACAACTATTTTTAGATTTGCTTTTGATATCGAAGCATTGGTAATTGCAAGAAAAAATAATTACCAAATTAAAGAACTTCCTGTTGTTTTTAATAATCCTGTAGGGTCAACTGTAAGTTTATTCTCATATGTGGATTCTCTAAAAGATTTAGCAATTATAACTTTTAGAAAATTACTCGGAAAATATGACATCATCAAAAAACCTTCAGTTGTTACACCTGTACTTTTAAACTTAATAATTTTTGGAGGAATTACTTTTGTAGCAACTGGTGCTATATTTCCTAGTGAAATATTTGGAGGTACAGTATATGCAGACGGTGTGAGTGAGGTATATGCAAGACAGCAATTTTCCAAAAACCAGTTTGGAGAAATGTTAACCCTTGGAATTATTTTAGTGTCACTAGGAATAGATTTTGTAGGTGGTTTTGTTGTAGCCCCGGCTCTAAAACAGATTAAAGTTTTAAGTAGAGGACGATCTAGAAACTTTATGAATAGTATTGAAGGAGAAAACACAATTCCTTACACACTAGACTAATCAAATTTATGATAAAAGATATTTCTAGAGAAAATCTTGGAGTGATATTCATCACCTTAGCATTCTTAGTAGCGGTTTATGCATTGTTTTTAAATAGTAAATATCCTGATCAAACGAGACTATTTGCACCCAAAGATGCGCTTTCTTTTATTTGGAATAATTATAAAAAGAACTACATAGAAGTTGAGAGTGGAAGAACACTTGATAGACAATCTGGAGATATTACAACTTCAGAGGGTATAAGTTATTCACTTTTGCGTGCAGTATATTCAGATGATAAGGTAACTTTTGAAAAAACTCTTACATGGGCAAATCAGAATTTAAAAAGGGAAAATGACAATCTTTTCTCGTGGCTTTATGGAAAAAAAATTGATGGTACTTATGGAATAATAACAGAAAGAGGTGGCCAAAATACTGCAAGTGATGCTGATAGTGATATTGCACTTGCGCTTATATTTGCAAGTGAAAGATGGGGAGACCCAAGGTATTTAGAACAAGCAAAAAATATATTAAATGACATGTGGAAATATGATGTTGTTCAAATTAAAAATGTTCCATATCTTGCGGCAGACGACATAGAATATTTAGCCAAAGAAAATTATGTAATAAATGTTTCTTATTTTTCTCCTTACGCTTACAAAATATTTGCTAAAGTTGACCCTACTCACAACTGGAATGATTTGGTTGATAGCTCCTATGGGCTTTTACTGCGATCAACTGAGGATAAGCTTGATAAAGAATCTTCAGCATCTCTTCCACCTGATTGGCTAACTATTAGTAAATCTTCTGGAGAGATTGTACCAAATAGTAATGATTTAAATACAACTAATACAACAAATTATTCTTATGATGCATTGCGGGTTCCATTTAGAATTGCGCTTGATTATGAGTGGTTTGGTGACCCAAGGGCAAAAAACTATCTAAGTAGATTGGGATTTTTAGGAAATGAATGGAAGTCTAGAAAGAAATTAGCAAGTGTATATTTACATAACGGTGGAATAGTTTCCGAAAAAGAATCACCAGCAATGTATGCGGGTTCATTTGGGTATTTTTGGATAATGGACAAAGCATCAGCTAAAGAAATTTACGACAAAAAAATAGTTTACCTTTATGACATTGATATAAACGACTGGAAAACCCAACTAAGTTATTATGATGACAATTGGACTTGGTTTGCTATTTCTTTATATAATGGCCAACTACCAAATTTAGCAAAAAATTATATTCCATATAATAAGTAAAAAATTTTATGCAAAACCCTCGTGAAAAGTTTTTACAAACTAAAGTAAATAAAATCCTCATTCTTTCTGCTGTACTTCTTACGTTAATATATTTTTATATCATTGCTTTTACATTTGTTGTAAGTAATTCTATAGTATTTTACTTATTAATATTTGGAGAAGTTTTTCATGTTTTTCAATTTATGACCTTTCTTTACACTATTTGGAATACGGAATACATGCCAGAAATTAAAGACCCAAATTTTTCTCAACCTGTAGATGTCTTTATAACAGTATGTGGGGAGCCAGTCCAAATAGTTGAAGAAACAATAATAGCTGCAAAAAAAATGGACTATCCAAATTTTAAAATATTTATTTTAAATGATGGGTTAGTTGCATCCAAAGATAATTGGCAAGAAATTGACGAGCTTGCTTTAAAACATGGCGTTACTAGTATTACTCGTACAATTCCCGGAGGTGCAAAAGCAGGTAATATAAATCATGCAATCAGTAAAACAAGTGCACCATATATTACTATTTTTGATGCTGATCATGTTCCTCATACTGACTTTTTAAAGAAAACAATGCTTTATTTCGCAGACGAAAAAGTAGCATATGTTCAAACACCTCAATTTTATAAAAACTCTGATGTAAACATTATTACTGAAAGTGCTTGGGAACAACAAGAGCTTTTCTTTGGTCCAATTTGTAAAGGTAAAAATCGTGACAACAGTGCTACTATGTGTGGTACAAATATGGTTTTATCGAGGCTCGCACTGAGCGAAGTCGGGGGCATGTGGGAAGCATCAATTGCCGAAGATTTATTAACAGGAATACTTTTACATGAAAGAAAATATAAATCGGTTTACGTACCAGAGGTTTTAGCGGAAGGTTTAGCACCTGAAGACTTCCTGTCTTATTTTAATCAACAATTTAGATGGGCCCGGGGAGCACTGGACGTTATTTTCAAACATAATATTATTTTTCGGGGCATTTTTTCAAGAAAAAATAAAACACATGGACTTACGTTTAAACAACGCTTACAATATATGTCTTCTGTGTGTTTCTTTTTATCAGGCATAGTAGTTGTAATAGATGCTTGTATTCCACTGATTTATTTTTTCACTGGTGCCGTACCCATAGTTTCCTCAACAATGCTTCTTGCTTCAGTATTCTTACCATATATCTTTCTAACCTTATTATTGCTTGAGCAGTCAACAAACTATTCGTTTACCTTTTCTTCACTATGTTTTTCAAACTCTGGTTTTAACATACATATAAAGGCTTTATGGGCAGCACTAACAAATAAGAAATCAAAGTTCGAAGTTACTTCTAAAAAAGCTGTTGAAGGTAACTTTATAAAGCTAGTAATACCCCAAATTTCTTATATAGTATTAGTAATAGTTGGAGTAGGATATTCATATTTTAGAGAAGGTTTTACAGCTTCATTTTTTACTAATACTGCATGGGCACTTCTAAATATAGGAATATTCGTACCTTTTATTTATGCAGCATTGCCACAAACCAAAAAAACAGAACTTCAAAAAGTGATAACTAAAGTTAAAACTATTTCTAGTTTTCAAAGTAATGTAATCATATCAGGATTGCTAATATTCGCAGCATTACTTTCAAAAATTGTTTTTAGTTTACAAAGTTTAAGACTGGATGAATCACAAAGTCTTTGGCAAACTTCACATTCACCTGCCAAAATATTAAACCTTATAGGTCAAGATGTGCACGTACCACTTTACCACTTTACTTTATACATTTGGCGCTATTTTCTAGGTGATAGTATCGAAGTTGCAAGACTCCTCTCACTCATTTTTTTTCTAGCTTCAATAGTTTTAATTTATTTTGTTGGTAAGCGCGCTTATAATAGTAATGTTGGTATATACGCATCAATATTACTTGCGGCCTCGGCTTTTATGAACTGGTATGGAAGTGAAATTCGAATGTACACCATGTTTGTTTTTTTGGTTCTTTTGAGTCAATATCTATTTGTTTCACTTTGGAAAAATCCTAGTAAAAAAGTCTGGATAGGGTATACGTTAATTTCTATTATCGGTATGTATGTACATTACTTTTTTTCCTTATTCATAATCACACAAGTTATATTTTATTTTTTAAACACTAAAATATTTCCTGAGGGATCATTTAAAAAATTTATAATTTCTGGCGGGTTAGTTGCATTAGGGTTTCTACCTTGGATTTATTATGTGAAGTCCCTGGGAAGTGCAAGTAACTCTCAACCTGGACTTATACAGCCTACGACAGTTGACCTTTTTAACACTTTTTCACAGTTTTTATTTGGTTTTCAAACGCCTGATACCAATACCATTCTAGTTTCTTTTTGGCCAATCATAGTATTGTTAGTTTTTATGTTCTTACAAAAAAGACAAAAAAGTTCACCTGAAACATTTTATTTCCTCTTGAGTTTTATTGTACCAGTTGCAATATCATTTGCAATAAGTATTTTTTACAAACCAGTATTTTTAAGTAGATATCTTATATTCACTGCACCATCACTTTATATTTTAGTATCCTGGATGTTTTCTACTTATAGGCCGGTAGTTGCAAGATTTGCAAGATTTGGATTAGTTGCTGTAATGTTGTTTACGCTTTCATTGGAAATTAATAATGCACAAACACCAGTTAAAGAAAACTATAAAGAAGCTACAGCATATATAGAGCGTTATGCAAGTGAAGAAGATGTAATAACTTTATCTGCACCATTTATAATTTTTCCGTTTCTTTATTACTACCATGGAAATACGCTCATAACTACTTTACCCCTGTGGGACAGGAGTGTCGCAGGGCCCATTCCTCCGTTTGACGAAAAAACATTGCCAACGGAGGCTGGAAAAATTGTATCTGGCCACAGCCATTTGTGGCTCCTCCTAAGTTATGACCAGGGGTATCAATCTAAAATTGAGAATTATTTTGATGAACATTATCAACTAGTGCAAACAAAATCCTTCTCAGAAGGAATGCTTCTAAAAGAGTATAAATTAATAAATAATTAAAATTATAAAAGAGTAAAAAACTATGAAAAATAAAATAATAAATTCTGCAGTTTTCTTTTTATGTGCGACAACTAGTACTTTTGCGGCAACAACTACTATACCGGTATTGAATAATGATTTTGAAACACCAGTCATTACCCATGCAGACAAATGGGATATATTCCCAAGTGGTACTTCAGGACTAGGTTGGAATGTAGAGTGGTTTGGTGGAGCAAATACTTATAATCCAACCACTCGACCAGTAGTTGCAAATTTGGAACTTCAAAAAACAGGTCACTTAGGCTACACGGCTTACTCTGGTAATCAGTACGCAGAGCTTGACTCAGATTGGTTCGGTCCAAATTTTCCTTCACAATCAAATCCGGCTTCTATAAATATTTGGCAGGACTTACCCACTGTTCTCGGACTACATTATATTATTAGTTTTGCATTTGCTGCTCGACCTGATGCTCCAGATTCTACACAAAATGTTTTACGTATAAAATGGAGTAGTTCAACTTTAGACACAGTTTCTTCAACAAATATTAGTCATACAAACATTGAGTGGATATTAAAAAGTTATGATGTGATTGCTACAGCAAGCACAACAAGGCTTGAATTCACAGATTTAGGAGTTCCAAATGCATTAGGTACTTATTTAGATGCTGTTAAGGTTTCAGAAATAAGTTCAACCTCAATTGCAACCACAACACCAACTAGTACTATTGCTACTTCAACAATTGCAACTTCTACTTTAGCAACTTCTACAATAGCTACAACTTCTGTTTCTACAACATCAATTCCAGCTACTATTATTGTAAGTGCTGGTGGCGGAGGCGGAGGTGGGGGAGGAAGTATTGTTATTCCGACATTTGGCGGAGTAGGTAATGTGACACCTGTAATTGTTCCTGTGCAGTTAGGTGGTGGAAGCACAGTTTCAAATATTCCTAGTGTTCCAACTGTCTTAGGGGCTTCTACGACAGGAGATTTAAATGGAGAAAATTCTCCAAGCACATTACCAAATATGCCCAATACGGGTTTAGGTGATAACAGAAATTCTTTCTACTTTCTATTTTTCCTTTTCGTGTCATTGATAGAAATTATTTACTTTACAAATAAAAATTATTCTAAAAATCGAGAAACTATAAATTAATAAATGTGGAATTCTTTTCTTTTACGTATTAGTGGTGCACTTTTGCTGACAGTATTATTTTTTCAAATTAATAATTTATCATTCTATTTTTACAAAAATCCGATAAATAATGTTGAAAAAAAAATAGATATTGAAGCTAATAGTTTTGAAATAGTTGGTGAACCAACCAGTATATCTATTCCAAAAATTAATTTAGAGGCCAAAGTTATTCCTGTTGGTAAAACAATATCAGGTAATATGGATGTGCCTAAAAACTTAATGCAAACTGGATGGTACAAGTATGGGCCAAAACCAGGAGAAATTGGGAACGCGGTAATTGACGGACATGAAGTTGACCAATTCGGTTTCGGAGTAATTTTTAGGAATTTGCACCGTCTTAATATAGGCGATCGAATAGTTGTAAAAACGATTGATGGCGAAATAAAAAACTTTCAAGTAATGAACATTGAAGTCTATAACTATAAGAATGCTCCCTTAGAAAAAATTTTTGATGAAAGCCACTCTAGAAATCTAAACCTTATTACTTGTGAAGGCAAATTTGTTCAAAGTGAAAACACAAAAAATTCTCGACTAGTCGTTTACTCAACGCTAATAAATGACTAACCCATTGCTATTTTTGATTATGTATATTACACTAATATACTATGTCAAAATTTAGCAACAGAATAAATAAGTGGGTAAAATTTTCATTTAGTATTTTAGGTGTATTGTTGATTAACACTTTTAGTTTTGTATATGCAGCAGATGTACCTATCACAGAAGTCTGGTGGCCGTTTGAGGGTGCTCATTTTAATAACACTTCAACTAATATTCCTTTTAAAGGGATGTTACAAAATACTTTAATAAACGATTATCAAATGTTTTGGCAAGTGGATGGGGGCACTTTAAATGTAATGCCAACTTCATACGAAGGTTATCCTCATAAAGAATCCACAGTAGACCTTTCGGGTTGGAATTGGAAGGGGGCAAATTCTTACAAACTAACTTTTAAATCTAAAAATAATAATGGGGATTTCATCTCAGAAAAATCTGTAAATATATATGTAGATACGCCTACATCTACACCAATACCAATAGCAGTTTCGCAACCAGTTATTGTTGCGCAACCAATTATTGTTTCAGCCATCGTTACTCCGTTAAATTTAAATATTAATGTGTGGTGGCCTGCAAATAATGCAATTTTAGACGTGACTTCACCTTTTAAAGCAGTTGTGGATGGAAAAAATGTTACGGAATATAAAATGTTCTGGCAGGTAGATAATGGTAATCTTTCGGAAATGTTTGACAATGCCACAGACTACCCTCATAAAGAATCGCTAGTAGATATGTCTGGCTGGAAGTGGAGAGGAGGTACAAGTACCAATCCTTATGGTCCATATATTCTCACTTTTATAGCAAAAGATCTTAATGGAAATACGGTAGGAAAAATTGATAAGACAATTTATGTAAAAAATATTGTTCAGCCTACAATTATAACAACATTAAATAATACTTCTAATACTTCTGGAATATTTTCTGGTAAAAAGTTTTATGTGAACCCTAGCAGTAGTGCTGCAAAAGCAGTGTCACAGATGACAAATACTACTGACATAAATTTGATGAAAAAAATATCGTCCAACTCAGTAGCGACTTGGCTAGGCGGTTGGAGTACACCCTTAGATATTCAAAAAGTAATGAAAGCCTCAAAGGCGGATTTAGCTATGCCAATATTTGTTGTTTATAATATTCCGTCACGCGATTGTGGAAGTTATTCAAGTGGGGGATCTAATAATGTAGATTCTTACAAAACCTGGATAAATATGGTTGCTCAAAATATTAAAAATGATAATGTAAATGGAGTAATAGTTGTTCTTGAGCCAGATTCACTTTCTCAACTAGATTGTCTATCGGATAGCATGAAAAATGATAGATTTTCAATGCTAAATTATGCAGTAAAAACTTTAAAACAAAGTAACGCATATGTTTATTTGGATGCTGGTCATGCAAATTGGATAGCACCAGTAGATATGTCTGATAGACTACAAAAAGCGGGGATAGCAAGTGCTGATGGGTTTAGTTTGAATGTATCAAATTTCCAATCTTCTGATGAAAATACAGTTTATGGAAAAGATATTTCTGCTAGAGTGGGAAATAAACATTTCATAATTGACAGTTCTAGAAATGGGAATGGCTCAAATGGTGAATGGTGTAACCCAAGTGGAAGATCTTTAGGGAATAAACCATCTGCCAATACTGGCGATTCATTAATAGATGCATATTTATGGATTAAAGCACCTGGTGAAAGTGATGGTAATTGTAATGGAGGTCCTTCTGCGGGAACTTGGTGGCTCGAATATGCTCTCGGCTTAGCTCGTCTTACAAACTGGTAAAAACTTTTTTATCTTTTAGTAAAATATATTCTCTCCAAATACTCCACATAACAAACAAATCAAAAATGGTTATTAAAACTATAGCTATTGAATGAGTTGTTATTATTTGATATATTTGATACAAAACAAATAATCCTAACACTGCTAATGAACTTGGGTATGCCCAAAGCTTATCTTTCAAAAGGGCAATTATTAATAAAAACTTAATAAGTCCTCGTGATAATAAATAAATTGCAATAAATGTTCCACTTGCCGCAGTAAGTTCATTAATAATTCCTTGTAAATAGTGTGAGACAAAACTAAAAGATAATAGTGGGTTGATAATAAAAGATATTGGAATAAAAAATAAAATTAATCCTGCTACAATTTCTGCAAAAGAAATTGCTCCTTTAATAAAAACACTAATTAAAAAATTTCTTCTTATTTTATTTTCCTCTGTAGTTTGAATTTTCATATGATTATATTATACCAAATGTGTTAGAATGTAAACCTAATTATGAAAGACGTCGAGCAATTGGCCATAAAAATAATATTTGAAGACGATTTTTTTCTAGCTATCGACAAGCCAAGTGGTTTGGTAGTGCATAATGATGGTCGTACTGATGAAAAAAGTTTGACAGATTGGATAAAAATTAATTTTCCAGATCTTGAAAGTGTGGGCAATCCACATACTTTAGATAGTGGAAGATATGAGAATAGATGGGGAATAGTTAACAGGCTCGATAGGGAAACAAGTGGCATAATTTTGATTGCAAAAAATTTAGAAGTGTTTGAGAGTTTACAAAAGCAGTTTAGTGAAAGAAGTATTGAAAAAGAATACTTGGCAATATGTTATGCAAAAACTGCTGGCCTCACCCCCGACCCCTCTCCGAAGGAGAGGGGAGTAGTGCGAGAGCCTTTGAGTAGGCACAAAAAAGATCCCAGAATTTGGGTTTTACAAAGTGAAGAAGGGAGTAGAAAAAGTGTAAGAGATGCAGAAACTAGGTATGAAGTGCAAACCCCACCTAACCTCCCCTTAATGAAGGGGAGGAACTTAGTGCAAGTAAAATTTTGGCCTAAGACTGGTAGAACTCACCAAATACGTTTACATGCAAAGTTTTTAGGAATACCGATTTTAGGAGATAAAAAATATGGATATGGCGGAATTGATAATGTTGGTAAAGAAGATGCGGAAAATAGGTTAATGTTGCACGCAAAAAGTCTAAAACTTTTACACCTAAAAACTAGCTTGGAAATGAAAATTGAATCTGAGCTACCTGAAGAATTTAAGACTTTCTTTGTTTAACTACTTCTTTAATTACTGGGTAACAAAGTACAACTAAAACTATGGCTATTGCGTATTCTGCGTAGTTTATTAAGTTGGGAAACATGGCACCAAAAACCTTACCAATTGTAATAATCATAAATGGCCATATTATACTAGCGATTGTGTTATAAATGGCAAACTTTTTTTTGTCGTAGTTTAATATTCCTAAAATTTGCGAAATAAAGTTTCTAACTATCGGCACAAACCGTGAAAATATTATTGCTACTGCACCATATGTTTCAAAGAATTTTTCTGTACGCAAAAGGTGAGCGTCATTAATTTTAAAATATTTATTATTTACTAGCTGTTCGCGATTGATTTTTGTACCTATAAAATATCCAAAATGACCTCCTACTACTGAAGCAAAGAAACTCGTAAGAATAAGTAGTGGGTAGTTGAAAATCTCTACTCCGTTTTTTAAGTTAGACATTATACCTGTTGTAAAAAGTAAAGTGTCCCCAGGAAGTGGGAAAATCATAAGTCCAATTTCTAAAAATATGGTTATAAATATTCCTATATAGCCAAGGTGGTGTATGGCATGAATCATGATTTTCATTCTAGCATAATAATTGTCTTTATGATATAATGCACTCACTATGAACCTGCAAAACTATTTAAAAGATGTACTTAAAGAGCTCCGACTTTCGACTTTTCCTACTCAAAATGTGGTTATAAACTTCACGCTTTTCGTAATAATCTTTACAGCCGTTATGGCTGCATTCTTAGGACTACTTGATGTTGTGTTTGGAAAAGTAATTTTAGACGGCATAGCTTTACTTCGTGATAGTCAGTTTGCAAGTAAATTTCACGCCATTAAAGAGGTGACAGAAGTTGCGACTACAACTTTAATCAATATTGCTACAAGTACAGCTACAAATACTATCGTAAAATAAATTTATGTTAGAAGATACAAACGTTATTACAAGAAAATGGTACACGATTCAAACTTACTCTGGCTATGAGAAAGCGGTTGAGAGAAATCTTAAACAAAAAGCTCAAAGTGAGGGTATGTATGGAGTAAAGATTTTCGATGTGCTTGTCCCTTTGGAAAAGAAAGTTAAAATCAAAAATGGCAAGCGTGTGGAAGTGGAGGAGAATTTTTACCCAGGGTACGTACTTGTAGACATGATTGCTGATGAGGACTCTTGGTACCTAGTGCGAAACACACCTCGTGTGACAGGTTTTGTAGGTGCTGGAACAACCCCAGTACCACTTACTCAAAAAGAAATCGAGTTCATTTTTTCTCGCCTGAAAACTGATGCTACAACTCATGTAATAAAAGTTAAAGCTGGAGAACAAGTAATTGTGTCTGATGGGCCATTTAAAGGTATGGAGGGTAAGGTAGAAAGTGTAGATGAAGAAAGAGGAAAATTAAAAGTAAATGTAAACATGTTCGGTCGTGAGACTCCTGTAGAGCTCGACTTTTTGCAAGTAAAAGCAAATTAATTTTAAGGATTGAAATTTTAATAAATAAATGTTATAATACAATAAAAATATATGGCAAAAAAGAAAGTAACAAAACAAATAAAGGTAAAAATAATGGCAGGAGCTGCAACACCGGCGCCACCATTAGGTCCAGCACTCGGACAAGCGGGTATTAACATTGCAGAATTCGTTAAGAAGTTTAATGATGCTACTGCTGACAAAAAAGGCAGTAAAGTAATTGCAAAAATAAAAGTTTTTGAAGACAGGTCTTATGAATTTAAAACCGGTGGAGTACAAGCGACTGAGCTTATTTTAAAAGAGCTTGGACTTACTAAAGGTTCTACAAAACCAGGAAGTATAAAAGCTGGGAAAATAAGTATGGACCAACTTAAAAAGCTAGCCGAGATGAAAATGTCAGATTTAAATGCTAATACGGTTGAGCAAGCTGCCAAAGTTCTTGCTGGATCAGCAAGAAGTATGGGGCTCGAAGTGGTTGCTTAAATTTTATAAATCAAATTAAAAAGCTCTTGTTTAAAACAAGAGCTTTCTGTTATTTGAAAAACTCTAAAGACCACTTACTAGACAGATAACAAATAGTATGATAATGTATATTTAACCCCACCTTGAAAGAAAAAATTATGAGCAAAAAAACCACTAATACTTACCCCGAAGACTTGTGGGGTCATTTGATGAAAATATGGTTAGGAGTCATAAAGCAAGAGGAAAGTTAGGTGGACACAAATGTCCACTAACATGGTGCCCCGCGGAAATCTCCGCGGGGCCATATTTATTTTAATAAAGTTGGCATTTGATCAATATTTTTGTTAGAATAAGTAGATGACTAAAATTAATATTGGTTACCAAGGAATTGCAGGTGCATATAGTGAAATGGCAAGCGAAAACTTTGGAAATAAGAATTTTGTAAAAATTAATAAAAATAATTTTGAATGTTTTGGACAAAATACTTTTGAAGAGATTTTTCAAAAAGTAGAATCTGGTGAGCTAGACTACGGAGTAGTTCCAGTGGAGAATTCTCTTGCAGGATCTATTCACAAAAATTACGACTTATTGGCTAAACATGATTTAAAAATAATTGGTGAAGAAATTGTGCATGTAAAGCACCAGCTTTTAGTTTTACCAGGAACTAAATTAAAAGATATAAAAGAGGTTTATAGTCATTGGCAGGCACTTGCTCAATGTGAACACAATATTAAAAAGTTTTTACCGGACGTTAAAGTGGTTGAGTATTTTGATACTGCGGGAGCTGCACAAATGCTTTTGGAAACCAAAGATAAAAGTAGAGCTGCTATTTCGAGTATAAAAGCTTGCGCAGTCTATGGCCTTCTAGTGCTAAAAGCTGATTTTCAAGATGATAAAGATAATTTTACAAGGTTTGTAGTAATAAGTAAAAATTTTATAAAATTAAATGGATCAGCAAATTCAAAATTCAAAACTTCTATTCTGTTTGCAGGAAATGCTAAAACAGGGTTTTTATTTAAAGCTTTAGCTTGTTTTTCTCTTCGCGACATTAATTTAACAAAAATAGAAAGCAGACCAATTCCAAAATCTCCTTGGGATTATTATTTTTATGTTGATATTGATGGTAAATATGACGATGAGATTGTAAAGTATGCTATTGAAAACTTGGGACAGATTTGTAAATTTGTAAAAGTTTTAGGGAGTTATGAAAAATTGAAATGAAAAACACCACCGTTTCCAGTGGTATTCATTTCAGTTTAGCCAGGTGCTGGTATCGTTATTTGTCCCCCGACTTTGTAGGGTACATGCTTGATCTCATTGTTAGGACCAAGGTATCTGTAGGTTGAACATTCCCCAGGAGGCGAAGGACAACGTTTTTTCTCTACCGCCTTGCGGCACCCTCCACTTCCACATACGCGGTTGCAGACAGGTCTTATCTTTTCAGTCATTGACTGAAAAATCTGATGGTATTGTGGTCGCATTTGGACGACGAGCATTTTGGACTTCCCCGATTGAGCCACACTCCACTTTGGAATGGGCTATATATAATCTACCATATTTTATGGTAAAATGTAAAGATGAACATCCTGGAAATCAAAAGTGAATTGACCAAGAAAATAAAAGAGTTTTTTAAAAGTGAGTTTAACTTTGAACTTAAAAATATCAACATCGAGCTTCCAGAATTACAGTTTGGTGACTTGACTACAAACATTTGTTTACAAGAAAGTAAGAATTTAAATATTTCGCCACAAGAACTAGCTTTAAAACTAAAAACTTATTTGGAAAATAAAAAACTAGATTTTGTAAAAAGTATAGAAATAAAAGGACCAGGGTTTTTGAATTTTAGCCTCACCCCCGACCCCTCTCCGAGGGAGAGGGGAGTAGTGCCAACAAAATATTTTGGAAAAAAAGTTTTAGTAGAACACTCAAGTCCAAACCTTTTTAAACCTTTTAATATTGGTCACCTTATGAATAATTTTACGGGTGAGTTTATTGTGCGGGCTATGAAAGAAGCAGGGGCGGAGGTGACAACTATTTCTTACCCATCAGACATTTCTCTTGGAATCGCAAAAGCTGTTTATGAAATTAAAAAGCACGATGGATATAAAAAAAATATCACTAAAACCGACGAGGAAAACATTAAATATTTTGGTGAAAGTTACATTCAAGGAGTAAAGGAATATAAAAATTACGAGGAAAATAAAGATGAAGATAAAATAAATGAGATAAAAGAAGTTGCAAATAATTTATATGGAACTGTCATAAGTGAGGATTTGGATATTTATAATTGGGCAAAAAATATAAATGTAAAATATTTATTTTCCAATCTAGAAAAACTCGGAAGTCATTTTGACGGGTTTATTTTTGAAAGTGAGTCAGCAATTGAGGGAAAGAAAATTGTTTTAGAAAATACAGGCGAAGATAAAATTTTTCAAAAAAGCGAAGGGGCAATAATTTATATTCCAGACGAGAGTAGGAAAGATATTAATACCGCAGTGTTTATAAACTCTGAAAATAATCCTACATACCTTGGAAAAGATATTGGTCTACTATCGCTAAAATTTAAAATGTATAACCCAGATTTTTCTTTCGTAGCTGCAGATAATGAACAGACCCCGCACTTTAGAACTTTTATCGATGCTGCAGGGAAAATACAAAAGAAATGGGAAGAAAATTCTTTTTTTATTCCGCATGGTCGAATGACATTTAAAGGTAAAAAGATGAGTAGTCGCCTCGGAGGAGTACCAACTGCCTACGAGGTTATAAATATAGTCCTTGAGGAAGTAGTCGAGAAAAGTGGAGAGAAGATGGAAAGTATGAGTGAAGTGGAAAAAGGAAATTTACAAAGAGAAATCGCAATGTCGGCGCTACGGATAGCCATTTTACGCAGTAAACCAGGTGTAAATATTGATTTTGATCCTGAAAAAAGCTTATCCTTTCTTGGTGATTCTGGGCCTTATCTTTGTTACACCTCAGCGAGGTTGCATTCACTTCTTGAGAAAGGACAGAGTCTCATCTCGCCCTTCTCCAGGGGAGAAGGAGATAGTCAGCTCGAAAGAAAAATATTTCAGTTTCCCTTAATTTTACAAACTGTGATAGAAGAAATTGCTCCCCAAAAACTTGTAACCTATTTATTTGGACTAACTGGACTGTTTAATAATTTTTATGCAAATAATAAAATAATTGATGAAAATAATTTAGAAGAAACTTCCAGGAATTTAGAGTTGGTTAAAAATACTTTGCATGTACTCAAAAAAGCTTTGCACATTTTAGGAATTGTTGCTCCTGAAAAAATGTGATAAACTAAGAACCATAATAAAATAAACTTATGAACATGAAAAGACTTTATGTTATTTTGGGTCTAATGCTGGCATTCGGAATTGTTATTGGTTTTGCGATTACAAAGGTTCCATATATTAGCAATCGTAACGCTAGTAAGGAACAAGCTTTGATTGGTCAAAATGCCAATCCGTCACCTGAGCAATTGAAAAAACAAATAGAACAATTAAAATTACTTAATGAAAGTCCTATAGCAAAAATTACAAGAAATATTTTAAATATAGTTGTCGCAACAAATACAAAGGCTCAAGCGGGTTTTCTTTCTAATCCTCCATTTAAAAACTTGAATGGTAGTTTGACTGATGCAAAACTTCAATCAAAATTTTTCGTGCTTAGTGGTCAAGAAATTCCAGATGTTGGCGCCCACATTTATATTACTTTCATAAACGAGCCAGACGCAATTTTTAGAGTTGCCTATCAGTCTACACGGTCTACAACAACACCATTTATTATAACTAGTTTTGAAAAAACAGATGATAAGGAAGAAAATATTGCAAATTTTCTTAAACCAGTTCAGCAGTATTTAAAAGAGCCGGGTATGACTCAATAAGAAATTTAAAATGACAAATAAATCTTTTAAAAAAAAAGCTTTTACTCTTGTTGAACTTTTGGTAGTTATAAGTATTATTGCAATTTTAACTTCAGTAACTTTAATAGGTTTAAATTCTATAAGAAAAAAAGCTCAAGATACAGGACATCTTTCAAATTTAAGAGATTTACAACTTTCACTTGAAACTTATAAAAGTATAAATGGTAAATATCCAGAACCTGGAACTCAAGGCACAACAAATTATATAGTCGGCCTAGCACCCAACTTCATTGCAAAATTACCTCTTTACGAGAATAATAACACCTCACAAAGGTATAATTACTCACCAGATCCAACAAGAAAAAGCTATTGTTTATTTGCTTTGAACATGATTAACAACAATACCTCCCAACCTGATCTGGTGCCTACCTCGGCTCAAGCAAGTGACAGTCCTGAAGTTATTCAATCGAAAACCTGGGTTGTCTGTAAGTATACTTTTTAATGTAATTTTGATATCATAGAATTATGAAAGATGACAATCCAATAAAATCTTTATCTATAAATGAAAAAGAGCAAGAAGTTTTAGAATTTTGGAATAAACAAGGAATTTTTAAAAAAAGTTTAAATGAAATTGGTGAAAAAAAAGATCACACAAATTCCTATACATTTTATGATGGTCCTCCGTTTGCAACAGGACTTCCACATCCGGGGCATCTACTTCAAAGTTATTTAAAAGACTCAATTCCACGTTACCAAACAATGCGAGGAAAATACGTTCGTCGTGTTTGGGGTTGGGATACTCATGGGTTACCTATTGAAAATTTGGTAGAGAAAAATCTAGAACTAAAATCTAAAAAAGAAATAGAAGAATTTGGAATTGAAAAATTTACAAAAGCCTGCGCTGATATAGTTTTACAATACGATACAGACTGGAAAAAAGCTGTTCCAAGATGGGGAAGATGGGTAGATATGGAGAACCACTATATGACACTCTCAAGTACTTATACAGAAAGTTGTTGGTGGGCATTTTCAGAGTTATATAAAAAAGGTCTTGTATATGAGGGGTACAAAGTTATGCATATTTGCCCGCGTTGTGAGACACCACTTGCCGCGTCTGAAGTTGTTTTAAACTACCAAGATATAAAAGATATTTCAGTTTATGTAAAATTTGAACTGGTAGATGAGCCTGGTTCATATTTACTTGCCTGGACTACTACGCCCTGGACATTGCCTGGTAATACTGCGATAGCTGTAAATAAAGAAATCATATACTCTAAAGTTAAAATAAGTGAAAGTGGTGAGGTGCTAATTTTAGCAAAATCTCTCATAGAAAAAGTGCTTACAGGTGTAAACTATGAAATAGTTGAAGATTTTTTAGGTGAAAAACTTTTAGGTAAAACCTATTTACCAGTCTTTGATTATTACAAAAATGGAAAGATAAATAATCTTGAAATTGTAAATTTTTCTAATATCTATAAAGTCTGGCATGCAGATTTTGTTAGCGATACCGCAGGTACAGGTATTGCTCACGAAGCTCCGGCTTTTGGAGAAGATGATTATAAATTAGCAATGGACAATAACATTCCTACAATACTTCACGTATCTATGGATGGAAGATTTAAACCTGAAGTCTCTGACTTTTCTGGGGAGCGTGTAAAATGGAAAGGAGAAACCCAAGCGACTGACAAAAAAATATGTGAGTTTTTGGCCAACAGTTTCTCTGGTAAAAGTAAAATTTTAAAGACTGAAATAATTACACATTCCTACCCACTTTGCTGGCGTTGTGATACTCCACTTTTAAACTATGCGACAAATAGTTGGTTCGTGGCAGTTTCTAAAATGCGTGAAAAACTTGTTGAGGAAAATAAAAAAGTTTACTGGGTACCACAAAATGTACGTGATGGTAGAATGGGCCAATGGCTTGAAGGTGCCAGGGACTGGGCCTTGTCTCGCAATCGTTATTGGGGTGCACCACTGCCAGTTTGGAAGAATGAAGAGGAGATTTTTGTACCTAGTTCGTTAAAAGAATTACAAACAAGAACTAAAGCCAAAAACAAATACTTTTTAGTGAGGCACGGTCAAACAAATGCCAATATCACAAAAAAAATAGATGTTCTAAATTCTATTAGTGAGTCACTAAATGAAACAGGAATTGCACAATCCGAAATTGCAGGTAAAATCCTTGTGGATAAAAATATCGATCTAATAATTGCTTCACCCTATTTACGTACAAAACAAACAGCAGAAATAATTGCTAGAAATGTTGGAATTGACAAAGAAAAAATTATTTTAGAAGACAAAGTAAAAGAGTGGCAAGTAGGAGAAAGTAACGAAGGTAAAACTTGGGAGCAGTTATATCTAGAAAACAAAGGCGTTAATATTTTACATGATAATCTGGCTGGTACAAACGAAACTAAATATCAAGTCTCTCTTCGCATGGCCAAAACTATTTACGAACTAGAAGAAAAGTACAAAGATGAGCCAGTAGGTAAAAATATTGTAATTGTAACTCATAAGTCACCAATTGCCTGTTTGGAAATTTATAACTCAGGGGAACTTTTTGAAAAAGGAACTGGTAATATTCCTAAATTTACTAACAGAGACAATGCAGAAATTTTGGAACTCAACTTTAAACCACTTCCACATGACGAGTCTGGCGCCGTAAATTTCCATTTACCGCACATTGATAATTTAAAAGTTTACGATAAAGACGGGGAAATGATGAAGCGAGAAGGTGGAGTTTTTGACTGTTGGTTTGAGAGTGGTTCTATGCCGTATGCCCAATTTCATTATCCCTTTGAAAACCAAGAGCTTTTTAAGGAAAATTTCCCCGCAGACTTCATTGCAGAGGCTCAAGATCAAACACGTGGTTGGTTTTATACAATGCTTGTTTTGGGGGTTGGACTTTTTGACCAATCTCCATTTAAGGGTGTAATAACAAGTGGAATGATAAATGCCTCTGATGGTAAAAAAATAAGTAAAAAACTTAAAAATTATACAGACCCAATAGAGCTTATTGAAAAATATGGCTCCGATTCTATGAGGTATTATATTCTATCTTCTCCAGTAGTGAAAGGAGAAATGATGAAGTTTTCAGACGACGGTTTAAAGCAGGTCTATGGTAAAAATATAAGTCGGTTATTAAATGTTGTAAGTTTTTATAAAATGTATGCAAATAATAACGGGGGAAATATTATGGCCCACAGCGATAGTACTCACATAATAGATAAATTTATTATTTCAAGACTTAAACAAGTAAAATGTGAAGTTACAAAAGGCTTCGATGAGCTATTTATAGATCAGGCTTTTCGCCCAATTGAAAAATTCATAGACGACTTAAGTGTTTGGTATTTGAGGAGAAGCCGGGATAGATTTAAAAGTGAAAATGATGAAATAGTAAAAGAAGTCTTATCTACAATGAAATATGCTTTAGTAGAATTTGCAAAAGTTCTGGCTCCAATAATGCCTTTTACTGCTGAGATGATTTGGCAAGATGTTAAAAGTAATTTGGATGTAGAGAGTGTTCACTTGGCAAATTGGGGAGATGTACCATCTCTAGAAACGTCAGATCTGGAAAATATTGAACAGACAGAAAAGGTTAGAGAGATGATAACAAATATCATGGAGGCTAGAATAGTTGCTGGCATAAAAGTAAAACAACCTTTATCAAGTGCAACATTTCCTGAAACAGGATTGGTGGAAAATAAAGGTAAGATTTTAAGTGTAGAGTATTTGCAAGAAATAAAAGATGAAACAAATATAAAAGAAATAAAATTTGTTGGAAGTAGTGAAAAAGTAATACTCGATTTGGAGATAACTGAAGAGCTCAAAAAAGAAGGAACTCTTAGGGAGATAATCAGAAT